>NZ_AKJT01000032.1 GCF_000282195.1 Pseudomonas sp. GM18
TAGCCGCCCCCGGCCATGGATGGCCGATGGCGGCGGGCCCCCGGAGCAATGCCGGAGTGAGGGCATGCCGAGCCTAGGCGAGGCACCGAATGGCGGGGCAAAGCGTTTTGGTTACTTTGGCGCTTTTCCAAAGTGACCCGCTGTAAGAGCGGAACCATAAGCCGCCGTTACCGCAGAAATGGATATGCACTCCCAACACCTGGCCCCCAACATTACCCACAATCCCTGTTAGCGCTTCTGTGGATAACATGTTCGCCCCTCGCTACACCCCACACCAATCAAGCCCTCCAGCCCCCAGTACAAAAAACAACCAGCCTAACCCACGGTTTTTTCGGGCTTTTTCCACAGCGTAACCTCGCTCACTGGCCGATACTTGCCCCCAATCTCTGTTGGCGCTTCTGTGGATAAGATGTTCGCTGTCCGCTACAGCCCATACAGATCGGTGCTTTCAGTGGGTTGATCAAATATTGTCCAATTCGACGTTTTCCCTCGCTAATCCTTCCGCAAACCCCGAACTCTCGCGGTTTTCAGCGGTTTTCCACAGAACGAGCAAAGTTGCCCCCAAAGTCTGTTGGTGCTTCTGTGGATAAGGTGTTCGCCATCCCCTGTACGCCATGTAAAACGTGGTCTGCAAGCTTCTGATTAAAAAACAACCAGTGCCTGGCCAAAACCCTGCTTCCGGATAAGTCACGGTTTTTCTTCGGTTTTTGTGAATAGATTTAGCCTGTCATCCACAGTTGTCCCCATTTGCTGTGGGTGGAGATGTGGATAACTTGTTCGCTGAACCCTGCAAGCCACGGCCCGCATAGGCTGGAACGCGATAGATCAGATTTCATACAGTTCTAAGGCACTCCTTGACTTCGATCTGTCGCCTGTCTTCACTCTCATGGCACACGGACAGCCATCGCTTATCCACATCTGGTTCAGGGAGAACGCGTGATGGATAGCCAGCCACATCGCTCGCAGCCACATTCGCACCCAAGCCCCTGCACGACCTGTGTCCCGACACCCGCCACCTTGTTGCACAAGCGGATTCACCGTCGCGCCGCCAATCAGCGCGCTCGTCTATAGCGCCTGATCCCCATTCCCCTGCCATAACGCAGCTGCCATTGAGGCCCGACCGTGCCCGGTGACCAGGCGTTTGTTCGTCTATCGATTGCAGGCAACCGCAGAGTTGCCCCATCTGCCCGAGAGGAAAGACCCATGACACGGATCGCCACGCCCATCAGCGATATCAAGGAACATTACGATGTGATCGTCATTGGCTCCGGCTACGGCGGCGGGATCGCGGCGTCGCGCCTGTCCCGGGCCGGCAAGCGGGTATGCCTGCTGGAGCGAGGCCGGGAAATCCAGCCCGGCGAATACCCCAATACGATGCTGGCGGCCACTGACGAGCTGCAAGTGCATGATCCGGACGGGCACATCGGTTCGCGCACCGGGTTGTTCGACCTGCACGTCAACGCCCAGCAGAACGTAGTGGTCGGTTGCGGCCTGGGCGGCACGTCGCTGATCAATGCCAACGTCGCGCTGGAACCGGAGCCCGGTGTGTTCGACGACCCGCGCTGGCCGCTGGCGGTGCGTGAACATCGTGACACGTTGCTCAAGGACGGTTACGCCCGGGCTCGGGAAATGCTCAAGCCCAATCCCTATCCGAAAACTGCTCCGACCTTGCCCAAGCTCGAGGCTAACCAGAAGTCTGCCGACTACCTCAAGCAAGGCGCGCACTTCTACAAGCCACCGATCAACGTGACCTTCGACAAACTGCCGAACAACCTCAACCACGTTGGCGTCGAACAGTTGCCGTGCAACCACTGCGGCGACTGCGTTTCGGGCTGTAACAACAAGGCCAAGAACACCACGCTGATGAATTACCTGCCGGATGCCTGCAACCACGGCGCAGAGATTTTCTGCCAGGCCGAGGTGCGGCATCTGGAGCGCGACGGCGATGGCTGGATCGTGCACTTCCAATACCTGGACAGCGGCCGTGAGAAATTCTCCGCGCCGACGCTGTTCGTCAAGGCGGACATTGTGGTGGTGTCGGCCGGCACCCTGGGTTCCACCGAAATTCTCCTGCGCTCTCGGGACAAAGGCCTGTCGACGTCCCATCAGCTCGGCGAAAACATGAGCGGCAACGGCGACATCCTCGGTTTCGGCCACAACTGCGATGAAACGATCAACGGCATCGGTTTCGGCGCCCATCCGGCCAAGGAAATGGAGCCGGTCGGCCCGTGCATCACCTCGATCATCGACATGCGCACCGAAGGCGACTGGCGCAGCCGGATGGTCATCGAAGAAGGCTCGATCCCCGGCGCGCTGGGCCGGCCCATGGTGCCGAGCATGGCCACATTCGCCGGGTTGATCGGCAAACCCACCGATGACAGCTTCACCGGCAAGCTCAAATACGCCGAGCGCGAAGCCGAAAGCTTCCTGCGCGGCCCGTACCACGGCGCCCTGCACAACATGCAGACCTACCTGATCATGAGCCACGACGACGGCAAGGGCCGCATGGTGCTCGACAGCAAGGATCAGCTGCGCATCGACTGGCCAGGCGTTGGCGAGCAGGAAAACGTCAAGATCGGCAACGAGCGCCTGCACCAGAGCACCAAGGCCTTGGGCGGGATCTGGGTCGAGAACCCGATCTGGACCGAGCTGCTCAAACACAGCATCGTTTCCGTGCACCCATTGGGCGGTTGTGTGATGGGTGAGGATGCGGCGCAAGGCGTGGTCAACCACAAGGGCCAGGTGTTCAGCGGCGTCAGTGGCACCGATGTCTATGCCGGGTTGTACGTGGCCGATGGCGCGGTGATCCCGACCTCTCTGGCGGTCAACCCGTTGCTGACTATCTCCGCCGTGAGCGAGCGCAACATGGGCCTGCTGGCCGCCGATCGCGGCTGGCACATCGACTACACATTGCCCTCGGCGCCACGCAAACCGGTGGCGGCGCCAACCCTCGGCGTGCAGTTCACCGAAACCATGAAGGGCTATTTCTCCAAAGATTTCACCCAGCCCCAGGGCACCGATCTCAAGCTCTACGAAGCGGCGGCCAAACGCGGCAAGTCGGATAACTCGCCGATCGAATTCACCCTGACCATCACCGCCAACGACCTCAATCGCATGATCAAGGAGCCGGAGCATGCCGCGACACTGGTCGGCACCCTGGATGCGCCGGGCCTGTCGCCAGAGCCGCTGACCGCCAGCAACGGTGTGTTCAATCTGTTCGAGGAGTATCAGGAGCAGGTTGGCGTGCGGCACATGAATTACGACATGAAACTGACCGCCGAGGACGGCAGCGATTATTACTTCAGCGCATTCAAGACCGTGCCCGAAGACAACGGCGTGCTGAACGTCTGGCACGACACCAGCACCCTCTACGTGACGCTGTATCGCGGGCCGGACAAGACGGGCGAGGTGATCGGCTCCGGGGTGATGCACATCGAGCCGGCTGATTTTGCCAAGCAGATGACCACCATGAAAGTGCTCAACGCGCGTAACGAACGCGAGCGCATTGAAGGGCTGGCGCGGTTCGGCAAGTTCTTCGCCGGCATTTTGTGGGAGAGCTACGGCGGGGTGTTCGCGGGCGATATCTACTTCAACCCTGATGCGCCGCCCCGGCAGAAACGTCCGCTGGATGCGCCGACCCCGAGCGTGCAGTTCTTCCAGACCGAAGACAGCGTCCAGCTACGCCTGACCCGTTATCAGGGCGGCAGCAAGGGGCCGGTGATGCTGGTCCATGGCCTGGGGGTGGGCTCGAATATTTTCTCCACCGACACCATCCAGACCAACCTGTTGGAGTACCTGTGCAAGCACGAGTACGACGTCTGGCTGTTGGATTTCCGGGTCAGTATCCTGCTGCCGGCCAGCAAGCACGAATGGAACGGCGACCAGATTGCCAAGTATGACTTCAAGGCCGCCATCGAGCATATCCAGCAGGCAACCCTCGCCGCTGACGTGCAGTGCGTGGTGCATTGCTACGGCGCGACGACCTTCTTCATGTCGCTGCTGGCCGGGTTGCAGGGCGTGCGTTCGGTGGTCTGTTCGCAGATTGCCGCCGACACGGTGGTCGCCACGGCAACGGGACTCAAGGCCGGTTTGCATTTGCCGGGGATGCTCGACGCCATCGGCATCAAATCCCTCACCGCGTATGCCGACAACAAGGAGAGCTGGTTCAACAAACTCTACGACAAGGCCCTCAACATCTACGCCAGGATTGAGGCTCAAGGCTACTGCACCAACCCGGTGTGCCACCGCATCACCTTCATGTACGCGTCGTTGTATCGCCATGACACGCTCAACGAAACCCTGCACGACAACCTGCACGAGCTGTTCGGCGAGTCGAACATACAGACTTTCGAGCACCTGGCGCTGATCCTGCGCAAAGGCCATCTGGTGGACTTCAAGGGTCAGGACGTCTACATGCCGCACTTCGACCGGCTGACCATGCCGATCTGCTTCATCAGCGGCGAAGACAACCAGTGCTACTTGCCGGAAAGCACGCTCAGGACCTATGAGCGCGTGTGCAAAGTCCATGGACCGGAGCGCTACAGCCGGCATGTGGTGCCGGGCTACGGGCATATCGACTGCATGTTCGGCAAGAACGCGGTGGTCGATGTGTACCCGATCATCCTGCAACACTTGGAGAAAACCGCCCAGGGTTGACGCACTCCGGGTAGCAGCTGCCGAAGGCTGCGTTCGGCCGCGTAGCGGACGTAATCCAGACACCGCGTTTGTTCAGATAAAACGCGGGCATTCGGTTTACGACTGCTGCGCAGCCGAACGCAGCCTGGCGGCAGCTGCTACGGATATCCGTCGTGCCCGAAATGGACAAAAGGAAATGGATGATATGGACAGTTACATCCGCTGGTTTCAACGCTTCATCTGGATAGGCATTGTGATGAACATGGTCTTCGCGATTCCGGCGCTGTTCGCGCCGGCGTTGCTGACCTCGATGCTCGGAATGCCTCCCCAACTCTCCGATCCTTGGCTGGAGAACGCCGGCATGTTGCTGGTGGGGATCAGCCTTTTTTACATGCCGTCAGGCTTCAATGCGCCCAAATACGTGGTGCATTCGTGGCTGTGCGTGTTGTCGCGGCTGGTCGCCGTGGCGTTCTGGATCTACCTGATCAACACCAGCAACCAGGCCCAGGTGTTCGTGCCGATGCTGCTGGGCGATCTGGGCATGTTCCTGATCCTCGGGATTCTGCTGTACCTGGGCAGCGCGCCGGCCAATCGGCCTTTCGCATTGCTTCGCGACGGCTGGCGTGAGTGGTGCGCAGCGTGGGTGCGACGCTGGCGGCGGCACAGCTTCAAAGTCGCCACGCTGGTCGTGGTGCTGGCACTGGGGTTTATCGGCTACGAAACCTGGTACCAGATGCTGCGAGTGGTGCCGGCCGAGCAATACGCCTCCGACGAAGATCACTACAAATACGCCGCCATCGGCCTGGGCATCGAAGCGCGGATTCCCTATTACCTGTTCGCCGTGTTGCCGCAGATGTGCCCGGAAAAACTGCCGAAACCCGGCGGCTACGAAGTGTTCGGTTTCCTCTACGAGAACGGCAAGGACCTGCCGATCGGCATGGCCAAGCGGCAAATCGGCTACCCGACCGTGGAGCCCAACTGCGCTCTGTGCCACACCGGCTCCTACCGCGCCAATGCCAGCGACGTTGCTACCCCGGTGGCCTCCGCGCCGGCCAATACCCTGCAGCTGCAGGCCTTCCAGTGGTTCGCCTACGATTGCGCGAGCGACCCCAAATTCACGCCTGACGCGGTGATGACTGCGATCAACAGCAAGTTCCAGCTCGGGTTTTTCGAGCGGCTGTACAACCGTTATCTGATCATCCCGATGGCCACGAGCGCGCTGATCAAGCAGAAACAGGCCTACGCCTGGCAGCAACTGCGCGCACCGCAAGGGCCAGGGCGCACCGACACCTTCAACCCGACGAAAATGGTGGTGTTCGGCTTCCCGGATGACTCGACCATCGGCACCGTCGATTTGCCGCAAGTCTGGAACCAGAAACCCCGGGAGTCGCTGTACCTGCACTGGGATGGCAACAACAACGACATCCATGAGCGCAACTACGCGGCGGCGATGGCCGTGGGCGCGACGCCGGAGTCGGTGCTGCCGGAGAGTTTCAACCGGGTGACCAATTGGCTGCTGGGCCACAAGGCGCCGGCCTGGCCGTTCGCGCTGGATCAGGCCAAGGTCGTCCGGGGCAAGCCGGTCTGGGAAAAAAATTGCGCCGGTTGCCATGACTTCGGCCGCACCGATACCGGTCAGGTCACCACCACTATTGATGAGCTGGGCACCGATCCCCATCGGCTGAACTCGTTCACCACGGGGTTGGTGACGGCTTTCCACGGCTTCAAGAAACCGCCGTTCGACTTTGGTGCCTACCGCAAGACTCAGAGCTACAGCAACACGCCCACCGACGGCATCTGGTTGCGCGCGCCGTACTTGCACAACGGTTCGGTGCCGACCCTGTGGGATTTGCTGCAACCACCGGAACTGCGGCCGCAGGTGTTCTTCACCGGTTCCGACATTTACGACAAGGACAAGGTCGGCTTCATCACCAGCGGCGAGCAGATGAAAGCCTCGGCGGACTTCAAATACGACACGCGTCTGGAGGGCAACCACAACGGTGGCCACCTGTACGGCACGCAACTGTCGGAACTCGATAAGCGGGCGCTCATCGAGTTCATGAAAACCCTGTGATTCCACTACGGATGGAGGAAGGCGATATGTCACTGGTCAGTCATTGGGAACACGAGTACGACAAGGTCAAGCTGCGCTTGCACGGCTTGTTCACCCGCCTGGAAATGGCCTGGAAAAAGCTTGTCAGCGAGCTTGAGCCGGAGGAGTACCAGGCCATCGTCGCGCTACTGCAACGGGGGCACGATCAGGCGCAATACGTGCTCAAGCACGGCGACTTGCCGGACGATCGGCCGAGCGTGCCGTGGGAGTTGGCGCACGGCTTGTCGATCTTGCACATCGGCAACGCCAGCCCTTTGCCGCAGTCGGTGGACGAGCTGCAAACCCAAGTGCTCAAGGACGGCAGCCTGCTGGGTTGTCGCAAATGGGAGCTGCTGGATCTGTTGTGGAGCGAAGCGCTACTGAAGTGGATCGAGAACCTGCGGCATCACGCGCCGTTCGCCACCAATCCGGCGTTGATGCGCATGGACAGTGACGTCACGCTGGCCATTGCCGGTGACTGGGGCACCGGGCCGTTCGACAGCCATGCCCCGGCGGTAGCAGTGGCCAATCAGATGCAACTGGCCCAGGCCGACTTCACCATTCATCTGGGGGATGTGTATTACGCCGGCACCCGCTCCCAGGAAGACGTGGACATGGCCGGCTGGCCGATGGGCAAGCACGGTTCGTTCACCCTCAACTCCAACCACGAGATGTACAGCGGCGCCCATGGCTACTTCAAGGAACTGGCCAAGCGTTTTCCAGCGCAGCAGGGCACCAGTTATTTTGCGTTGTACAACGATGACTGGCTGGTGATCGGGCTCGACACGGCTTATGCCTCGGATCCGATGAACCTGTACATGGACGGTGCGCTGAACAAACAGCAGATCGACTGGATGAAAGACCTGCCCCAACGCAAGAAGATCATGGTGCTCAGTCACCATCAGGGCTTCGACATTACCGGGCATGACAAGACGGCGTTGTATAAGCCGGTGTGCGATGCCTTGGGACGCGAGCCGGATTACTGGTATTGGGGGCATTTGCACAACGGCATCTGCTATGCCACTCAAGGTGGCTTGCATGCGCGTTGCGCCGGGCACGGGGCGATTCCCTACGGCAATGCCAGCGAGCTGAACGGGCATTCGCGGGTGCTGTGGTCGGAAACCCAGAATGCGCGGGATGAGGCGTACCCGGATCGGGTGCTGAACGGTTATGTGAAGGTGCGGCTGGTGGGGGAGAACATCGAAGAGACGTTTATTGGCGAGGATGGGTCAGTGCGGTGGTCTTCAGTTTAGCGGGGTGACCGAATGATTGTTCCCACGCTCTGCGTGGGAACGCAGCCCGGGACGCTTTGCGTCCCAAGAGCCGAACGCAGAGCGTCCGTCGAGGCATTCCCACGCAGAGCGTGGGAACGATCAGAGTGACAGGTCAGCCTTGGACAGGAACGCCTTTGAGGTAAGGCGCAGGCTCGGCCCCGAGGTTGTTCAGCATCCGCTCGCTGTACCAATCCACAAAGTTCACCACACCGAACTCATAGGTCTTGGAGTAAGGCCCTGGCTGGTACGCGGTGGAGTTGATCCCGCGCTGGTTCTCTTCGGCCAGGCGACGGTCCTGGTCGTTGGTGGCATCCCAGACCTGGCGCATGCGCTCCACGTCGTAGTCCACGCCTTCAACCGCGTCCTTGTGGACGATCCACTTGGTGGTGACCATGGTTTCCTGGGCGCTGATCGGCCACACGGTGAACACGATGATGTGGTCGCCCATGCAGTGGTTCCACGAGTGCGGCAGGTGCAGGATGCGCATCGAGCCCAGATCCGGGTTCTTGATCCGGCCCATCAGTTTGGCGCAGCCCTGTTTACCGTCCATGGTCATCGACACGGTGCCCTTGAGCAGCGGCATGCGCACGATACGGTTACGCAGGCCGAAACTGGCGTGGGCGTAAGGGATCTTCTCGGCTTCCCAGGCAGCGGCGGAAGCGGCTACGTGGTCCTTGAAGGCCTGGTCGGCACGCGGGTCGGTGACGTCGTCCCATTCCAGCAGGGTTTTCAACAATTCCGGGTGTGAACCGCCGCAGTGGTAGCACTCGCGGTTGTTTTCCAGTACCAGTTTCCAGTTGGCCTTTTCCATCAAGGTGGTTTGCACCGCCACCTTGGTGTTCTCCATGTCGTACGGTTCCATGTAATGGCTGAGCGTCGACAGGAAGTCATCGATGGCCGGCGGGTTTTCCGCCAGGCTGATGAAGATGTAACCGCCGGCGGTCTTCACGTTCACCGGTTTGAGGCCGTATTGCTTCATGTCGAAGTCGGCGCCCATTTCGGTGCCGGCGAACAGCAGGCGACCGTCCAGCTCGTACGTCCACTGGTGGTAGTGGCAGACCAGTTTGGCGACTTTGCCTTTTTCGCTGGTGCACAGGCGTGAACCACGGTGGCGGCAGACGTTGTGGAACGCATGCACCACGCCATCGGCGCCGCGAATCACGATGATCGGGTTCTTGCCGACTTGCAGGGTCAGGTAGTTGCCCTTGGTCGGGATCTCGCAGGTCATGCCGGCGATCAACCACTCTTTCTGGAAGATTTCCTGCATGTCGATATCAAACAGCCGCTCGTCAGAGTAAAAAGGCTGCGGCAGCGAGAAAGTGCGCTCGCGCTCTTGCAGCATCTGCGCGGTGGCCTTGCGTGCGGGTTCCAGTGGATCGCCCAGGCTCAGGGTAGTGGTGACGTCCATCATGTGTTTCCTCAAGGCCATCTGCGTGGCCGCGAAAGTGGCTGATCAGGTTTGCTACGCAAGGTGTAAAGGTTGTGTCTTGGTATGGGGCGAGTGTGGGGCCGGCGCTCCCCGGAACCTTATCCATGGGCGACATGGCCCAATCTGTTCCCGACGCGCAACCCCCGGTAATTGGGGGCTGGTCGCGATAAGTATGTGAATGTCGCAGATAGGTAAATGGCGGGGCTGCTCTATACGCAGAATCGCCAACATAAAGGCCGGTAGTCGGCCGTGGAGATCAGCATGTCCAACAACTTCCTGAACCCGGTAACCACCCAGACCTGGGCCAATGGTCGACACATTGTCCGTTGCGTCAAAGTCATCCAGGAAACCTGGGATGTGCGCACCTTCTGCTTTATGGCCGACCAGCCGATCATGTTCTTCTTCAAACCGGGGCAATTCGTCACCCTGGAGCTGGAAATCGAAGGCCAGCAGATCATGCGTTCGTACACCATTTCCAGCTCGCCGTCGGTGCCGTACAGCTTCTCGGTGACGATCAAGCGCGTACCGGGCGGCAAGGTCTCGAACTGGTTGCATGACACCCTGCATGAAGGCTACGAACTGGCGGTGCACGGCCCGGTCGGGCTGTTCAACGCCATCGACTTTCCGAACCCGAAAGTGCTGTACCTCAGCGGCGGCGTGGGCATCACCCCGGTGATGTCCATGGCGCGCTGGTTCTTCGATACCAACGGCAATGTCGATATGGCCTTCATCCACAGCGCCCGCTCGCCGAAAGACATCATTTATCACCGCGAGCTGGAGCACATGGCGTCGCGGATCGAAAACTTCAGCCTGCACCTGATCTGCGAGAAACACGGTTTCGGTGAGCCGTGGGCCGGATACCGCGGTTATCTCAACCACAAGATGCTCGAACTGATGGTCCCGGACTTCCTTGAGCGGGAAGTGTTCTGCTGCGGCCCGACGCCTTACATGAACGCGGTCAAGCGCTTGCTGGAGAACGCCGGCTTCAATATGAAGCGCTACCACGAAGAGTCCTTCGGCGCGACACCACCAGAGGCTATCGCCGATGCAGAGGAACACGCTGAACAAGCGGCCGACGCCCCCGCAATCGACGCCGCCGACCTGCACCAGGTGGAGTTCACCGCCTCCGGCAAGAGCATCCGCGTGGCCCCGGGCGAAACCGTCCACGCCGCTGCCGCCAAACTGGGCCTGATGATCCCCAAGGCCTGCGGCATGGGCATCTGCGGCACCTGCAAGGTAATGAAGCTAGCCGGCGAAGTGGAAATGGAGCACAACGGCGGGATTACCGAGGAAGACGAAGCCGAAGGGTTCATCCTGTCGTGCTGCAGCGTGCCGAAGGGGGATGTGCGGATCGAGTATTAATCGGTCGAGATGATCGCTGAATAACCTCTGTAGGAGCAGCCTTCGGCAGCTCCTACAGAGGGCGCGCTTCAATCAGTCGACAAACAGGTCTGGCATCAGTTTGTCGGTGGAGTCAGGCGCAAACCGATACCCTTCAAAATCCGTCACCCCCTGCTCGCGCAAAATCTCCTCATCAATCAACAATCGACCGGTAATGCTGCGACCGCTGCTGTCGAGAATGACGTGGGCGGCATCCGCCATGATCGCGGGTGTGCGGGCATGCTTGAAGGATTCGCGCGACCCGAGCTGAAACTCGATGGCGGCCGTGGCGATCATCGTCTGCGGCCATAGAGAGTTGACGCTGATACCGTAAGCGGCGAATTCCTCGCTCATGCCCAGGGTGAGCATGCTCATGCCGTACTTGGTGACGGTGTAGGGGCTGTATTGGGCGAACCATCGGGTGGCCAGGTTCAGCGGCGGTGACAGGTTGAGGATGTGGCCGCTGGATTGTTTCAGATAGGGCAGGGCGGCCTGACTGCACAGCAGCACGGCGCGGGTGTTGATCTGGTGCATCAGGTCGAAGCGCTTGAGTTCGATGTGTTGCACGCCGGTCAGCTTGATCGCCCCGGCGTTGTTGACCAGCGCGTCGATGCCGCCGAAATGCTCATTGGCGTCGGCCAAGGCCTGGCGCACGATGGTTTCATCGCGTACATCCACCTCCAGGGCCAACGCCTTGCCGCCCGCGGCTTCGACTTCCGCTGCCACGCTGAAGATGGTGCCAGGCAGTTTGGGGTGAGGGGCGGCGCTTTTCGCGGCAATCACGATATTGGCCCCGTCGCGCGCGGCCCGCAGCGCAATTTCACGACCAATCCCGCGACTGGCGCCGGTGATGAACAGGGTTTTGCCTTGTAATGACATGCGGACGCTCCCGATTGACGTGATCCGAGTGGATCGAAACGGCTCGCAGTCAATGTAGACCAACTCTCCAGCCGCCACTGATGATCGTTCCCACGCTCTGCGTGGGAACGCCTCTCGGGACGCTCCGCGTTCCTGCCTCATCACCTGCGTAGCATCTGAAACCGTTGTGACGCAGAGCGTCACGGGCTGCATTCCCACGCAGAGCGTGGGAACGATCAGATGGGGCACCCTCAGTACCAGCGCTGAATTTCGATCAAGCCCTCCATCCCTGCATAGTTTCTCGCACTGGAGTAGCGCCACTGCTCCGGCAAATCCACATATCCACGCTTCACCGGGTTGTAATGGATGTAATCGAGCTTTTGGCGCATCACCGTTTCGCTGTACACCATTTCCGCGTGCGAGCCTTCCTGCC
This sequence comes from Pseudomonas sp. GM18, assembly GCF_000282195.1. Lineage (GTDB taxonomy): Bacteria > Pseudomonadota > Gammaproteobacteria > Pseudomonadales > Pseudomonadaceae > Aquipseudomonas. Next base: position 12,102 of record NZ_AKJT01000032.1, read on the forward strand.
ACAGCTGATAAACCCGATCCTTCTTATGAGCCCGTTTGCTGAAGCGCAACCGTTGCAAGGCGCGTTCGGCACCTTTGCTTTGCAGGTCATCGATGATTTGACGCGCGGTGAAGGATTTGAACTGGCTGAGGCATTTGCCCAGGTCTGGAGCTTCGGCGACGAAGTGCAAATGGTTTTCCAGGATCACATAGCCATACAGCTGCAGGTTCTGATGAGTTTGTTGGTGGCGCCAGCAGTTGAGCAGGTGATCGACAATGTAGGGGCGGATAAACAGTGGGAGCCATTCCATGATTGTGCAGGTCAGGAAATGGGGTTTGTCGGGTTCGGTGATGGCGTAGCGGCTTCGACCCATGGATGCATTCCTTTGCGGGGGAATGACTAGGGTGAGCAGGATTGCATGAGGAGGCTAGAGGACAATGACGCGGAGCGAGTAAGAAATTGCGATGCGCGACCGTGATCGTTCCCACGCTCTGCGTGGGAATGCAGCCTGTGACGCTCTGCGTCACTGCGGTGTTGGGCATTGCGAGGAACGCGGAGCGTCCCAAGAGGCATTCCCACGCAGAGCGTGGGAACGATCAGTGGTGGGGCGTCAGGCTGCCATCACGTGCCGAATATCCGCCGCCAGTTCCCGCACGCGTTCTTCTTCGGTGTCCCACGAGCACATGAACCGTGCGCCGCCGTTGCCGATGAAGGTGTAGAAGCGCCAGCCCTTGGCGGTCAGTGCGGCGATTGCCGGTTCCGACAGTTGCAGGAACACGCCGTTGGCCTGCACCGGGAACATCAGCTCGACGCCAGGAATATCGCTCACCAGTTCGGCCAGCAACTGCGCGCAGTGGTTGGCGTGGCGGGCGTATTTGAGCCAGGCGTCGTTTTCCAGAATCCCGACCCAAGGGGCTGAGAGGAAGCGCATCTTCGACGCCAGTTGCCCGGCCTGTTTGCAGCGGTAGTCGAAGTCTTCGGCCAGTTTGTGGTTGAAGAACAGAATCGCTTCGCCCACCGCCATGCCGTTTTTCGTACCACCGAAGCACAACACATCGACACCGGCCTTCCAGGTCAAGTCGGCTGGCGAGCAACCCAGGTACGCGCAGGCGTTGGAGAAGCGGGCGCCGTCCATGTGCAGGTTCAGACCCAGTTCTTTGCAGGTGACGCTGATGGCGCGGATTTCATCCGGGGTGTACACGCTGCCGACTTCGGTGGCCTGGGTCAGGGTCACGACGCGTGGTTTCGGGTAGTGGATGTCCTGGCGCTTGAGGGCGATTTCGCGGATCGATTCCGGCGTCAGCTTGCCGTTTTCGGTACGGGCGATGAGCAGCTTGGAACCGTTGGAGAAAAACTCCGGCGCGCCGCATTCGTCGGTTTCGACGTGGGCGGTTTCCGAGCAGATCACGCTGTGGTAACTCTGGCACAGCGACGACAGGGCCAGCGAGTTGGCCGCGGTACCGTTGAAAGCGAAGAACACTTCGCAGTCGGTTTCGAACAGCTTACGGAATTGATCGGACGCGCGTGCGGTCCACTCATCGTCGCCGTAAGCGCGTTGGTGGCCGTGGTTGGCCTGTTCCATGGCAGCCCAGGCTTCAGGGCAGATGCCGGAATAGTTGTCGCTGGCGAATTGTTGGCTCTTGTCGGTCATGGCCGGCTTCCGTGATCGAGGCGCTTGTGGCGCTTCGTTGGTCAATGATGATGTGCACTTTACCGAAGATCGTCCGGGGAGCACACGGGGTGAGTCTGTCAGAAAAATACAAACGCCTCGGGCAATTATGCACATGACGCCGAGGGACGGTGCATTGGATCTGCTCAAGTGGCTGGCGCTGCTGAGCATGGTGCTCGATCACCTGCGATATGTCGGTTATTCCGTCGATTTCCTTTATGTTCCGGGCAGGCTGGCGTTTCCGTGGTTCTGTCTGGCGATGGCGGCCAATCTGTCGCGTGTTCGCGCAGTGACGACCGACGGCCAGTGGCGCTACCTCGGTTGGTTGTTGCTGTTTAGTGCTCTGAGCGAAATTCCCTACCGGATGTACATCCCCGATCCCGTCACTTTAAACGTGTTGCCCACGCTGGCCCTGGGGTTGTTGGTGGCGCGCGGCTGGCAGCACGGGACGCCGCAATCGCGACTGTTGGCGGCGCTTGCCTTGTTGCTGGCGGTACTGTTCCCGCAGCGACTGATGTTCGGTTTCTTCGGCGTGCTGTTGCCGCTGGCGATGTTGCTGGTGATCCAGCGGCCCTGGTATTTCAGCCTGCTGCCAGGGTTGGTGTGCCTGGCGGCCAATCAATGGCAGGTGCTGTATTCTGCTGCCTGGTTCGGCAGCGGTGCGGCGATTCTCGGCATCGCCGTTTGTCTGATTGCGCCATTGTTGGGGCTGCTGCTATTGCGACACGCCCAAGGCATTCAGCCGCCGCCGATGCGCCGCTGGGCCTACGCGCTCTATCCCGGGCATTTCCTCGCACTTCTGGCCTTGCGCCAACTCATTGCCTGAACCCCTGCAGAGGCGTGCAAAACCCCGCTCCCGCTGTCCATGTCGTAAACGCACCTTTGCGTGGCGTCCATAGGCATTTGACCTGTCTGCGCCGGTCATACCATCGCATCCAAAGGGCACTGCCGTAACGCCAGTGCCTTACCGAGACGAATGGCGCATAGATGCCGCTGGGAGAGACGCGATGTTCAGCAAGCAAGACCAGATCCAGGGTTACGACGATGCACTGCTGGCGGCGATGAATGCCGAGGAGCAACGCCAGGAAGATCACATCGAGCTGATCGCGTCAGAGAACTACACCAGCAAACGCGTGATGGAAGCGCAAGGCAGTGGCCTGACCAACAAATACGCCGAAGGCTATCCAGGCAAGCGCTACTACGGTGGCTGCGAGCACGTCGACAAAGTCGAAGCGCTGGCCATCGAACGCGCCAAGCAACTGTTCGGTGCCGATTACGCCAACGTCCAGCCGCACTCCGGTTCCTCAGCCAACAGCGCCGTGTACCTGGCCCTGCTGCAAGCCGGCGACACCATCCTGGGCATGAGCCTGGCCCATGGCGGTCACTTGACCCACGGCGCCAAAGTGTCGTCGTCGGGCAAGCTGTACAACGCTGTGCAGTACGGCATCGACACCGACACCGGCCTGATCAACTACGACGAAGTCGAGCGCCTGGCCGTCGAGCATAAGCCGAAGATGATCGTTGCCGGTTTCTCGGCCTACTCCAAGACCCTCGATTTCCCACGCTTCCGCCAGATCGCTGACAAGGTCGGTGCCCTGCTGTTCGTCGACATGGCCCACGTTGCCGGTCTGGTCGCTGCCGGCCTGTACCCGAACCCGCTGCCGTACGCCGACGTGGTCACCACCACCACCCACAAGACCCTGCGTGGTCCACGTGGCGGTCTGATCCTGGCCAAGGCCAACGAAGAAATCGAGAAGAAGCTCAACGCTGCCGTGTTCCCGGGTGCCCAGGGCGGCCCGCTGATGCACGTCATCGCCGGTAAAGCAGTGTGCTTCAAGGAAGCACTGGAGCCTGGCTTCAAGGCCTACCAGCAACAAGTGATCGACAACGCCCAGGCGATGGCCGGCGTATTTATCAAACGCGGCTACGATGTAGTGTCCGGCGGTACCGATAACCACCTGTTCCTGGTCAGCCTGATCCGTCAGGGCCTCACCGGTAAAGAGGCGGACGCAGCACTCGGTCGTGCCCACATCACCGTGAACAAGAACGCTGTCCCGAACGATCCACAGTCGCCGTTCGTGACCTCCGGCCTGCGTATCGGCACCCCGGCGGTGACCACTCGCGGCTTCAAGGTTACCCAGTGTGTTGAACTGGCTGGCTGGATCTGCGACATCCTCGACAACCTCGGCGACGCCGATGTCGAGGCCAATGTTGCGCAGCATGTGGCAGCCCTGTGCGCGGACTTCCCGGTTTATCGCTGAGCGCGGTTTTGGAGTAAATGACTATGCAACGCTATTCGGGCTTCGGCCTCTTCAAACACTCCCTCAGCCACCATGAAAACTGGCAGCGCATGTGGCGCACGCCGACCCCTAAAAAGGTCTACGACGTGGTTATCGTCGGCGGTGGCGGGCATGGCCTGGCGACCGCCTACTACCTGGCCAAGGAGCACGGCATCACCAACGTGGCCGTGGTCGAGAAAGGCTGGCTGGGCGGCGGTAACACCGCGCGCAACACCACCATCGTGCGCTCCAACTACCTGTGGGACGAATCGGCCCACCTGTACGAACACGCGATGAAATTGTGGGAAGGCCTGTCCCAGGACCTGAACTACAACGTGATGTTCTCCCAGCGTGGCGTCTACAACCTGTGCCACACCCTGCAGGACATTCGTGATTCCGAGCGTCGGGTCAGTGCCAACCGCCTCAACGGCGTGGACGGTGAACTGCTCGATGCCAAGCAAGTCGCCGACGAGATCCCGTACCTCGACTGCTCGAAGAACACTCGCTACCCGGTAATGGGCGCCACCGTCCAGCGTCGCGGCGGCGTGGCCCGTCACGATGCCGTGGCGTGGGGCTTTGCCCGCGCCGCCGACGCCTTGGGCGTGGACCTGATCCAGCAGACCGAAGTCATCGGTTTCCGTAAGGAAAACGGTGTGTGCATCGGTGTTGAAACCAACAAGGGCTTCATCGGCGCCAAGCGCGTCGGCGTGGTGACTGCCGGTAACTCCGGGCACATGGCCAAACTCGCCGGTTTCCGTCTGCCGATCGAATCGCACCCGCTGCAAGCGCTGGTGTCCGAGCCGATCAAGCCGATTATCGACAGCGTGATCATGTCCAACGCCGTACACGGTTACATCAGCCAGTCCGACAAGGGCGACCTGGTGATCGGCGCCGGTATCGACGGCTACAACGGCTACGGACAGCGTGGTTCGTACCCGGTGATCGAGCACACCATCCAGGCCATCGTCGAGATGTTCCCGGTGCTGTCCCGCGTACGCATGAACCGTCAGTGGGGCGGCATCGTCGACACCACGCCGGATGCGTGCCCGATCATCTCGAAGACTCCGGTACCGAACATGTTCTTCAACTGCGGTTGGGGCACCGGTGGCTTCAAGGCAACACCTGGCTCGGGCAACGTGTTTGCCGCAAGCCTTGCCAAGGGTGAAATGCACCCATTGGCTGCACCTTTCTCCATCGACCGCTTCCACAGCGGTGCGTTGATCGACGAACACGGCGCTGCAGCAGTCGCCCACTAACAGGAGAAATCCCTATGTTGCATATCTTCTGTCCTCACTGTGGCGAACTGCGCTCCGAAGAGGAATTCCATGCATCCGGCCAGGCGCACATCCCGCGTCCACTGGATCCGAACAGCTGCACCGACGAGGAGTGGGGCGACTACATGTTCTTCCGCGATAACCCTCGCGGTCTGCACCACGAACTGTGGGATCACGTCGCCGGTTGCCGTCAGTACTTCAACGTGACCCGTGACACCGTGACCTACGAGATTCTCGAAACCTACAAGATCGGCACCAAGCCGCAGTTCACCGACAAGACCGACAGCCCGAAAGCGGCCGCCACGGCTCTGGGAGAGAAGGTATGAGCCAGATCAATCGCCTGTCCAACGGCGGACGCATCGACCGCAACAAAGTGCTGAGCTTCACCTTCAACGGCCAGGTCTACAAAGGCTTTGAAGGCGACTCCCTGGCCGCTGCCTTGCTGGCCAACGGTGTCGACATCGTCGGCCGCAGCTTCAAGTACTCGCGCCCACGCGGCATCTTCGCCGCCGGTGCCGAAGAGCCGAACGCCGTGCTGCAGATCGGTGCGACCGAAGCCACGCAGATCCCGAACGTACGCGCCACGCAACAGGCGCTGTATCAAGGCCTGGTCGCCACCAGCACCAACGGCTGGCCAAGCGTGAACAACGACATGATGGGGATTCTCGGCAAGGTCGGCGGCAAGCTGATGCCACCGGGCTTCTACTACAAAACCTTCATGTACCCGCAATCGTTCTGGATGACTTACGAGAAGTACATTCGTAAGGCAGCAGGTCTTGGCCGTTCGCCGACCGAGAACGATCCGGACACCTACGACTACATGAACCAGCACTGCGACGTGCTGATTGTCGGCGCTGGCCCTGCGGGTCTGGCGGCTGCACTGGCGGCTGCCCGCAGCGGTGCCCGTGTGATCCTGGCCGATGAGCAGGAAGAGTTCGGCGGCAGCCTGCTCGATTCCCGCGAAAGCCTCGACGGCAAACCAGCTACCGAGTGGGTTGCCAGCGTCATCGCCGAGCTGAAAAACACCCCTGACGTGCTGCTGTTGCCGCGCGCCACGGTCAACGGTTACCACGACCATAACTTCCTGACCATTCACGAGCGCCTCACCGATCACCTCGGCGACCGCGCCCCGATCGGCCAGGTGCGTCAGCGCATCCACCGGGTTCGCGCCAAGCGTGTGGTGCTGGCGACAGGCAGCCACGAGCGTCCACTGGTCTACGGCAACAACGACGTGCCGGGCAACATGCTCGCCGGCGCTGTGTCGACTTATGTTCGCCGTTACGGCGTGGCACCGGGCAAGAAGCTGGTGCTGTCGACCAACAACGACCACGCCTACCGCGTTGCCCTGGACTGGCTCGACGCCAGCCTGCAAGTGGTGGCCATCGCCGACGCCCGCAGCAACCCTCGCGGTGCGCTGGTGGAAGAAGCGCGCGCCAAAGGCATTCGCATCCTGACCGGCAGCGCCGTGATCGAGGCCCGTGGCAGCAAGCACGTGACCGCCGCTCGCGTTGCAGCGATTGATGTAAAAGCACACACCGTGACCAGCCCGGGCGAGTGGCTCGATTGCGACCTGGTCGCCAGTTCCGGCGGCTACAGCCCGGTGGTTCACCTGGCTTCGCACTTGGGCGGCAAGCCGATCTGGCGTGAAGACATCCTCGGTTTCGTACCGGGCGAAGCACCGCAGAAACGCGTGTGCGTCGGTGGCATCAATGGCGTCTACAGCCTCGGCGATTCGTTGGCCGATGGTTTTGAAGGCGGTGCTCGCGCTGCCAGCGAAGCCGGTTTCAGCGTGGTCGAAGGCGCACTGCCCAAAGCCCTGAGCCGTCTGGAAGAGCCGACTCTGGCGCTGTTCCAGGTGCCTCACGAAAAAGCCACTGCCCGTGCGCCGAAGCAATTCGTCGACCTGCAGAACGACGTCACCGCTGCCGCCATCGAACTGGCGACCCGCGAAGGCTTCGAGTCGGTCGAGCACGTCAAGCGCTACACCGCACTGGGCTTCGGCACCGATCAGGGCAAGCTCGGCAACGTCAACGGCCTGGCCATTGCCGCCCGTTCGCTGAACGTGACCATCCCGCAGATGGGCACCACCATGTTCCGTCCGAACTACACGCCGGTGACTTTCGGCGCCGTGGCCGGTCGTCACTGTGGGCACATCTTTGAGCCGGTGCGCTACACCGCGCTGCACGCCTGGCACGTGAAAAACGGTGCCGAGTTCGAAGACGTCGGTCAGTGGAAACGTCCTTGGTACTTCCCGAAAAACGGTGAAGACCTGCATGCCGCGGTCAAACGCGAATGCAAAGCCGTGCGCGACAGCGTCGGCCTGCTGGACGCTTCGACCCTGGGCAAGATCGACATCCAGGGCCCGGACTCCCGCGAGTTCCTCAACCGCATCTACACCAACGCCTGGACCAAGCTCGACGTGGGCAAGGCCCGTTACGGCCTGATGTGCAAAGAAGACGGCATGGTGTTCGACGACGGCGTGACTGCATGCCTGGCCGACAACCATTTCGTGATGACCACCACCACCGGCGGCGCTGCACGCGTGCTGCAATGGCTGGAAATCTACCACCAGACCGAATGGCCAGACCTGAAGGTGTACTTCACTTCCGTGACGGATCACTGGGCAACCATGACCCTGTCCGGGCCGAACAGCCGCAAGCTGCTCAGCGAAGTCACCGACGCCGACCTGAGCAACGAAGCCTTCCCGTTCATGACCTGGAAAGAAGCCCTGGTCGGTGGCGTGCCGGCGCGGATATTCCGGATTTCGTTTACCGGTGAGCTGTCGTACGAAGTCAACGTGCAGGCCGACTATGCGATGGGCGTGCTGGAAAAAATTGTTGATGCTGGCAAGAAGTACAACCTGACGCCATATGGCACTGAAACCATGCACGTGCTGCGGGCCGAGAAGGGCTTCATCATCGTCGGTCAGGACACTGACAGCTCGATGACCCCGGACGACCTGAACATGGGCTGGTGTGTCGGTCGCACCAAACCGTTCTCGTGGATCGGCTGGCGTGGCATGAACCGCGAAGACTGCGTGCGTGATCAGCGTAAGCAGCTGGTTGGCCTGAAGCCGATCGATCCGACCAAATGGCTGCCGGAAGGTGCGCAGCTGGTGTTCAACACCAAGCAAGCCATCCCGATGACCATGGTGGGTCACGTGACTTCCAGTTACCTGCACAACTCCCTGGGCTATTCGTTTGCCATGGGCGTGGTGAAAGGCGGCTTGAAGCGCATGGGTGAGCGAGTGTTCGCACCGCTGGCCGACGGTAGCGTGATCGAGGCGGAAATCGTTTCTTCGGTGTTCTTCGATCCGAAAGGCGATCGCCAGAACGTGTAATCGATCACCCCCCGCGCCAGGCGCGGGGGGCGACAAAGAATTCAGGAACAGGTGCTTTATGACCGCAGCCAATGTTTACCAACAACGCCCAACCACCGGGGCCAAGGCCGAGTCGTCGCTGCATCATGCCGACCTCGCCAGCCTGGTGGGCAAGGGTCGCAAGAACGCCGGCGTGATCGTGCGTGAGAAAAAACTCCTCGGTCACCTGACCATCCGTGGCGATGGCCACGATGCCGCGTTCGCCGCCGGAGTGCACAAGGCCCTCGGCATCGAATTGCCAGGTGCGTTGACCGTGATCATCAAAGGCGAAACCAGCCTGCAATGGATGGGGCCGGATGAATGGCTGCTGATCGTGCCGAGCGGTGAAGAATTCGCCGCCGAGAAAAAACTCCGTGAAGCGCTGGGCGACCTGCACATTCAGATCGTCAACGTCAGCGGTGGCCAGCAGATCCTCGAACTCAGCGGCCCGAACGTGCGTCAGGTGCTGATGAAATCCACCAGCTACGACGTGCACCCCAACAACTTCCCGGTGGGCAAGGCTGTTGGCACGGTGTTCGCCAAGTCGCAACTGGTGATCCGCCATACCGCCGAAGACACCTGGGAACTGCTGATCCGCCGCAGCTTCTCTGATTACTGGTGGTTGTGGTTGCAGGATGCGGCGGCCGAGTACGGGCTTAGCGTCCAGGCTTGAGATTGCCTTCGCGGGCAAGCCTCGCTCCTACGGGATTCATGTCGACCATGAGATGTCGGAACGACGCGGTCCACCGTAGGAGCGAGGCTTGCCCGCGATCAACCGCGAAGCGGTTGCCCATAACAACAGGAGTCACCGCACTATGAGCCGCGCCCCAGACACATGGATTCTGACCGCCGACTGCCCCAGCGTCCTCGGCACCGTGGATGCGGTGACCCGCTTTCTGTTCGAGCAGGGCTGCTACGTCACCGAGCACCACTCTTTCGATGACCGGCTCTCGGGCCGTTTCTTCATTCGCGTGGAATTTCGGCAACCCGACGGTTTCGACGAACAAGCCTTCCGCGCAGGTCTGGCGGAGCGTGGTGACGCCTTCGGGATGATCTTCGAGCTGACCCCGCCGAACTACCGGCCAAAAGTGGTGATCATGGTCTCCAAGGCGGATCACTGCCTCAACGACTTGCTCTACCGCCAACGCATCGGTCAGTTGTCGATGGACGTGGTCGCCGTGGTTTCCAACCACCCGGACCTCAAACCGTTGGCCGACTGGCACCAGATTCCGTACTACCATTTTCCGCTGGACCCGAACGACAAGCCGTCGCAAGAGCGCCAGGTCTGGCAGGTGATCGAAGAGGCCGGCGCCGAACTGGTGATTCTTGCCCGCTACATGCAGGTTCTGTCGCCAGAGCTGTGCCGCAAACTCGACGGCAAGGCGATCAACATTCACCACTCCCTGCTGCCGGGCTTCAAGGGCGCCAAGCCGTATCACCAGGCTTATAACAAGGGCGTGAAACTGGTCGGCGCCACGGCGCATTACATCAACAACGACCTGGACGAAGGCCCGATCATCGCCCAGGGCGTGGAAGCCGTGGATCACAGCCACTATCCCGAAGACTTGATCGCCAAGGGGCGGGATATCGAAGGGCTGACGCTGGCGCGGGCCGTGGGTTATCACATTGAAAGACGCGTGTTCCTTAACGCTAACAGGACAGTTGTTCTCTAGCGTTTTTACTGCCTGAAAAGATCGCACGGCTCTGCAGGAGCTGCCGCAGGCTGCGATCTTTTGATTTACCGAGCAATCAACGCGCCGCCGCTTCCTGGCGACGCGACCGCTACATAAAAACAACAGCGAGGTGAAAGCATGTCTGGTAATCGTGGTGTGGTGTATCTCGGCGCAGGCAAGGTCGAAGTACAGAAAATCGACTATCCCAAAATGCAGGACCCACGCGGCAGGAAGATCGAGCACGGCGTCATCCTGCGCGTAGTTTCCACCAACATCTGTGGTTCCGATCAGCACATGGTGCGCGGTCGTACCACCGCTCAGACCGGTCTGGTGCTGGGCCACGAGATCACCGGTGAAGTGATCGAGAAGGGCAGCGGTGTCGAGAACCTGCAGATCGGCGACTTGGTGTCGGTACCTTTCAACGTTGCCTGTGGCCGTTGCCGTTCGTGCAAAGAGCAACATACTGGCGTCTGCCTGAGCGTTAACCCGGCGCGTCCGGGTGGTGCCTACGGTTATGTCGACATGGGTGACTGGACCGGTGGCCAAGCCGAATACGCGTTTGTGCCGTATGCCGACTTCAACCTGCTGAAACTGCCGGATCGCGACCGGGCCATGGAAAAAATCCGTGACCTGACCTGTCTCTCCGACATCCTGCCCACCGGTTACCACGGCGCAGTGACTGCCGGCGTTGGCCCTGGCAGCACGGTGTACATCGCCGGCGCCGGCCCGGTTGGCCTGGCGGCTGCAGCTTCCGCTCGCCTGCTGGGCGCTGCGGTGGTGATCGTCGGTGACGTCAACCCGATCCGCCTGGCCCATGCCAAGGCACAGGGTTTCGAAATCGCTGACCTGTCTCAGGACACCCCGCTGCACGAACAAATCGCCGCACTGTTGGGCGAACCAGAAGTGGACTGCGCCGTCGATGCCGTAGGCTTCGAAGCTCGCGGTCACGGCCATGCCGGCGTGAAGCACGAGGCTCCGGCCACCGTACTCAACTCGCTGATGGGCGTGGTTCGCGTTGCCGGCAAAATCGGTATCCCTGGCCTGTATGTGACTGAAGACCCGGGTGCAGTGGACGCTGCCGCGAAAATGGGCAGCCTGAGCATCCGCTTCGGTCTGGGCTGGGCCAAATCCCACAGCTTCCACACCGGCCAGACGCCAGTGATGAAGTACAACCGCCAGTTGATGCAGGCGATCATGTGGGACCGCATCAAGATTGCCGACATCGTTGGCGTGGAAGTCATCAGCCTGGATGACGCGCCACGGGGTTACGGCGAGTTCGATGCGGGCGTGCCGAAGAAGTTTGTGATCGATCCGCACAAGTTGTTTAGTGCGGCATAAATAAAAAAACGGGCGGCCTTTGGGTCGCCCGTTTTTTATATGAATCAAAGGTACTCAGTAAAAGGTACCCGGCATTAGCTTGCCTTGAGCTTTAAGTATGGAACCGCTGTCTCGCCATTCTCTACTAACGTTTTGCCGCCGTAGCTGCAGATGGAGCCATCAAAGCTTTCGGCTTTCAGTTCGTATTTTTTGGCCAGATAATCATCGTTGGTAGCCATTGTGACGCCGGTCCATGTTTTGCCATTGGCGGTCGCGGTGTATTTGTAACCTTCATTGAAAGGGGCGGGAATATTCTTGTCGTCACTTGTATAAGGCGATGATTTGATATCGCTCACTTTAGGGCAAGTGCTGACGTCTGCTGCATAAACATTGCCCATCAGCGCCATCATTGCAAACACACCCACCGCAATTTTGCTTTGCATCATTGTGTACTCCGTTACGTAATTGGAGTGCCAATGCTGGTGGGCTTTCCTTTTTGTGCCTACTGTCAGATTTGATAGTTTTTTATGTCGATTTGAAATAATAGGATGAATTATCTAGAACACTACAGAATAAGGTGTCTTTTTTTCTCATGTTCGTCCGATCTTTATTCGCGCAGTTTTCCCAAAACGGCCTACGCCCTACTATCAGGCAGCAAGCGCAGGCCTCATCGCACAGTCAGGGACCCGAAGGAGCCAGTTTCACTCGGGTCGTACCTCTTTGGCCTCCATTCCCTTCGCCGCACCTTTCTTTGGTTCGAAAGACACTGTCTGGCCCTCTTTCAGAGATTTAAAACCATCAGACTCTATATCTTTGAAGTGCATAAGCGTAGCCCGCCATAACCACGACCGCGAAAACACTAGCGATAGTCTTCATCAACATAACGTGTATTCCTTTACCTTTATTCGGGTGTCCATGGTCGCGCTGATTTCTTGTGGTGCCTACTGTCAGATCTGACAGTTCTAGAAGACTTGTTCAGCGTCGGGATGGGGAATAGCCATTTTCAAGCGATGGCGGAGCGGCAGCCGGTTCGGTCATACCGTTCATCGGTTGCGTCCCAAGGGGCAGGTTTCATCGAGGCCACCTGGGGGAAAATGCCCGCGCAGATGAGGAACATGCCGGCGCACATCCGGTCCAATCGGCAGTTTTACCGCTCCCGTTACCGAGCGGTTTTTCATGGCACAAGAGGATGTCTGGATGAACGTTTCACGCGGTTTTGCACTGGCATCGCTCATGGCTGTCGCTTCATTGACGACGCTGGCCGCCAGCCCGGCCTTTGCACAGTTCAGCCTCAGCGATGCGGTCAAGGCGGTGTCGACGATGCAGGACGACGAGGATGTTGAGGGTGTCGAGGCCGATGATGTCAATGGCATCGTGGCGGCGGCGCCCAAGGCGGCCGGTTTGCTCAATACCCTGGGCTCGCAACTCGACATCACCCCGGAACAGGCCATCGGCGGCGCCGGTGCGATGCTGGGGCTGGCGAGGAATCAGCTTAGCGGCCAGGACTTCTCCGAACTGAGCAAAAACGTGCCGGGCCTCGCTCAGATCGCCGGCAACAGCGCGATCAGTGGTCTGACTGGCTTGGGTGGGCTGCTCGGTGCGGGCTCGGAGAAGAATGCGTTGCTCGATGGCTTGCTGGGTAACGTCAAGGACACCAAGGACCTGAACAACGCCTTCAGCGCCTTGGGCATGGACACCGGGATGGTCGGCGTGTTTGCCCCGGTGATCCTGCAATACCTCGGTCAGCAAGGCGTCGCCGGTTCGTTGCTGCAAAACCTCGGCGGGATCTGGGGCACTGGCGCCGGTAGCTGAGTCAGCCCTCGGCGCGTAGTGCCTGGATGCGCCGGTCTTTCTCGATCCAGAGCTGGTTGACCCAGTTCTGGATTGTTTCGCGAAACACCGGATCGTTTTCGTAATCGCCTTGCCACAGTGCCGGGTCCAGTTCGCGGGTGTGGATGTCGATGATCACCTTGGGCACGTTGCCGCTGAGCAAATCCCAGAACCCCGGAATCTTCTGCTGCGGATACACCACCGTCACATCGAGAATGGCGTCCAGCTGTTCGCCCATCGCCGCCAGCACGAACGCCACGCCGCCCGCCTTGGGCTTGAGCAGGTGGGTGAACGGTGACTGCTGCTGGGCGCTTTTCGCTGCGGTGTAGCGGGTACCTTCCAGGTAGTTGACCACCGTCACCGGCTGACGCTTGTACAACTCGCAGGCTTGTTTGGTGATCTCCAGGTCCTTGCCGGCCAGCTCCGGGTGCTTCTCCAGGAACGCCTTGCTGTAGCGCTTCATGAACGGATAGTCCAACGCCCACCACGCCAGGCCCAGGAACGGCACCCAGATCAGTTCTTTCTTGAGGAAGAATTTGAAGAACGGCGTGCGTCGGTTAAGTGCCTGGATCAGCGCCGGGATATCGACCCAGGACTGATGGTTACCGATCACCAGATACGAGGTGTCGCCGCGCAGCTCATCGCCGCCGCGAATGTCCCATTGGGTGGGAATGCACAGACGGAAGATCAGCTTGTCGATTTCAGCCCAGGTTTCGGCAATCCACATCACCGCCCACGAGGCGTAATCACGAAAGCGCCCGGGCAGGAGCAGTTTGAGCAGCGCGAACACCATCAAAGGCCCGAACAGGACCAGCGTGTTGAGCAATAGCAGCAGGGTAACGAGACAGCCGGTGAGCAGGCGGCGCATAGATAACTCTTGAAAGCGTGTGGGCGCGCCATGATAAGCAGCTTCGGGTGACAGACCAAATCGGTGGTGACGAATGTTTCACGTTGGCACCAGTAACCTCCTTGTACCGATCGTTCCCACGCGCAGCAAAGGAATGCAGCCCGGGACGCTCCGCGTCCAAAGCGTGACGCAGAGCGTCACATGAGGCATTCCCACGCGGAGTGTGGGAACGATCGTCCAGACAACGGTTCTAAAATCCCGCTGCCCACTCTCCAAGGAAGCCCCTTACGTGAAATCTCTCCTTGCACTGCTTGCCCTCGTGGCCCTGCCGGTTCTGGCTGCTGAGCCGACCCTGTACGGGCGTTATGAATACATCGCGTTGCCGGAAATCGGCGGTGAAGTCCTCAAGGCCAAAATGGACACCGGCGCCCTGACCGCGTCGCTGTCGGCCAAAGACATCGAAACCTTCACCCGCGACGGCGACGAGTGGGTGCGCTTTCGCCTCGCCACCAAAGGCGCGAGCAACAAGGTCTACGAACACAAGGTCGCGCGGATCAGCAAGATCAAAAGCCGTGCCGATGAAGAAGATGAAGACAAGGACGTGAGCGAAGTGACCAGGCGTCCGGTGGTCGATCTGGAACTGTGCCTGGGCAACGTCAAGCGCACCGTCGAGGTCAACCTGACCGACCGCAGTAGCTTCAATTACCCGCTGCTGATCGGCGCCAAAGCCCTGCGTGAGTTCGGCGCGGCAGTGAACCCGGCGCGTCGCTTTACAGCCGACAAACCCGACTGCTGATTGACGGCGAATCAGCCTTGGGGCACCGTTCGGCAACTTAATAGCCGGGCTCGGACGCCATGCCTCATATCCTGATTGTCGAAGACGAAGCGGCGATTGCCGACACCCTGATTTTCGCCTTGCAGGGCGAGGGCTTCACCACCACCTGGTTGAGCCTTGGCGCGGCGGCACTCGAACATCAGCGCGCCACGCCGGCCGACCTGATCATTCTCGATATCGGCCTGCCGGATATCAGCGGTTTCGAGACCTGCAAGCAGTTGCGGCGTTTCAGCGACGTGCCGGTGATCTTCCTCAGTGCCCGTGACGCCGAGATCGACCGCGTGGTGGGCCTGGAAATCGGCGCCGACGACTACGTGGTCAAGCCGTTCAGCCCTCGGGAAGTGGCGGCGCGGGTCCGGGCGATTCTCAAGCGCATGGCGCCACGACCGGTGGCGGAGGTGGCGTCAGCGCTGTTTCGCATCGACGGCGAACGGGTGCAGATCAGCTATCGCAACCAGCCGCTGAGCCTGACTCGCCATGAGTTTCGTTTACTGCAATGCCTGCTGGAACAACCTGAGCGAGTCTTCAGCCGCGAGCAATTGCTCGATGCGCTGGGCGTGGCCGCCGATGCCGGTTACGAGCGCAGCATCGACAGCCACATCAAGAGCGTGCGCGCCAAATTGCGCCTGGTGAAGGCTGACGCCGAGCCGATCCAGACTCATCGCGGCCTCGGTTACAGCTACTGCCCGGGGCACAGCTGATGTCACTGGGGATCCGGATTTTTCTGGTCTACGTGCTGTTCATCGGCCTGACCGGTTACTTCGTGCTCAATACCGTGATGGAAGAAATCCGCCCCGGTGTGCGCCAGTCCACCGAAGAAACCCTGGTGGACACCGCCAACCTGATGGCCGAGATCCTGCGTGACGACTTCAAGGCCGGCACTCTCAGCCAGAACCGCTGGCCCGAGTTGCTCAAGGCTTATGGCGAGCGGCAACCGAAGGCGAAAATCTGGGGCCTGTCGAAGAATCAGGTCAACCACCGCATTTACGTAACCGATGCCAAGGGCATTGTGGTGCTGGATTCCAGCGGTATTGCGGTGGGCCAGGACTACTCGCGCTGGAACGACGTCTACCTGACCCTGCGTGGCGAGTATGGCGCGCGTTCGACGCGCAGCAATCCGGGTGATTCGAACTCGTCGGTGATGCACGTCGGGGCACCGATTCGCGACAACGGCCAGATCATCGGCGTGGTGACGGTGGCCAAACCCAACAGCTCACTGCAGCCGTATGTTGATCGCACCGAACGGCGATTGTTGGCGTATGGCGCCGGGCTGATCGGCCTTGGTTTGTTGTTCGGTGCGCTGTTGTCCTGGTGGCTGAGCGCGGCGCTGCGACGGTTGACGGCCTATGCCCAGGCCGTCAGTGAAGGCCGCCGGGTCGAGGTGCCGCATTACCGTGGCGGCGAGCTTGAACAACTGGCCACGGCGCTGGAGCACATGCGCACCCAACTCGAAGGCAAGGCTTACGTCGAGCGTTATGTGCACACCCTGACCCATGAATTGAAAAGCCCGCTGGCGGCGATTCGTGGCGCGGCGGAGCTGCTGCAAGGCGAAATGCCGCCGGCCCAGCAGCAGCGCTTCGTCAGTAACATCGACAGCGAAAGTGCGCGCATGCAGCAGTTGATCGAACGGCTGTTGAACCTGGCGCAGGTTGAACAACGCCAAGGACTGGAGGAGCGGGTGGCGGTGCCCTTGGCGGGCTTGGTGGAAGAACTGTTGAGCGCGCAGGCTGCGCGAATCGAAGGCAAGCAGTTGCGTGTGGAACGGCAAATTGCAGCGGATCTGAATCTGCTCGGCGAGCCGTTTCTGTTGCGCCAGGCGCTGGGCAATCTGCTGGAGAATGCCTTGGACTTCACCCAGGCGTATGGCGTGCTGCGATTTTGTGCCGAACGAGTCGGTGAGCAGATTGAGTTCAGGCTGTTCAACCAGGCCGAGGCGATTCCCGATTATGCGTTGCCACGCTTGAGCGAGCGTTTCTACTCACTGCCGCGCCCGGACAGTGGGCGCAAGAGCACGGGGTTGGGGCTCAATTTCGTTGAAGAAGTGGTCAAGCTGCATGGCGGTGCGATGAGTATCGGTAACGTCGATGGCGGCGTTCAAGTGAGTTTGCGGTTGCCTTCAGGCCGCTGAAGATCGCAGCCTTCGTCAGCTCCTACGCCGAGTGCAAACTCCACACACTCTCCACATTCGCCCCACAAATCTCCCACATACCCAATCCAGACTTTCCCCATCCAAACAGGGAGAGTCCCATGAACCGAAGCCTGACCCTAAAACTCGGGGCAATTGCCCTGCTGATTCTGTTGTTGCTGATCCCGTTGCTGATGATCAACGGCGTGATCCAGGAGCGCCAGCAACTGCGTGACGGTGTACTCGAAGACATCGCCCGCAGTTCCAGTTATAGCCAGCAATTGAGCGGACCGCTGATGGTGGTGCCCTATCGCAAGACGGTGCGTACCTGGAAAACCAACGAAAAAACCAACCAGCGTTATCAGGATGTCGGCGAGGAGCGCGGACGTTTGTATTTCCTGCCGGAGCGTTTCGAACTCGACGGCCAGGTCCAGACCGAGCTGCGCGCCCGGGGCATCTACGAGGCGCGGCTATTCCATGCCGACAACCGCATCAGCGGGCATTTTTCGGTTCCGGTACAACTGGGCATCAAGGAAGATTTCGCCGACTACCGCTTCGATCAACCGTTCCTGGCTGTCGGCATCAGCGACATTCGCGGCATCGAGAATGCCCTGAAACTCGAACTCAATGGCCAGAAGCTGGATTTTGTACCGGGTAGCCAGGTGGGTTGGCTGGGCGAGGGTGTGCACGTGACGTTGCCGGTGCTGGACACCCAACAGGCCACGGAGCTGGCATTCGGTTTCGACTTGCGTCTGCAAGGCACCGGCCAGTTGCAGATTCTGCCGGTGGGCAAGACCAGCAAAGTGTCACTGGCCGCCAATTGGCCTCACCCCAGCTTCATCGGCAATTACCTGCCGGCCCAGCGGGAAATCACCGATCAGGGCTTTACGGCCAATTGGCAGACGTCGTTTTTCTCCACCAACCTGCAAGAGGCGTTGAACAGTTGCGTGTCCGGTGGTCAGTGCGAGGCGTTCAACGGTCGCAGTTTCGGCGTGAGTTTCATCGACCCGGTGGACCAGTACCTGAAAAGCGACCGGGCAATCAAATACGCGCTGCTGTTCATCGTCCTGACCTTCGCCGGTTTCTTCCTCTTCGAAGTGCTGAAAAGCCTGGCGGTACACCCGGTGCAGTACGCCTTGGTGGGTGTAGCGCTGGCGTTCTTCTATCTGTTGCTGTTGTCGCTGTCTGAACACATCGGCTTTGCCCTGGCGTATCTGCTATCGGCGAGTGGCTGTGTGGCGTTGATCGGTTTTTATGTCTGCCATGTGCTGCGCAGCGTGCGTCACGGCTTGAGCTTTTCAGCGGGGCTGGCGGCGTTGTATGGGCTGCTTTACGGCTTGTTGAGTGCCGAGGATTACGCGCTGTTGATGGGCTCGCTGCTATTGTTCGGTCTGCTGGGCGTGTTCATGGTGCTGACCCGTAAGCTGGACTGGTACGGGATCGGGCAGAAAACCGCGAAGCCTTTGGACTTTGATATAGGTGCCGTGGAGTGAGCCGGTGGTTGGGGTTGCGCGAGGATCAACGGGTGGGGGAGGTGTTGGCGACGCGGATTGCCGGGTTGTTTGCACAGAGATCAAAAGATCGCAGCCAGCGGCAGCTCCTACAGGAACACACGTTCGGCGCAGGAGCTGCCGAAGGCTGCGATCTTCTGAGGTCGGCATGGCCGGCCAAAGATCAAACCTTGGGCATCGTCGCAATCATCGACGGCCGTTGACTCACCTCGAAATACCACTCTGCCAACTTTGGATTTTCCTTGCGCCATTCCAGATCCGGATGGCGCAAATCCAGATAACCCAAGGCACAGGCCACACTGATCGCCGCCACATCGAAATGGCTGGTCAGCTCGGCAATCGCGTCGGCCTCCAGCAGCGCCAGGGCGCGACGAATCTTGTCGCGCTGACCGTCGAGCCATGCGTCCCAATGTTTTTCCGGGGCGCGCAGGGCCACTTCATAACGAATCATCACGGCGGCATCCATGATCCCGTCTGCCAGAGAGGCCAGGGTCAAGCGCCGCCAGCGCGCCGAGCCTTCACGAGGAATCAGCGGATTGCCGACGTGCTGGTGATCGAGGTAATCGAGGATCACCCGGCTGTCGTACAACACATTGCCGTCGGCCAGGCGCAGCGCCGGAATCTTGCCCAACGGGTTGTCTTCGTTGAGAGCCGGGTCCGGGCTGACCGGCGTGAGCTGGCTGGCTTGCAGCGCCACGCGGTTGGTTTGACCGGTCTCGTGCAGCAGCACCATGACTTTGCGAACAAAGGGCGACGCGGGGTTGTGGAACAAGGTCATGCTGGGAGCGGACATGTCGGCATCTCGATCATGGACAGTGTCGGGAGCATAGCGCTTTAGTGTTTAAGTGTGGGAGCGAGCCGTTCAGTGACGTTGCAGCAACCCGCGCAAGGCGAGGGCGGCAGGGGGGCCCAGCCCGAGCCAGCTCAATGCATCCCACACGCCATCGCCCAGTAACGCGGCAAACAGCCCGGCGGCGCTGAGCAGGGCGATGACCGTGGGCGTGGCGAAGACCTTCCAGAAACTCGATTGCCTCGGCCTCATGCTGCGCTCTCCACTTTATCGAGCACAGGTTGGGCTGCCTTGCGCCGCACCACCCACAAATAAACCCCGCTGCCGAGCACGATGATGGTCAGCACATCGAGGATCGCCCAGAGGATTTTCATCGGCATGCCGCCGTAGTCACCGAAGTGCAGCGGCTGCGACATGCCCATGGCGTCCATGTACCACGGCCGCTCGGCCACCGCCGTGACTTGCAGGGTGCTGGCGTCGATCAACACTGGCGTCAGTAAATGCGAGGTCAGGTGGGTGCTGCCTTTCATGAACACGGCGTAATGGTGTTCGCTGGAAAACCGGGTGCCGGGGAAGGCGATGAAGTCCGGTTGCATGCCCGGCGCGACGTCTTTGGCGATGTCGAGCAAACGGCTCGCGGGCGCCAATTGCGTCAGTGGCGGCGCATCGCGATAGGGCGCGATCATCGCGCTCAGGCTGTCGTTGCGCCATGCGGCGATCAGCAAGTCGGCGCAGGCGCTGATCACGCCTGTAACGCCGACCACCAGCGCCCAGGTCAGGGTCACCACGCCGATCAGATTGTGCAGGTCGAGCCAGCGCAGACGGGTGGATTTGTCGTGGCGCACGGTGGCGAACTTCAAACGCCGCATGAACGGCAGGTACAACACCGTGCCGGAGACGATCGCCAACACAAACAGGATGCCCATGAACGCCAGCAGCAACTTGCCCGGCAGGCCGGCGAACATGTCCACGTGCAGGCGCAGCATGACCATCATCAGCCCGCCGTTGGCCGACGGCATCTCCAGCGCTTCGCCGGTACGAGCATCGAGCATGAAGGTGTGGGACGAGTTGGGCTCGGTGCCGGCGGTGGCCGCCATGATTGCGATCACGCCGTTGGGGTCTTCGTCGTCGTAGCCGAAATATTGCATGACCTCGCCGGGGCGATGTTTTTCAGCGGCCTGCACCAACTGCTGCAAATCCAGCTGCGGGGTATCGGCCGGCATTGCTTTCAACTCGGCGGCATCGCCCAGCAGGTGGTCGATCTCGTGGTGGAAGATCAACGGCAGGCCGGTGAGGGCCAGCATCAGCAGGAATACCGTGCAGATCAGGCTGGTCCAGGTGTGAACGAATGACCAGCGGCGGATGGTTTTACTCTTCATTTCATTGCCTTCAGAAAGACCAAAGCCGTCCTCGAAGGACGGCCTGGTCGTGGCACGTGTCAGTTCAGGCGATTACCACTTGTACGTAGCGCTGGCGACGACGCTGCGTTGGTCGCCGTAGTAGCAGTAGAAGCTGTCGCAAGTGGAGATGTAGTCCTTGTCGAACAGGTTGGTGGCATTCAGTGCCAGCGACGCACCTTTCAGACTGTTATCCAGACGGCCCAGGTCGTAATGGACCGCCGCGTCGAACACCGTGTAGGCATCAGCCTTGCCCAGCCAGGTGTTGGCCTGGTCGCCATAAGTATTGCCGGTGTAGCGTGCACCGGCACCGATGCCGAAACCATCCAGCACACCGTTGTGCCAGGTGTAATCGGCCCACAGCGACGCTTGCTGGTCAGGCATCAGTTGCAGGCGATTGCCCTTGAAGTCGCCCTTTTGCACTTCGGACTTGGCCAGGGTGTAGGCGGCGATGACTTTCAGGTTGTCGGTGACGTCGGAAACGGCTTCCAGCTCCAGGCCTTTGACCTTTACTTCGCCGGTCTGGCTGGTAATCGAGACGTTGTCCGAGTTAGTCGTGGTGACGGAGACGTTTTTCTGGGTCAGGTCATAGACCGCAGCCGTGAGCAGGGTGTTGCTGCCTGGCGGTTGGTACTTGATGCCCAGTTCCCACTGCTTGCCTTCAGTCGGCTTGAACGACTCGGTCGGCGATGCGGTGGCTTTGCTGGTCGGCTGGAACGACTCGGCGTAGGACAGGTAGGGCACTAGACCTGAGTCGAACACATAACTGATCGCTGCGTTGCCGCTGAATTTCTTGTCCCGTTCGGTGTTGGTGGCATCACCCTTGTTGAAGAATCTGGTGCCCGTGTGGACCCAGTCCTCACGACCACCGAGGGTCAGACGCCATTGGTCGAGGGCCATTTGGTCCTGGACGTACAAGCCGGTCTGGTAGGTCTTCTGGTCATAGTCATAGAACGCCGTCGAGCGCGACGGGCGAACGATTGGCTGGCCATAGATCGGGTTGTTGACGTTGGTGGTCAGGCCGTCGCCGAAGATCGAGGTGTAGTTGCTGTTGGTACGCTGGTGGTCCAGACCGATCAGCAGAGTGTGGCGGATGTCGCCGGTTGCAAAGTCACCCTGGAAGTTATTGTCCACGGCGAACTGGCTGATGTCCTCGTCGACACTGGTGCTCGTACGACCCACGTTGCCCTGGGCATCAACCTGGGTGAACGGGTAGGCGCCCGGCGTAAGGGCCTGGAAGGACAGGTCCGTCTTGGTGTAACGCAGGTTCTGCTTGAATTGCCAGACATCATTCAAACGGTGTTCAAAGGCATAGCCCAGTGCGTAGTAGGTGCGGTCGTAGTATTCCCAGTCCGGGTCTCCAAGGTTTTTGTGATGGGAGATATCGCCGAGCGGCGAACGGATCTTCGTGCCTTGCACCGGCAGGAACTGGCTGGTGATGCCTGTGTCGTCGCGGGTAAATTGCGTCAGCAGCGTGAACCTGGTGTCAGGGTCGATGTTCCAGGTCAGGCTCGGTGCAATGTTGTAGCGTTTGTTGTCGATGTGATCGACCTGTGTGCCGCTGTCGCGCAATACACCGCTCAGGCCATAGAGAAAGCGGCCTTCGTCATCGATCTTGCCGGTGCTGGCGAAGCTGATTTGACGATAGTTGTCGCTGCCGTATTGCAGCTGGATTTCATGGCTCGACTCGGCGCTGGGACGGCGGCTGACCATGTCCAGCAGGCCGCCCGGCGGGGTCTGGCCGTAAACCGAAGAGGCCGGGCCGCGCAGCAGGGCCAGGCGATCAAGGTTCCAGGTTTCCTGTTTCGGGTTGGCGTAAACGCCTCTCGGCAGGGGCAGCCCATCCAGAAACTGGGTCGGCTCGAAACCGCGTACCCGCAGCCAGTCGTCTCGAGTGTCACTGCCGTAGCTGCTGGCGACGATGCCAGGCATATAGCGCACAGCGTCATCGAGGTTTTGCACACCGCGATCTTCCATTTGCTGACGGGTGGCCACGGAAATCGAACGCGGCGCTTCGACCAGCGCGGTGTCGGTCTTGGTGCCAGCGGCGGTGCGTGTGGCAACGTAACCTTCGACCGGGCTCCAGGCAGTTTCGGCATTTTCCACGCCGATGACGGCGGTTTCCGGCAGGGCCATCACGCCTTCGGGCACGGCCACCAGGCTGTAGGTGCCGGCGCTGCTTTGTTCCAGTTGCAGACCGGTGCCGCGCAAGGCTTCACGCAGGGCGCCGGTGGCGTCGAACTGGCCCTTCACTGGCGCCGAAGTCTTGCCCGCTGCCAGCGACGGATTCAACGACAACGCCAGGCCGGCCTGGCTGGCGATCTGGTTCAGAGTATTGGCCAGTGGCGCAGCCGGCAGGTTGTAGGCGCGAACGCTGGACGCCTGTTCGGCCGCCATCAACTGACTGCTGGCCAGAGGGGCACAAAGGGCAATGGCGACCGCCAGCAAATGGGGGCGCAACACGGTGTCTAGCGAACGGGACATACAGCGGCTCCTGAATGGAAATATTTCTCAATTGCCTGGATGCCGGACGAGAATCAAAAAGTGATAGGGCAGGAGGAAAATAATTTTGATTCAGTCATCTGAGCCGATCGTTCCCATGCTCTGCGTGGGAATGCCTCTATGGACGCTCTGCGTCTGCTCTTGAATGTGACGCGGAGCGTCACGGGCTGCATTCCCACGCAGGAGCGTGGGAACGATCATTTAGCGGGCTTGAACTCAGGGCTTGGTCTCGGCCTTCGCGACCCTTACCCACCAAGGTGTGTGCCGTTCGATCTGCACCGGCAGCGTCGGTAAAAGTGCGCTCAGCGCCTTGTCGGTATCGTTGAGCGGGAAGCTGCCGGTGATGCGCAGGTCGGCGACTTCTGGCGTGACGCCAAGATGCCCGCGACGGTAGCGGCCGAGCTCCTGGACCAGATCCTCCAGCCGCGTGTTGTCCACCACCAGCATGCCGCGGGTCCAGGCATCGGCGCCGAGGTTGAGCGCGATGATGGGCCCCAGGCCATTGCTGCGCATCAGCACTTGCTGGCCTTCGCGCAGGATCTGTTCCTCGGAGCTCGATTCGGGATGAGCCGCCACCGCGGATTGCAACACGCTCAGGCGCGTGCCTTGGTCTTCACGCTTGACCAGGAACCGCGTGCCCAGTGCGCGCAGGCTGCCTTCGCGGGTTTCGACGATAAACGGCCGGGCATCGCCATGGCCGGTTTCGACGAGGATTTCCCCTTCTTGAAGGACGATCCGCCGCTGCTTCTCGTCGAAGCGCACATCCACCGCGCTGTGGGTGTTGAGGTTGATGAGCGTGCCGTCGGTCAGGCGCAGGGTGCGCTGCTCGCCGGTGGCAGTGCGCTGGTCGGCCAGCCAATAGTCGATGGGCAGATAACGCTCACCGGCGAACAGCGCCAGGCCGACCACCGCGACGATGCTGGCCAGGCCACTGCCCAGCTTGCGCACCCGCCGCCGAATGCCTTCACGCGACTGCAGCAAGGCGGTGCGCGCTGGGCCGTTGGCGACGCTGAAACGCTGGTCGAGCATGCCCAACTGACGCCAGGCCCGAGCATGTTCTTCGTGGGCCGCATGCCATTTGGCGAACTCTTCGCGCTCCACCGCATTGCCGGAATCCAGCGACAGTTGCCAGGCAATCGCGGCATCCAGAACCTGCGCCGACACAGGCTTGGAGCTGACCGGGCTCATACCGGCTCACCGTACAAGGCGATGTAGCACTGGCGAATACCTTGGGCCAGGTACTGACGAACACGCGGCACTGACACACCCAGACGCTCGGCGATGTCTGCATGGCCGAGGCCATCGAGCCGGTTATACAGAAACGCCGCCCGGGCCTTGCTCGAGAGTTTGCCCAGCAAGCGGTCGATGGCTTTGAGGTCTTCGAGGATCAGTTGTTGCTCTTCCACCGACGGTTGTTCGCCTGCGGGGATCAGCATCAATTCGGTGAGGTAGGCCTGTTCCAGCGCGGCGCGGCGGAAGTAGTCGAACAGCAGGCCCTTGGCGATCGCCACCAGAAACGCCCGGGGCTCGCGAGGTTCTTTCAGTTCATCACGACCCAGCAAGCGCACGAAAGTGTCCTGGCTCAGGTCTTCGGCCCGTTGTGGGCAGGCCACGTTGCGCCGCAGCCAGGCCAATAGCCAACCGCGATGGTCGCGATACAACGCACCAACGAGCTCACTTTGAGGGCTTTGGACTGACGACACGCAACATCACCGATGGGGGAAGTATTAAGTAACGAGAATTGTTCGCGATTGTGGCAGAGGCGGGGGAGGTAAGCAATTGGCGCTGGTCGGGTGATTTGAGCCACAAAGTCTGAAGGCGAACACTAACCTGTGGCGAGGGGGCTTGTCGGACCGCCGCACCGCCCCGTTCAGCTGCGCAGCAGTCGTAAAACCGCCGAATGCGGTCTATATGGCGGAATGCAGGGGGCCGCTTCGCGACCCAACGGGGCGGTGCGGCGGTCCGACAAGCCCCCTCGCCACAGGTCAGAAAGACGGTGCTTGCCGCCGCCGCTTCCACTGTCTCAGCCGCTGCTGCAGGTTCAACGGGCTATGAATCTGCTGCCGTCGCGCCCGGCTGAACAGAATCAGCATCAGCTCCGCCGTCGCCAAGGCATCGGCGCTGGCGTTATGCCGCTCGAAGACCTCAAGCTTGAACCAGTCGATCCACTCGTCCAGCCCGGCCTCACGAAAGTGCGCCTGGGGACAAAGCAGCGGGGCGATGTCTGCCACATCCAGAAACGGATGCTGCAGCTTGTAACCCAGATGTTCTTTCAGCGCGCGCCCGAGCATGTGCTGGTCGAACGGCGCATGAAAGGCCAACACCGGACTGTCGCCAACGAACTCCATGAACTCGAGCAAGGCTTGCGCCGGGTCGCTGCCGGCGGCAATGGCGCTCGGACCCAGCCCATGAATCAACACGCTGGGGCCGAGTTTGAGTTCGGTGCATTGCAGCGTGCGCTCGAACTGCTGGCTGAAGTCGATCGCCCCGTCTTCGATCACCACGGCGCCGATGGACAGCAGCCGATCCTTGTTCAGATTCAGCCCGGTGGTTTCCAGGTCGAGCACTACCCAGCGTTGCTCGCGCAGGCTGCAGTCGCTCAGCTCGGCCACGGCAGGCAAACGCTGCAGACGCTGTTGCAGTTCGCCGGGCAAAACGGGACTGGCCGGGCGCAGCCATGAAAACAGGCTCATAGCTGATACCGCAGGGCCAGGCTGCTTTGCAGGCGTTGAGCCTGGCGCAGGGATTCACGCAGGATCCGTCGGTCCAGATGATTGAGGCTGTCGGGATCGACGCGATTGGAGTAGGGCAAGTTCTCCCGGGTCTGTAGCTGATGTTGCTGCATGCGGGTTTGCTGGATGAAGTGGTATGCCTCTTCATAGGCCGCGCCGTCCAGCTGTTCGATGACCTCTTTTTCCACCAATTGGCGAAAGCGCTCCAAGGTGTTGTTGGCGTCGATGCCGTGGGCCAGGGCCAGCACTCGCGCGCCGTCGACGAATGGGGTCAGGCCCTGAAGTTTCAGGTCGAGGGTGGCTTTCTCGCCATTCTTGCGCGCCAGCACGAATTCGCGGAAACGCCCTACGGGCGGGCGATTGCGCAGGGCGTTCTCGGCCATCATGCGCTGGAACAACCGGTTGTCGCCGACCTGGTCGAGAATGCCCCGGCGCAGTTGCTCGCAGCCTCGCTCATCGCCCCAAACCACACGCAGGTCGAAGTAGATGCTCGACCCCAGCAGGTTTTCCGGTGTCGCCTCGCGGATAAACGCCGCAAAGCGTCGCGCCCATTCCACTCGGGACAAACACAGCTCAGGGTTGCCGGCCATGATGTTGCCTTTGCACAGGGTAAAGCCGCACAGCGCCAGGCTCTGATTGATCTGCTGGGCGATGGGCAGCAATTTGCCGCGAATCTCGGCGGCGTGGACCGCGTCGCGGGCTTCGAACAGAATGCCGTTGTCCTGATCGGTGTGCAGCGTCTGCTCGCGGCGGCCTTCGCTGCCAAAACACAGCCAACTGAATGGCACGCCGGGGTCGCCTTTCTCCGCGAGGGCCAGTTCGATCACCCGGCACACGGTGTGGTCGTTGAGCAGGGTGATGATGTGGGTGATCTGCGTCGAGGACGCGCCGTGGGCCAGCATCCGCTCGACCAATTGGCCGATCTCGCCGCGAATCGCCACCAGGTTTTCCACCCGCTGGGCACTGCGAATGGTTCGTGCCAGGTGCACCAGATCGACCCGTTGCAGGGAAAACAGGTCGCGTTCCGAAACCACGCCACACAGGCGCTGATCCTTGACCAGGCAGACGTGGGCGATGTGTCGCTCGGTCATGGCGATCGCTGCGTCGAAGGCGCTGTGGTCCGGCGTCAGGAAAAACGGCGCCCGGGTCATGTGCCGCTCAATGGATTCGTTGAAATCGCTGGTGCCGTTGGCCACCACATGCCGCAAGTCGCGCAGGGTGAAAATGCCCAGCGGCGCCTTTTGCTCATCGACCACCACAATGCTGCCGACTTGCTGATCGTGCATCAGCGTCACCGCTTCACGCAGGGGCGTGATCGGGCTGCAGGTTACCGGGTGACGCATGGCCAATTCGCCCAGCCGGGTATTGAGCGAATACTGGGTGCCGAGGGTTTCCACGGCTTTTTGCTGGACTTGCTGATTGACCTGATCCAGCAAGCTGCTGACACCCCGTAGGGCAAAGTCGCGGAACGGGTTGGACAGTGCGAACAGTTTGATGAACGCCAGCTTATTCAGCTGTAGGCAAAAGGTATCTTCGGCCGCCAGATGCTCGGTGCGGGTCGCCCGCTCTCCCAGTAGTGCGGCCAGGGGGAAGCACTCGCCGGTGGTGATTTCGAAGGTGGTTTCGGTGCCGCCCTTGGCCGTGTGTGGGCGTTCCCCCACGACCCGGCCCTGTTTGACGATGTAGAAATGCTCGATCGGGCCATCGGCGGGTTTGATGATGCTTTCGCCGGGGGCATAAAAACGCAGCTGACATTGCTCGACCAGATAGGCCAGGTGGGCGTTTTCCATCTGGTTGAAGGGGGGGAAGCGCTGCAGGAATTGCAAAGTGCCCTGGATGTTCTGCAACACCGCGGTTTTCCCTGCCTGGGTGAAGGCGTCCGCTTTACTCATAACCATTACCGCAGTCTTTTTCGAATTGTTGTGTCGGATTGTTCCGGCCATGGTCGACCCCTGCGGGCAGGGTGCCCATTGGACGTAAGTCTAGGTAGGCAGTGCAGTGGCCTTAATATGGGAAATGTCTGGCACAACTGTGGGAAAAACCTCCTACATTGTCTATTGGAAATGTTTCCAACGAAGTACACATTGAAGCTCTGCTGGGTGATGTCTGACACCCTGTGTCAGGGATCGAACCGAAAACGTTGAGAACGCCATGTCTGACCACGATATTTTGAGTGATGCCGAGCGCGAAGCGCTCAGTGCCGTCATGTTGGAACCTGACTTGCCGCCGCAGCGGGTGCTGGTCGTCGATGACGATAAGGATGCCAGGGAGTTGCTGTCGGAAATTCTGGGTCTGGATGGCATTCACTGCATGACGGCGGCCAGCGGCGAAACGGCGCTCAAATTGCTGGAGACGAGGCCATCGATCGGTCTGATGATTACCGACCTGCGGATGGGCCACGTCGATGGCCTGGAACTGATCCGCCTGGTGCGGGAGTCGCCACGTGCGGCGTTGCCGATCATCATCGTTTCCGGCGACGCCGACGTGAAGGATGCGATCGAAGCCATGCACTTGCACGTGGTGGACTTTCTGCTCAAGCCCATCGATAGCGGCAAACTGCTTGAATTGGTCAAGCATGAGCTGGGGATTGAGATTTTGCCGTGATCGTTCCCATGCTCTGCGTGGGAATGCCTCCATGGACGCTTTGCGTCCGCTTTTGGGACGCGGAGCGTCCCGAGCTGCATTCCCACGCGGAGCGTGGGAACGATCAATCAATTCAAATAAAAAAGCCCTGATCTCTCGATCAGGGCTTTTTCACGTCCGGCGTCAGCGTTTACTCAAAGGCCATTGGCAGCCTTGAACTCGCGACGACGACGGTGCAGAACCGGCTCGGTGTAGCCGTTCGGCTGTTTAGTGCCTTCGACCACCAACTCGACCGCTGCCTGGAAGGCAATGTTGCTGTCGAAGTTCGGTGCCAGCGGGCGGTACAGCGGGTCGTTGGCGTTCTGACGGTCCACCACCGGCGCCATGCGCTTGAGGCTTTCCATCACTTGCTCTTCAGTGACGATGCCGTGGCGCAGCCAGTTGGCGATGTGCTGGCTGGAAATACGCAGCGTCGCACGGTCTTCCATCAGGCCGACATCGTTGATGTCCGGCACTTTCGAGCAACCCACACCTTGGTCGATCCAGCGCACCACGTAACCGAGAATGCCCTGGGCGTTGTTGTCCAGTTCGTTCTTGATCTGTTCCGCGGTCCAGCTCGGGTTCACCGCCAGCGGGATAGTCAGGATGTCGTCCACCGAAGCACGCGCACGTTTGGCCAGTTCGGCCTGACGGGCGAACACGTCGACCTTGTGGTAGTGCAACGCGTGCAGCGCTGCAGCGGTCGGCGATGGAACCCAGGCGGTGTTGGCACCGGCCAATGGGTGAGCGATTTTCTGTTCCAGCATGGCGGCCATCAGGTCGGGCATGGCCCACATGCCTTTACCGATCTGGGCGCGACCTTGCAGGCCGGTGCTCAAACCGATGTCGACGTTCCAGTTCTCGTAGGCACTGATCCACTTCTCGGCTTTCATGTCGGCCTTGCGCACCATCGGGCCGGCTTCCATGGAGGTGTGGATTTCATCGCCTGTGCGGTCGAGGAAACCGGTGTTGATGAACACTACGCGCTCGCTGGCAGCCTTGATGCAGGCCTTGAGGTTGACCGTGGTACGGCGCTCCTCGTCCATGATCCCGACTTTGAGGGTGTTGCGCGGCAGGCCGAGGACGTCTTCGATGCGACCGAACAGCTCGTTGGTGAACGCGGCTTCTTCCGGGCCGTGCATCTTCGGTTTGACGATGTAGACCGAACCGGTGCGGGTGTTCTTGCGCGTGGTGTTGCCGCTCAGGTTGTGCATCGCCGCAAGGCAAGTCACCAGGCCGTCGAGGATGCCTTCCGGCACTTCGTTGCCATGCTTGTCGAGGATCGCGTCGATGGTCATCAGGTGACCGACGTTACGCACGAACAACAGTGAGCGGCCGTGCAGGGTCAGTTCGCTGCCGTCGACTTTGGTGTAGGTGCGATCCGGGTTCATGGTACGGGTGAAAGTCTGGCCACCCTTGGCAACGGATTCCGCCAGGTCACCCTTCATCAGGCCGAGCCAGTTGCGGTAGATCACCACTTTGTCGTCGGCATCGACGGCGGCAACCGAGTCTTCGCAGTCCATGATGGTGGTCAGCGCGGCTTCCATCAGGATGTCTTTGACACCGGCGGCGTCGGTCTGGCCGACCGGGGTGCTGGCATCGATCTGGATCTCGAAATGCAGGCCGTTGTTTTTCAGCAGGATCGCGATCGGAGCATTGGCGTCGCCCTGGAAACCGATCAGTTGTGCATCGTTGCGCAGGCCAGTGTTGGTGCCGCCTTTGAGGGCGACCACCAATTTGCCGTCAACGATCTTGTAGCCTGTGGAGTCAACGTGGGAGCCGGCAGCCAGTGGCGCGGCTTCGTCGAGGAAGGCGCGGGCGAAGGCGATGACCTTGTCGCCGCGCACCTTGTTGTAGCCTTTGCCTTTTTCCGCGCCGTCCGCTTCGCTGATAGCGTCGGTGCCGTAGAGCGCGTCATACAGCGAACCCCAGCGGGCGTTCGAGGCGTTGAGCGCAAAGCGCGCGTTCATCACCGGCACCACCAGTTGTGGACCGGCCATTCGGGCGATTTCGTCATCGACGTTTTGCGTCGTTGCCTGGAAATCGGCCGCTTCTGGCAGCAGATAACCGATGTCTTGCAGGAAGGCTTTGTAGGCCACCGCATCGTGCGCAACACCTGCACGAGCCTGGTGCCAGGCATCGATGCGTGCCTGGAAATCATCGCGTTTGGCGAGTAGGGCTTTGTTCTTCGGCGCCAGGTCATGGATGACCTTGTCGGCACCGCCCCAGAACGTGTCGGCGGTGAGGCCGGTACCGGGAATGGCTTCGTTGTTCACGAAGTCGAACAGGACTTTGGCGACCTGCAGGCCACCGACTTGAACGTGTTCAGTCATTGCTTGCCTCACTCTGCTCAGCTATTTCGCTTTTCAGCTCTTCAATTTAACAATGAAGCCTCTGGCCATTTAAACCACAAACCCTTCTACCAGTACATGCCATTGCTGGCGGCTGGGTTCGGTCCGATCAACGGCATTGCGGCCTTGCTGACGGGGCTTTCAGGGTTGCGACGGCGCCTGTGGCAGACATCGATCCAACGTTATGTAGTGCGCGCTGCGGCATACTACATGATCAATTGCGGTTGTGAAAATTAGACTAATTACGTCGTTCTGCGACCCTATGACGCATTGCAGTCATGTCGGGGAACGGGATGTTCTCAAAAAACTATTGGATTGTTCCAGCTAAATATAAAAACTTGTACACGATTTGTTTGTTGGCAGGTTCGTCGGCGATGGCGCCAGACGAATCAACGTGGTCCCCACCCTTGCCTATACTTGCCTTTCCATAACAAAAGTCATGACAAGAGGGCTGCGCCATGGACCACCTCGTACTTACGGTATTCGCCCCGGACAAGCCCGGGCAGGTCGAGCGCATTGCCCAATGCATTGCCGAGCACGGCGGCAATTGGCTGGAGAGCCGCATGTCGCGCATGGCCGGGCAGTTCGCCGGGATTCTTCGGGTGGGCGTACCGGCCGAAGCCTACGATGAACTGGTAGACGCCCTACAGGGGCTGTCGACGCAGGGCATCCGCGTGATGATTGCCGAGAGCAGCATCGAACAATCCTGCACCTGGAAGCCGATTGCCATGGAATTGGTGGGCAATGATCGTCCGGGCATTGTGCGCGACATTACGCGTCTGCTGAGTGAGCAGGGGGTGAGCCTGGAGCGGCTGGTGACTGAAGTGCGTCCGGCGCCGATGAGCAGCGAGCCGTTGTTCCATGCCGAAGCAATTCTCGCTGTGCCACTGACCTTGTCGCTGGAAGTGCTGCAATCGCGCCTGGAAACCCTGGCGGACGATCTGATGGTCGAATTGGTGCTGCGCAGCGAACCTTGAAAAGGTTATCCAAGTTATACGTGCACCTGCCTGTGGATAACCTGTAGAGACACCCCGCCAGCCCACGCCGGCCGGGGCTCTTCAAGAATTGGTCAAAAAACCAGCAGTTTCAGTGACTTGCGCACAAACGCCGGGGATCACACTGTGGATAACCTTGGGAAGGATGGATGCAGGCCACGGGAGACGTGGCCTGTAGAGGTTTGTGCGTTTTTTGATCAGCTGCGGCGGCGCAGACTTATCCACGCGTCGACGCTGTAAACCGCCAGACCTGCCCAGATAAAGATGAACGCCACCAGCGTGCTGGACGACAAGTGCTCGCCAAACAGCAGAACGGCTTGTAGCAACACCAGCGTCGGCGCCAGGTACTGGAGAAATCCGAGGGTGGTGTAGGGCAAATGCCGGGCGGCGGCGTTGAAACACACCAGCGGCACCAACGTCACCGGACCGGCGGCTACCAGCCACCAGGCTTCGGAACTGGTCCAGAATGCGGCTTGGGCGCTGGTCGCCGTCGGATTGAACAGCAGCCAGGCGAGGGCAATCGGCACCAGCATCCAGGTTTCCACCACCAGCCCCGGCAGCGCCTTGACCGGCGCCTGCTTGCGGATCAGGCCGTAGAAGCCGAAGGTCAATGCCAGCACCAGCGACACCCACGGCAGACTGCCGACTTGCCACACTTGCTGGGCGACACCGACCGCCGCCAGCCCCACCGCAATCCACTGCATGCGCCTTAGCCGTTCGCCGAGGATCAGCATGCCCAACAACACGTTTACCAACGGGTTGATGTAGTAACCGAGGCTGGCCTCAAGCATACGTCCGTTGTTCACCGACCAGACGTAAGTCAGCCAGTTGGCCGCGATCAGCGTGCCGCTCAGGGCCAGGATCGCCAGTCGTCGCGGATTCTCACGCAGCTCGCGCCACCAGCCGGGATGCTTCCAGACGAGCAGCAGCAAGGCGCCGAACAACGCGGACCAAAGCACCCGGTGGATGATGATCTCCACGGCGGGCACGCTGGCGATGGCTTTGAAGTAGAGCGGGAACAATCCCCAGATGATGTAGGCACTCAGGCCCAGAATGTACCCGCGACGCGGGTTGGCGGCTTGCATGAGAATCCTTGCTTAGGCAGCTAACAAAGAAGGGATTGTAAGGAGGTTGTATAGATGTGTCGTGCCCGAATGCAAAAGATCGCGGCGCCCTAAGGCGCGTATGAGCTGCCGAAGGCTGCGATCTTTTGATCTTGAAATTAAAAAAGCTTCAACGGCTCTTCATTCAGCGCCGCCAATTGCTCACGCAACGCCAACACTTGATCGCCCCAATAGCGCTCGGTGCCGAACCACGGAAAGCTGCGAGGGAAGGCCGGGTCGTCCCAGCGACGGGCGAGCCAGGCGCTGTAATGCATCAACCGCAAGGCGCGCAGCGGTTCGATCAGTGCCAGTTCCCGCGGGTCGAAGTCGTGGAATTCGCTGTAGCCGTCCATCAGTTCCGACAATTGCCCTAGACATTCCTGGCGGTCACCCGCCAGCATCATCCAGATATCCTGCACCGCCGGGCCCATGCGGCAGTCGTCGAGGTCGACGATGTGGAACATCTCGTCACGGCACATCATGTTGCCGGGGTGGCAATCGCCGTGCATGCGGATGTTCTGGTGTGGCGTGGCCTGGTAGACCTCTTCCACGCGCTTGAGCAGGTCGCGGGCCACGGACTCGTAGGCGGGCAGCAGGCTGCGCGGGATGAAGTTGCCTTCGAGCAAGGTGGTCAGCGAGTCATGACCAAAATTCTTCACCCCCAGCGCTTCACGGTGTTCGAACGGTCGGGTAGCGCCCACGGCGTGCAGACGCCCCAGCAATTGGCCCAGCCGATACAGCTGATCGAGATTACCCGGCTCCGGAGCGCGGCCGCCCCGGCGCGGGAACAGGGTGAAACGGAATCCGGCGTGTTCGTGCAGGCTTTCATCGTTGTGGATCAGCGGCGCGACCACCGGGATATCGCACTCGGCGAGCTCGAAGGTGAAACGGTGTTCTTCGAGAATCGCTTCGTTGGTCCAGCGTTGCGGACGGTAAAACTTGGCGATCAGCGGCTCGGAGTCTTCGATGCCAACCTGATAGACACGGTTCTCGTAGCTGTTGAGCGCCAGGATGCGCGCATCGCTGAGAAAGCCGATGCTTTCGACGGCATCGAGCACGAGGTCTGGGGTGAGGGTTTCAAACGGGTGGGCCATGCTGACTCCTGCGCGCGGCAGGCTGCCGCGTCCGGCCAAGCATGGTAGCGCAGACGGGGCTTCTTTAGGGGGATCGTTCCCACGCTCTGCGTGGGAATGCCTCACCGGACGCTCCGCGTCCGATTTTGGGACGCAGAGCGTCCCGGGCTACATTCCCACGCAGAGCGTGGGAACGATCATGGGGGGCGCTTATCAGGCGCCGACGATCCCGCCATCCTCGCGGGTAATCGCCATCACCGAAGACCGTGGCTTGCCATTGGGCAGATGCTCAGGAAACGTCGAACCGCCGTTTTCCCCTGGATGCTGAATCCCGACAAACAAGGTCTTCTGATCCGGCGAGAAGCTGATCCCCGTCACCTCACAACCTATCGGCCCGACCATGAAGCGGCGGATCTCGCCGGTCACCGGGTCGGCACAGAGCATCTGGTTATTGCCCATGCCCGCGAAGTCGCCCGCGTTGCTCGAGTCGCCGTCGGTCAGAATCCACAAGCGCCCGGCCTTGTCGAAGCCCAGGCCGTCCGGGCTGTTGAACATGTTCTGCGGGGTGATGTTCGAAGAGCCGGCCTTCGGCGTGCCGGCGTGGACGCCCGGGTTGCCGGCGACCACAAACAGGTCCCAGGCAAAGCTATTCGAACCGTGATCGTCGCGGTCGGTGCGCCAGCGCAGGATCTGCCCGTAGACATTCTTCGCGCGCGGGTTCGGGCCGCCCACCGGCTGGCCTTCTTCGCCACGTTTGGCATTGTTGGTCAGGGTGCAATAAACCTGGCCGTCCTTGGGGCTGACAACGATCCATTCCGGGCGGTCCATGCGCGTGGCGGTTACCACACTGGCTGCGAGGCGTGCATGAATCAGCACTTCGGCCTGATCGGCAAAACCGCTGCTGGCGTCGATGCCGTTCTTGCCGTGGGTCAGTTCGATCCACTGACCCTGGCCTTTGGGGTGATCGGCGTTGCCGTCGCCCGCGTCGAAACGCGCCACGTACAAGGTGCCGTGATCCAGCAGGTCGCGGTTGGCCTTGGGGTTCTTGTGGTTGATTTTGTCGCGGCTGACGAATTTATAGATGAACTCGCCACGTTCGTCGTCGCCCATATACACCACGGCGCGACCGTCACTGGTTTCAGCCAGGGCGGCATTTTCATGTTTGAAGCGGCCCAGCGCGGTGCGTTTGACCGGCGTCGATTGCGGATCGAACGGGTCGATTTCCACCACCCAGCCGTGGCGGTTGAGCTCGTTGGGGTTCTTCGCCAGGTCAAAGCGTTCATCGTGCTGGTGCCAGTTGATATCTTTACTGGCCGCCACTGCGCCATAGCGCTTCTGCGCGGCGTCGAATTTTTGCTCGGCATTGCTGCTGCCGAAGCAGTCGGTGAAGTTCTCTTCGCAGGTCAGATAAGTGCCCCACGGCGTCTTGCCGTTGGCGCAGTTCTGGAAGGTGCCGAGGACTTTCTTGCCATGTTTGTCGGCGCTGGTTTTCAGCAGCTCGTGACCGGCGGCCGGGCCGCTCAGGCTGATCGGCGCGTTACCGTGAATGCGCCGGTTGTAGCGCGAGCCTTGGACGAATTGCCATTGGCCGTTCTTGCGCTGCACTTCGATCACCGACACGCCTTCGCAGGCCAGGGCCTTGCGCACCTCTGCCGCCGATTGCGGCATGCCGCCGTGGGGATAGAGGTAGCGGTAATTGGTGTATTCGTTGTTGATCGCCATCAGCGCCCGGTCTTTGTCACCGGGAAACTCGAACAGGCTCATGCCGTCGTTGTTGTCGCCGAACTGGGCTTCCTGGTGCTCGGCCGTGCCGTTGCCGCTCGGGTCGAATGCCGGGCCATTTTTTTGCAGAGGCTGGCCCCAGCTGATCAGTACCGAGGATTTGTAGCCCGGCGGCAGGGTGATGGTATCGGTGGTGGCGGCGGCGATGCTGTCGAAGCCCAACAGTTTGCTGGAGCCGGCGCTGACGCTGGCGGCCAGCACGCTGCGACTCAGCAGGTTGCCACCGAGAAACATGGCCGCACCGCAGAGGGCGCCGGCGCTGATGAAGCCACGACGGCTGAGGCCGACCATTTTTTCGAGGTCGGTGGGTTGGTTGTCTTCTAATAGGCTCACATCAGGCTCCCTGCGGGTTTTTGCAGCCACCTTAATGGTGGTCGATGAAGCTTTTGTTGCAGCCGATGCATTGATCTTTGTAGCAGTGTTTGGGCTAGAGCGGCGTACCCAGCAGGATGTTCGAGGGCGCGAACTGCACCTGCACCGGTTTACCAGCGCCAAGCCCGAGGGTTTTCAGGTGCAGCGGCTCGGCCAGGGCGCAAAGTGTCTGGCCATTGGGCAGGCTGATGCGCACTTCGCTGGGGCCGTCTTCGGCGTCGAGGATTTCTTCGATGCTGCCCTTCAGGCAATTGTTACCGGATGTTGTGGTTTGATCGACGCTCAGCAGTTCCAGCCAACCGGCCTTGATCAGTGCGACCACTTCGGTGCCGTTTTCCAGTTCCAGGCGCAGGGTGCTGTCGTGAGTGATCTGCGCATCGATAAGCAAGCCTTCGGCCAGTTCAAGACGGATCCGGTCGTTGCGCCCTTGGGCATCGATCGCCACGACCTTGCCGTGCAGTTGATTGCGCGCGCTGGTTCTGAGCATCAGTCGACCGAGCAGGTCCAGGTCGCTGGCCTCTTCAGCAGCTTCCAGTACCTGGGCCTGCAACGCTTGCAGCTTTTGATACAGGCGCAACACGCGCTCACCTTCGCTGGACAGTTTGGCGCCGCCGCCGCCCTTGCCGCCAACGCTGCGCTCCACCAGCGGTTTCTGCGCGAGGTTGTTCAGCTCGTCGATGGCGTCCCACGCGGCCTTGTAACTTAGGCCAGCGCTTTTCGCGGCGCGGGTGATCGAGCCCTGTTCGGCGATGTGTTGCAGCAACGCGATGCGCTGCGGACGACGGACAATGTGCTGGGACAACAACGTAGGTAAGGACATGGCAAGGCGCTGTGGGCTGTGACGATGGGGAGGACGTTGGCGGCTTGGCGTGCGGGAGTCAAGTCAGGCCCCGTCGCCAGGTTTGGGGGTACGGGCCAGGCAGTAGACGTCGACCCGCGTTGCGCCCGCCGCCATCAACAGCCAGGCCAGGGCCTGTGCGGTGGCTCCGGTAGTCAGTACATCGTCCACCAGTGCGAAGTGACGGCCCTTGATCGAAGCCTCGGGCGCGAGGGCAAAGGCGTGGCGCAGGTTCTTTTTACGTGCATCGGCATTAAGGTCTTGTTGTGCACTGGTGTCCTGAGTCCTCAGCAACAGCGTCTCGTCGCAAGGAATGCCGAGGCCAGTGCTGAGCCAGCGGGCGAGCATTGCCGCCTGGTTGAAACCCCGCTGGCGCAGCCGCTTGGGGGCCAGCGGTACCGGTATCAGCGCGTCGGGCCGATCCAGATCTTCATCGAAGCGATGTTGCAGGAATTGAGCAAGAAGTTCAGCGAGCAGGCGGCCGAACGGCCACTTTGCGCTGTGCTTGAAGCGGGTGATCAAACTGTCGACGGGAAAGCTGTAAGTCCAGGGAGCGGCGACTCGCTCGAAGGCTGGCGGTTGTTTCAGGCATTGGCCGCACGTCAGGCCCGTGGCGGGCAAGGGCAGGGCGCAGGTTTGGCATTGGTCGCCCAGCCAGGGCAACTCGGTTTCGCAGGCCATGCAGATCGGTATGGTGTCGTCCGCGACCTCTGAGCAGAGCAAACAGGATTGTTTGTTTTTTAACCAGATGTAAACCGGTCCTTCGTATCGTGGTTGACAGTGCATGAGTCTTCCTTAAATATGCCGAACATCCGTGTCGCGTCTGTGGGTATTCCATTCCACAGCCGCTTGCCAAGCATAACCAAGGAATCGCCCATGAGCGCCAGCACCACTGCCACCCTGCGTCACGACTGGTCTTTGGCTGAAGTCAAAGCACTCTTCGTTCAGCCATTCAACGACCTGTTGTTCCAGGCGCAGACGGTGCACCGCGCGCATTTCGACGCCAATCGCGTCCAGGTTTCCACCCTGCTGTCGATCAAGACCGGCGCCTGCCCGGAAGATTGCAAATATTGTCCGCAGTCGGGCCACTACAACACTGGCCTGGAAAAAGAAAAACTGATGGAAGTGCAGAAGGTCCTCGAAGAGGCTGCTCGCGCCAAGGCCATCGGTTCGACCCGTTTCTGCATGGGCGCGGCGTGGAAACACCCGTCGGCCAAAGACATGCCTTACGTGCTGAAGATGGTCGAAGGCGTGAAGGCCATGGGCCTGGAAACCTGCATGACCCTCGGTCGCCTGGATCAGGAGCAGACCGAAGCGTTGGCCAAGGCCGGCCTCGACTACTACAACCACAACCTCGACACTTCGCCAGAGTTCTACGGCAGCATCATCACCACCCGCACTTACAGCGAGCGCCTGCAAACCCTGGCCTACGTGCGTGATTCGGGGATGAAGATCTGCTCCGGCGGCATTCTCGGCATGGGCGAGTCCCTCGACGACCGAGCCAACCTGCTGATCCAGTTGGCCAACCTGCCGGAGCATCCAGAATCGGTGCCGATCAACATGCTGGTGAAAGTCGCCGGCACGCCACTGGAAAATGCCGACGACGTCGATCCGTTCGACTTCATCCGCATGCTCGCGGTCGCACGCATCCTGATGCCGAAATCCCACGTGCGCCTGTCCGCCGGCCGCGAGGCAATGAACGAGCAGATGCAGGCCCTGGCGTTCTTTGCCGGCGCCAACTCGATTTTCTACGGCGAAAAACTGCTGACCACCGCCAACCCGCAGGCCGACAAGGACATGCAACTGTTCTCGCGTCTGGGCATCCTGCCGGAAGCCCGCGAAGAGCACGCCGACGAAGTGCATCAGGCCGCCATCGAACAGGCACTGGTGGAGCAGAAGAGCAGCGAGCAGTTCTATAACGCTGCTGTTTAACCACGTTCAGGCTTTTCTGTAGGAGCTGCCGAAGGCTGCGATCTTTTCTGGATCGACGCTGATAAGGGCAAGATCAAAAGATCGCAGCCTTCGGCAGCTCCTACAGATGTTCGTGCCT
Organism: Pseudomonas sp. GM18; assembly: GCF_000282195.1. Taxonomy (GTDB): domain Bacteria; phylum Pseudomonadota; class Gammaproteobacteria; order Pseudomonadales; family Pseudomonadaceae; genus Aquipseudomonas. Next base: position 51,406 of record NZ_AKJT01000032.1, read on the forward strand.
CTTTCCTACTCGCGAGGCCTGCATGTCTTTCGATCTCGCCGCACGCCTTGCTGCCCGTCGTGCCGAAAACCTTTATCGCCAGCGTCCGCTGCTCGAAAGCCCTCAAGGCCCGGAAGTGGTGGTCGATGGTCAGCCGTTGCTGGCGTTCTGTAACAACGATTACCTGGGCCTGGCCAATCACCCGCAAGTGATCGAAGCCTGGCGCGCCGGCGCGTCGCGTTGGGGCGTGGGCGGTGGTGCTTCGCATCTGGTGATCGGCCACAGCGGCCCGCATCACGCGCTGGAAGAAGCCCTCGCCGAATTCACCGGCCGCCCGCGCGCACTGCTGTTCACCACCGGCTACATGGCCAACCTCGGCGCGGTCACCGCATTGGTCGGGCAGGGCGATACGGTGCTGGAAGATCGTCTCAATCACGCGTCATTGCTGGATGCCGGTCTGCTGTCCGGTGCGCGTTTCAATCGCTATCTGCATAACGACGCGGCCAGTCTGGCCAAGCGCCTTGAGAAGGCTACCGGCAATACGCTGGTGGTCACCGACGGTGTGTTCAGCATGGACGGCGACATCGCCGACCTGCCGGCGCTGGCGCGGGAAGCCAAGGCCAAAGGTGCCTGGTTGATGGTCGATGACGCTCACGGTTTTGGTCCGCTGGGTGCCAATGGCGGCGGAATCGTCGAGCATTTCGGCCTGAGTCAGGAAGATGTGCCGGTACTGGTCGGCACTCTCGGTAAGGCGTTCGGTACGGCCGGTGCTTTTGTGGCTGGCAGTGAAGAGTTGATCGAGAGCCTGATCCAGTTCGCCCGCCCTTACATCTACACCACCAGCCAACCGCCGGCGCTGGCCTGCGCGACGCTGAAGAGCCTGGAATTGTTGCGCAGCGAACACTGGCGACGTGAGCATCTGAATACGTTGATTCGCCAGTTCCGCCAAGGCGCCGAGCAGATTGGCCTGGAGTTGATGGACAGCTTCACGCCGATCCAGCCGATCATGATTGGCGATGCCGGGCGCGCGGTCCGGTTGTCTCAGATGCTGCGTGAGCGTGGCCTGATGGTGACCGCGATCCGTCCACCGACCGTGCCCGCCGGCAGCGCCCGCTTGCGCGTAACCCTGACCGCCGCTCACAGCGAGGCGCAGGTACAGCTATTGTTAAATGGACTGGCCGATTGTTTTCAACAACTGGGACCGGAGCCAAGCCATGCGTGATCGTCTGATTCTGCTGCCGGGCTGGGGTCTCGGGATTTCGCCGCTGGAACCCTTGGCGGCTGCCTTGCAAGGCCTGGATGAGCACCTGCGCGTCGAGATCGAACCGTTGCCGGAGCTGGATTCGAGCGACCTTGAAGAATGGCTCGATGAGCTGGATTCAACGCTGCCCCAGGATGCCTGGCTCGGTGGCTGGTCATTGGGCGGCATGCTGGCGTCCGAATTGGCAGCGAGGCGTGGTGACCGTTGCTGCGGCTTGCTGACCCTGGCGAGTAACCCTTCTTTTGTTGCCCATGAGCAGTGGTCGAGCGCGATGCCCGGCGAAACCTTCGATGCGTTTCTGGCCGGTTGCAAAGCCGACCCAGGCATGACGTTGAAACGTTTCTCGCTGCTGTGCACTCAAGGTGCCGCAGACCCGCGCGGGCTATCGCGGCTGTTGCTCGCTGGCGCACCGCTTTCGTCTCCGTCGGTGCTGATGAGCGGCCTGGAGTTGCTCGCACAACTGGATACCCGGCAAGCGTTGCAAGCGTTTCGCGGCCCGCAATTGCATTTGTTTGGTGGCCTCGACGGATTGGTCCCGGCCGAAGCGGCAGGGGACTTGTTGGCGCTGCTGCCGGATGTCGAAATCGGTCTGATTGAACAGGCCAGCCACGCGTTTCTTCTGGAAGACCCCCACGGTGTGGCGGGGGCGATTCAGGCCTTTTTGCATGAGTCCGGTGATGACTGATTTGTCCCTTCCCAACCTGCCCGGCGGCTTACCCGATAAACGCCAGGTGGCGGCGTCCTTTTCCCGAGCGGCGGCGAGTTACGACAGCGTGGCTGAATTGCAACGCGATGTTGGCAGCGAGCTGTTACATCGGTTGCCGGAAGATTTTGTCCCGGCTCGATGGCTGGATATGGGCTGTGGAACCGGGTATTTCAGCCGTGCGCTCGGTGAGCGTTTTCCTGCCGGTGACGGGCTGGCCCTTGATATTGCAGAGGGGATGCTCAATCACGCCCGTCCCTTGGGCGGCGCCACCCATTTCATCGCCGGTGATGCCGAACGCTTGCCGTTGCAGGATTCGACCTGCGACCTGGTCTTCTCCAGCCTGGCGGTGCAATGGTGCGCGGATTTCGCCTCGGTGCTCAACGAAGCGTATCGGGTGCTGAAACCAGGCGGTATTTTTGCGTTTGCTAGTCTGTGTGTAGGCACGCTGTACGAATTGCGCGACAGCTGGCGTCAGGTGGATGGCATGGTGCACGTCAACCGCTTCCGCGAGTTCGGTGTTTACCAGCAGCTTTGCGCGGGCAGTGGCTTGAAGGTCATCAGCCTTGAAACACATCCACATGTATTGCATTACCCCGATGTCCGCAGCCTGACCCATGAGCTCAAGGCACTCGGGGCGCATAACCTGAACCCCGGTCGGCCGGGCGGTTTGACCGGCAGGGCGCGGATCCTCGGCTTGATCGAGGCTTACGAGCAGTTTCGTCAGGCACAGGGACTGCCGGCGACTTATCAAGTGGTTTACGCCGTTCTGGAGAAACCCTTATGAGCGCAGCCTATTTCATCACCGGTACTGACACCGATGTCGGCAAGACCACCGTCGCCGCAGGTTTACTGCATGCCGCGCGATTGTCAGGCTTGAGCACGGCTGCGGGTAAGCCCGTAGCCTCCGGGTGTGAGCTGACGCCCAAGGGATTACGCAATGCCGACGCACTGGCACTGCTGGCCGAATGCTCGATACCGTTGACCTACGATCAGGTCAATCCGGTCGCGTTCGAGCCGGCGATCGCACCGCATCTGGCGGCGCGGGAGGCTGGTGTGGCGTTGACCGTGCAATCGTTGTTGACGCCGATGCGGCAGATTCTTGATCTGCAGGCGGACTTCACTTTGATCGAAGGCGCTGGCGGCTGGCGAGTGCCGTTGGCGGATCAGGACAATCTGTCGGACCTGGCCATGGCGCTGGATCTGCCGGTGATCCTGGTGGTCGGCGTGCGCCTGGGCTGCATCAACCATGCGCTGCTGACGGCCGAGGCAATTGCTCGGGATGGTTTGCAGTTGGCAGGGTGGGTGGCCAACATCATCGATCCGAAAACCTCGCGCCTGGAAGAAAACCTCGCGACGCTGGCCGAACGCATTCCCGCGCCGTGCCTGGGGCGGGTGCCGAAACTCAAGTCGGTGACAGCCGAAGCGGTGGCGGAGCATCTACAGCTGGATCTGCTGGACTGAAGTTTCTGGCGTGGGTTTTACCTATGATAAGGCACAGTGCCATTAGTGTTTTTGTCGGGCCTTTTGGCGGCGTGTCTGGTTCAATGGCCGCTGTTGATCCTCTGTAGGACGAGTTCCCCAATGGAAATCTCAGGAAACACCGCTTTTTATGCCGGTCTGAGCACTATTCAGACAGGGCAGAACCGTGTCGATCAGGCTTCAGGGCAGATCGCCAACAACACCATCGAGCGTTCGGTCACCAGTCAGTCCTCCGAGGTTCAGGTCGATCGTCTGCGCTCGGTAGACCGTAGCCAGCAATCGGATCTGGCCAGCAATGTGGTCGAGATGTCCCAAGGCAAGTTCCAGGTGGAACTCGGTGTCAAAGTCGCCAAAGCCTCGGATGAAATGCTCGGTACGCTGATCGATACCTTCGCCTGATTCCTCGCTGAATCCGCTACCCCAACGCCGCGCTTGTTCGCGGCGTTTTTCTGCGTAAGTCCTTCTGCCTCAACTAATCTCTCCTACATGGCGTGTTGCTCAATCAACGGCGCTGCGCAACTGCGCGCCCGTGATTTCCATAGATCGAAGACGAACGGCAAAAGATCGGCGCTTGACAAGATTTGGGCGTAAACGTATGTTTCAAACAACTGTTTGACCGTCACAACAAATCATCACGGTCGTTCATTCCCGGTTACATCAGCAGAGGTTTATCGCTATGCCTGACTACAAGGCCCCCTTGCGTGATATTCGCTTCGTTCGTGACGAACTGCTCGGCTACGAAGCGCACTATCAGAGCCTTCCGGCTTGCCAGGACGCAACTCCGGACATGGTTGACGCCATTCTCGAAGAAGGCGCCAAGTTTTGTGAGCAGGTGCTGGCTCCGCTGAACCGCGTGGGTGACACTGAAGGTTGCACCTGGAGCGAGTCCGGCGTTAAAACCCCGACCGGTTTCAAAGAAGCCTACAAGCAATTCGTCGAAGGCGGCTGGCCAAGCCTGGCCCACGACGTAGAGCACGGCGGCCAGGGCCTGCCGGAGTCTCTGGGCCTGGCTGTCAGCGAAATGGTGGGTGAAGCCAACTGGTCGTGGGGCATGTACCCAGGCCTGTCCCATGGCGCGATGAACACTATTTCCGAGCACGGCACGCCTGAGCAGCAAGAGGCTTACCTGACCAAACTGGTCTCCGGCGAATGGACCGGCACCATGTGCCTGACCGAACCGCACTGCGGCACCGACCTGGGCATGCTGCGTACCAAGGCCGAGCCTCAGGCCGACGGCTCCTACAAAGTGTCCGGCACCAAGATCTTCATCTCCGCCGGCGAACACGACATGGCCGACAACATCGTCCACATCGTGCTGGCACGTCTGCCGGATGCACCGGCCGGCACCAAGGGCATCTCGCTGTTCATCGTGCCGAAATTCCTGCCGAACGCAGACGGCTCCATCGGCGCACGCAACGCTGTGAGCTGCGGTTCCCTGGAACACAAGATGGGCATCCACGGTAACGCCACCTGCGTGATGAACTTCGACGCAGCCACCGGTTACCTGATCGGCCCGGCGAACAAAGGCCTGAACTGCATGTTCACCTTTATGAACACCGCACGTCTGGGTACCGCGCTGCAAGGTCTCGCACACGCCGAGATCGGCTTCCAGGGTGGTTTGAAATACGCTCGCGATCGTTTGCAAATGCGCTCCCTGACTGGCCCGAAAGCACCAGACAAAGCCGCTGACCCGATCATCGTTCACCCTGACGTACGTCGCATGCTGTTGACTATGAAGGCCTTCGCCGAAGGCAACCGTGCGATGGTTTACTTCACCGCCAAGCAAGTCGACATCGTCAAATATGGCGTCGATGAAGAAGAGAAGAAGAAAGCCGACGCACTGCTGGCCTTCATGACGCCGATCGCCAAAGCCTTCATGACTGAAGTTGGTTTCGAATCCGCTAACCACGGCGTGCAGATCTACGGCGGCCACGGCTTCATCGCCGAGTGGGGCATGGAGCAGAACGTTCGCGACAGCCGCATTTCGATGCTGTACGAAGGCACCACCGGCATCCAGGCACTCGACCTGCTGGGCCGTAAAGTGCTGATGACTCAAGGCGAAGCACTCAAAGGCTTCACCAAGATCGTCCACAAGTTCTGCCAGAGCAACGAAGGCAATGACGCGGTCAAAGAGTTCGTCGAGCCATTGGCTGCGCTGAACAAAGAATGGGGCGAGCTGACCATGAAGGTCGGTATGGCGGCCATGAAAGACCGCGAAGAAGTCGGCGCGGCGTCGGTGGACTACCTGATGTACTCCGGTTACGCCTGCCTGGCCTACTTCTGGGCCGATATGGCGCGTCTGGCGGCCGAGAAACTGGCTGCCGGCACCACCGAAGAGGCGTTCTACACCGCCAAGCTGCAGACTGCGCGCTTCTACTTCCAGCGTATCCTGCCGCGTACCCGCACTCACGTTGCAACTATGCTGTCGGGTGCCAACAACCTGATGGACATGAAAGAAGAAGACTTCGCACTGGGTTACTAAGCCCTTCGCAGTCTCTTCACAAAAGCCGCTGCTTCTTCGGAGGCAGCGGCTTTTTTGTGCCCGGCGCTAATGACTGTACCGGTAAATATTCCCGACCAAAACGCTAAGAAAAACGACTTGGCTGCCGTTAAAGAGGCTGCAATGTGATGTGCGTCACATTACACGTGCTTAGCTGCGCCAAATGCAGGCACAATGCCATCTTTGTTTGCCGGGTCGGAGCTTTACCCTTGCCGCGTTCTTCCGCTGTACGTTTCAGCCATTTTTTGCCATCGCTGCTGTTGTTGCTCGCGGGGCTTGCGGCTGCCTACGTCAAGGATCTCAACGTCTTCTTCACTTCGCTGTTCAACGTGCTGCCTACTCTGGTGCTGTTGCTCGGCGGTGCGTATTGCGCGGTTTACCGACGTCAGCGTGAACTGTTTCTGATGGTCACGGTGTACATCGCCTATTTCCTGCTCGACACCCAGACTGACTACTACCGCGATTACGGCAAGGTTCGTGAAGACGCCGCGGTGGTGTTCCATCTGTGCTGTTTGTTGTTGCCATTGTTGTTTGGCTTGTTTGCCGCCTGGCAAGAGCGCACTCACCTGTTTCAGGACATGGTGGCGCGCTTCGCTGTGTTGCTGGCGTTCGGCAGTGTGGCGCTGGGGCTGGAGCAAAGTTACCCACAGGCGCTGTTGATGTGGCTGTCGGAAATTCGCTGGCCAGCGTTGCATGGTGCGTGGATGAGCCTGATTCAGTTGTCTTACCCGGTGTTCATCGCCTCGTTTCTGCTGTTGACCTGGCAATATTGGCGCAACCCAAGGCCCTTGCATGCTGCGCAGCTGGTGGGGCTGTTGGGATTGTTCTGGATGTTGCCAAAAACCTTCATCCTGCCCTTCACCCTCAACATCATGTGCAGCCAAGTGATGTTGATGATTGCCGCCGCGGTGGCCCATGAGGCCTATCAAATGGCATTCCGCGACGAACTCACCGGCCTGCCGGGGCGCCGCGCCCTGAACGAACGCATGCAACGACTGGGGCGCAATTACGTGCTGGCCATGAGCGACGTCGATCACTTCAAGAAATTCAACGATACCCACGGCCACGATGTCGGCGACCAAGTGTTGCGACTGGTCGCCAGCAAGCTGTCGAAAATCAGCGGTGGCGGTAGGGCATATCGCTACGGCGGTGAGGAATTTGCCTTGGTGTTCGCAGGCAAGACCCTCGAAGAGTGCATGCCGCACCTGGAAGTCATCCGTGAATCCATCGCTACCTACAACATCCAGCTGCGCAATCAGGACAGTCGTCCCCAGGATGATCAGCAAGGACGCCAGCGCCGCGCGGGTTCGGGCGCCTCGAGTGTTTCGGTTACCGTCAGCATCGGCGTCGCCGAACGGCTGGAACAACGCACCCCTGAAGAAGTGCTCAAATCCGCCGACCAGGCGCTCTACAGCGCCAAGGGCGCGGGGCGAAACTGTGTGATGGCATTCGGTCAGACCCGCCGTGGTGCGGTGCGTATGGACGCCGCTGCGGGTTGAGTGATGATGGCGCATTCAGCGTCTGGACTGTGATTGTGAGGCGTGGTGCACGGCAGTAGGTTTGAGCCATCTGCTGCCGGAGAAATGACCATGCCCGAGTACAAAGCTCCCCTGCGCGACATGCGCTTTCTGATCGATCACGTCTTTGATTTTCACAGCAACTACGCCGCGCTGGGGGCCACCGATGCCAGCCCGGACATGGTCAATGCGATCCTCGAAGAAGGCGCGAAATTCTGCGAGAACGTTCTCGCACCGCTGAACCGCAGCGGTGACGAAGAGGGCTGCCATTTCGACAATGGCGTGGTCACAACGCCTACAGGCTTCAAGCAAGCATTCGCACAATACGTGGAAGGCGGCTGGCATGGTCTGGCGGCGGATCCGGCTTACGGCGGTCAGGGCTTGCCAAGTTCCTTGGGGCTGGTCATCAGCGAAATGGTCGGCTCCAGCAACACGTCCTGGGGCATGTACCCCGGCCTGACCCACGGTGCGATGTCGGCCATCCATGCCCATGGCACTGAAGAACAGAAACAGACCTACCTGAGCAAGCTCACCGCTGGTCAATGGACCGGCACCATGTGCCTGACCGAAGCCCATTGCGGCACCGATCTGGGCATCATCAAGACCCGCGCCATGCCTCAGGCCGACGGCAGTTACGCGATCTCCGGCAGCAAAATATTCATCTCCGCCGGCGAACACGACATGAGTGACAACATCATTCACCTGGTGCTGGCCAAACTGCCGGACGCGCCAGCGGGGACCAAAGGGATTTCGCTGTTTATCGTGCCCAAATTCCTTCCCAATGCCGAGGGCGAGGCGGGCCAGCGCAACGGCGTTTCCTGCGGCTCGATCGAACACAAAATGGGCATCAAGGCCTCGGCCACCTGCGTGCTGAATTTCGATGACGCCAAGGGCTTCTTGATCGGTGAGCCGAACAAGGGCCTGAACTGCATGTTCACCATGATGAACCACGCGCGGCTCGGCACCGGCATGCAAGGTTTGTGTCTGGGGGAGGCGAGCTTCCAGGGCGCAATCAAATACGCCAACGACCGTTTGCAAATGCGCTCGCTGACCGGCCCGAAAGCCCCGGAAAAAACCGCCGACCCGATCATCGTTCATCCCGATGTGCGCAGGATGTTGCTGACCATGAAGGCCTTCAACGAGGGCAACCGGGCACTGACTTACTTCACCGCACAGTTGCTGGACGCTGCGCACCTGAGCCCGGATGAAACGGCGCGTCAGGACGCTGAGGATTTGCTGGCGTTCCTCACACCGATCTGCAAAGCCTTCATGACTGACACAGGATTGGAGGTGACCAACCTCGGCATGCAGGTGTTTGGCGGCCACGGTTTCATTCGTGAGTGGGGCATGGAGCAGTTGGTTCGCGACTGTCGGATCGCGCCGATCTACGAAGGCACCAACGGCATTCAGGCGCTGGATCTGCTTGGGCGCAAAGTCCTTGGCAGCCAGGGAAAACTGCTGCGCGGCTTCACCAAGATCGTCCACAAGTTCTGTGCGGCAAACGCTGAGCATCCGCAACTCGGCAGTTATGTGGCGCAACTCAACGGTCTGAATCAGCAGTGGGGCGAGTTGACTACCAGGATCGGCATGGCCGCGATGAAAAATCCGGACGAGGTCGGCGCCGCCTCGGTGGATTACCTGATGTACAGCGGCTACATCATCCTCGGCTACCTGTGGCTACGCATGGCGCTGGTAGCTCAGGCGCAGTTGGAGGCGGGCAGCGGTGATGCCGATTACTGCCGGAGCAAACTGGCGACCAACGAGTTTTACTTCAAGCGTTTGCTGCCGCGTACCGCCGCTCATCGGGCGGCCATCGAGGCGGGCAGTGATTGTCTGATGACGCTGCCGGCGGAGTTGTTTGCGCTTTAATCTTTCTAACCAGCCTAAAGAGCCCGCCTTGCTGCGGGCTTCTTTATGACAAATTAGCCAGTGACCAAAAATAACAAATTGGTCATGGGTTGACCCTATGTGTCGTAAAAGTTGTTGAGGTACACTCGGACACAGCGAAATCACTATTCCTACGAACCACCTGTTTAGATCTTGCGAGGTTTGCCATGGCTGACTACAAAGCGCCCCTGCGCGATATGCGCTTCGTCCTCAATGAAGTTTTCGAGGTCGCCAAACTCTGGGCCGAACTGCCTGCGCTCGCCGAGACCGTCGATGCTGAAACTGTCGAAGCCATTCTGGAAGAAGCTGGCAAGGTCACCAGCAAAAGCATCGCGCCCCTGAGCCGTGCGGCTGACGAAGAAGGTTGCCACTGGGCCGACGGTGCCGTCACCACCCCGGCCGGTTTCCCACAGGCGTATCAGACCTACGCTGAAGGCGGTTGGGTCGGTGTCGGTGGCGATCCGACCTATGGCGGCATGGGCATGCCCAAGGCTGTTTCGGCGCAGGTCGAAGAAATGGTCAACTCCGCCAGCCTGTCGTTCGGTCTGTACCCGATGCTGACCGCCGGCGCCTGCCTGTCGATCAATGCCCACGCCAGCGAAGAGCTGAAAGCCGCATACCTGCCGAACATGTACGCCGGGGTCTGGGCCGGTTCCATGTGCCTGACCGAGCCGCACGCCGGTACCGATCTGGGGATTATCCGCACCAAGGCCGAGCCTCAGGCCGACGGTTCCTACAAGGTCAGCGGCACCAAGATCTTCATCACCGGCGGCGAGCACGACCTGACCGAAAACATCATCCACCTGGTACTGGCCAAACTGCCGGACGCGCCAGCAGGACCGAAAGGTATTTCGCTGTTCCTGGTGCCGAAGTTCATGGTCAATGCCGATGGCAGCCTCGGTGCGCGCAACCCGGCGACCTGCGGTTCGATCGAACACAAGATGGGCATCCAGGCGTCCGCGACCTGTGTGATGAACTTCGACGAAGCCGTGGGTTACCTGGTCGGCGAGCCGAACAAAGGCCTGGCGGCGATGTTCACCATGATGAACTACGAGCGTCTGGGTGTCGGCATCCAGGGCCTGGCCTCGGGTGAGCGTTCCTACCAGAACGCCATTGAATACGCCCGCGACCGTCTGCAGAGCCGTTCGCCGACCGGCGCGCAAAACAAAGACAAAGTGGCTGACCCGATCATCGTCCACCCGGACGTGCGTCGTATGCTGCTGACCATGAAAGCCTCCAACGAAGGCGGCCGTGCATTTTCCACTTACGTGGCGATGCAGCTGGACACCGCCAAGTTCAGCGAAGACGCCACCACTCGCAAGCGTGCAGAAGATCTGGTTGCACTGTTGACGCCTGTGGCCAAGGCATTCCTGACCGACCTGGGGCTGGAAACCACGGTTCACGGCCAGCAGATTTTTGGCGGCCATGGCTACATCCGTGAGTGGGGCCAGGAGCAACTGGTTCGTGACGTGCGCATCACGCAGATCTACGAAGGCACCAACGGTATTCAGGCGCTGGACCTTGTCGGGCGCAAGATCGTCGGCAGCGGCGGGGCGTTCTACAAACTGTTCGCTGACGAGATTCGTCATTTCACCGCGACGGCCAGTGCTGATCTGGCGGAGTTCACCAAACCGCTGAACGATGCAGTGGACACCCTCGACGATCTGACCGCATGGCTGCTGGACCGGGCGAAAAACAACCCGAACGAAATCGGCGCTGCGTCGGTCGAATATCTACAAGCATTCGGTTACACAGCCTACGCCTACATGTGGGCACTGATGGCCAAGGCAGCCTTCGGCAAAGAAGCGCAGGACGATTTCTATGCGAGCAAACTCGGTACGGCGCGATTCTATTTCGCCCGTCTGCTGCCGCGTATTCACTCGTTGAGCGCGTCGGTAAAGGCGGGTAGCGAGTCGCTGTTCCTGCTGGATGCAGGACAGTTCTGACTCTGTAACGTCATGTAAGCATTCTCTTACATGACGTGCTGCTGTTTTCCCATATGCGCAAATTGGATCCAGAGCTAATCTACTTCACATGGACGTCGCGCAGGAAGCGCAAAGCAACAACACGGACACGTAGGATTCTGCCAGGACGGCGGAGTGAAATGGATGTCAGGGAAACAGTCTGCAAAGCCCCGCTTCGGCGGGGTTTTCTTTTGCCTGCAAAAAAGTTCAGCTCAACCCATCCGGGGTTGTCGGGCTACGCAAGTGATCATCCATCACCTCTTCCAGCAATGTCCGCAACAACGCCAGCGAAGCCTGTTGCCGCTGCACATCCCGACACACCAACCCCACTTTCAGCGGCACCCGTGGCTCACTCAGTGGTTTCCACAGCAGCTCTTGGTCGCCATGGGTCTTTTGTGAGCGTCCGGGCAGCACGGTCGCCAGCCGCGTGTGCGGCAGGCTGTCGAGAATCCCTGCCATGTTGTTCAGCTCGGCCTGCACCTGCGGACGGCGTCCCAGATTGGCCAATTGTGTCTGCCAGATCTGCCGTATCTGGAACTCCTCACCCAGCAGCAACATCGGCAATTCGGCGGCCTGGCTCATGGAGACCTTCTTGAATTCGCGCAACGGATGGTCCGCAGGGATGACAAGGGTCAGCTCATCTTCGTACAACGGCACGCCATGCAAACCCGGTTGACGGGGCGGCAGGTAACTGATGCCGATGTCCAGCGAACCGTTGAGTAGGCGCCGCTCGATTTCCAGGCCGGTCAGTTCATAGATCTGCACTACCAAATGCGGCTGCGCCTTGCGCACGCGTTCGAGCATTTGCGGCACCAGGCTGGAATGGACGGTCTGCAGCACGCCAATGGCCAAGGTTCGCAGCGCCTTGCCCTTGAAATTTCCCAAGGCTTCGCGCGCGCGTTGCAGGCCATCGAGCAAGGGCAGGGCATGGTTGTACAACGTGTGGGCCGCCAGGGTTGGCAGCAGACGTTTGCTACTGCGTTCGAACAGGCTCACATCGAGGTTCTGTTCGAGTTGGCGGATCTGCTGGGACAACGCTGGCTGGGAGATTGAAAGTCGCTCGGCGGCCCGACCGACGTGGCCCTCTTCGTAGACCGCGACGAAATAACGCAGTTGTTTGAAATCCATAAGTAATACTTATCGAAAATGCTGAGAAATCGAAATGGCTCAGTGCCTTGCCTACGCCTAGTCTAACCGCATTCACAAGGCTTACAGGGCCAGAGCACACGATGAATACCGTTTACGACGATGGTGTTTACATAGGCAAGGCAAAAAACCTCGGACGAGGTTTTATCCGATGAATCTGTTCAACCTGCGACGCAAGCCACCGAGCCTTGATGACCTGGCGATGGACACTTCCCTGCCGGCCAGAAGCGACAACTTTTCCAGCGAGTGCCTGATGCCCAGTGTCGAACGGCCGAAACAGATTTTCGTGCGTGGCCAAGGCTCCTGGTTGTGGGACAGCGATGACCGCGCTTATCTGGACTTCTCACAAGGTGGCGGTGCCAATAGCCTCGGACACAGCCCTTCAGCACTGGTCAAAGCGATTTCGGAACAGGCTCAGTCGCTGATCAATCCGGGTTTTGGACTGCACAACCGCGGCATGCTCAACCTTGCCGAGCGGCTCTGCGCCAGCACTGGCAGTGACCAGGCGTACCTGCTCAACAGTGGCAGCGAAGCCTGTGAAGCGGCGATCAAACTGGCGCGCAAATGGGGTCAGCAACATCGTGGCGGCGCTTCGCGGATCATCGTGGCCAGTAAAGGCTGTCATGGCCGTAGTCTCGGGACGATTTCGGCGTCGGACAGTTCGAACCTGGTCAACCGATTCGAGCCACAGCTACCGGGCTTCAGTCCTGTTCCGTTTAATGACCTGCCCGCCTTACATGCGGCCGTTGATGCCCAGACGGTCGCGATCATGCTTGAACCGATCCAGAGCGAGGCCGGGGTGATTCCCGCTACCGAGCACTACCTCAAGGGCGTCGAGCGCTTGTGTCGTGAGCTTGGCATTCTGCTGATACTCGACGAAGTGCAAACCGGCGTCGGTCGTTGCGGCACCTTGCTCGCCGAACAGTCCTACGGTGTACGGGCAGATATCGTCGTGCTCGGCAAAGGGCTCGGCGGTGGCGTGCCATTGGCGGCATTGTTGGCGCGAGGCAAGGCCTGTTGTTTCGAAACCGGCGAAATGAGCGGCACTCATCATGGCAATGCGTTGATGAGTGCCGCCGGGCTTGTCGTGCTCGACAGCGTGCAGGACAAGGGCTTTCTCGATCATATGCGGGAAACCGCTCAGCACTTGGGCGAAGGCCTGGGGCGTCTGGCCCATCGCTATGGTCACGGCGAATTGCGCGGGCAAGGGCTGCTCTGGGGGCTCGATCTGTCCGACGATTCGGCCGACGCCGTAGTCAAGGCTGCGTTGTATGAAGGCTTGCTGCTCAACGCCCCGCAACCCGATTGCCTGCGCTTTACCCCGGCCCTCACTGTCAGCAAGGCCAATATCGACGAAATGCTCCTGCGCCTGGCCCGCGCCTTCTCCCGCGTACGCACCGCGCAACTGCAGTGCCGCAAAGGTATTGCGGTCTGATCGGACCCGCCCTACACGAATTTCCGAACCGTCTCGCGGTATAACGCAACGCCCCACGTTTGATTCTTTTCGCGTGGGGCGTTTTTTTGTGTTGATCGCGCCGACTTCAGTCCGCCAATTCCATCACCCGCCGATAAAACAACCATTCCTGCTCCAGTGCGTGGGCCTGATTGCCGGCCTTGCGAAAGCCATGGCGTTCGTCGGCGTAGTAATGCGCTTCGACCAGAATGCCGTTGTCCTGTAGCGCCTTGACCATGTCGCGGGTCTGTTGCGGCACCACCACGGCGTCCAGTTCACCCTGAAAGAAGATCATCGGAACGCTGATGTTGTTCGCGTGTAGCAGCGGCGTGCGTGCGGCGTAGCGTTCAGCGTCCTGCATTGGGTCGCCGATCAACCAGTCCAGATAATCGCCTTCGAACTTGTGGGTGACACGGCCCAGCGCAACGGGATCGCTGACACCATACAGGCTGGCGCCTGCGCGAAAGACCTTGTGAAAGGCCAGTGCGCACAACGTGGTGTACCCGCCGGCGCTGCCGCCACGGATAAACGCTTTCTCGCCGTCGATCAGTCCGCGTTCGGCGAGGTAGCCGACCACTGCGCAGGCATCTTGCACATCCACGTCGCCCCAGCTCAAATGCAGCGCCTGTCGATAAGCGCGGCCGTAGCCGCTGCTGCCTCGGTAGTTGAGGTCGGCCACGGCGAAGCCGCGTTGTGCCCAATACTGGATTCGCGGGTCGAACATCGGGTAGCAGGCCGAAGTCGGCCCGCCGTGAATGAACACCACCAAAGGCGGTTGCGTGTCGCCGGTCATCGCCGGGTAGAAGAACCCGTGGGCCTCGCCCGAACCGCTCGGATAACGCAGGGTTTGCGGGCGGCTGATCTGATCGGCGGGCAGGGGTGCAACGCCACCGGCGAGGGTCTTCACCTGCCGGGTTTCGCGGTCAATGGCAATCACCGCCGCTGAACTGACCGGCGAAGCGGCGATGCAGTAGATGAACTGCTCATCCTGTGCGAGATGGCGGAAGCGGCTGTAGTCGCCGGTGAAATCTTCACAGGAACCATCGCCATGACAGAGCCCCAAACGGCCAAACCCACCTTCGGTCCAGCTCGCCAGATAAGTGTCTTTGCTCAGCGGCAACCAAGTGCAACCGCCCAACTGCCAAGGCGCCGGTCCATGGTCGGCAGCAGCGCTCGGAAGTGGGCTCAGACCGCTGGTCGACTCCACCCACGGCTGCCAGAACCCGCCGCGATCGGTCAGACAAAACAGACGGCCGCTGTCATCGAATCGAGGTTGTTGCAGCGATTCCTGCGCGTCGTCGCCGGCCACACAACGCGGCGGCGAAAAGGTTTGATCACTCTGGCGCTCGGCAACCATCAGGCGAGTGGCGGTCCAGGGCTGATCCGGGCGATTCCACTCGATCCAGGCCAGACGCCGACCGTCAGGACTCAGGGTCGGTGCCGCATAGAAATCGGCACCCTCGGCCAGCAGATGGCGTCGGCCGTCAGCCAGATCGATCGCCACCAGGCGATGTCGATCGCGGTTCTCTTCCACCGCCAGCACTTGCCCGTTGGCGAACTGCAGATCGCCGTAACGGCATTCACTTGAAGTCAGTACCTCAGGTGTTTCATCGATCAGCGATTGCCGATACAGCTGCTGATCGGCCTCGTTGACGAAAACCAGCCCGTCGCCGGTCAGGCAAAACGCGCCGCCGCCATATTCGTACACCCGGCTGCGCACACTGAAGGTGGGCGGTGTCAGGCAACGAGCCTGGCCGTCGCGCCATTGCCAGATGCGGCAGGCGGCATCCTCTGGACGGTACTCGTTCCAGAACAGGCCATGCTCGCCGACTTGCAACTCGGCGAAGTCGATGCCGGCCGCGACGGCCCTGGCGGCGCTCAAGGGTTCAGCTTTTGGCGATGAGGCGTGAGTTTCGTTCATTGCGAAAGGCCAGTTGTTCGATGGTCTGGGTTGCGTGCTCGGCTTCTTCGCGGGCCTTGAGGATCACGCCGTGATGTTCCGACTTGCTGCACACCGGGTCGGCATTGCTCGCGTCACCCGTGAGCATGAACGCCTGGCAACGGCAGCCGCCGAAGTCCTTTTCTTTTTCGTCGCAGGAGCGGCATGGCTCGGGCATCCAGTCGTAACCGCGAAAGCGGTTGAAGCCGAACGAGTCGTACCAGATGTGTTGCATGCTGTGGTCGCGCACGTTGGGAAACTGCACCGGCATCTGTCGGGCGCCGTGACAGGGCAGGGCGGTTCCGTCCGGCGTGACTGTCAGAAAAATACTGCCCCAGCCGTTCATGCAGGCTTTCGGACGTTCTTCGTAATAGTCCGGCGTCACGAAAATCAGCTTGCACGGATGTCCTTCGGCTTCCAGTTTCGCGCGGTATTCGTTGGTGATGCGTTCGGCGCGAACCAGTTGTTCCTTGGTCGGCAACAGGCCGACCCGATTGAGCTGCGCCCAACCATAGAACTGGCATGTCGCGAGTTCGACGAAGTCTGCTTCAAGGGCAATACACAGCTCGATGATCCGGTCGATCTTGTCGATGTTGTGCCGATGGGTGACGAAGTTCAGCACCATCGGGTAGCCATGCGCCTTCACCGCGCGGGCCATTTCGAGTTTTTGCGCGAAGGCTTTTTTTGAGCCGGCCAGCAGGTTGTTCACCTGTTCGTCGCTGGCCTGAAAACTGATCTGGATGTGGTCCAGGCCGGCCTTCTTGAAATCGCTGATTTTCTGCTCGGTGAGGCCGATGCCGGAGGTGATCAGGTTGGTGTAGAAACCCAGCTTGCGCGCTTCAAAAATCAACTCGGCGAGGTCCTGGCGCACCAGGGGCTCACCACCGGAAAAACCCAACTGCGCCGCGCCCATCTCCCGGGCTTCGCGAAAGACCTTGATCCACTGCTCGGTGGTCAACTCTTTGCCTTGCTCGGCGAAATCCAGTGGGTTGGAGCAGTACGGGCATTGCAGCGGGCAGCGGTAAGTCAGTTCGGCCAGCAGCCACAGCGGCAGGCCGATGTCGGGTTTGGCTGGCAACTTGCCTGACGCGGACTCAGGCAAGTTCGATCCAGTGCTGAGCACGGGCGACCTCCATGAATTGCTCGATGTCGTCACCGAGCTCGGGTACGTCGGGGAACTGCGTGTTCAACTCGGCGATGATCGCCGCGACATCCCGCTGGCCATCGATCAAGCCGCCGATCAGCGCGGCGCTTTCGTTGAGTTTGATCATGCCTTCGGGGTAGAGCAATACATGGCCTTTTTGCGCCGGTTCGTACTGGAAACGGTAGCCGGGGCGCCAGGTCGGGGTTTTGCTGCGATCGAAACTCATAAGGTGATTCCTTTATGCCAGACCCGCTGTTCGGTCACGCTGTGGTACGGCGGGCGGTTCAGTTCGTAGGCCATGCTCATGGCATCGAGCATGCTCCAAAGAATGTCCAGTTTGAACTGGAGAATTTCCAGCATCCGCTCCTGGCCTTCTCGCGTGGTGTAGTGCTGCAAAGTGATCGCCAGACCGTGCTCCACATCCCGGCGAGCCTGGCCAAGGCGCGTACGGAAATATTCGTAACCGGCCGGGTCGATCCACGGGTAATGCTGCGGCCAACTGTCGAGGCGCGATTGGTGGATCTGCGGCGCGAACAGCTCGGTCAGCGAGCTGCTGGCGGCTTCCTGCCAACGGGCCCGGCGGGCGAAGTTGACGTAGGCATCCACGGCGAACCGCACGCCAGGCAGCACCAGCTCCTGGGAACGCAGTTGATCCGGGTCGAGGCCGACCGCTTGCCCAAGACGCAACCAGGCTTCGATACCGCCGTCTTCGCCGGGGGCGCCGTCATGGTCCAGCAGGCGCTGAATCCACTCGCGACGAATCTCGCGGTCCGGGCAGTTGGCCAGGATCGCGGCGTCCTTGAGCGGGATGTTCACCTGATAGTAAAAGCGGTTGGCGACCCAGCCCTGGATCTGCTCGCGGGTTGCCCGGCCTTCATACATCGCCACGTGATACGGGTGATAGATGTGGTAGTAGGCGCCCTTGGCGCGCAGGGCCGCTTCGAATTCTGCGGGGGACATTGGGGTGTCAGTCATTGCGGTTCTCCGGGGGAACAACCGGTGGATTCTGGGGTGTCTGGTCGGACGCTTTCGCGGGCAAGCCTCGCTCCTACCCCGCGAAGAGGCCATCCGCTACAGCACAATACTCATGCCGTCATACGCCACTTCAACCTCGCGCCGGGCCAGTTCCGCGCGCTCTGGCGAATCCTCATCGAGAATCGGGTTGGTGTTGTTGATGTGGATAAGCACTTTGCGCTGCCTGGGCAGTTGTTCCAGCACTTCGAGCATGCCGCCGGGGCCGTTCTGCGCCAGGTGGCCCATCTCCCGGCCCGTGCGGGTGCCAACGCCACGGCGCTGCATTTCGTCGTCGTCCCACATCGTACCGTCCACCAACAGGCAATCGCTGCTGGCCATGATTTTCAACAGCGGTGCATCGACCTTGCCCAAGCCCGGTGCGTAGAACAGTTTACCGCCGGTGCTCAGGTCTTCGACGATCAGGCCGATGTTGTCGCCCGGGTGCGGGTCGAAGCGGTGCGGCGAGTAGGGTGGTGCAGCGCTGCGCAGGGGCAGCGGGGTGAAGCGCAGGTTCGGGCAGGCCGGGACGGTGAAGCTCTGATCGAGTTCGATACGGTTCCAGTTCAACCCGCCATTCCAGTGAGTCAGCATGGTGAACAACGGAAAACCGGTGCTCAGGTCTTCGTGGACCATGTCGGTGCACCACACCTGATGCGGGCAACCTTCGCGCAGGCTGAGCAGGCCGGTGGTGTGGTCGATCTGGCTGTCCATCAGGATGATTGCGCTGATACCGGTATCACGCAGCGCGCGCCCCGGCTGCATCGGCGAGAAACTCTGGAGCTGGGCGCGGATGTCCGGCGAAGCATTGCACAGCACCCAGTTCACGCCGTCATCGGAAATCGCGATGGACGACTGGGTACGCGCCTCGGCCCGTAGGCTGCCGTCGCGAAAACCTGCGCAGTTCGCGCAGTTGCAGTTCCACTGGGGGAAACCGCCGCCGGCGGCGGAACCTAGAATCTGGACAAACATGGCCGCTCCATCATTGAAAACTGAAAATAAAAACGCCCCGGCAAGCCGAGGCGTAGCACTGCATTCTCTACCAAACGGCAGAGCTTAGCGGCTTGCGAAGTACATGGTGACTTCGAAGCCGATACGCAGGTCGGTGTAAGCAGGTTTGGACCAGGACATAGGAGCGCTCCTTCAGGTGGATGGGACAGTTGAGACCTATACATATAGTCCACCTCCAGTCGGAGATGTTCAGATAGTTAGGTGGCTATGTTACTCAAAATTACAGAGCGATTGGCTGCGAATCTTTGAGAAAGCTAATTGCAGCGCCGGTAATGATCATTTTGCCACTTGCCAAAGCGTAGTCGGGCAAGGTCCGCTGGCCAGACAGCGCCAGCCGCCTTGCGCCTGTTTCAATCGTTGTGCCGCGGCCAGTAAGGCTTTGCGGTCGATCTTCACAATCGCCTGAGGTAGAAGCCCCAGATAATCCGACGAGTGGCCGGCCAGTTTGCCTTGCCAGAGCAGTTCGGCGGCCTGGGCGTTGGGCAGGACGGTGCTGTCGAATTGATCGGCCAGGGCCTGGCGTTGGTCGATGAAGGTCAGCTCATCGATGCTTTCGATCGTCGTTTCGAACTCGCCGAGGAACTGTTCGATGTGCTGCAACAAGTACAGAGGCGCGACGCTCGGCGATTGCACGCCGAACAACAGCCCGGTCTGACCGTTTATCTGGCGCAGCCCACTGAACACGGCGTAACCCAGTTGCAGCTCCACCCGCAGGCGCTGATAGAACGGTGTCTGGCATACGTGTGCGAGTAAACGCCAGGCGGCTTCGTCGGCGATGTCATGGGTTGCCGTCGGACAAAAGAGTAACAGCGCGTGTTCACTGGAGCCGGTATCGACGGTGTTCCAGAGATGCTGTGAGCCGATCGGTAAAGGCGGCGTCGATTGATTGTCTGGTGTTCCCGGCACACGACTCAAGGCAAGCGCCATCGCCGCTTGTGTCTGGGCCGACAGACCGGTCGCCAGACCATCCCAGTGCGCGCTCGACCAGAGTTGCTGCAAGTCATCCGAGGCTGCGGTGTGCTCAGTGCATAGATCGGGCAGTGCCTTGAGCAGCTGTCGAATTGGCATCAACGCAATGGCCGTCGGTTCTTCCTGTGAGGAACGGGCATCAGGTTTTGTCAGCGCTTTCAGCGCATGTTCGAGGACGCCTGGCATCGGCTCCTGCAGGCCCGTCATTTTCAGCAGCCATTGATTGCCCGATGCACTGAAGGAAACGTCGACACCGGCCTGACGTGCCTCTTCACGCAACGGCTGCAGGCTGTTTTCCAGATTCGCCTGAAGGCGGCTGTGAGGGGCGGATTCCAGGCGCCAGCGCAGATAAACCGCACCTTCCTCCGTGTTATCCGGCAACGCCTGACTGAACTGCATTGGCGATCGTTCGCGGCGACTGCGTGAGCGATCCTGGGCAAAAGTCCGCAGGCCACGGTGGGCGCTGGTCTGGCCGCGAATCAAACCGGCATTCGCGGCTGGAGCCTCGGTACGCAAAAATGGGTTGGGCGTTGGCAGTTGCCACTGGCCGGTGAAGTTATCCACAGCGTCGATTTGTTTCAGGACTGCCTTGAGGGCGACAACGCCCTGTTCGGACAACCCCGGTTCAAGTTGCTCGCTGTCCCGTTGGGCCAGTTGCAAGGCGCTGCTGACTTGCTGTTGGCGCTGCTGCAGGGCGGCATATTCTTCGCGCAATGGGGCCCAGTCCTGACGGGAGGAAAAAAAGCCCAGCCAATCCAGAAGCCGTTCACGGATCACGCTGCCCGATTGCGTAGCATTGGCGGGCCGTGTGAGCTCGATGTGCAGCAAGGCTTGCCCGGCGTAGCGGTAGAGCGGTGCGGCTTTCAGGTTGTCCGCCAGCCCGGCGTCTCGCAGCTGCGCCAACAGGCCGCCGGGTTTTGCGGCGTTCAACCAATGACACAGGAACGCCAGCGCTTCGGGCGATGAGTCGGGCAGGGCTTCGAAGGCAAACAGCAGATCCAGCCGACGTTCTCCAGCCTGTTGATAACTATTGGCCGAAGAGTCCATCAACAGGGTGGGCTTTGCCTGAGGGACTTTTTCACCGACGGGAATGGCAACGGCAAACGCCTGCGCCATCCCCTTCAATTCATCGAGCCCCTGCGGGCCGGCCAGGCTCAAGGTCATCTGCCCGGTCTGATAAAACTGCTGATGGAAGTCCTTCAGCGCTTGCTGAAACTCGGGCTGCGGAATCGGCAGGCTGTAACGGTTACCGGCATGAAACGCCCGTAACGGGTGAGCCACCGAGAGCCCGTCGAACAGTGCGAATTGCTGTTGGGCTGTGGCATCCCGCGACCAGGCGACAAATTCAGCGTGCAGCACTTCCCGTTCCCGCCGCTGATCGTCCGGATTCATACGTGGATGGGCGAGCATGTCTGACAGACGCTCCAGCCCAGCGCTGAACGCCTGAGGCGGCAGTTCGAAAAAGAAGTCCGTCGTCCGTTCGCTGGTGCGCGCATTCACCTGCCCGCCATGACCTTGCACATAGGCCATCAGCCCTTGCCCTGCGGGAAAGCGCTCTGTACCCAGGAACAGCAAATGCTCGAGAAAGTGCGCCAGCCCCGGCCAGGCCAATGGCACGTCGTGACTGCCGGCAGCGACCCGCAACGCAGCGGCGCAGCGTTTCAAACCGGGAGCATGACGCAGCGTCACCCGCAGACCGTTGGCCAGGGTTTCAGTGTGAAGGTGGGGGTGATTCAGCGCAGGCATGAGCACTTCCAGAACAGGGAAGCGCTAATGCTAGCGGATTAGGGGGCGTTCTCAATGAGTTTCCACACTGCGCCGGGGAAACATATTGAGAACGCCCCCTAAGTGGATCAGCGCTTGTTCAGCGCGTCGTAAAGCTCGGGACGGCGATCGAGGAAGTAGCGATTGGCGGCGCGGGAATCGATCATCAGCTGGCGATCCAGCTCACCGACAATCAGCGCTTCATCAAGACCGGCCTGGGCGATGCGGCTGCCATCCGGCGCGGCGATGCTGCTCTGGCCGCAATACTGGATCTCGCCCTCGCTCCCGCAGTAGTTGGCGTAAGCCACATAACACTGGTTTTCGAAGGCCCGGGCGCGGACGGTGACGTCGGCGATGAAATCGTAGGGAATCATGTTCGCCGTCGGCACCAGGATCAGCTCGGCACCGGCCAACGCCAGACGCCGGGCGTTCTCCGGGAACTCCAGGTCGTAGCAGATCAAAAAGCCAAGCTTCCAGCCGTTGAGTTCAACCAACGGAAACTCATCCGGCCCGGGGCTGAACATCGAGTGATCGAGGTCACCGAACAGATGAGTCTTGCGGTAGTTGCACAGCCGCTCGCCATTGGCGTCGATCAACTGCACGGCGTTGTAGATCTGCCCGTCCTCGGTACGCTCCGGGTAGCCATACAGAATGGCAATCCCCGCCGCCTTGGCGATACGCGCGATTTGTTGCGCCGACTCACCGTTGTGCACCTCCGCCAGCACGCTGACGGCATCTATGCCGATGTTGTAGCCGGTCAGGAACATCTCCGGCAGCACCAGCAAGTCCGCGCCCTTGGCCTCCAGCACCAGTTGATGCAGGCGTTGCAGGTTGCCTGCGACATCCAGGGGCCGCGGTGGACATTGGTAAAGGGCTACGCGCATTTCGGATTCCTCTTACTCGGGCAGGGCGATCGGACCGATCTCGTGGAACACATCGCCTGGCCCCGGGTTTTCGGCGTGAGTTTCACCACCGAAGTGTTTCATGATGCCCCACACCGCGTTGAGCGATGTCTGCACCGCGCCTTCGACCCAGGCCGGCGTCCACGAAACGTCATCGCCGGCGATGAAAATCCCGCGTTGCTCGGTCGGCATGTCGTCCTGCATGAAGTGCGCGTACATGCGCTGGTTGTAGCGGTAGTGACCAGGCAGCGCGCCTTTGAAGGCACCGAGGAAATGCGGGTCGGCTTCCCATGACACGGTGATCGGATCGCCGATGATTCGCGCGGCGATGTCGACTTTCGGGTAGATCTTCTTCAATGCGTCCAGCGCCAGCTTCACGCGCTTTTCCACCGGCTGCGGAAGCATTTTCAGCGCGTCGCTCATCCACGAGTACGACAGGCAAATCACCCCGGGCTTGTCGTCGCCGTTGTCGAACAAATACGTGCCGCGGGTCAGGCGATCGGTGAGGGTCATGCTCATCAGGTCGCGGCCGGTTTCCGGGTCCTTGTCCTTCCAGAATGGGCGATCGACCATCACGAAAGTCTTCGAAGACTGCATGTAGCGGGTGCGGTCCAGAGCCATCCACATTTTTTGCGAGAACAGGGTTTCGTCGCATTCGATCTGGGTGGTCAGCAGCCAGCTCTGGCAAGTGGTCAGCACCGCTGCGTATTCGCGGATGTCGCCCCAGTTGTCGGTGACCGCAAAACGGCCGCCTGCCGCGTGGGCAATTTTCTTCACGCCGGTACGTGGCGCGCCGTTGTGCAGCGAGCTGAGGCTGGTGCCTTCCGGCCAGTGTACGCAACGCTCCGGCACATGGCGCCAGATGCCCTGCGGCACTTGTTCCACGCCGCCGACCACCAGGTGTTGGTGATCGTCGCAGTTGGTCATCACCACGCGGAAGATTTCCAGCATCGAGTTGGGGAAGTCCGAGTCCCAGCCGCCGGTGCCGAAACCGACCTGGCCGAACACTTCGCGGTGATGGAACGAGAGCTTGGCGAAGGCTTTGGAGGAGGCGACAAAATCGTAGAAGGTGCGGTCGTCCCACAGCGGCACCAGGGTGTTCCACAACTCTTTGAGGCGCGGCACGTCGCGGTCGCGGATGGCTTGCTGGATCTCGCCGAAGCGCGAACCGTCTTCCAGGGCATCGGCCCAGGCGTCAGCGACTTCCTGGAACAGTGCAGGAAGATCCGCCAGTTTCTGTGCGTAATGGGTTTTGCCTTCCAGATCGATCACCGTGCTGCCAGACGCGGGGGTCAGCGGGTTCGGGAAGGGCTTGGTCTCGAGGCCGAGCTTGTCGACGTAGTGATAAAACGCCGTGGACGACACCGGGAAGCGCATGCCACCGAGCTCGGCGATGATGCCTTCGGCGCCGTTGAACGCCTGGGAGCGCAGACGACCGCCCATCTTCGAGGCTTCGTAGACGACAGGTTTGAGGCCCAGTTTCATCAGTTCGTAGGCGGCCACCAGACCGGCAATGCCAGCCCCGACAATCGCCACCTCGGCGCCGTGATTGTGCGCCGGAATGCTGCCCAGGCCGGCCGGGTGCTCGATCCAGTCGTCGAAGGCGAAAGGAAAGTCCGGGCCGAAAATGGTGACTGGTTTTTTACCGTCTGCAGGATGGCGATTGTTCTTGTTCATGGCTGACCTTGCTGGCGACCCGACGCAGGATGCGCGTCTGAGTATAGGAAAAGATGGCAGCCATTCTAGAGAGCGTAGAACACGTTAATAAGACGCAATGTGTCGTCGTTTTGCTAATTGTTGGATCAATATGACGACGTATAACTACATACTGTAGGGCGAGCGGTGCGGCGATCCGACTTGCCCGCGAAGAGGCCCGACCAGACACCAAAGACCTACCGGTAGAAACTCAAACCGGCTGCCCCCGATCAATCTTGCTGCTCAAGATGATCGAAGTCGTCGTCTTCTCCACCCCATCCACACTGCCGATCTGATCCAGCAACTGATCCAGCTGCTCCGGCGAATCGGTGCGCAACCACGCCACATAATCAAATTCGCCACTCACCGCACACAACTGCTGCACCTGAGCCATGGCGCTAAGACGACGCAGCACTTCCTTGCCAGACCTTGGTTGCACCGTAATCCCGACGTATGCCTGCAACCCGCCATCGATCACGCGCTGACCCAGGCGCACACCATAACCGGTGATCACCTTGGCCTTTTCCAGCCGTGCCAGGCGCGAAGTAACGGTGGTGCGGGCGATGCCCAACTGCCGGGCAAGCATGGCCACACTTTCACGGGCGTTGATCTGCAGGGCGGCGATCAATTGGCGGTCGATTTCGTCGAGAACAGGCGGGCGAGTGTCAGGCAAAGGGGCATCTCCAGCGGTACAGAGCAATGGGCAGGCATATTACAGGCAGTCCACGCCCTCAACGGGTTAATTGGATGGACACAAATTGTCACTCGTAGTCGAATGCGCAACCAGGGGCTGTGAAGCGAGGGGATCGAAATGAAGAGCATGCCTGCGGCTCTGCGCGACTATGCACTGCAGATTGCCAATCACGAAATGGGGCATTACGTCGTAGCCCGTGCCCTGGGTTTTGAAACGGGTGATGTGACCCTGAAAGTTACCATGGGCCTGACGCACCATGGCGGAGCCTCCATTACCTTGACGCGGTCCATTTCGTCGATCGACGCCATGAAGGAGCATTTGGAAGCCCGGATGATGGTCCTCGTCGCCGGCGCCATGGCGCAGACATTGCCTGCAAAGCATTCGCCCGAGAAACGCGTCGATAAGTCAAAAGCGGCAGCCATCCTGAACGGAGAGTTTGGAGCGGAACAGGATCACGCAAAAATAAGAGAATTGCGGTACTTGCTTCGAAACATCACCTATCCCGATACGGACCCAGCGTCGTCCGAGAGCATCATTGCTGAACTGACAGACATTAATGATCGCTTGTGGTTGCGCACTCAACAAATCGTCGAGGAATTGGCCGATACGATTACTGGATTGGCAGGGCTTTTGGTAGAGCGCATGGCTATCGTAGAACAGTGGGGGAGGCCGGCGGATACGTATGAGGTGGTGTTGACGGGTGAAATGCTTGAGCGATTGCAGCCGGTGCAATCGATCCCTTCATTGGGTGTTTGGGTCTAAAAAGCGTCCAGGGCCCTAATGCCAGTCAGTTAAACAATTTCAGCCGCGACGCACTCCTTGTAGCAGCTGCCGGAGGCTGCGTTCGGCTGCGCAGCAGTCGTGAGTCCGACTAACGCGGTCAGCGGCGGCCCAAGCGTGGTGGTCGGTGTCTTTTGCGTAGGCTGCATCCTCGGCAAATGATTTGGCGAGGGATAGCAGGTCGGAGGCTTGAGTCAAGTGCCCAAATGCGCTCATTACGCAATTCTCGGAGTTTGCCTACAACCTTAGCGGACGTCATCCGATAACCCACCGTCCGCACAAAATATAACCTAGACGGCAGACAGTAAAAAATGACGCACGTCCGCCTCGGAGCAGCCCACTTGGCGCGACCCAAGCCCGACAGGATGACTGATGCTAGAGAATGACCGCGATAATCCGGAACTCGATAAGCTCCAGGTCGAAATCCGGAAATTCATGGCCGAAACCCGCAAGTTTATGGCCGAAGAAAGCAAGCTTAGACAGGAGGCCTTTTGGTATCCGTTTGCGGTGGGCGCCGGTCTGGTCACCGCCTTCGTCGCCGCCGTTGGGCTGTGGTCCAAGCTTTAATACCGAGCCCGCCAGAGCGCAGCCAATCATCGGCGGCGCTTGAGTTTTACCGCGGAGCAGCCCACCTTATCCAACTAGGGTTAGCGCATTAGGCGCGGCCCGTGATCCACACAGGAAAACGTAGTATGTCCACTCCCCCCACGACTCAAGCCAGCATTGAACAGTTGCACCGAGACGTGGCTGCTTTAGCTGAAGACATGCGTAGCCCGGCCCCCACCGCGACCCGAGCGATACTACTGCCGTTCGGGCTCGGCGCCGCGCTGGCCCTGGTGACCTTTGCTGTCGTCGCCTTGGTGGCTCGGCTGGTCTAAACCCTAAGATCAAACATCAATCTCAGAAAACGCAAAAGCCGCGCATCAGCGCGGCTTTCTTGTTTGGTGGGCCCACACGGACTTGAACCGTGGACCAAAGGATTATGAGTCCTCTGCTCTAACCAACTGAGCTATAGGCCCTCAGTAGGCCGCGGATTATAGCGACGGTTTCTCGGCTGTGCTATCCGAAAAGTCTGAAACAGCTATACGAAGAAACGTCGCGGCGAATTCGTCGGGGGAAAGTGGCAGGCTGACGATGTAGCCCTGGATCTGTTCGCAGCCTTCGGCGGTGAGGAATTGTTGCTGGGCATGGGTTTCGACGCCTTCGGCGATGACGGTGAATTGCATGCTACGACCCAGGGCAATGATTGCGCGGACAATCGCCGCGTCGTGCGGGTCGTCCGGCAGGCCGCGGACGAAGGATTGGTCGATCTTGAGGATGTCCAGCGGCAGGCGCTTGAGGTAGCTCAGGGACGAATAACCGGTGCCGAAATCATCGATCGCCAGTTGCACGCCCAGGCGTTTGAGTTGATGCAGCACCGCCAGCGCTTCTTCGGCCTGGCTCATGATGAAGTTTTCGGTAATCTCCAGTTGCAGAAAATCGGGTTTGAGGTGGTTGTCCTTGAGCAATTGCTCGATTCGGCCGAGCAGGTTCGGCTGGCGTAATTGAGCGCCCGCCAGGTTGACCGAGAGTGGGCCGAGACACTCATAGACCTGATTCCACTCATACATCTGCTGGCAGGCGGTCTCCAGTACCCAATCACCGATTTGCAGGATCATGCCGTTTTCTTCGGCCAGGGGAATGAAGTGCTCGGGGGGCACATCGCCGAAGGTCGGGTGATGCCAGCGAATCAGCGCTTCGGCACCGACCAGCCGATGATCCTTGAGGCTGATTTTCGGCTGGTAGTACAAAAACAGTTCATTGCGTTCGATGGCGCGTCGCAGTTCATGCTCCAGTGCCACGCGTTCGCTGGCCTGGGCGGTGAGGTCGCGGGTGTAGCTTTCAACCCGGTTACGGCCCTTGGCCTTGGAGCGATACATCGCGGCATCGGCGTTCTTGACCAGCGTGGCAACGTCGCAGCCGTCCTTGGGATACAGGCTGGTGCCGATGCTGGCGCTGATGAAGAACTCATGCTCGCCGGCCTGGAAAGGGGCGCTGAAGCAATTGAGCAGCTTGGTGGCAATGTTGTCGGCATCGCTGGCCTGTTGCAGGCCGGGGAGCAGGATGATGAATTCGTCGCCACCCAGCCGCGCCACGGTATCGATATCGCGCAGCTGCTCCTTGAGGCGCACGGCGATGCCTTTGAGCAGCAGGTCGCCGACCGGGTGACCGAGGCTGTCATTGATGTGTTTGAAACGGTCCAGGTCCAGGAACAGCACGGCGCCCTGGCCACCGTTTTCCTGCTGGTTGTTCAGCGCGGTCAGCAGGCGGCTTTCGAACAGCGTGCGGTTTGGCAGGCCGGTCAGTGGATCGTGGTGCGCCTGGTAGTCGAGTTTGGCCTGCGCATGCTTGAGGCTGGAAATGTCTGCGAATACCGCGACAAAGTGGGTGATGAGTTTGTCCCGGTTGCGCACTGCGCTGATGGTCAGCCAGCTCGGGTAGAGCTCGCCGTTCTTGCGCCGGTTGGAAATCTCGCCTTGCCAATGACCTTCGGCGGTCAGTTGATGCCACATCGCCGCATAGAAGGCGCTGTCGTGCAGGCCCGAGGCGAGCAGGCGAGGGGTGTGGCCCAGTGCTTCGGTCTCGCTGTAACCGGTGATTTCGGTGAAGGCACGATTGACCGCGCTGATGTGCTGTTGGGTGTCGGTGATCAATACACCCTCGGCGGTGCTCTCGAATACCGTGGCAGCCTGTTGCAGTTTTTCCTGCATCAGGTGCCGCTCGGTAATGTCCCGGGCGATGGTCAGCATGCAGTCCTCATCGCCGATGGGCAGCGGCCGGCTTGAAACCTCGCAGAGCCGGATCTGCCCGTCTTTGCGGCGGATGTGGCAACTGAAGTCGCGGACGAAACCATCCCGGTGCAGCAATTCGAGCATCTGTTTGCGCTCGTTGAGATTGACCCAGATCCCCAGGTCCAGCGCCGACCGATCCACAGACATCGCGCTGTTGAACCCGGTTATACGGCTGAAACCTTCATTGACCTCAAGCAGCAAGCCGTCGCTCTGCCGGGACAGCAGCAAGCCGTCGGGGGAGGCGTGGAAGGCCTTGGCGAATTTCTCTTCGGAGGTTTGCAGCTGTTGTTGGGTTTCCTTGAGCTGACTGATGTCTCGCACAACCACCACCAGGGCCGGGGTCGTGTCGAGGTCAAAAGGCTCGGCGGAAATCAGGCCGGTGAACACCTGGCCATTGCTACGGCGAAAGGGCATCTCCAGGTTGCGGATACTGCCGGCCTGCAACCGCTGCAGCAAACCCGGTCCCACGCCGGGTACGCCCCAGATGTTCAGGTCAGTAGCGGTCTGGCCTATGACGTCTTCGGCTTTGAGGCCGATCTGTTCTTCGAACGCTTCGTTGACTTCCAGCAGGCAACCATCGTAAAGCCGCGCAATCACCAGAATATCCGGGCATTGCTGGAACACCGAGGCGAACTTCTGTTCCGACAGGCGCAGCGCCTCTTCGGTGCGTTTGGCTTCGCTGATGTCGATCATCAGCCCGCGCAGGACCGGTTCATGGCCGTGTTCTATCAGGCTGACGATGTCGCGGACCCACAGGCAGCGGCCGTCAGCGGTGATGACCCGGTAATCGACGCTGTGATCGCGCCCGGCCGCCACTTCACGGTCGCAGAAGGCCTGGGCCCGAGTGAGGTCCGCGGGGTGGATGATGTTGCGCCAGAAGCCTGGAATCAGCCAGTGGGACAGGGGATAGCCGAGGAGGTCCTGGGCGTGGGGCGAAACGTAACTGTAGGTGTAATCGCTGATCTGCGCTTCCCAGGCGATGGCTGAAAGACTCTCCACCAGCCCGCGGTAATGGTATTCGCTGCTGCGCAGCTCCTGTTCCAGGTCGACCCTGCGGGCAATTTCCGAACTCAGTCGGCGATTGATGCGGATCACCACTGCCAGCACGATCATCAGAGCCAATAATCCTGGCAGGCCGTAAATCAGCACGTCGGACCAGAAGGTACGATGGTCCAGGACGTTACCGACCCAATGTTCCTGGATGGCACTGATTTCACTCGGGCTCATGTCTGCCAGGACTTTGTCCAGGATACTGACCAGCAGCTTGTTGTTCGGGGGGACGGCCATCGCCAATTGGTAGCGGTAAGGCGTCTCACCGCTGACGTAGAGCCCTTCGAGCTTGAGCTGGCGCAGACTCCAGACGCTGGAGGCAAGATCGCCCACGACTGCGTCCACAGCGTCGGTGGCAAGCGCCTGCAACGCCGAGCTGACGTTGGGCATCGCCACCAGATTCAGGTCGGGATGCTGGGTGCGCAACAGTTCATGGGGGGCGTAGTTTTCCACCACGGCGATCTTCAGCCCATACAGGTCTTCGAGTTTGCGTGGTTGGGGGCCACCGACGTGGGCCAGAATGACAATCGGAAAATCGAGATAGGGGCGGGTGAACGACAGATAGGTCTGACGCTCCGGGGTCGACATAATGCCCGGCAAGATGTCTAGCTTGCCTTGTTTGGCCTGCTGCAGCACTTCAGTCCAGCTGACCGGTTCGATGGGCGTGAGTTTGATGGCCAGCCGTTGCCGGATGACGTTGATATAGTCTGCTGCCAGGCCCTGATAACGCCCATGATCGTCGCGAAATTCAAACGGCGGCCAGGACGCATCGACGCCCAGGCGCAATTCCGGGTGAGCCGCCAGCCAGCTACGTTCTTCGTCGGTCAGAGTCAGCGCGCCAGCCGTTGCGGTCCAGGTCATCAGCGACAGCAAAAAAAGCACGGTCGACCATCTGGGCATAACGGTCTCGTTATGGCTTGGGGGAATGCTTCGAGTGTAGACGGGCTATTCGGAGGGGGGGACGTGCGGGGCATTTAATCTGCATAAAGCAAAACCCCCGGCCTGGGCCGGGGGTTCTGTGATCACTCGTCGAGGAAGGAGCGCAAATGCTCGCTTCTCGTCGGGTGGCGCAGCTTGCGCAGCGCCTTGGCTTCGATCTGACGAATCCGTTCACGGGTCACGTCGAACTGCTTACCAACTTCCTCGAGGGTGTGGTCGGTATTCATGTCGATACCGAAGCGCATGCGCAGAACCTTGGCTTCACGGGCAGTGAGGCCGGACAGAACTTCGCGAGTCGCTTCTTTAAGGCTCTCAACGGTAGCAACATCGATTGGCGACTGCATGGTCGAGTCTTCGATGAAGTCACCCAGATGGGAGTCTTCGTCATCACCGATCGGGGTTTCCATGGAGATCGGCTCTTTAGCGATCTTCAATACCTTGCGGATCTTGTCCTCAGGCATCTCCATGCGTTCGCCCAGCTCTTCCGGGGTCGGTTCGCGACCCATTTCCTGCAACATCTGCCGGGAAATACGGTTGAGCTTGTTGATTGTCTCGATCATGTGCACCGGAATACGGATGGTGCGGGCCTGGTCGGCGATCGAGCGAGTGATCGCCTGACGGATCCACCAGGTGGCATAAGTCGAGAATTTGTAGCCACGGCGGTATTCGAACTTGTCTACCGCTTTCATCAAGCCAATGTTGCCTTCCTGGATCAGATCGAGGAACTGCAGGCCACGGTTGGTGTACTTCTTGGCGATGGAGATCACCAGACGCAAGTTCGCTTCGACCATCTCTTTCTTCGCGCGGCGGGCCTTGGCCTCACCGATCGACATGCGACGGTTGATGTCCTTGATCTCGGCGATCGTCAAACCGGTTTCGGTTTCCAGCGCGGTCAGCTTCTGCTGGCAACGAATGATGTCCGGTTGCAGGCGACCAATGGCTTCAGCGTATTTGCTTTTGCCTTTGGCCAGTGCATCGCTCCAGCTTTCGTCGACTTCATTGCCCGGGAACTGGCGCAGGAAGTCGGCACGCGGCATGCGGGCATCACGAACGCACAGCTGCATGATCGCGCGCTCTTGCTGACGCAGACGATCCAGGGCACTGCGAACACGCTCGACCAGGCCTTCGAATTGCTTCGGCACCAGTTTGATCGGCATGAACAGCTCAGCCAGGGCCAACAGCTCGGCAATCGCAGCCTTGTTGTAGCGACCGTGCTTTTTCAGCGCCTTGCGGGTGATTTCCATCTGATCGGCGACAGCGCCAAAACGCTGTGCGGCGATGACCGGATCCGGACCGCTTTCGGCTTCTTCTTCGTCATCGCTTGCTTCGGCGTCATCGTCGTCGGTGTCGTCGTCCGCTTTCACGGCTTTCGGGTCGACAGGCGGTGGCACTTCGGCTGCAGGCGGCGCAATGCCGTCGTCCGGGTCGATATAACCGCTCAGGACGTCGGACAGGCGGCCACCTTCGGTGGTGACGCGAGTGTACTCGGAGAGAATATGGTCAACCGTGCCAGGGAAGTGCGCGATTGCGCCCATCACTTCGCGGATGCCCTCTTCAATACGCTTGGCGATTTCGATTTCGCCTTCACGTGTGAGGAGCTCTACCGTACCCATTTCACGCATGTACATGCGCACAGGGTCGGTGGTGCGACCAATGTCGGTCTCGACCGCTGCCAACGCTGCTGCTGCCTCTTCGGCCGCGGCTTCGTCGGTATCGGCGTCGGCCAGCATAAGGGAATCCTTATCTGGCGCAACCTCGAATACGTTGATCCCCATGTCATTGATCATGCGGATGATGTCTTCCACCTGTTCCGGATCTGAAATATCCTCCGGCAGGTGGTCGTTGACCTCCGCGTAAGTCAGGTAGCCCTGCTCACGACCAAGTGTGATCAACTCTTTGATACGAGACTGCTGTTGCGCTTTTCCGGACATAACACCCTATCCACTGAAGGTCTTGGCGGGCAAAAAACAAGCCGAGGATTATACCTGAGCTATGACCTCACGCGCCAGTTGAGGTCGGGTTTGATGCGCAAACATTGCGGCTTAAAAGGTCGCGCAGTTGATTTTTCTCTTCGGCACTCAACTCACTTTGACGCGCTTTTCGAAGAAGTTGTTCCAGGTTTCGCTCGCGTTGGCGGGCTGACAAGCTAGTAATGGTGTCGAAAAACTGTTGTTCAAGGTTGTCTCCATCAATCAGCCATTCCTTTTCTGCCAGCGCTTTCAGCAGTCGGCCCTGTTCAGTGCCGTGCCAACGCGCAATCAGTTGAAATGAGTTTAGCTTGGGATTCTTCTGTACGGCTTCGAGCAGGGCGACCAGCAGTTGCGTATTAGTGTGATCTTCGGCCGCAAAGTGCCCGGCATCCTCGACTTTTTCCGCCAGTTGCGGGTGATGCAACAGCGTGCGCAAGGCGGCCAGGGTGGGCGGCTCTACAGCGGCCGGTACCCGTGGCGCGCGCGGTTGATCTCGATCGCCGCCACGTTTGCCGTTCTTGTCCCACGGCTTCTTGTCCCATTTCTTGCCGCCGGCGCCAGGTTTTTTCGGCGTCCACTCCTGCTGCGGCACATACATCTCTTGCGCCTGCGGCTGATGGTAGTCGCTGTAATCCGGCATGGCGTCGTAATCAATGCCCGGGTCGTACGCCGGTGGTGCTTCCTGAGGTGCGCTTTGCACCAGTTGGCTTACAGCTTCACTGCTGAGCCCGGTAATTTCGGTCAGGCGCTGGCGCATCAGAATGCGCAGGTTGGCGCCCGGGACTTTGTCGATCAGTGGCGCGGCGAGGGTGGCCATGTGGGCCTTGCCTTCAAGCGAGCGCGGGTCCGATTCCTCGGTCAGCTGTTGGAAAAAATAATCGGCCAATGGCTGTGCATGCTGATTGATCCGCGCGCGGAAGGCGTCAGTGCCTTCGGAGCGGACCAGCGTGTCCGGGTCTTCGCCTTCGGGCAGGAATAGAAAGCGTGCACGCCGTCCGTCCTGCAAGCTCGGCAATGTCGCCTCCAGTGCGCGCCAAGCGGCGTTGCGGCCGGCCTGGTCGCCGTCGAAGCAGAACAGCACGTTGGGCACGACGCGAAACAGTCGCTTCAAGTGCTCTTCGCTGGTGGCGGTGCCCAGGGTCGCCACAGCATTGCGCAGGCCTTGCTGGGCGAGGGCGATGACGTCCATGTAGCCTTCGACGACGATGATTTCGTCGAGGTTGCGGTTGTTCTTGCGTGCTTCGTAAAGACCGTAGAGTTCCTGGCCCTTATGAAAAACCGGGGTTTCCGGTGAGTTCAGGTATTTCGGCTTGTCGTCGCCCAGCACCCGGCCGCCGAAGGCGATGATGCGCCCGCGGCTGTCGCGGATCGGGAACATCACGCGATCGCGGAAGCGGTCATAGCGCTTGCCGGTTTCAGCGTTCTCCACCAGCAGGCCGGCATCGATCATGGCCTTTTGCTGCAGGGTGTCGCTGCTCAGGTGCTTGAACAGATTGTCCCAGCCGGGCGGGGCGAAGCCGAGGCCGAAGTCCCGGGCGATCTCGCCGGTCAATCCACGACCTTTCAAGTAATCCACAGCCGCTTTGCGCGCCGGATGGCTTTTCAGGGCCTGGCGGTAAAAGTCGGCAGCGGCGGTGAGCAGCGGATACAGCGGCGAATCGGTGGGCTGCCGCGGTTTGTGCGGTCGGCCGCTTTCTTCGCGGGGGATTTCCATGCCGGCGGCTTTGGCCAGTTCTTCGACAGCCTGGGGGAAGTCCAGGTTGTCGTGGTCCATGATGAAGCCGAGGGCGTTACCGCCAGCGCCGCAGCCGAAGCAGTAATAGAACTGTTTGTCGGGGCTGACGCTGAAGGAGGGGGTTTTTTCTTTGTGAAACGGGCAGCAGGCGGTGTAGTTCTTGCCGGCCTTTTTCATTTGCAGGCGCGAGCTGACCACATCGACGATGTCGGTGCGGTTCAGAAGGTCGTCAATGAAGCTCTGGGGAATTAGCCCGGCCATGGCGTTCTCGTCATCTGCGCTGAAATGGACCCGAAACGAAGTGCGGCCGAACGCAGGTCATTATTTGAGGCGCGCAGGGTGTGCGGCTCGACCGGTGTCGTCTGCGTAATCGCTGTCAGGAAGTGTATCTGCCGAAAATCCACTGACGTTAGTACCGATCAGCATTCGACTATATGAAAGTGTTTCGCTGAGTCCGGCGACGGCCAGTCAATGGCCTCGGATAGCTCATAAGCGGGCACGCAAGAAGGTGCCTTGGGCTGATCGTCGTGAGAGGAATCAGTGGGTGTGCTCGTCAGTAGCCTTGAAAGGCTCGTCAGAAAAGACGTGCACCGCTGGCAAAAGAGCCAGGTCTGACGCTGTGAAGCAGGTTTGTCTCGGTCGCGTCTGCGGCTTTGACGGTGAAGCATCAAGCGTTGTCCGCAAATGCCATTAGCCCGGCTGAGGGCCGGGCTTGGCAGAAGCTTGCTACGATCGTCTGCGTATTAGTACAGACGAACGGCGCGGCGCTGTTCGCGCTGTACTTTCTTGGCGTGACGCTTAACAGCGGCTGCTGCTTTACGCTTACGCTCAGAAGTAGGCTTCTCGTAAAATTCGCGGCTACGAACTTCAGCCAGTACACCGGCTTTTTCGCAGGAGCGCTTGAAACGACGCAGAGCTACGTCGAAGGGTTCGTTCTCTTTAACTTTGACGGCTGGCATCCAGAGCTACCTTCATTCATTACCGGGGTCAACATCCTCGCGGCAAAAGAGCACTTGAAGACGTCGGTTTTTAAGGGTTGCGGATGTTAACCCCTCATCGCTCGGAATGCAAAGCCTCTGATCGAAAACCGCTGGTCGGGGCATCACGCGACGACTATTATGCGCGCCTTCGAATTCAGCCTCTACAAGGCGCAAACCCATGCTAGTACTGGGATTAGAAACCTCTTGCGACGAAACCGGTGTCGCACTTTACGACAGTGAACGCGGGTTGTTGGCCGATGCGCTGTTCAGTCAGATCGACCTGCATCGCGCCTATGGCGGCGTTGTGCCGGAGCTGGCTTCGCGCGATCACGTCAAACGCATGCTGCCCTTGATCCGTCAGGTGCTGGCGGAGGCCGACTGCGTGCCGACCGAGATCGACGCCATCGCTTATACCGCCGGCCCCGGCCTGGTCGGAGCCCTGCTGGTAGGGGCTTCCTGCGCTCAGGCGCTGGCTTTTGCCTGGGGTATCCCGGCGCTGGGCGTGCACCACATGGAAGGTCACTTGCTGGCGCCGATGCTGGAGCCGCAACCACCGGAGTTCCCGTTCGTCGCTTTGTTGGTCTCGGGTGGTCATACGCAGCTGGTTCAGGTCGACGGGATCGGTCAGTACACGCTCTTGGGCGAGACCCTCGACGATGCCGCCGGCGAAGCGTTCGACAAAACTGCAAAAATGATGGGCCTCAATTATCCGGGCGGTCCGGAGATTGCTCGTCTGGCGGCGCAAGGCGTTGACGGACGTTTCGTCTTCCCGCGTCCGATGTGTGATCGTCCGGGCCTGGCGTTTAGCTTCAGCGGTTTGAAAACCTTCGCCTTGAACACCTGGCAGCAATGCGTCAGCGCCGGGGACGACGGCGAGCAAGCCCGTTGCGACATCTCGCTGGCGTTCCAGCAGGCCGTGGTGGAGACTTTGACCATCAAGTGCAAGCGAGCCCTGAAACAGGCTGGCATGAAGCGTCTGGTGATCGCTGGTGGCGTGAGCGCCAACAAGGCGTTGCGTACGTCACTGGAAAAAATGCTCGGCGACATGAGGGGCGATGTGTTTTATGCCCGTCCAGAGTTCTGCACCGACAACGGTGCGATGATTGCGTTTGCCGGCTGCCAGCGCTTGCAGGCTGGTCAGCACGAAAGCCTGGCAATCAGCGTGCAGGCGCGTTGGCCGATGGAGCAGTTGTCGGCGCTGTGATGAGTGGCGCTCACGTGCGGTATTTAAAAATGCCGTTCGCGCCCGGCAAACAGGTCGCGTAGATTGCCGCGATGACGCCAGACGATCAGCCCCGTGAGCGCGCTCATGGGCAGCAGTGCCGCCGGCTCTTGCCAGGCGAGCAGCGGCAGGGTCAGGGGTGTGGCAATCAGGGCGGCGAGTGAGCTGGTGCGGGTCAGGTAGAACGTCAGAAGCCAGGCACAAACCGCCAGCAGCGCAGCGGGTGGATAGAGCCCCAGCAGCATGCCGGCCGCGGTGGCGACACCCTTGCCGCCGCGAAAGCGGAAGTACAGTGGGAACAGGTGACCGATGACAGCCCAGACGCCGATCCAGGCTTGTTCCTGTAGTGAAAGGCCCATTGCACCTGCGACCAGCACTGGCAGCAGGCCTTTGCAGAGGTCGCCGAGCAAGGTCAGGACGGCGAGTTTCTTGCCGGCCAGACGCAACATGTTGGTGGCACCGGCATTGCCCGAGCCACTCATTCGCGGATCGGGGTTACCGGTCAGGCGGCTGAGCAAAATGGCGAAGGACAGAGAGCCGAGCAGGTAGGCGAAAATCGCCAGTGACCAAAACATGCTAACTATTCCGGGCGAGGACGCCCTGATTCTAACGGCGCATTGCGCCCTTGTCGTGCAGCGGAGAGAAGTGCTTGGACAGAGTGTTTATCGAGGGCCTGGAAGTCGACACCGTAATTGGTGCCTACGACTGGGAACGAGGCATCCGACAGTGTCTGCGACTTGATCTGAGCTTCGCCTGGGACAATCGTCCGGCCGCTGCGGGTGATGACCTGACCCTGGCGCTCGACTACGCGAGCGTTTCGTCACGCATTCAGGCTTTTGCCGAGCAGGCACAGTTCCAGCTGGTCGAGACCTTTGCCGAACGTTTGGCTGAAGTGCTGATGAGTGAATTCAATATCACCTGGATGCACCTCAAGCTGACCAAGCCAGGTGCCGTTCCGGCGGCCAAGGGCGTGGGTGTGGAGATCGAGCGCGGATGTCGCTGACTCAGGTGTATCTCGGGCTCGGTAGCAACATCGAGCGCGAATCCCATTTGCAGTCTGGCCTGGACGCCCTGGCGGGTTTCCTGGTGGATATGCGCTGCTCGGCGGTGTTCGAAAGCCAGCCGGTGGGGATCAAGAGCGGGCCGTTTTTCAACTTTGTGGTCTCGGCCTATACCGATCTACCGTTGATGGAGCTGGATCGACGGCTGAAATTCATCGAAGCGGATAACGGCCGTTACGCGCCGGACCGCAAGGGCTTGCCGCTGGATATCGACGTGCTGTTGTTCGGCGACCTGGTGGGTAACTTCGATGGCTTGATTTTGCCCAGGGCAGAGATTCTGAAAAACGCCTTCGTGCTGTGGCCGTTGTCGCTGATTGCGCCGGACAGAGTGCATCCGGGCGTAGGCAAAAGCTTTGCGACCTTGTGGAGCGAGGCGCGGATCGATCAGGTGTTGGCGCCGGTGGCTTTTGAGTGGCGCGGTGAGCAGTTGACCCCCTCCGATATGCTGTAAAGCAAAAGATCGCAGCCTGCGGCAGCTCCTACGCCGATCTCTGTAGGAGTTGCCGCAGGCTGCGATCTTTTGCCCTTGCCTACGCTTGTTCTTTGTAAGCCTTCAACGCCTTGAGCCGCTCGCGCTTGATCGCCTCGCCCAATTCCGGCCCCTTGAACCCCTTCTCCAGCAACGGCTGAACCGCCACGCTGCGCGCCGCAGTCGCCGCGCCACGCAAATAATCCGCCTGTGGATAACTTCGCTGCTCCAGGCCTTTGCGCCCTCGAGCGTCCATCTCGCACGCCGCGATAAACTCCTCAAAGCGCTGAGGTCGACGGTAGACGTCGAAACTCTGCAGCAGCTCCAGCAAGGTCGACGGTTTCAGCTCCAGAGCCCGGTGGCCATGGGTGTGATACTCGCCCACCAGCAGTGCCAATTCCTGACAATCCTTCGGTGCCTTGAAGCGCTCGTTGACCGCTTTGATCAGCTTCAGGCCTTTGTGCTCGTGGGCGATGTGGCGGGGCCATTCCTCCTCGGGCGTCAGTCCTTTGCCCAAGTCATGCAGCAGGCAGGCCCAGCGCACGGTCAGCGGTTGTTTGTGCTGTGCCGCTTGCTCCAGCACGCTGAGGGTATGCACGCCTGTGTCGATTTCCGGGTGATGGGCCTCGGGTTGCGGAACACCGAACAGCGCATCGACTTCCGGCATCAGCACTTTGAGCGCACCGCACTCGCGCAGCACCTGGATGAACACCTGGGGTTGGTCTTCCATTAGCGCGCGGGCGATTTCTTTCCAGCTGCGTTCCGCGGTCAGAGCCTCCAGTTCACCCGATTCGCTGAGTTGCCGCATCAGCGCCAGTGTCTCGGGGGCGACGGTGAAACCCAATCCCGCATAACGCGCGGCGAAGCGGGCAACGCGTAGAACGCGGAGTGGATCTTCGGCGAACGCGGGGGAAACGTGACGAAGCAGGCGAGCCTCGAGATCCCGCTGGCCATGGTAGGGGTCGGTCAGGTTCTGCTGATCGTCTTCGGCCATGGCGTTGATCGTCAGGTCACGACGAATCAGGTCTTCTTCGAGCGTGACTTCGGGGCTGGCGTGAAAGGTGAAGCCGCCGTAACCGCGCCCGCTTTTGCGCTCA
Source organism: Pseudomonas sp. GM18 (assembly GCF_000282195.1). Lineage (GTDB taxonomy): Bacteria > Pseudomonadota > Gammaproteobacteria > Pseudomonadales > Pseudomonadaceae > Aquipseudomonas. The sequence goes on from NZ_AKJT01000032.1 coordinate 90,561, forward strand.
GTGCGGGCGAGGGCGTATTCCTCACCGCTTTTGGGGTGAAGAAACACCGGAAAATCCGCACCCACCGGGCGAAAGCCCTTGGCGAGCATTTCTTCGGTGGTGGCGCCTACCACGACCCAGTCGATATCGGTGACAGGCTTGCCCAGCAGGCGATCGCGTACCGCACCACCGACTTTATAAATCTGCATAAAAAACCTCCGTTAGCCCGACAGAATAACCTTTGCGTCGAACTTGCGGAGGCCGAAACAGGATCAAAGATGAATGACAGCCAGGTCTAGCCGGCCGTAGTCCCCCTCGCCGTGTTCGCTTCTGGGTGGAACATGGTGGGTTTTCACCACCTGATCCCCTTGCAGGGTTTCCAGGTGAATGTCGAACCCCCAGAGCCGGTGCAGGTGCTTGAGCACTTCCTCGGTGGAATCGCCGAGAGGCTTGCGGTCGTGCTGCTGATGACGCAAGGTCAGCGAGCGGTCGCCGCGCCGGTCGATGCTGTAGATCTGGATGTTGGGTTCACGATTGCCCAGGTTGTATTGCGCCGCCAGGGTTTCACGAATGGTTCGATAGCCCTCTTCGTCGTGGATCGCCGGAACTAGCAGATCGTCCTTCTGATCGTCATCGAGGATGCTGAACAGCTTCAGGTCGCGGATCACCTTGGGTGACAGGTACTGCAGGATGAAGCTTTCGTCCTTGAAGCTGCTCATGGCGAATTTGATGCTGGACAGCCAGTCGGAGCCGGCTATTTCCGGGAACCAGCGGTAGTCTTCTTCGGTAGGCTGTTCGCATATCCGCCGGATATCGCGATACATGGCGAAACCGAGGGTGTAGGGGTTGATTCCGCTGTAGTAGGGGCTGTCGAAGCCCGGCTGGAAGACCACGCTGGTGTGGGACGTCAGGAACTCCATCATGAAGCCATCGGTGACCAGGCCTTCGTCATACAAGTCGTTCATCAAGGTGTAGTGCCAGAAGGTGGCCCAGCCTTCGTTCATCACCTGTGTCTGGCGCTGTGGATAAAAATACTGGGCGATCTTGCGCACGATCCGCACGATTTCACGTTGCCATGGCTCCAGCAGCGGGGCGTGTTTTTCGATGAAATACAGGATGTTTTCCTGAGGCTCGGCGGGGAAGCGTGCGTTGTCCTTGTCGCTGAATTTGTCCGCGCCTTTTGGAATGGTCCGCCACAAATCGTTGATCTGCTTTTGCAGATGTTCTTCCCGATCCTTCTGCCGACGGCGTTCTTCTTCGGCGGAAATCGGATAAGGGCGTTTGTAGCGGTCGACCCCGTAATTCATCAGTGCGTGGCAGGAATCGAGCAAGTCCTCTACCGCGTCGATGCCGTGGCGTTCTTCACACTGCATGATGTACTGCTTGGCGAACACCAGGTAATCGATGATCGAGCTGGCGTCGGTCCAGGTGCGGAACAGGTAATTACCCTTGAAGAAGCTGTTATGGCCATAGCAGGCGTGAGCCACCACCAGGGCCTGCATGCAGATGGTGTTTTCTTCCATCAGATAGGCGATGCAAGGGTCCGAGTTGATCACAATCTCGTAGGCCAGCCCCATCTGGCCGCGGCTGTAGGACTTTTCGGTGCTGAGGAAGTGTTTGCCATAGGACCAATGGTGATAACCCAAGGGCATGCCCACAGAGGCGTAGGCGTCCATCATCTGTTCGGCGGTGATCACTTCGATCTGGTTAGGGTAGGTATCGAGCGCGTAGCGGGCCGCGAGACGACTGATTTCGCGGTCGTAGGCCTGGATCAGCTCGAACGTCCATTCAGAGCCGGTGGAAATGGGTTGGCGCTTCTGCTCTTTGGCGGTCATGTCACTAACCTGCGCTGGAAGAGTTCACGGAAGACCGGATAGATATCCCCGGCCGAGACCAGTTGCTGCTGGGCAAAAGTGTCAGAGAAGGCTTCGGCGATGCGTTCGTACTCGAACCACAGGGCCTGGTGTTCGCGCGGGGTAATCTCTACATAAGTGTAGTACTGCACGAACGGCATGATCTGGTTGATCAGAATGTCGCGGCAGATCGGCGAGTCGTCGTTCCAGTTGTCACCGTCGGACGCCTGGGCGGCATAGATATTCCACTCATTGCTCGGATAACGCTCGGCCATGATCTCCTGCATCAGTTTCAGGGCGCTGGAGACGATGGTGCCGCCGGTTTCCCGGGAGTAGAAAAACTCCTCCTCATCCACTTCGCGGGCACTGGTGTGGTGGCGGATGAACACGACGTCGATTTTGTCGTAGTTCCGCTTGAGGAACAGGTACAGCAGGATGAAGAAGCGTTTGGCGATGTCCTTGGTTGCCTGGGTCATGGAGCCGGACACGTCCATCAGGCAGAACATCACTGCTTTGGAGCTGGGGTTCGGCTGTTTGATCAGCAGGTTGTACTTGAGGTCGAAGGTGTCGAGAAACGGCACTCGATGAATGCGCGCGCTGAGTTTCTCGATTTCCGCTTCGAGTTCCTGGATGTCGCCAAAGTTGTCCGGTTCCTCCCGTTTAAGCCGCGCCAGTTCCTCTTTGACTTCGCGCAGTTTTGCCCGGCTGCTGCCGGACAGGGCGATGCGCCGGGCATGAGCCGAACGTAGTGTGCGGATAATGTTGATCCGTGACGGGTTGCCCTCATTGCTGATGCCCGCGCGTACGGTCTTGAAGGTGTCGGTGCCGGTCAGGTGACGTTTGACCAGGTTAGGCAGTTCAAGGTCCTCGAACATGAATTCGAGGAATTCTTCCTGGGTGATCTGGAAGACGAATTCGTCCATCCCTTCACCCGAGTTACCGGCCTTGCCGGGGCCTCTGCCGCCGCCACCTCCGGGCGGACGGGCAATGTGCTCGCCGCTGGTGAACTCCTTGTTGCCCGGGTGCACGATGGTCTGTTTGCCGCCCCGGCCATGGTGAAGCACCGGCTCGTCAATGTCGCGTCCGGGAATGCTGATTTGCTCGCCGTGTTCCATATCGGTAATGGAACGCCGGCCGACCGCCTCTTCGACGGCCTTTTTGATGTGATCACGGTAGCGCCGCAGAAACCGCTGACGGTTTACCGTGCTCTTGTTCTTGCCATTGAGACGTCGGTCGATCACATAGCTCATGACTGCTCCTTAGAAGCTGTCCTGAAAGGGGCGAGCGGTTATGCAGCATCGACTGTGCCGAGGGATGTTCACGCTCCCCCAAGCGCTTCTGGATGCTGCCTGAACCTCGTTACCGACTTTCGAACACCTCCCAGAGGTCTGTGTAACAGAAAAAACGTACACAGGCCTCTGGCTAACGACAACCGGTCTGACCGGCAGCGGGTTACTGTGATTTTCTGACCCGCAGGTACCACTCGGACAGCAGTCGTACCTGTTTGTCGGTGTAACCCCGCTCCACCATCCGTGTGACGAAGTCGTTGTGTTTCTGCTGGTCCTCTTTGCTGGCCTTGGCGTTGAAGCTGATGACCGGCAGCAGGTCCTCGGTGTTGGAGAACATTTTCTTCTCGATGACCACCCGCAGTTTTTCGTAGCTGAGCCAGGTTGGGTTCTTGCCGTTGTTGTTGGCACGGGCGCGCAGTACGAAGTTGACGATTTCGTTGCGGAAATCCTTCGGATTGCTGATGCCGGCCGGTTTCTCGATTTTCTCCAGTTCCTCGTTCAGGGCTACGCGGTTGAGGATCTCGCCGGTTTCCGGATCGCGGTATTCCTGATCCTGAATCCAGAAGTCGGCGTACAGCACATAGCGATCGAAGATGTTCTGGCCGTACTCGCTGTAAGACTCGAGGTAGGCAGTCTGGATCTCCTTGCCGATGAATTCGATATAGCGCGGCGCCAGGTACTCTTTCAGGAAGCGCAGATAGCGTTCGCGGGTCTCGGCCTGGAATTGTTCCTGTTCGATCTGCTGTTCCAGCACGTAGAGCAGATGCACCGGGTTAGCGGCGATTTCGTGTGGATCGAAGTTGAAGACCTTCGACAGGATCTTGAAGGCGAAGCGGGTCGACAGACCGTTCATGCCTTCGTCGACACCTGCCGCGTCGCGGTATTCCTGGATCGACTTGGCCTTCGGATCGGTGTCCTTGAGGTTTTCGCCGTCATACACGCGCATCTTGGAGTAGATGTTGGAGTTTTCCGGCTCTTTAAGGCGCGAAAGCACGGTGAACTGAGCGAGCATTTTCAGGGTGTCGGGCGCGCAATGGGCCTTGGCCAGCGAGCTGTTGAACAGCAGCTTGTCGTAGATCTTCACCTCATCGCTGACGCGCAGGCAGTACGGCACTTTGACGATGTAGATCCGGTCGATGAACGCTTCGTTGTTCTTGTTGTTCCGGAAGGTGTGCCATTCCGATTCGTTGGAGTGGGCCAGCAGGATCCCGGTGAACGGAATCGCCCCCAGACCTTCGGTACTGTTGTAGTTGCCTTCCTGAGTGGCCGTCAGCAATGGGTGCAGCACCTTGATCGGTGCCTTGAACATTTCGACGAATTCCATCAGGCCCTGGTTGGCCCGGCACAGCGCACCCGAATAGCTGTAGGCATCGGCGTCGTTCTGCGGGAACTCTTCCAGTTTGCGAATATCGACCTTGCCCACCAGTGCCGAGATGTCCTGGTTGTTTTCATCACCCGGCTCGGTTTTCGCGACCGCAATCTGGTTGAGGATCGACGGATAGAGTTTCACCACGCGGAACTGGCTGATGTCGCCGCCGAATTCGGCCAGGCGCTTGGTGGCCCATGGCGACATGATGGTGTTGAGGTAGCGCCGGGGAATGCCGAAGTCTTCCTCGAGGATCGCGCCATCTTCAGTGGCGTTGAACAGACCCAGGGGTGACTCGAAAACTGGCGAGCCCTTGATTGCATAGAAGGGCACTTTCTCGATCAGCTGTTTGAGCTTTTCGGCCAAAGATGACTTACCGCCACCGACTGGGCCAAGCAGGTAGAGGATCTGTTTCTTTTCTTCCAGACCCTGAGCGGCATGGCGGAAATACGACACGATCTGGTCGATGCATTCTTCCATCCCGTGGAAGTCTTCAAAGGCCGGATAGCGGCGGATCACCTTGTTGGAAAAGATGCGCGACAGCCTCGAGTTGGTTGAGGTGTCGAGCAGTTCCGGTTCACCGATGGCCAGCAAGAGACGCTCGGCCGCGGAAACGTAGGCGCTGCGGTCCTTTTTGCACAGTTCCAGATACTCTTGCAGCGAGAGTTCTTCCTGGCGCGTGGACTCGAAGCGTTGTTGGAAGTGGCTAAAGATACTCATGACGTCACCTCGCTCGATACGTGGAGCCGACGCCGGATCACTCAGTCGATGCTGGCAGCAACCGAACAGGCAGTCGCTGTTTACCCCCCCAGAACTCTCCCGGAGCTGACGACTCCGAAAGCTACTCCCGATGACCCGCGCGCCGGTGTACCGGCTCTCCCCTGTTTTGGATGGCCTGCGCTTAAGGATAGTTCGGAATCAGAGAGATAAAGTAGCAATGCGTAAATAGTTGTGGCAGACCGTTCGTCTGCCATCGCGCGAGCCCGCGAAAGCCGGGGCTTGCGCGTCTGAAAAAAATTATTCGGAAATGCCTTGCGCCGTTTCCGAAGGATAGGTCGTACGCCACAGTTCAAAACCGCCGTCCATGCTGTAGACGTCGGAAAAGCCCTGGCTGATCAGGTAAGCGGCGGCATTTTGGCTGGAGTTACCGTGATAGCAGACCACCACGGTCGGTGCGTCGAGGTCGGCGGCACGGATGAAATCCGAAATGGAATGGTTATCCAGATGCTTCGAACCGGCGATGTGCAGCGCGGCAAAAGTGGCCGGATCGCGGATGTCGACTACCACCGCGCCTTGTTCGCGCAGGGCCTGGGCCTGTTCTGGGGGGATACGTTTGAATTCGCTCATGGCGGGCTCCTGTGGCTCGGCTGAAAGCGCAGTCTAGCGCGGGGCGCTGGCTGACGTTGGTTCGGGAATAGAGGTGGCGACTGCCGGTCGAACGTGGCCATGGGCGTCGCATTTGCATGGCAGGCGCTCGAAGGTGTCGACGTTCATCAGGGTCATGGCGCCACCCCAGACGCAACCGGTATCGAGGGCAAAGAGCCCGGGTTCGTTGCACTGGCCCTCGAGCGCCGCCCAATGGCCGAAGATGATCTTCAGGCCTTTGGTCTTGCGTTCTGTGTGTGCGAACCATGGCGCATAACCCGGCGGTGCGGTGTCGATGCCTTCCTTGCCCTTGAGGTCGAGTTTGCCGTCGCTGGTGCAGAAACGCATCCGGGTGAAATAGTTGGTGATGACTCGCAGGCGAGCCGCGCCTTTGAGATCGTTGTCCCATTTCACGGGTTCGTTGCCATACATGCCGTCAAGGTAAGGCGTGAAGCGGTTGTCATCGCGCAGGGCTTCTTCGACTTCGGCGGCGCATTTCAAGGCTTTGCGCAGCGACCATTGTGGCGGGATGCCGGCATGGACCAGGGCGATTTCGCGTTGTTCATCGTAGTGCATGAGCTTCTGCTGGCGAACCCACTCCAGCAGATCTGCGCTATCGGGTGCTTCGAGGATCTCACGCAAGGTATCGGCTTTCTTCAGGCGCTCGATGTTTTTTCCGACGGCCAGCAAGTGCAGGTCATGGTTGCCGAGTACGCAGACCAGCGACTCGCGGATGCTATAGAGGAAGCGCAAGGTTTCCAGCGACTGTGGGCCACGGTTGATGAGGTCACCCACCAGCCACAAACGGTCCCGGGCAGGGTCGAAGGCCACTTGCTTGAGCAGGCACTTGAGCGGTTCAAGGCAACCCTGCACATCACCGACGGCATACGTCGCCATCAGTGCAATGCTCCGGGTACCGCCAGGCGAAACGGCGCGATGGTGGCGTCGAAGTGCTTACCGTCTTCGGCGAGCATCTGGTAGGTGCCCTGCATCGTGCCGACCTTGGATGTCATGACGGTGCCGCTGCTGTAAGTGTGGCTCTTACCTACGTCGATCAACGGCTGCTGGCCGACGACGCCCGCACCGCGAACCTCCTCGACATGGCCGTCACCGTCGGTGATTACCCAATGCCGTGAAAGCAGTCTGGCGGGTAGCAGGCCATTGTTCTGCACGGTGATGGTGTAGGCGAAGGCAAAGCGGTTGTGCTCGGGTTGCGATTGTTCTGCCAGATAGCGGGTGACGACGCTGACGTCGACCTGATAACGAGGATCGGACATGCAAAAGGCCTTAGAAACGAAGCGGAACGCGGGGCGTAGCTGATAGAACTCAGTCTAGGCCAAGTATCGGGTAGTAAACCAGAGTGGCGTCCTACCCGATAGCGCTCATCGCCTGTCAGTCGGTGGCGGGCTTTTGTAGGACTTGTTCGCTGAGCTTGTCGGCCAGGCGTACGAAGGCGGCCAGGTCGAGCTGCTCGGGGCGCAAGCTGCCATCGACGCCGGCGGCTTCGATTTCGGCATTGCTCAGTAATAGTTTCAGTGTGTTGCGCAGGGTCTTGCGGCGCTGGTTGAAAGCTTCGCGCACGACACGCTCCAGCAGGCGATGATCCTTGGCCGGGTGCGGCAGTACCGCGTGGGGCACCAGGCGTACGATCGCGGAGTCGACTTTCGGCGGAGGATTGAACGCACCCGGGCCGACGTTGAACAGGTGCTCGACCCGGCAATGGTACTGAACCATGATCGACAGCCGACCCCAGTCGCCACCACCAGGCCCTGCCGCCAGACGCTCGACCACTTCCTTTTGCAGCATGAAGTGCATGTCGCGAATCAGGCTGGCGTTGTGCAGCAGGTGAAAAATCAGCGGTGTAGAGATGTTGTACGGCAGGTTGCCGACCACTCGCAGGCTGTTTGGCGCGGCGTTCAGGCTGTTGAAGTCAAACTTCAGCGCGTCGCCCTGATGCAGGTTGAAGTTGCTCTTGCCGGCGAACTGCTGGTTGAGGATCGGGATCAGGTCCTTGTCCAGCTCCACGACGTCCAGTTGGGCGCCGCTGTTGAGCAGGCCTGCGGTCAATGCACCCTGGCCCGGACCGATTTCCAGCAGGCGGTCTTCAGGTTTGGCGTGAATGGAGCGCAGGATGCGGTCGATAACGCCGGCATCGTGCAGGAAGTTCTGGCCGAAGCGCTTGCGCGCCCGGTGTTGGTAATGCTCGGTCATAAACGGGTCTCGGCCATCTGGTAGGCGGTTTCCAGGGCGACTTGCAGGCTGCCGGTGTCGATGTTGCCGCTGCCGGCCAGGTCCAGGGCGGTGCCGTGGTCGACCGACGTGCGGATGATCGGCAAGCCGAGGGTCACGTTGACTGCCGCGCCGAAGCCTTTGTATTTCAGCACGGGCAAGCCCTGGTCGTGGTACATCGCCAGCACCGCGTCGCAGTGCTCCAGATATTTGGGGGTAAACAGAGTGTCGGCGGGCAGGGGGCCGCGAAGGTCCATGCCCTCGCCGCGCAGGCGCTCTAATGTAGGTTCGATGATGTCGATTTCTTCATGGCCCAGATGACCGCCTTCGCCGGCGTGCGGGTTAAGCCCGCAAACCAGGATACGTGGCTGGGCGATGCCGAACTTTTCTTTCAGATCGGTGTACAGAATCCGTGTGACCCGCTCCAGCCGCTCTGGCGTGATCGCGTCGGCAATCTCGCGAAGAGGCAGGTGAGTGGTGACCAGTGCCACGCGCAAGCCGCGGGTGGCGAGCATCATCACCACTTGCGCGGTGTGGGTCAGGTCAGCGAGAAATTCCGTGTGCCCGGAAAAGGCGATCCCGGATTCATTGATCACGCCCTTGTGCACCGGGGCGGTGATCATGCCGGCGAAATGCCCGTCAAGGCAGCCTTGCCCCGCGCGGGTCAGGGTTTCCAGAACGAAAGCCGCATTGGCCTTGTCCAGTTGCCCGGCGGTGACCTTGGCGTTGAGAGGCGTATCCCACACATACAGGCTGTTGGCGGGTGCAGGAGCATCCGGCCAGCTGTCCGGCGCTACCGGCAGCAGATCGACAACCAAGCCCAGCTGCGCGGCCCGCTCGATGAGCAGGTCGCGGCTGGTGATGGCAATCAAGGGGTGTGGCTGGGCTTGCGAGGCGAGCAGCAGGCACAGGTCGGGACCTATGCCGGCTGGTTCGCCGGGGGTCAGCGCGAAACGCTTGGGTTTCACTGCGCTGCCTGGTCTGCACCAGGGAGTTTGATTTCTACGTACGCTTCGTCACGGATCTGACGCAGCCAGGTTTGCAGCTCTTCGTCGTATTTGCGGTTACGCAGTACGGTCATCGCTTGCTGCTCACGGGCCTGGGCGGTGCTGTCGGTGGCGCGGCGGCCAAGGACTTCCAGTACGTGCCAGCCATATTGGGTCTTGAACGGCTTGGACAGCTGACCTTGCGGGGTCTTGGCCATCACTTCGCGGAATTCAGGCACCAGCGCGTTCGGGTCGATCCAGTTCAGGTCGCCACCGTTGAGGGCGGAACCCGGATCCTCCGAGAAGCTTTTCGCCAGCTCGCCGAAATCTTCGCCTGCTTCGATACGGGTGTAGAGCGACTGAGCCAGAGCCTTGGTTTTTTCTTCGTCGCGGATCGGACTCGGTTTGACCAGGATGTGCCGCACGTGCACTTCGTCACGCACTTGGGCTTCGCCGCCTCGCTTGTCAAGGATCTTCAGGATAATGAAGCCGCCCGGGGTACGCATTGGCTGGGTCACGTCGCCAACGGCCATGGAGCCCAGCAGGCGATCGAACGGAGGTGGCAGTTGAGCAGCTTTACGCCAGCCCATGTCGCCGCCTTCCAGCGCGGTTTCGCTGGCGGATTTGGCGATTGCCAACTGACCGAAGTCAGCGCCTTGCTTGAGCTGCTGGTAAACCGCGTCGGCTTGTTTGGCGGCATTCTGAATCGCGTCGGAGTTGGCGCTTTCCGGCGTAGGAATCAGGATGTTAGCCAGACGGAACTCTTCGGACAGCTGCATCTTGCCCAGGTCGGACGCCAGGAAGTTCTTCACTTCCTGCTCGGACACCTGGATGCGCTCCGCCACACGGCGCTGACGCACACGGCTGATGATCATTTCGCGACGGATCTGGTCACGGGCATCGTCATAAGACAGGCCGTCGCGAGCCAAAGCGGAGCGAAATTGTTCGATCGACATGTTATTGCGCTGGGCAATGGTGCCGACAGCCTGGTTCAGTTCTTCATCGGTAATGCGAATGCCGGAACGTTCGCCAATCTGCAATTGCAGGTTTTCGACGATCAGACGCTCGAGCACCTGCTGATCCAGTACGCCGGCAGGCGGTACGGCAGCACCGCGCTTGGCGATGGTTTGCTGAACTTCGTGAACGCGCCGGTCCAGTTGGCTCTGCATGACCACGTCGTTGTCGACGATGGCCACCACTTTGTCAATGGACTGTACCGCGGCGTTGGCCGCGGTACCCAGGAACAGCGCGCCCAGCATCAGCGGGCGCAGACAATCAGAAAGCTTGGTCTTCACGTTCACGATAACCTTGGATGCCTTTGTCGAGGAAACTCTCTACTTTGGCGCCGGTGAGGCCGCCGAGTCCCTTCAGAACGATTTGGAGGAAGACGCCGTGGTCGCCTTTTTCGTTTTGTGGAGCTTCCTGACTGAATTCGTCATAGGAAACCCAGTAACGGTTGATCAGGCGTAGTTTCCAGCAGCAGTTGTCGTACTCGAAACCACCAAAGGCTTCCAGGGTACGGTTGCGGTTGTAGTCATACTGCCAGCGGCTGATGGCGTTCCACTGCGGCACGATCGGCCAGATCACCGAGAAGTCGTGCTGTTTGATCTTGTAGTAGTCCTTCACGTAGCCAGGCGTGCCCGGGGTGCCGTAGTCACCACCGCCCACCGACCATTTACCGGTGTTCTGGTCATAACGGACCTGGTCATTGCGATAGCGATAACCGGCGTTGATGACCTTGTTCGGGTTGTCTTCAGGCTGGTAGTGGAACATCGCGCTGCCCGAGCGAGGGCTGTGGCTGTCCGGGTCCCAGTTGTAGTCTGCCGTGGTGCGCCAATCGCGGTTCCAGCGGTATTCGTATTCCAGCGCGTACGGTGAAACATTGGCTTGAGCATCGGCGCGGGTTTTAGCATCGATACCTGGCAACTGGACTTCGCGGTCCTTGAAGTACAAGGCTTGGCCGACGCTGATACGTTGACGTTCGAAACCACTGTCTTCGATCCAGCGGCTGGTCACGCCCAAGGACAGTTTGTTCTCGTCGCCGACGCGGTCGGAGCCGGAGAAGCGGTTGTCACGGAATAGCGACGCGTAATTGAAGGTGTATTCGCTGGTGTCGAATACCGGAATATCCTTCTGGTCTTCCTCAGGTACATAGAGGTAGAACAGGCGCGGTTCGAGGGTCTGGCGGTAGTTTTTTCCGAACCAGGAAGTGTTGCGGTCAAAGTACAGGCCGCTGTCGATGCTGGCGATCGGTACCCCACGGTTCTGGTTGCTGCTGAACGTGCCGTTGAGCCTGTCTTGCTCCGCACTTTGCGAAGCGATGTCACTTTTGCCCCGGCCGTCCAGATCCAGTTGATACTGCGTGTACTGGTACTTGAGCGATGGTTTGAGGAAACCATAGGTCCAGTTCAGCGGCAGGCTGACACTTGGTTTGAGATTCAAGCGGTCGCCGTTGGCGCGTGCCAGACCAAAGATGTTGTTATCCAGACGTGACTCGGTGGTAATCCCGTCCTTCTGGACGAATGTTCCACTCTTCAGATCGCGGTCAAAGCGAACGATCTCTGTCTCGTAATCGAAGTTCAAACCTTCCGGATGATACGGCAGCTGACCATTAAAGGTGATCTGCGGCAGACGGTCATACGGCGTGATGTTCGAAACGGTCGCCAGCTGATAAGCCTGGGCGTTCAAGCGAGCGGTGTAGCTGTCGCCACGATAGGTGACAGAGCCCTGCTGGTTCACGTAGTCAGCGCTTTTCACGCCAATCTGGTCAGTCTGCAGATCCTGGAAGTAATACGGATCGCTGATCTTGGTGTAGTCAACCTGCGTCAGGACGCGCGAGTCGAGGCCACCCTTGTGCTGCCAGTTGTACATGTAGCGGTTTTTTTCGTAGTCGGTCTGCTTGCTGCGATCGGTATCTTCGTCGTTGAGGTACGCGGCGCCGAACTGACCTTCGCTGGACTTGGTCAGGTAGCGGAATTCGCCTTCCATCAACAGGCCGCGCTTGCTCATGTAGCGCGGGTACAACGTGGCGTCATAGTTTGGCGCCAGGTTGAAGTAGTACGGGGTGACCAGCATGAAGCCGGTATCGCTGCCCGTGCCGATGGTCGGCGGCAGGAAGCCGGACTGGCGACGGTCGTCGATCGGGAAATAGATGTACGGCGTGTACAGAACCGGAATGTCCTTGACCCGCAGCGTCACGTTGGTCGCGGTACCGAAACCGGTAGCCGGGTTCAAGGTGATGTTGTTGCCCTTGAGCTGCCAGGCATTGCTGTTCGGTTCGCACGTGGTGTACGTACCGTCCTTGAGACGGATGATCGCGTTCTCGGCACGTTTGGCGTACAGCGCGTTACCGCGGATACGCGACTTGTGCATCACGTATTCGGCGTTGTCGACCTTGGCTTCACCGGTGTCGAGCTGCACGTCGGCGTGGTCGCCCACGATCAGTGCGCCATTGTCGCGGATGCGCACGTTGCCGTTAAGGTCGCCCCGGCTTTCGGCCTGGTACAGGTTCGCTTCGTCGGCTTCGACCTGCATGCTGCCCTGGCGCATGACCACGTCACCGGCCAGGGTCGCGACCTGCTCTTCCTGCTTATAGCGGGAGGCTTTGGCGCCGATAAAGGTCGGTGCGTCACTTTTATTCGTCTTGTCATTCATGCCAGGACGAATCGGTTCGATATAGGAACCAGAGCAGTAAGGGCCGGTTTCGGCCAATTGCGCTGCGGTGAGCTTCTCGCGCGGAACCCAGTCGAGGTGGCTGTAGTCTTCACTACGCGATTTCAGGCCGCGGCCCTTGGACTCGGTAACCAGCACAGGCTTGGCGCCGGAGTCTTCGCTGGCGGTGGTGCCTGCCGGGGCCTCGCCAGTGGCGGAAACTGCGCTACCGTCATGGACGGGACGCGGCGGCAATGCAGCGGCCGGCGCCTTTGGCGCACAGTCCCAGGCACCCGAAGCAGAGACTGAGCAGTCATACTGTTCCGCGGCGACCACGAACGACGTGGCCAGGGGTTGCAGGGCCAGCAGACTGCCGGTAACCAACAACGGAAATTTTTTACGAAACGCGGGGGATTTCAATGCCATCTTATTAGTCCGGGCTTCCTGCGTGCCATCTGCCCGCGGTGTGGGCCGCACGCCTCTCGATGGTCTGAAAAAGATGCTGGATAATAAAGCATGACCCGCTTGACGGCTAGCGCCGTCGGAGACCCTTGTAATGCCTGACCAAGATGTACGCTTGCAACACCTGAAAGTTTGGCTCGATGAACAGTTGGCTATCCTCTTTGCAGAACAAGGTTGGGGCACCGTGCCCCCGGCCACGTTGACCGCGGCCAGTAGCGACGCGAGTTTTCGGCGCTATTTCCGCTGGGAAGGCACCGGCAGAAGTTTCGTCGTGATGGACGCGCCACCGCCCCAGGAAAACTGCAAACCCTTTGTGGATATCGCTTTTCTGCTGGCGAAATCCGGCATAAACGTGCCGAAAATTTATGCCGAAGACCTCGAGCGTGGTTTTCTTTTGCTCAATGACTTGGGCAACAAGACTTATCTGGACGTGATCGACAGCGAAAATGCCGACGATTTGTTCAAGGATGCCCTGCAAGCGTTGTTGGCTTTCCAGCAATTGCCGATGGTGGCGCCGCTGCCGAGTTATGACGTCGCGCTGCTGCGTCGCGAACTCGAACTGTTCCCCGAGTGGTACGTGAAACGCGAACTGGGCATCGAACTCGACCCGGCGCAGCAGGTGCTCTGGCAGCAGGTCAGCGACCTGCTGATCGACAGCGCCCTGGCTCAGCCCAGAGTCCTGGTGCATCGCGACTACATGCCGCGCAATCTGATGCGCAGCGAGCCGAATCCCGGCGTGCTGGATTTCCAGGACGCGGTCTACGGGCCGGTGACCTATGACGTGACCTGCCTGTTCAAGGACGCCTTCCTCAGCTGGCCTGAAGAACGCGTGCGCGGCTGGCTGGAAGATTACTGGCAGCAAGCCGGCGCGCTCGACATCCCGGTTCAGCCGGACTTCGAAGACTTTCTGCGCGCCAGCGACCTGATGGGCGTGCAGCGTCACTTGAAAGTCATCGGCATCTTCGCCCGCATCTGCCATCGCGACGGCAAACCACGTTACCTCGGCGACGTGCCGCGCTTCTTTGCTTATATAGACGCGGTCATCAGCCGTCGCCCTGAACTGGCGGAGCTGGATGTGTTGCTGGCCAGTCTGCGTGCTGGAGCGACTGCATGAAGGCAATGATTCTGGCGGCGGGTAAAGGCGAGCGCATGCGTCCGCTTACCCTGACTACGCCAAAGCCACTGGTTCGCGCCGGCGGAGCGCCCTTGATCGAGTATCACCTGCTCGCTCTGGCGGCTGCAGGGTTTACCGAGATCGTGATCAACCATGCCTGGCTCGGTCAGCAGATCGAAGATTATCTGGGCGATGGCTCGAAATATGGCGTGAGCATTCAGTACTCGCCGGAAGGTGAGCCGCTGGAAACCGGTGGTGGTATTTTCCGCGCGTTGCCGTTGTTGGGTGATGAGGCTTTTGTGGTGGTCAACGGCGACATCTGGACCGACTACGACTTCAGCGTGTTGCACCAGCCCATCGTCGGGCTCGCTCATTTGATCCTGACGGACAACCCGGCGCATCACCCGAGCGGGGATTTCACCCTGGTCGATGGCCATGTGCAGGACGGTCAGCCGGATACCTCAACTCTGACTTACAGCGGCATCGCCGTGCTACACCCGCAGTTGTTTGACGGTTGCTCGGCCGGGGCCTTCAAGCTTGCGCCGCTGCTGCGCAAAGCCATGGCCGATGGGCAAGTGACGGGCGAACGCCTGAATGGGCATTGGGTGGACGTCGGTACCCACGAACGCCTGGCTGAAGTAGAAAACTTGATAGAAGCGAGACGCTGACATGTTGTGGCCAGGGACTCTGATTGGAGCCGGAGTGGGCTTTGCCATAGCCAGCATTCCGGGGGCCATGCTCGGTGCTTTATTGGGGCAGGCGCTGGATCGGCGCTTGCACCTGCAGAGCTGGGCGCATTTATGGGAAAAAATCGGTGGCCGCTCGGTGCTGCGCAACGATGAACTGCTGTTCGTGTTGCTGGGCCGATTGGCCAAGAGTGATGGGCGGGTAGTGGATGGCCACATCCAGCAGGCACGGCAGGAAATGCGTGCGCTGGAGATGACCGAGTCGGCGCAACGTCGGGCGATAGCGGCGTTCAATCGCGGCAAGTCGGGACACGACCGGTTGCGCAGTTATCTGCGACGCTTGAGTGCTCAACCCCATGCGGCGGAAGGCGTGTTGCGTGCCTGTTGGCGGATGGTCTGGGCCGATGGCCGCGCCGGTAGCGGTGAGCGCGAACTGATTGCGCAGTGGGGCAAATGGTTGGGCTGGACACCGCAACAGGTGCAGGCACTGGCGAGCGACTACGAGCCGAAGCGCCCATTGGTCAGCAGCGCGATTACGTATCAGGACGCCTTGCGGCTATTGGGAGTGTCGGCGACCAGCGAGCCGGCACAGATCAAACGCGCCTATCGACGCCTGCTCAGTCGCCATCATCCGGACAAGATTGCCGGCAGCGGTGCGACGGCGTTGCAGGTTCGTGAGGCGACGGACAAGACTCGTGAGTTGCACAATGCCTACACGTTGATTCGTGAGCGGCGGGATTTCCGGTAATCGCAAAGCCGGTCAAAAGATCGTCCGAAGGCTCGGGCCGCGTTCGGACGATCTTTTGCTTTTGCTCAGTCCGCGGTCTGCGGATTCAACCACCCGCGCACCCGTCGAACCAACTGCTCTTGCTCAGCCTTGGCATTGCCCGGCAGTGCCTTGAGCGATACCTGGCTGAACGCCGACGTCTTCAAGCGTTTGTTGGCCTGCAAGCGTTCCAGTGCCGCGTTGCGATCCAGCGGCTTGTCCATGTAGAAGATGTCGGCGGTCGGCAGCTTGATCGTCGGCGTCAACTCGGCCAGTCCGGGCTTCGCCGTAACGGGCGTCTGGGCGGCGACCATCACGAACTTCTCGATTTGCGATGGCTGCTTCTCGCTCAGATAACGCGCAGCCCAGTAAGCGCCGGTGCCATGCCCCAGCACGACGACCCTGCGAGCGCTTTGCTGTTCGGCATAAGCGATGGCCGCGTCGATGCGGGCGAAGATTCGCTCAGCGTCGGCTTTGGCCTGTTCTTCAGTGGTTTCGGCGATGGCCTTGTCGGCCACCTCCGCTTCGCCGCCGGCCGCCTGTTCGATGGGCGCCGCGGTGGTCGAGTCTTTGCTACCGGCTTCAGGGGCTTTGGGCGCGGGTGCCACTTCGACGATACGTGGCGCAATGGCTTCGCTTTGCAGGTCCGGCAAGGTGATACTCAGGCTGCTCCACTCGGCGTCCGGCAATTGGCGGCGCAACGGGCTGATTGCTTGCGGCCAGTCAACGGTTTCGCCGGCACCCGGGATAATAATCACCGCGCCTTTGGGTTCGGCGGTATTGGCCGGTTTCCACAAGGCGAGGAAGCTGTCGGTGCCGGCTTGCAGTTGTTGCTGTTCCTGCGCAGGGATTTGTCGCTCAAGTGCCGTGGCTTCTTCCTGACTACGCTCAAGCAGCGGCTGGCGTTCGACCGGTTTTTCTTCGGCGGGTTTTTCCGCAGTGGCAGGTGCCGGGTCGGCCGCCTCGACGGAAAAGGCGCACGGCAGGATCAGCGACAGGCACAATGCTGGCAGTGCCAGGCGGTAGACAGGGGGCATCGGATATTCCAGGCCAGAAGTTATTCCGGCAGCCTAATGGGTTGGTCAGTATTTGTCAGTGTGTGAGACTTCGATGATGCATTTTCGCTGCCTGTGGGTTATCGGCTGTTTATGGTTTCCCTTGATGGGCTGGGCGGCTCCCGCGCCACCGGCGCACGTCGTGTCATTGTCTTCGGCGCAACAGCAATGGCTGGCGCAGCATGAAGAGTTGCGGGTCGGGGTGGTGTTGCAGGCGCCCTATGCCCAATACGATCGCCGCTTGCAGCGCCTGTCCGGGGTGAACATCGAGTTGATGAAGTGGCTGGCCAAGTCGCTCAAGGTCGAGCTGAGCTGGCGTAATTATCCTGATCTTGCGCAACTGGAAGCCGCCGCGCGCGAAGGCGATATCGATATCGCGCCGGGGCTGACCCAAACCCCCGCCGGTTTACGGCTCTGGCAATTTTCCGATCCGTACATGCGGGTGCCGCAACTGGTGGTCAGCGACCAGAAGAGCACCGGTGTGGTGGAGCTGGAAAAACTCGACAGTCAGACCCGCGTCGCCGTGCGCATGCCCAGCGTCACCGCCGATTTTTTGCGTAGCACCTACCCGCATTTGAACCTGCAAGGTGTGCCTCTGGAGCGCCAGGCGTTGCAACTGTTGTTGAGTCAGCAGGCCGGTTACGCGGTGGTCGATGAAGCGCAATTCGGGCGTCTGTCAGCCGAGCCTGAGTTTGCCGGGCTGGCCGTGGTGGGCGACATCGGTTTCCCGCAATTGCTGCGAGTGGCCACGCGCCGGGACTGGCCGGAACTGGCGGGTATCGTCGAAAACGCGCTGCGGGCGATCCCGGCCAAGAACCTGGAGCAACTTCACGATCAATGGCTGCAACCCAAGTACCCGCGGCTGTCCGATTCACCGGTTTTCTGGAAAAACCTCTGTCTGCTGTTGCTGGTGTTATTGCTGAGCAGCATGGCCATTGTGTACTGGCAGCGTCGTCAGCAACACAGTCTGGAGCAACGTTTGCTGGCGGCGCGCGAAGACATTGCCCTGCGCGAGGCCAGCGAAGAAGCCTTGCGCCTCACGCAGTTCTCCATCGATCAAAGCACCGTCGGCATCCTTTGGGTCAACTGGGACAGCCATGTGCGCTACGCCAACCGTGCCGCCGAAACCATGCTCGGTTACCCGGCGGGCGGGATCATTGATCGGCCCTTGATCGATTTCGAGCCCGGTTTGCACATGGACCGTTGGCTGACCCTGTGGAAGCGTGCCCGGGCCAGCGAGGAAGGGCCGCTCAGTTTCGAAACCAATTGCGTGCGGGCCGATGGCAGTATTCTGCCGGCGGATGTTTCGTTGAGTTTCTTGCGGTTTCGCGAGGGCGAATACCTGGTGGTTTACCTCAATGACGTCACCGAGCGTCGGCGTGCCCTGGCCGCCTTGCAGGAAAGCGAAGCGCGGCTGCAGGGCATCGCCGCCAACGTCCCCGGGCTGGTCTTTCGCCTGGAGCGCGCACCGGTGACCGGGCAGATCGACTTTGCCTACATCAGTGAAGGCAGCGAAAGTCTGGTGGGGTACTCGCCGGCCACCCTGGCTCATCGGGACAAAGGCCTGCGCAGCCTGGTGCATCCGGATGACAAGGCCAGTTATCACCAGACTCAGGACCATGCACTGGATACCGACAGCGACTGGTCGTGGCAGGGACGGATTCTGACCCGTCAGGGCGAACAGCGCTGGGCCGAGATCAAGGCCATTACCCGCCGGCTCGAAGACGGCGCCTATGTCTGGGACGGGATCGTCTGGGACATCACCGAGAGCAAGCGCATCGAACTGGAACTGGCCAGCTCCCGTGAGCAATTGCGCGAGTTGTCCGCGCACCTGGAAAGCGTGCGGGAAGAGGAGAAGGCGCGGATTGCCCGGGAAGTTCACGATGAGCTGGGGCAGATGTTGACTGTGTTGAAGCTGGAAACGTCCATGTGTGAGCTGGCCTATGCGCAGCTCGATCCGGGCTTGCACGAGCGCTTGAATAGCATGAAGCGTTTGATCGCTCAGCTGTTCCAACTGGTGCGTGATGTAGCCACGGCGCTGCGGCCACCGATTCTCGATGCGGGTATCGCCTCGGCCATCGAGTGGCAGGCCCGGCGGTTCGAGGCGCGCACGCAGATTCCGTGCCTGGTACAAGTGCCGGATAATTTGCCGGTGCTCAGCGATGCCAAGGCCATCGGCCTGTTCCGGATCCTTCAGGAAGCGCTGACCAATGTCATGCGCCACGCCCAGGCGCATACTGTTGAACTGACGCTGGCCCTTGAGGGCGATGAACTTTGTCTGACTGTCAGCGATGATGGCGTAGGATTTGTCGCCGCACCTGGCAGGCCGACATCCTTTGGCGTGGTCGGCATGCGTGAACGGGTGTTGATCATGGGCGGGCAATTGTCGCTTGAGAGTGAGCCGGGGGAGGGCACGACCCTGACGGTGCGAGTACCGCTGGATTGATAAAAGATCGGACGATCTTTTCGGCTTCAACGCTATAAATGAGGAGAGGCAAGTGATCCGTGTACTGGTAGCCGAAGACCACACCATCGTTCGCGAAGGCATCAAGCAATTGATCGGTCTGGCCAAGGACTTACTAGTGGTCGGGGAGGCGAGCAATGGCGAGCAGTTGCTCGATACCTTGCGCCATGTTCCCTGCGAAGTGGTGTTGCTGGACATCTCCATGCCCGGGGTCAACGGCCTGGAAGCGATCCCGAGGATTCGCGCCTTGAACAATCCGCCGGCGATTCTGGTGCTGTCGATGCACGACGAAGCGCAGATGGCCGCTCGGGCGTTGAAGGTCGGCGCTGCGGGTTACGCGACCAAGGACAGCGATCCGGCATTGTTGCTGACGGCGATCCGCAAGGTCGCGGCGGGCGGGCGCTACATCGACCCGGACCTGGCCGACCGAATGGTGTTCGAAGTCGGCCTGACCGATGCGCGGCCGTTGCACTCGCTGCTGTCGGAGCGTGAATTCTCGGTATTCGAACGCCTGGCCCAGGGCGCCAACGTCAACGACATCGCCCAGCAACTGGCCTTGAGCAGCAAAACCATCAGCACACACAAGGCGCGGCTGATGCAGAAACTCAACATCACCTCCCTGGCTGAACTGGTGAAGTACGCCATGGAACACAAATTGCTCTGATCCACACGATCCACTGGTTCACTGCAAATACCTGTGGGAGTGGGCATATCCATTTACGACATGCACGCAAAGCCGCTTTTACCGGTTCCTGTGGCTTGCAGCTCACCGCCTGTCGCCATCACGAATCGGCATATCCATCCCCGCCATCCTTGTAGGGCAATCCCTACCCCCAACCTTCCATCCGGCTGAGGCGATTCTCTCCTGCGCCCCGATTTGCGCGGCTCCCAGCGTCCACTAGGCTTAGTCCACAGCAGTCATCAATAACAAAGGTGTGGGTATGAGCCAGGTTGATTCAAGCGCAGGGGCCAGCGATATTCTGGTCAGCTTTCGTGGAGTGCAAAAGAGCTACGACGGCGAGAACCTGATCGTCAAAGACCTCAACCTGGAAATTCGCAAAGGCGAATTCCTGACCTTGCTCGGGCCGTCCGGTTCCGGCAAGACCACCAGTCTGATGATGCTCGCCGGTTTCGAAACGCCGACCGCCGGGGAGATTCAACTGGCCGGGCGTTCCATCAACAACGTGCCGCCGCACAAGCGCGACATTGGCATGGTGTTCCAGAACTACGCGTTGTTTCCGCACATGACCGTGTCCGAGAACCTGGCGTTCCCGCTGACCGTGCGTGGCTTGAACAAAAGCGACGTCAGTGACCGGGTCAAACGTGTGCTGAGCATGGTTCAGCTCGACACTTTCGCCCAGCGCTATCCGGCGCAACTGTCCGGCGGTCAGCAGCAGCGTGTGGCCCTGGCTCGCGCCCTGGTGTTCGAACCGCAACTGGTGCTGATGGACGAACCCCTCGGTGCACTGGACAAACAGCTGCGCGAACACATGCAGATGGAAATCAAACACCTGCACCAGCGCCTCGGCGTGACTGTGGTCTACGTGACCCACGACCAGGGCGAAGCCCTGACCATGTCCGACCGCGTCGCCGTGTTCCACCAAGGCGAGATCCAGCAGATCGCGCCACCGCGCACGCTCTACGAAGAGCCGAAAAATACTTTCGTCGCCAACTTCATCGGCGAGAACAACCGCCTCAACGGCCGCTTGCACAGTCACACCGGCGACCGCTGCGTGGTCGAACTCGGTCGTGGTGAAAAGGTTGAAGCCCTGGCAGTCAACGTCGGCAAGACCGGCGAGCCCGTCACACTGTCGATTCGTCCGGAACGCGTGAGCCTCAATGGTTCGAGCGAGTCCTGTGTCAACCGCTTCTCGGGAAGGGTGGCGGAATTCATCTATCTGGGCGACCACGTCCGGGTTCGCCTGGAAGTCTGCGGCAAGACCGACTTCTTTGTGAAACAACCGATTGCCGAGCTCGATCCTGCTCTGGCTGTCGGCGACGTGGTACCGCTTGGCTGGCAGGTCGAACACGTTCGCGCGCTCGACCCACTTCTAGAGGCGAACTGATCGCCCCCTGCTTCACCAACACCAACCCTGCACGTGGAGAACAATAAATGTTGAAATCCCTGAAATGCACCGGCTCATTTAACGCTATCGCTTTGGCAATAGGGATGATGGGCGCGGCGCATGCAATGGCGGCGGGCCCGGATCTGACCGTGGTGTCCTTTGGCGGGGCGAACAAGGCGGCGCAGGTCAAAGCCTTCTACGCACCGTGGGAAGCGGCGGGCCACGGCAAAATCGTCGCTGGCGAATACAACGGCGAAATGGCCAAGGTCAAAGCCATGGTCGACACCAAGAGCGTGTCCTGGGACCTGGTGGAAGTTGAATCGCCAGAACTGTCCCGTGGTTGCGACGAAGACATGTTCGAGCAACTCGACCCTGCGCTGTTCGGCAAGTCCGAAGACTACGTCAAGGGCGCGATCCAGCCTTGCGGCGTGGGCTTCTTCGTATGGTCGACCGTGCTGGCCTACAACGCCGACAAGCTGAAAACCGCTCCGACCAGTTGGGCTGATTTCTGGGACACCAAGAAATTCCCTGGCAAACGCGGCCTGCGCAAAGGCGCCAAGTACACCCTGGAGTTCGCACTGATGGCTGACGGCGTTGCGCCGAAAGACGTCTACAAAGTGCTGGCCGGCAAAGACGGTCAAGACCGCGCGTTCAAGAAGCTCGATGAACTCAAGCCAAGCATTCAGTGGTGGGAAGCCGGCGCACAACCGCCGCAATACCTCGCCTCGGGTGACGTGGTCATGAGCTCGGCCTACAACGGCCGGATCGCAGCAGTACAGAAAGAAAGCAACCTGAAGGTAGTGTGGAACGGCGGTATCTACGACTTCGACGCGTGGGCGATTCCAAAAGGCCTGGATAAAACCCGTGCTGAAGCGGCGAAGAAGTTCATCGCGTTCTCGGTGGCTCCGCAGCAGCAGAAGACCTACTCGGAAAACATCGCCTACGGCCCGGCCAACACCCAGGCTGTGCCGTTGCTGGCCAAGGATGTCTTGAAAGACATGCCGACCACCCCGGAAAACATCGCCAACCAGGTGCAGATCGACGTCAGCTTCTGGGCTGACAACGGCGAGCAACTGGAACAGCGCTTCAATTCCTGGGCTGCAAAGTAAGCACTCACACAGGACGACGGTTCACCGGATGATCGTTCCCACGCCCTGCGTGGGAATGCCGCCCGGGACGCTCCGCGTCCCTGTGACGCAGAGCGTCACTGCATGCGTTCCCACGCAGAGCGTG
>NZ_AKJT01000033.1 GCF_000282195.1 Pseudomonas sp. GM18
CTGCTGCGCAGCCGAACGCAGCCTTCGGCAGCTGCTACAGGTCTGCGGCCGTTACGGCTTTTGTAGCAGCTGGCGCAGCCTGCGTTCGGCTGCGCAGCAGTCGTAAAACATCACAGCCAACAAGCATCCCACAGCGGATAATCATGAACACGTGTCACCAGTCCTGCTCGAACAGGATTGGCAACGACATATCGAGCAAGATCTTTCACGTCCTCCTCCTGCCGAACCGCTCGATCGTGATAGCCCTTCTGCCACAAACGTCCGCTTCGCCCTAACGCCTGATTAACGGCCAGACTGCTTCGGGATTTGATTCGGCACATCAGCTCGGCCAGCGTCTTATCCCGAAGTTCTACCAAACAGTGCATATGGTCCGGCATCACCACCCAAGTCAAAAAGTCTGCCCAATGCTCCTCCTGAGCCTGACGTAATTGTTGGGCAACCAGCCTACCCATGCGCCAATCGGTAAAAATTGGCTGCCGATCGTGAACCACAGCTGTTAACAAGTAGATGCGTCCAGGCTCCGAATACCGCCCAATGCGCAGATAACCAGCTTTCGAACAGACAGGCATTCCATTGCCTCCTACTGACTGAAAGAGGCATGGAATCTAACCCATTGCAGTCAGCCCGACTGGCGCCATTGGCTACAAAAGATGACCGATCAGCTACCGGTCCGAATCTTGTTCCACACCCGTGTCCGCACCCGGTCAATGTTCAACGGCATCGCCTCAAGGGCAAACAATTTGCCCATCATTTCCGGGCTCGGATACACCTTGGTGTCGCTCTTGATCGCCGGATCGATCAGGCGGTCGGCCTGTTCGTTGCCGTTGGCGTAGTGCACGTAGTTGCTGATGCCGGCCATGACGTCGGGACGCAGCAAGTAGTTCATGAACGCGTAACCGGCTTTCTCGTCCGGGGCGTCGGCGGGCATGGCGACCATGTCGAACCAGATGGCCGCGCCTTCCTTGGGAATCGAATAGCCGATGTCCACACCGTTCCCGGCCTCCTTGGCGCGGTTTTCCGCTTGAATGATGTCGCCAGAGAAGCCGACGGCCACGCAGATGTCGCCGTTGGCCAGGTCGCTGGTGTACTTGGATGAGTGGAAATAGCTGACATAAGGCCGGACTTTCATCAGCAGCGCTTCTGCCTTTTTATAATCCTCGGGGTTCTTGCTGTGATGCGGCAGCCCCAGGTAATTCAATGCCGCCGGCAACAGTTCGGGACCGTTGTCGAGGATCGCCACGCCGCATTTTTGCAGCTTTGCCATGTTCTCGGGCTTGAAGATCAGGTCCCAGGAATCCACCGGCGCGTTATCGCCTAATACGGCCTTGACCTTGGCAAGGTTGTAGCCGATGCCAGTGCTGCCCCACAAATACGGGAAGCCATGCTCGTTGCCCGGGTCGTTGGCCTGCAACGTTTTGAGCAGCACCGGGTTGAGGTTTTTCCAGTTCGGCAACTGACTCTTGTCGAGTTTCTTCAGGGCCCCGCCCTCAATCTGTCGGGCCATGAAGTGGTTGGACGGGAATACCACATCATACCCGGATGTGCCGGTCATCAACTTGCCATCCAGGGTTTCGTTGCTGTCGAAGACGTCGTAACTGAAGGCGATACCGGTTTCTTTCTGGAAGTTTTTTGTGGTGTCCGGGGCGATGTAGTCCGACCAGTTATAGATTTTCACGGTCTCGGCGGCCTGACTGAGCGTCGCGACGAGCGCAAGTGGGGCAAGCGTCAGTGTCTTTCGGATCATGGGTCGATTCCTGTATGGGTTGTTGTTATTGGCAGGCAATCAAAAGATCAAAAAATCAAAATCAAAAAATCAAAACGTAGGTCTTGCGCACGGTTTCCTGGATGTCCCAGATGCCGAGGCTGTTGGCTGGCAACATCAGTGCATCGCCGGCTTCTATGTAGAGGGTTTCACCGTCGTCCGGGGTGAACGTGCAACGCCCCTGGATGAAGTGACAGAATTCCTGGGCAACGATCTGCCGGCGCCAGCGGCCGGGGGTGCATTCCCAGACGCCGGTTTCGACGCCGTCGTCGCGTTCGACGCTGGTGGTCGAGGCCACCGCCACGGGCATCCCCAGTGGCACGGCGACGGGCGTTGACTCTTCCAGCTTCAGGGTTGCGGTGTTCTTGAAGTGAGTGATTGCCATGGAAGTACCTGTCGATTGAGAAAATACCGTTCAGCGCATGAAGCCTTCCATGAACCCCGCGACCTGGCCGGCCAGTTTGCGACGCCAGGGTGCGGTAGACGGGTTGGCCAGGGTCTGGTCTTCGTGAACGAAGCTGCGGATGATTGCGTTGTAGCCCAGCCAGCGGCAGGGCTCCGGCTCCCACGCCTTGAGCGCGTCGAGACCGCCCTGAGCAATCACCCACGGCTGGCGCACCAACTCGGTATCGCGCTGAAGAATCAGATCCGCCAGCGTCCGCCCGCCGAGGTTGCTGGCACCAACGCCCTCCCCGCCATAACCACCCGACAACGCGATGCCGCTGGCCTGATCGCAGAGCATGTGCGGCTTGAAGCGCCGGGACATCCCCAGGTTGCCGCCCCAGGCGTGGGTGATTCGCACGTTCTTGAGCTGCGGGAAGAGTTCGCTGAACAGGTAGCGTCGCAACTGCACTTCGCTGGCGCTCAGGTCGAAGTCATGGCGCAACTTGCCGGCGAATTGATAGCCGCCACGGGCGCCGAACACCAGACGGTTGTCGGCCGTGCGCTGGCCGTAGGTGACCTGGCGACTGCTTTCGCTGAACGCCTGACCATGGCTGAGACCGATGTCGTCCCAGGTCGCGGCGGACAGCGGTTCGGTCGCCACCAGCAAACTCTGCACGGGCAATTGATAACGGCCCAGCGGCGGCAATGTGACCGAGTAACCTTCTACCGC
This sequence comes from Pseudomonas sp. GM18, assembly GCF_000282195.1. Classification (GTDB taxonomy): domain Bacteria; phylum Pseudomonadota; class Gammaproteobacteria; order Pseudomonadales; family Pseudomonadaceae; genus Aquipseudomonas. Next base: position 2,877 of record NZ_AKJT01000033.1, read on the forward strand.
CGGCACGATCCAGCGGCTGCGAACCTGCGCGCGGGCGGTACGCAAACTGCCCGACTGCCATTGGGTGACCGGGCTGTTCTCGTAGATGTTGACCCCCATGCGCTCCACCGTCCGTGCCAGACCTCGCACCAACTTTGCCGGGTGAATGGTTGCCACGTGCGGTGCATAGATACCGCCATAAGGTTTGGCGATTCTGATCTGTTGCGCCAATTGCTCGGGGCTGAGCCAGCGGTAATCGGCCTCGGTCAGGCCTTGGCGGTAGAGCGTGTCCAGATAATGGCGCAGGCTGGCTTCCTGTTCCGGGTAGCGCGCCGCACAGTAAAGCGCCCCGCCCTTGCGATAATCACAGTCAATGCCTTCTCGCTCGAGGACGATCTCTACTTCATCGGGGATGCCGTGCAACAGATCGAAAGAGGCGCGACGTTGTTCGGCCGGTGAACCGGCGAGCAAGCGGTCTTCACCCAGCAGGTTGCCCATCAACCAGCCGCCGTTGCGGCCCGACGCACCAAACCCCGCAGTTTGTGCTTCGACAATGGCGATGTTCAGTCCCGGCGCCAGGCGTTTGAGGTAGTACGCGGTCCAGAGCCCGGTGTACCCGGCGCCGATGATGGCCACGTCGACGTCCAGGTCCTTTTCCAGCGCCGGGCGCGCCAGCAACGGCTCGTCGAGTTGATCCATCCACAAACTGATCGTGCGCCACGCCGCCATGCCAGACTCCACCGCTCAACACTTCGATGGCGTCGATCCTAGTGCGTGGGTTCAGGGGCTGTCTTGCGCGCGTGCACGCAAAGAAATTTGTTTGGCGTAAGCCTTGGGCGACAGGCCAGTGTGCTGGCGGAAACAGCTGTAAAACGCCGACAGCGAATTGAAGCCTGCGGCAAAAGCCAGCTCATCGATACGCAGTGGCGGCGTGGCGCTGTCCAGTGCCGCGAGCAAATGCTGCAATCGCGCATGATTGACATACCGGTAGAAGCTTTGGCCGAGCACCTGATTCAACAGGTAGGAAATCTGATTGCGGCTGTACCCGCACTCCTTCGCCACCCGTTGCAGATCGAGCTCGGGATCCAGATAGGGTTGCTGACGCTGAAAATACTGCTGCAGGTCGTCGGCCATGAAACTTAGCTGCCGCGGTGACAGTCCGAGCCGGCTGACCGCCGGGCGCAGGTTGCGGGTGGCTTTGCCGGATGTCTGTTCATGTACGAGGGTGGCGTATTCATTGACCTGCCAGATCAGCCCGTCACGCACGGTGATCGCCTCGCTGGTCCGAAACGACACCAGCCCTTCACCGCCGCGAAGGGTGATGCGGTATTGAATGAACGCCGTATTGCCATCCAGTCGAATACGGTCCGAGTGCTCCAGCGCCTCATCCGGATCTCGGGGCATGCTGTCGCGCACGTACTCGCGCAACGCGTCCAGCCCCATCATGCGGTTCTGGAAAAAGTCGTTGTACTGAATGTCCGGGTGATAAAGCGCCATCACACCGTCCAGATCCCGGTGCTTCCAGCGCAGGTGGTAACGCATGACCGTGTCGCCCGTGGCCTGGGTTTGCAACGGACCATCATCATCGGCGTGCATAGAGGACTCGACGAGAAAAAAGCGAGCTTGCCGAAGTTCTGTCCGGGCTTCAATGTCCAATGGGATGCCCGGCAGTGCTGGCCTTTGGCCGAAAGGCCGGCCTCTCATGACCTGGGTCAAAAAAAATTGAACCAATCGCTGAACGGTCTGAAAAATTCCACATGATTTTCACATCCGGGTGCTACTTTTAAAGACAGTCACCGGTTGAGCCATTGAAGGCTCTTCCCTCCTAACATGAGCTAAAGGAAGCGCTCGATGATGAAGGCGGGCAACACATGAATCAATGTTCATTCAGCAAGGTCACTTTTCCAAATGCCTGCCAGCTGATGCGCTGGCATTTTCATCCCATGGGTTTCGAGGCGACCATGGATGCACCGGGCAGCATGGTTGCTCGCCTGTTCGACCGAGCCAGCGGCGAAACCATGATCGCCATTGCCGGCATTCCTTGTGCAACGGTCATGAATGCCGCCGATGTAGAGCGGATTATCGAAGCGGTCGAGGATGAGTTGGAAGCGTTCATTCCTCCGCAGACGCTCAGGAGTTATGCCTGACAGCCAACACCCGACAAAAAGCCCGCTCATCGATTTAGCGGGCTTTTTGTAGCAGCTGCCGAGCAGCGCGAGGCAGCGTTCGGCGGCGAAGCCGTCGTAAAATCATAACTCGCGGTGTATCAGGCAGACCGTGTCAGCTGGATTCACGACGGCTGCGCCGCCGAACGCTGCCTCGCGCTGCTCGGCAGCTGCTACAAGGAATGCGTTGCCGCAACTTGCAACAGGGCCTGGGCCAGATCGGCGCGCAGGTCTTCGACATCCTCCACCCCCACAGACAGACGCACCAGCGCATCGCTGATACCTAGCTGCGCGCGGGTTTCTGCGGGGATGGTGGCGTGAGTCATGATCGCCGGGTGCTCGATCAGGCTTTCCACCCCGCCCAGGCTCTCGGCCAAGGCAAAGATCCGCACACTCTCGAGGAAACGTCTGGCGCCAGTGAGGTCGCTGTTCAGCTCGACGGAAATCATCCCGCCGAACCCGCGCATCTGCCGTCGTGCCAGTTCGTGCTGCGGGTGCGATGCCAGGCCCGGATAATACACGCGTGCCACTTGCGGCTGACGTTCCAGCCATTGCGCCAGCTCCAGCGCGTTGCTGCAATGACGCTCCATACGAAGCGCCAGGGTCTTCACCCCGCGCAAGGTGAGGAACGCGTCGAACGGCCCGGCGATGGCCCCCACTGCGTTCTGCAGAAAACCCAGGCGCTCGGCCAGCTCTGCATTTTGCCCGACCACCGCGATGCCGCCGATCACGTCGGAGTGACCGTTCAGGTACTTGGTCGTCGAGTGCAGCACGATATCGAAGCCCAATTCCAGAGGACGCTGGATCCACGGGCTGGCGAAGGTGTTGTCCGCCACACAGATGATGCCTCGCTCGCGACAAATCCGCGCGATGGCAGCGAGGTCAGTCAGGCTTAGCAAAGGATTGCTCGGTGTTTCGACCCAGACCATTCGCGTGTCGTCCTGCAGCGCGGCTTCGAAGGTCGCCAGATCAGTCATATCGACGAAGCTGAAGCGATGCCCGGCGCTGCGCCGGCGTACCCGCTCGAACAGGCGGAAAGTCCCGCCGTACAGGTCATTGCCAGAGACGATGTGTGCGCCGGCGTCGAGCAGTTCGAGCACCGTGGCAATCGCCGCCAACCCGGAGGCAAAGGCGAAAGCCCGAGTGCCGCCTTCAAGGTCCGCCACGCAACGCTCCAGGGCAAAGCGCGTCGGGTTGTGCGAACGCCCGTAATCGAAGCCCTTGTGCACACCGGGGCTCTGCTGCGCATAGGTGGAGTTGGCGTAAATCGGCGGCATCAGCGCCCCGGTGGTAGGGTCCGGCGTTTGTCCGGCATGGATCACACGGGTGGCAAAGCCTCGTGGCGCGGTGGTTTCATCGTGCTGACTCATGCGAGGGATCTCCGCAAGTGATTGAGCATGTCCACGCGAGTAATCAGGCCATGGAAGCCCGAAGTGTCGGCGATGATCGCCACCAGCCCACGGTCGAGCACCGCCTCCAGTTCAGCAAGACTGGCACCGGGAGGCAGGGTTTCGAGCTTGTCGGTCATCGCGCTGGTCACGGTCATGCGAAAGTGCGTAGCGTCTTCGTGCACGCCAAGCAGAATGTCGGACTCGTCGATCACCCCGACCAGCCGTTGCCCGTCCACCAGCACCGGCAGTTGCGACACATCCGCCAGGCGCATGCGCTGGAAGGCGGTGAGTAACGTGTCATCCGGCCCCACGCTGACCACCCGGCCATCCTCGAAACGCCGTGCAATCAGGTCTCGCAAATCGCCGTAGCGTTTGCGCGCAAGCAAGCCCTGATCGTTCATCCACTGGTCGTTATAGATCTTCGACAAGTAGCGGGTGCCGGTGTCGCAAACGAAACTGACCACCCGCTTCGGCTCGGTTTGCTCGCGGCAGTAACGCAATGCCGCCGCCAGTAAGGTGCCGGTCGAAGAGCCGCCGAGAATGCCTTCGGCGCGCAGCAGTTGGCGGGCATGATCGAAGCTTTCCTCGTCGCTGATCGAATAAGCCTTGCGCACGCTGGAAAGGTCGGCAATCGACGGAATGAAGTCCTCGCCGATGCCCTCCACCGCCCAGGAGCCCGGCGTACCGAGGATCCCGCTGCGGCTGTACTCGGCCATCACCGAGCCGACCGGATCGGCCAACACCATTTCCAGTTCAGGCTGCACCCGGCGAAAGAAACGGGTCAGCCCGGTCAACGTGCCGGCCGAACCGACGCCGACGACAATGGCATCCACATCGTGCTGAGTCTGCGCCCAGATCTCCGGCGCGGTGCTGCACTCGTGGGCCAGCGGGTTGGCCGGGTTGTTGAACTGATCGGCGAAGAACGCGTCGGGAATGCCCTTGGTCAATCGCGCCGCGACATCCTGGTAATAATCGGGATGGCCCTTGCCGACATCGGAGCGGGTGATGTGCACTTCGGCGCCCATCGCCTTGAGGTGCAGGACCTTCTCGGTGGACATTTTGTCCGGCACCACCAGCACCACCCGGTAACCCTTGGCGCGGCCGACCAAGGCCAGCCCCAGACCGGTGTTGCCGGCAGTGGCCTCGACGATGGTGCCGCCGGGGCGAAGGCGACCATCGCGCTCGGCGGCGTCGATCATCGCCAGGCCGATGCGATCCTTGATCGATCCACCGGGGTTCTGTGATTCGAGTTTGAGAAACAGCGTGCACGGGCCGGTATCGAAGCGGCTGACACGCACCAGCGGCGTATTGCCGATCAGTTCGAGCACGGCGGGACGGGAATTGTTCGGCATGTCGTCACCTCGCAGCGGAATCCGCACTGGATGGACAGCGACCCGCGGCGAGCATCGCGCGCCAGTCGCCAGCAAAGCCTCGCTTGGACCATAGGCCGGGATTGCGCGCGCCGCAACTTTTCGTAGCCAGTCGGTAACGTCGTCGCAGAACGCCGCTACCTGAGAATTCCCGGTTTCATGCAGGCACTTTTCCCTGACGGTGATCGGCAAAAAACGCCTTGCCCTTGCCGATCCGGTCGGAGGCCTTGGGCATATTCGCTGCCTGGGTATCCTGGCCATCGACATACCAGTAGCAATGGCTCACCGCGCGAGTGATACCCACGTAGGCCAGTCGCAGAATCTCGTCTTTCTGCGCGCTATCGTAGGGCTCGCTGTCGCCGGCCTTGCCGAGCCCGGCCAGGCGATAGACCTGGTTCTTGTAAGGTGAACTGGTCAGATGCTGGCAATCGCCCAGCAGAAATACCGCATCAGCTTGCAGGCCCTTGGCGCTGTGATAGGTCAGTTGCTTGAGCCTTCGCGCGTCGTACGGCAAGCTAGAATCCACATTAACTACAGACTGAATATGCTCTTCTATCAATAACTTATCGCTACTTTTTCGATAAAGCATCAAGATTGAATCGCCTTTTCTGTAGTGCTCGATCAGCCGCTGGGCCATGCCCTGGTCATCCCGATCGAGAACGTTCACCGGCAGCAGCGCCTTGGGTTCGCCACTGGCCTTGGCCTTCTTGCCGGCGATCGCCGGTGCGGCGCGGACGATGTGCTCTGCCGCGTCGATGATGTGCTGATGGCTGCGGTAATTGTCGCTGAGCATCACCTTGGTCGTGCTCGGCGACGGGAACTCCTTGTTGAACTCCATGAAGTAGCTCGGCGAGCTACCGCGCCAGCCGTAAATCGACTGCCAATCGTCCCCCACACAGAGCAACGACGAACGTTGCGCGCCGCGCCCTACATGCATGGCTGGGCCACGGCTGCGGATTTCGGCCAGGCTGGCGCGAATCCAGGAAACGATCTGCGGCGACACGTCCTGAAACTCGTCAATCATCAAGTGCGACATCGGCCTGAGCAGTTCATCGCTGAGCAGCTTGAGATTCTCCGGCGAATGCTCGCTGAACAGGGCAAACATCCGGTTGTAGGTCATCACGGGTGGCGATTGATCCAACAGATGATCTTCCAGCGCTCGCCAGAACAGGCTCAAGGCCTCGAAGAAGAATCGGTCCGGGTCATCCTTGGCAAAACTCATCTGGCCCACGGCACTCGGTACATCCAGGCCGAGGTTTTCGATAAACCCGGCCGCCGCGACAAAACAGTCCAGCAACGGCGCGGAAGCAAGCTCGCCCTTGACCTTGTAATCGAAGCCCGGCCCGGCGCTGGCGTCACCGGCAAGAGACGCCAAAACACGCTTTGAAGATTCGTAACTATCCATCCATATCAATGGCTTACGGCAGAAAGCTTGAAACAGGGTGCGCTTTACAGCCCATTCCGCACGCACGGTAAGCTTGGCATTCGGGCGGCTGACCTGCGGGTTTTCCCGAGGGTCGAAACCCAGCACCACCCAGGCATCCAGCGCCGGAATGTAGCCGTGGCAATGGAAGGTCGAGCCGTTGATGTCGAAGGCCTGACGATTTGGCTCGATACCCTTGATCGGCCAGGCGCTGGCGCGAAACCACAGGTCTTCAATGGTGTCGCACAGTTCTTCATCGCGCTTGGCGGCCAGTTCAGTCACCGCCATGCGTTTTTGCACGTCCGGGTGATCGCGCTCCAGTTCCTTGAGCTGCAAGGCGTGACGAGACAACGGTTTGATCAATTCACGGAAACGCTCATCGCGGGTGTGCAGGTTGTGATAGCAGGCATTGAGTTGCTGGCGCTGGGCGTCGTTGATTCGCAGGTCGAAGGGATTGCTGTCGACCTCCTCATCGGCACCCTGCACACGAAAGCTGAGGTTTTCGAAGGCTTGCAGCCGTTCGAAACCCGGCAGGCTGCGCACCATCGGCAGGATCCGCGAATGAAAGGTACGCACCAGGTCCCGCGCTTCTTTGAGGCTGAGGGACCGGCCCCACACGGCAAACAGTTCGATCAGCTTATTGATGAAGTCCTTGCGCGACTCGCGGGTAAAGGTCACCACGGTCATCGAGCTCAGCTCAAACCCCAGGTAATGGCTGAGCAGCAGAATTCGCAGCACCAGCGTGGTCGACTTGCCCGCACCCGCCCCGGCAATCACCGAGGTCGACGGTGTGTCGCTGAAAATCATTTTCCATTGGGCAGCGCTCGGCTGGGCATGCGCGGGCAGCAGTCGTGCCACGTCGGCCTTCATGCGCTTCTTCAGCTCAGCGCTCAATGGCAGGCGCCAATCGTCGAACAAATTGTCATCGACGTTGGGCGGTCGATGCTCGGTCGAGCGCGAGTCCCGGATCAGCAGCACTTGCCGGCCTTCTTCCAGCCCCTCGAGCTTGCCTTCCTTATAGCCGTATTCCACGCCGGCGCTGTGGCCGCTGCGAAAACCGTCGGCTTGCCCGTGCAGCCAGGACGCACGGTGTTGCGCGTGCAGGCGGGTCAGGCCGTGGCCAAAGAAACGGGCGACCAGGCGCTTGAGCAAAGGCATCTCGGCCAAGGGACGAAGTTCAGGAGGAAGATCGGGTGTGTGTTGCGGCACGCAGGCGGACTCCAGTGTGTGAGGCTGTCGAGGGCTATGGTGTCTGCATTTGCCGTTGAGTTCTAGTGAAATGCTTACAGGTCATTGGCTTATGCGATGAAGTGAAGGCTGGATGAGAGTTTTTCGAGGTTATTTTATATCGACAAATTCGATTGCAATGAGGCATTTTTTACGCTTTTTATCGATTGGTACCTGATGGATGATGCTCGCCATCAACCACCGGTTCTCGTTTGTGGCTCAGACGTTCTGCCCCATGACGAACCTTTTCAGGAGACGATCATGCTTGAACTCAGACCTTTCAACTCCCTGGGCGGCGCGCACCATGGCTGGCTGAATGCCCATCACCACTTTTCGTTCGCAGAGTACTACGACCCCAAACGCATGAACTGGGGCAACCTGCGGGTGTGGAACGACGATGTGATTGCCCCCGGCACCGGGTTCCCGCAACACCCGCACCGGGACATGGAAATCATCACCTACGTTCGTGAAGGTGCGATTACCCACCAGGACAACCTCGGTAACAAGGGCCGCACCGAAGCAGGTGATGTACAAGTCATGAGTGCCGGCACCGGGATCGCCCACAGTGAATACAACCTGGAAGCGACCGAGACCCGGATCTTTCAGATCTGGATCATTCCCAACGAAACCGGCCTGGCACCGTCGTGGGGCGCCAAGCCCTTCCCCAAAGGCCAGCGCGAAGGCTTCGTGACCCTGGCCAGCGGCAAGGCCGGCGACGATCAAAGCCTGCGGATTCGTGCCGATGCGCGTCTGGTGGCGGCCAACCTGAAAGCCGGGGAAACGGCTGAATATCGTCTGGACAGTGGCCGTCGCGCTTATCTGGTGCCAGCGACAGGTGTGATTGAAGTCAACGGCTTGCGTGCACAAGCTCGAGACGGGGTTGCGATTGCCGATGAGCAGGTGTTGCGCGTAACCGCGATTGAGGACAGTGAAATCGTGTTGGTGGATTTGGCTTGAGGCGATAAATGCGCGGCAAAAAAAGGGGGCGACCGTTGATGGTCGCCCCTTTTTTTGGCTGAAATCCTGGGTGATTGTGCTGCCGCCTTCGCGATCCGACTTACCCGCGAAGGGGCCCTCAATCACTTCGCAGAGATTGCGCCATCCACCAGCGTCTGAGCCTCGGCCACCAGTTGTTTCAGGTGGTCATCACTGACAAAGCTTTCCGCGTAGATCTTGTAGATGTCCTCGGTGCCCGACGGCCGCGCCGCGAACCAGCCGTTCTCGGTCATGACTTTCAGACCGCCAATGGCCTGGTCGTTGCCCGGGGCATGGCTGAGGATGCTCTGGATCGCTTCGCCCGCCAGTTGAGTCGAGGTGACCTGGTCCGGCGACAATTTGCTCAGCAGCGCTTTCTGTTCAGGATTGGCCTTGGCATCGACCCGTACCGAGAACGGTTCGCCCAGCTCATCGGTCAGCGCGCGATAGGCCTGGCTCGGGTCACGGCCCGTGCGAGCGGTCATTTCGGCGGCCAGCAGCGCCGGAATCAAACCGTCCTTGTCAGTACTCCAGACACCGCCGTCCTTGCGCAGGAACGATGCACCGGCACTTTCTTCGCCGCCAAAACCCAGGGAGCCGTCGAACAGACCGTCGGCAAACCATTTGAAACCGACCGGCACTTCGTAAAGACGACGGCCCAGACGTTTGGCCACGCGATCGATCAAGCCGCTGCTGACCACAGTTTTACCCACGGCCGCATCGGCGCGCCACTGTGGACGGTTCTGGAACAGGTAGTCGATCGACACCGCGAGGTAGTTGTTCGGCGCCAGCAAACCACCGGACGGGGTCACGATGCCATGGCGGTCGTGGTCCGGGTCGCAGGCAAACGCCACGTCGAAACGCTCTTTCAGGCCAATCAGGCCTTGCATCGCGTGGCTGGACGATGGGTCCATGCGGATCTGCCCGTCCCAGTCAACGGTCATGAAACGGAACGTTGCATCAACCTGTTTATTCACCACTTCCAGGTCCAGGCGGTAGTGCTCGGCAATCGCCGACCAGTAGCGCACCCCTGCTCCGCCCAGCGGATCGACACCCAGACGCAGCTTCGCATCGCGGATGGCGTCGAAGTCGATCACATTGATCAGGTCAGCGACATAGGTGTTGAGGTAATCGTGACGATGGGTAGTGCTGGCCTTCAAGGCCTGCTCGTAGCTGATGCGTTTGACGCCGGCCAGTTTGGCTGCCAGCAACTCGTTGGCCTTGGCTTCGATCCACTTGGTGATGTGGGTGTCGGCCGGGCCGCCGTTGGTTGGGTTGTACTTGTAGCCACCGCTTTGCGGCGGGTTGTGGGACGGCGTGATGACGATGCCGTCCGCCAGGCCTGAAGTGCGCCCGCGGTTGTAGCAAAGAATCGCATGGGAAATGGCCGGCGTCGGAGTGTACTCATCGCCTTCGGCGATCATCACCGTCACACCGTTTGCTGCCAGCACTTCCAGGGCGCTGGCACCGGCCGGCGTGGACAGTGCGTGGGTGTCGATCCCGACGAACAGCGGGCCATCGATGCCCTGGGCCTCGCGGTACAGGCAGATCGCCTGGCTGATGGCCAGGACGTGCCATTCGTTGAAACTCAAGTCGAACGAGCTACCTCGGTGTCCGGACGTGCCGAAGGCGACGCGCTGGGTAGAAATGGCTGCATCGGGCTGGCCGGTGTAATAGGCCGTTACCAGTCGCGGGATGTCGACCAACAGTTCTGCCGGTGCCGGTTTGCCCGCAAAAGGACTGAGTGTCATGCAAAACCTCTGAGAGAGAGAGTGGTTCGGGATAGGCACGCAGTTTACTGACAGTTTGGCCATCGCGCGACGTTATCGAATGTCAGGTTCCGAGGAGCTCTGGCACCTCGGCTCAATCGATCGATTCCAGACGCAAGGCATCCCCCAGAAGCCCCAGTGCAGCGACGAGCTCGTGGTCGCCACCGAACGTATGACTCAGGCGCAAGTGCTGAGTGTGCAGGCCCTGCAGGCTGAACAACTCCCCCGGTGCGATGAGCACTTGCTGTTTGAGCAGTCGCTGGAACACTCGATGTACATTGACCTGGCGCAACGAGCGGATCCAGATCGTCGCCCCGCCCTGGGGTTCGACGAAATGCAGCGCATCCGGCAGACGCTCCTGGAGCAGTTGGGTCATCAGCACCATGCGTTCCTTGAGCAGCCGACGCAACACCAGCAGGTGTTGATCGATGCGTCCGTTGCTGTACAGCCGTGCGATGGCTTTCTGACGAATCAGCGACAAACGGAATGCCCGCAGCAGAAAGTGCCGTTGCAACTCGGCGCGCAGTTGTCGCGAGAGCAGATAACCAAAGGGCGCCTCCGAGCCGATGATTTTCTCGAAAGTGGAAAACACGATCAGCCGATCAGGGTCCAGCAGGTCGCGAAACCGCAAGCCGCTCGGCTCAAATTCGAGCTCGCCGTAACAATCGTTTTCCAACACCCAACAGCCATGCCGTTCCAGCAGTTGCGCAATGGATTGCCGGTTGCCGTCAGGCGCCACACTCCCGCGTGGCATGTTCAGTCCCGATGAAAGCATCACCAGTCGCACCCGCCCGGTCTCGAGCAGCTCTCTCAGCTGTTCGAGATCCAGGCCGCCACAGGCTTGCAACGGCAGCTCGACAACCTGCACGTCCGCGTCCTGGAACAGGCGCAGAATCACCCAGTCGCACGGCGACTCGACCACCACCACCGTATCTTTGAGTTCAAGAACGGCGATCAATATTTCAAGTACGCCGCGCATATCTGCGCCGATGTAGACATCATCTGCATGCCAGCAGCGTGAAGGTGAAGTGGTGTAGCGCGCCGCAAGGGCCGTGCGCAGTTCCAGCTCGCCGCAGGGTTGTGAAGACGGTTGCGGCTGGCGCGGATACTGGCGCAGCAATTCTCTTTCCAGCAACAACAACGGGCTGTCCAGAGGTTGTAACAACGCCGGTTCATCGGCGCTCAACACCAGCATGCCGGGGCGCCTGGCGTTGACATAGACTGTTTCGAGCAGGTCTTTGCCGCTGCCGGGCAGGCCGATGGAGGACACCGGCAGTGCGTAATAGCCCGACTTGGCAACCGAATAGATGCGCCCTTCCTTCTCCAGCAGCGAATAGGCGTATTGAATGGTCGAGATCGACACACTCAAGCGATCCGCCAACTGCCGCAATGAAGGCAGGCGCACTCGCACGTCACTGCCCGGTTCATTGATCAGATTGTTCAGGTAGCGGTACACCGCCTGATACGCGAAATCGGAATCTCGTGATCCTTTCATGGGTGATGACCGAACACGCTACGAATGTCATCACGCACTCTTGATGAATCCGCCAAACCAGGAACGTTCACTGGCCCATCGACCATTCGCCAGTCACTGCCGTTTCATTTTCAGGGTCCATGCCTTCAGCTTGCACGCCCGCGTCGCCGCTTTCCGTGCCAGGCACCCTGCCCTCATCCCGAACCACCGGCCCCATGCGGTAAAGCGTACCGATCAGGCTGACCGACAACCCACTGACATCAACCATCCACTGCAGAACCTGCTCGGGTGCCGGGCCGCCCTGCATCGCCCGGTGCAATTCCGGCAGCGCCACCAGCATGCCGGGGTGGCACTGACGGAGAAAATGCTCCAGTGCCGCGCCATTATCGACAAAAGGGGCGAACAGCAGACACACCAGTTGGGCTTCACTCAAACCGAGATTCTTTTGTGCCTCGGCCGTCGCCAATCCGCGCTGATCGGCCATTGTCAGCGGATTGCCGAAGGTCTCCATTGCCTGCTCGCAAAAACGCTCGGGCAACTGTTTACGGCGCATCATCACCAGCGCCCGTTGCAGGTACTCGATGACGCCCTCCTCGTACGTGCGACCGTGTACAAAGCGCGCTTGCAAGCCGCGAAGGTGCGCGGATATCGACAGACTGACATGGTCGTTATCACTGAGTTGAGCCGTCAGTTCGTCAGGTTGAAACCCGAGGAAGTCAGTGAGCAGCGGCCAGCGCTCTTCCAGGTTGCTGACCAGCATGTCGTGAATGTCGATGAAGGTCGTGCGGCGGCAGGCTTCAAAGCGGTCGGCAGGACGCCAGGCAGCCGGAGCAGAGTCGAGATAAAACTCGCGATAGCAATCACTGCCCAATTCATCGAGCCGCGCGAACAATCCCTCGTAGCCCGTTTCGTGGCGGTTCGGCGGCGCAAGCCCGGCCTTGGCTGCGGCACGGTTCAAGCCATCGAGAAACTGCGCCTGCCGACGGGGTGAATCGCTACTGACCATGACATCGACGCCGTTGTCCCAGCGAGCGATTTGTCCATAAAACTCCCCCGTGGCCAGGTACCCGTCGTCCCACAACTCAAGCGGCCCGTTCCAGGCACGACGGTGCCCGACCATCAGCAGGTTGAGCCGATTCGACTCGCGGCCGGCTTCGGAGATTGGCCCCTGGTGATTGAACGGCAGGACTTCACGATTATCGACCATCAACATTTCGACCCGGGGATCGTCGTAGAGAAACAATGCACTGCTGCTGCGATGGATGTTTTCCAGCGCTGTCGCAGCCGTGCCATTCAAGCGCAAAGTGGCCACTCGCAGCTGAAACGTCGCCGGTGCCCGACCGGCGATACTCAGTTGCGCGGCGCGCAGCAGCGCCAGTGTGTAGCAGCTGTCGCGGGACCCGGACTGGATCGCCAACACCTTGTAATCGCCGATACGCTCCATACCTCCAGCCGACACCACCAGGCGCTGAATCATCAGTTGCAATGCCGTGCGCTCGGCGCGAGAGAAAAAGCTCAGCAAGCGCTGCAGTACTTGTTGATAAACATAATTCATTGCCTGTTCATGGGTATGGGTCATCATTGTTTACCTGTTACTCATAAGTTCGACGCCTCGCAAACAATTACATGTACTGCGCGACGGATTGCCTGTCATGAATGGGGTGGCGGGGCTGTTATCAAATGCTAGCACTTAAGCATTGTGTAATTATTTGAAATGGTTGCATGCCTCGGGGACCTCAATCAGGGCCGGGCCGCCGCAACGCCCAGCAGGGCTGGTGTTTTTCGACCCCGAGCGATTTCCTAGGAAATTTCCGACAACATCCCACAGACATGTAATACAAGAAATAAAGAAAGAAGTTGCCAGTAAATGTATGACCGCCGAGCGGCGTCGAATTATTTGTTGAGCATGTATTGCCGATGCGCGTTGAAAAGTTTCAACCTGATACCCAGCCATGACTCTTTCCTTGAGATGAAATAATCATTCAATTATCAGGGCTTACATAATGATTAGAAGATACAGATCGAGAGCAAAAACCAGTTCAGTTGCTGAACCGCCCCACCGAGGGATCAATGGGATGTCTCATTCTGGAGGTTTTGACAGCGGAAAAGTCCGTGCTTGCACGGACTTTTCCAGAGGGGCTTATACAAAGAGGCTCGTACGAAGAGCTCAGGCAGGTTCGACCTCAAGGGCGACCCGCTCGCGGCATGGGCATTCGTCCATGTAGCGGTGCGCTTCGACAAACTGGGAAAACGGAAACACTCGCGTCTTGAGCGGCAGCAGCACACGGTCCGCGGTCAACTGGTTGATGTCGCGCAGGGCACGTTGCAGCGCGGCCTGATCCTGGAGGATGCCCAGCTCCGGCTTGCCGGTGAAGTTGCCGATGCAGTGCACGAAGAACTGAATGTTCTTCTGGAACGCCGCACAGGCCGGAAATGGTGTCTGGTTACCGCCTTGCAGACCATAGAGCACCAGGCTGCCGCGAGGTGCGAGCACATCGCCGAGCAATGACATCTGCGGACCACCGAGGCCATCGAACACCACGTCGACGCCGCGGTTATCGGTAATTTTGTTGATCCGCATCAGCAGATCTTCTTCTTCGGTGACGATGACTTTTTCGGCACCCAGCGATAGCAGGTATTCACGCTCGTCCGCGGTTTTGGTCGCAGCGATCACTCGCACGCCGAGGGCTTTGCCCAACTGCACGAACGACGGCCCGGCGCAGTGACTGGCGTCGGTCACCAGAGCGAATTGCCCGGGTTTGACGCGCGCCAGATCGGTGTAGCCAAAGTAGGCGACCAGTAGCGGCGTGTAATGCACGCTGGCTTCGACCGGGCTGAGCACGTCCGGGTAGCGGGTCAACGCCGTGCGCGGCAGAACGATCTGTTCGCCGTAGACCGGATAGTCGTTGGGGCTTTCGGCCGGGAAACTGGCGACCTTGTCACCGACAGCCAGGTCATCGACACCCTCGCCGAGCGCCGTGACCACGCCGGCCATTTCATGACCCAGGCCTGAAGGCAGGCGAGCATGGGAGGAAGCCAGGTTCTGGCGCCAGAGAATGTCGTACCAGCTGATGCCAATCGCCTCGACACGCACCTGCACTTCGCCCGGCGCAGGCAGAGCGGCCGCATGCTCTTCGCATTTGAGCACCTCGGCTGGACCAAACTTGTGAAAACGGATCGTGCGGGACATCGCAAACCTCGTCAAAGTAACCTCTAATGCCCTGAACTCTATCTGGGCTTTCTACCCAAGACCATCAGTGGCTATTAATAGTCGACATGCCTGTCATTGATTCCGCAGCGACGGCGACATCATCCAATGCCGTAAAAACCGAAGCAGCCTTTCAGGGAAAACTGAATTACCCTGTGCAGAGTACCAGTCTTTCCCCGTAAGATTCATGCCGGCCATTGTTCTCATATGGTCGCTCACGTCAAGTTTGCTGACTCTGCCAGGACTCCAGATGAATCGTAATGACCTGCGTCGTGTCGACCTGAACCTGTTGATCGTTTTCGAAACACTGATGCACGAACGCAGTGTGACCCGCGCTGCGGAGAAATTGTTCCTCGGCCAGCCGGCCATCAGTGCGGCGCTCTCGCGCCTGCGCGGGCTGTTCGATGACCCGCTGTTCGTGCGTACCGGCCGTAGCATGGAACCTTCCGCCCGGGCGGTGGAAATCTTTGCCCTGCTCTCGCCGGCCCTGGACTCGATCTCCACCGCGGTCAGTCGTGCGGCGGAATTCGATCCAGCGACCAGCACCGCAGTATTCCGTATCGGCCTGTCGGACGATGTCGAGTTCGCGTTGCTGCCGATGCTGCTCAAACGGCTGCGTGCCGAGGCGCCGGGCATCGTGTTGGTGGTGCGGCGGGCCAACTACATCCTGATGCCGAACCTGTTGGCCTCGGGCGAAATTTCCATTGGTGTCAGCTACACCGCCGACCTTCCGGCCAACGCCAAGCGCAAAGTACTGCGCCGCAGCATGCCGAAACTGTTGCGTGCCGACACAGTGCCGGGGCCGTTGAGCCTGGATGATTTCTGCGCCCGCCCCCACGCGCTGGTGTCGTTCGCGGGCGACCTCAGCGGCTTTATAGATGAAGAGCTGGAGAAACTGGGGCGCAAACGGCACGTGGTGCTGGCGGTGCCGCAGTTCAACGGATTGAGCACACTGATCAGCGGAACCGACATCGTGGCCACCGTCCCGGACTACACCGCCGAAGCGTTGACCGCAGCCGGTGGCGTTCGGGCGGAAGATCCGCCGTTACCGGTGCGCAGCTTTGAATTGCACATGGCCTGGCGCGGGTCGCAGGATAATGATCCGGGTGAGCGGTGGTTGAGGTCGCGGATTCAGATGTTCTTTGGCGACCCTGAGAGTCTCTAGGGGGCATCTGGCAGGCTGTTTATCTGATGATCTCTGCCTTTTCATAGACCATGGAGATCCATTCACTTCCAGTGGATTGCTACATTCGGGGGCATATTTGAGGGCATGCTTTGGATGGTTTCAAAAGGATGCCCCCAGCCTAAGGCCGAGCAGGCTATTGATGAGGATAGCTCCGACCGGACTCTCTGCGAGTCGATAGACTGGCCTGAGGCTTTCAGCTGAACGGTGAACATGCAGCCGATTGACTCTCCGACATCACCACCAACCCCGAAGATTGTCAGTTCAGGATCACGTCAGAGCTCTTCGCCAAGAGACCCCATGGCGATGGAAAATACCGACTACCTTGGAACTCTGCTCGATATGTTCGAGTTGGAGGGGGCAGAGATCAGTGACTCGCCGTCAGAAAGCCTGCCCGAAACCTCCCCCTCCCATCGGATGACCTTGGCCAAACATTTCTGAATTGGGTCAATGAAGGCATCCTCAGCCACAAACTGATCATCAATGCCAGCAAGGCCAAAATTCACACGGTGAGTGGTACTGTATTTCTGATAAATTCTGGCCTCTTCCAACGTTATGTCCAGGATTTTCATGGCATCGCCAAGAGGGTCGATAAAGAGATTGAAGAATGGCGATGGGTGCAGAAACAGTTCGAGAAACCGAAGGTCCACAGGAAACGATACAACCAGCGTTCAACTCGCAGTCCGCACAGTCGTCTCTGAAAAAATACCGCATAGCTGCCAGAGCCGCGACACTGAAACATTCATGGAGGAAGCATGCAGATTACATTACAAGGTGAGGACGACCTGGAACAGGCACTTCGCGAGATACATCGACGAGCTTCCACGTATGAGGGGCCATTGATCCACCAGTTCATGGAGCTGGCCAAGCTCAGCGCGCCAGTCGAGCCTGATGAGCCCCTTGGAGAGGAGCCCCAGAGTAATAGGTTAAGCAGTGGCAACGCGGAACCCGCGAGGCGCAGCGAGACCAAAGAGCGATTTGAAGAAGCCCTGTCGTTACTGATGGTGCTCGCTTTTCCGGTGAACATCGGAACCGAGCAAGCAGTTCGCCGCGAACTCAACGAGTTGCTCGCACGCGATCAGCAGGTCGAGTCAATGCAGATGCGCGTCGGCAACCGAAAAACCAACCTACGACGTAACCTTGGACGGCGCCCGACGAAGCAGCAAATTGCGTTGCGGGAAGCGTTACTCGAATTTCTCCCTCGAGAGACCAAGGAGGATTTATGAGTACGACTCCACCCCACGCGACAGGCGTCCAGAAGAAAAAGAAGAACCAACCGGCGCCACCGGATCTGGTCAATGCGGTAGGCGCGCTCTTCGACATTGCCGCGAAAGCGCCTCCCCCTCTTCAACTGCAAGCGATGACCCGCGACAAGCTGTACGAAATGCTGGTTCTAGCTCGTTTACTGAGGGTATTTCGGCGTGCACACCCTAAAGGGTCAATCATTCATCGGCCACCATCCAAGGGAGGTAAGGCGTCAGAAGTGGTTGTGGCGAGTAAACCAGCTCTAGCTGATCGCAAAAGGTTCTCACACTTTGATCTGCTCGATGCCGCTGGTCAGTCAGTGGGGGAAGCTTGGACCTCGGTCGAGTTTGAGTCGCTGAGTTGGGCGCATAACGGCGGAGATCCGGGCAAGGCCCCCCGCCAGGCCCGACACGAGCTTGACGTCTGTGTACTCGAACCTGGTGCGGAAGAACGTCCGTCTCACTTGCAGGTCTTTGCGGGCATCAGTTGCAAAGACGTGCGCAGTTCATCGAAGGAGAACGTACGTGAGGCACTGGGGCTGCGGCGCGAGACGGCGTTCCTGCAGCCGCCTGTGCAAAGCCTCGCCCCTTGGTTGGTCACTGAGGTCCCCGCGGAACCGAGTGCACCGATCCTTCTCATCAGCTCCGATGTCGGGATAAGGAAATACTCGTCGCCAGTTGATGCCCTGGGCGTCTATGTCCGATTCGTGCGTCGCCCCTGGGAAGCGGAGGTTTAAGTCTGTATTGGCCAAGCCGCCAAGCCTGGAAATCTAAACAGCATGCTCTTACTTTAGCCGCCACCGACTTTTCGGTGGCGAGCAGCCACCCCCTCTCACCCCTCGGTACCGGCATCGTTTGCTCAGGGCCAACATAAACCCTGAACAGCTGCATTGGGCTATTGCTCCGTAAGCGTACGGGGAATACACCAATACACCTACCGAGCCCCCGCATTGGCTGTCGACAAACCACCGGACTCCCAGATTCGGAGCCCGCCTTTCGGCTCTTCCAATGGGGTCGGCGCAGAGACCTGGGCCAGCCTCGTTACCACCGTCTTTCCTGAGTTCATCACTCTCAACGGTCAGGAGTCCGCGGCCGCGGGCCGTCAAAAAGACAAACATAAGGTTGGCGCAGCCGAGGTTACGGCCCTTTGCCTTGACGACAGGCGGCCGTAGGCTACAGTCGCGGACATGGTGATGAAGTCAAGGGAGGCGGCTGGACAGGTATCTGGCCGCTGTGGGCGCAGACCCCGCGCAAGCGAAGCGCGCAGGCCCGGATCGAGGATCCGGGTCGAAGTCATCAGTGATGGAAGCCCGGATTGGGCGAGACTCGCATCGCGAGGCTCGGTGCAAAGCACGACTTTGCGACCTGGCTCGATCGAGAGATGCTCTTGGCGGGTCACGCTCTACTGACGAACGTTACACTTAGCTTTTCACCAAATATACGCACAGAGACATACATATCCGGCAAGTAGGAAGCCGCTTAGGACAACCAATCGGGGGAGCAAGAATGCGAGTCGAGAAGGTTAGGGTCGAGGGATTTCGACTCCTTCAGGATGTTGAGATCATGCTGGAAGGCAATTCCACAGTTATCGTAGGGCGCAACAACAGCGGAAAGACATCGTTCACCGACATTTTTGATCGCTTCACCGGGGAGACCGGCGCGCGATTTCGGCTGGAAGACTTCTCGGTCGCATCGCGCGAGCGGTTCTACAATGCAACGACACTGAGAAAACAGGGGGCAAAACCAGAGGATGTACTAGCTGCACTCCCGACGCTCTCTCTTACGCTCACCTTCCGCTATGACGGCGCGATCCCGAATTTAGGGCCTCTTTCACCTTTCGTCATTGACCTGGACGTAGACTCCACTGCAGCCATTGCGCGTGTCGAGTACCGACCGACCTTGGCAACGCTCCACACGCTGCTCGACATACCTTCCGCGCCAGAAGGTGTCGAACCAAGAACGCATTTTTTTAGGTCGTTGCGCGACACTTTGCCCAAGGCATACAGCATCCATGTTTGTGCCATTGATCCCACCGACGACACCAATCGACGTAATTTTGAGGGCACCGCCGCAATGGCGGCTCTGCTGCAGTGCAATTTCGTTCGCGCACAAAGAACTCTCGATCATGCAAAGCATGGCGATGCCGATGTCATTGGCAAATTGCTCAGCGCGCTATTCAAGACTGCTGCAGCACCAACTGCTGCGGCCGCAGACCAGGAACTCGCGGCGAAGCTGAAGGCGTCCGTCGAAGACATAGAACGCAATGTTCAAGGCGACTTCGATGAGATGTTGAAGAAGCTGCTGCCGGCCATGGAAGTGCTGGGCTTTCCGAGCCTCAACGATACCGAGCTTCGGCCTGAGACCTCATTGAACGTGGAGGCCCTGCTTTCGGACCACACAAAGGTGGTCTACACCGGCACAGACGGGGTACATCTGCCGGAGGGCTACAACGGCCTCGGAACTCGCAATCTGATCTACATGCTGTTGCAGCTCGAGAGCTACCATAAGGCCTACCGTGCCAAGGCGACTCGCCCGGCCACCCACCTAATCTTCATCGAAGAGCCTGAGGCTCATTTGCATCCGCAGATGCAAGAAGTCTTCATCAGCCAATTGAATGCTGCCATCGGAAAATTGTCGGCCAGCTACCCCAAAGAGTCCGCGTGGAACGTTCAGTTTGTCATCACGACGCATTCTCCACATGTCGCAAACGCTGCATCGTTTGAGGCGGTACGGTATTTCCTCAATGAGTCGCCAAACCAGGCGAGCACCCGACAGACTAAGGTCAAAGATTTCAAGAAGGGCATGAGCGCCATCTCTCCCGAAGACCAGGACTTCCTGCACCAGTACATGACGTTGACCAAGTGTGACCTGTACTTTGCAGACAAGGCCATTATGGTCGAGGGAACAACGGAGCGGCTGCTGATGCCCCGTCTGTGTGAATTGGTTGATAGGTCGCTCGACGACAAACACAAGCTGGCCAGACAGTATGTGACATGTGTCGAGGTCGGAGGAGCTTACGCGCACATCTTCTATCCGCTGCTCGACTTCCTCGAACTCAAGACCTTGGTCGTCACCGACTTGGATTCAACCAAACCGGTGGAAAAGCAAAACAAAAAAGGAAATACGATTACGTCGTGGGAGAAGTGCCCGGTAGCTGAAGGCCAGCGGACGTCGAACGCAGCCATCAAAGAATGGTTCCGCCCCGAAGACTCCAAAGATCGGGACGGCTGGCAAATCACGCCTGCCGAACTTATTGGCAAAACCGCCGAAGAAAAGCAGAGCGGATACCGTCGCATTGCCTATCAGATTGCGGAGAAGCCTGGCACGAACATGTGCGCTCGAAGCTATGAAGACGCGCTCGTCCTAGCAAACCCGGATCGATTTGAATGGCCAAAGGAAGAGGACGAGGCCACTGAGGCGTGGGAGATCGCGAAGGGGCTCGCGAAAGCGGATACAGCCTTGCGGTTTGCCATCCGCGAGAAGGAATGGGCGGTACCTCGCTATATCCAGGAAGGCCTTGCATGGCTTTCCGAACCCCCTCCTCAACCCGCACAGAATCTGGAAGCGCCAGCCAAGGAGGAGGCAGCATGACTGAGCCTGCCGAGAATCCCGCACTTATCGCTGCGCAAGAGGCCCAGAGAAGGATCGATGAGGCCCTTGATGCAGGTCGCAGCTTTCGTCTTGAAGCCGGCGCAGGCGCGGGTAAAACGTACTCCCTGGTCGCTGCGCTGAAGCGACTGATTGCAGAGCGTGGCCCGGCGTTGGTTCAAGCTGGGCAAAAGGTTGCCTGCATCACCTACACCGAGGTTGCCCGTAACGAGATTGCCCAGGAGATTGAGGATCATCCGGCCATTCTTGTCGATACTATCCACGGCTTCTCATGGGCGTTCCTACGCCAGTTTCAGAAGTCACTGCGTGACCTCGTGGGCGAAATGGGCGACCGGCACGAGAAGATCGAGGAAGGCGGAGGAGTAGGCTCAAAGCCTGTGGATTACGACTTTGGATTCTTCGGTGTCGACACGGACAGAATCACACTGAGTCACGACGACATTCCGGAGATGATGGCCAAGCTTCTGGGCAAGGAGAAGTTTAGACGCATCTTGAGCCAGCAATTTCCAGTGATCTTCATAGACGAGTATCAAGATACCCATCGCCAATTCATGGAGGCGATCACCGAGCATTTCTTGATGCCCAATACCGGCCCGATCGTAGGTCTTTTTGGGGATCATTGGCAGACGATCTATCGCAGCGAGTACGAACTCGCCGAATATCCGATCGAAGAGATTGGCAAAGGCTCCAACTTTCGGTCAGTGCCCGCAGTCGTAGATGTACTTAACAAGCTGCGCCCAGATCTGCCCCAGGCCGTTCGCGCCCCCGAGGCAAAGGGCGAGGCGAGGTTTTTTCACGCCAACGCCTATAAGGGTCAACGGACCAGCGACAGCCACTCCAAGGAAGATCTGCCAGCTGACCTGGCGCGGAGCACTCGGGAAGCCTTGATGCAACGGCTGCAAGCCGAGGGCTGGGATCTGAGCAAGACGAAGGTACTCATGCTCACCCACAACGTCTTAGCTGCTGAGCAGGGCTACCCCAACATTGCCGAAGTGTTCAGGGGCCGTACCGAACAGTTCACAAAGAAGGAAGACCCGGCGATCAAGTTCTTTGCAGAAGTCGTTGAACCCATGTGCGAGGCCTACGGTGCATCTCGATACGGCAGTATGTTCAGGGCGTTCGGCTCCGGCCCCGCGATCACGAAGCATGATGACAAGGCCTGCTGGCGCCGCGACATGGACACCCTTCAGAAACTGCGTACAGAAGGAACGATCGGACAGCTCATCGACCACCTGAAGACAACGAGACGCCCATCGCCACCGGAGCGCCTGCTGCGGCGTGACGAAGAGCTTATCGCACTAGATGGCGCCCCTATACCCGAAGATGCCTCCGCACTTCAGCGGTACAGCAAGCTGCGGGATATTCGTTACGGAGAAGTCATCGAGGTAGTCAAGTTCATTGAGAAGCAGACCCCCTTTGCCACGCAGCATAGCGTCAAGGGTGCTGAGTTTGATAACGTCCTTGTAGTGCTTGGAGGTGGCTGGAATCACTACAACTGGCCACAGCTACTAGAACTTATTGAGACAAATGCGCTGAACGCAAAGAACACGAAGGGCTTCTATCGTGCTCGTAATCTCTTTTATGTATCCATCTCCCGGCCCATGACGCGGCTTGCCGTGCTCGCCACGCAAACCATGCCGGATACAGCTCTCGCAACGGTGAATCACCTTTTTGGGAGCGATAGCGTCGAGGAACTTGCTATCGTGACGTGAAGCCATATCCTTAACTCGGTTCGCTCAGCCACGCCGGAGCAAGTTTTCTCGACGATCGAGTAGGATTTGCATCCGCCGCCCTCTTACACAACCGTACGTACGGTTCCGTATACGGCGGTTCCTGCCTACTGATAAACCGCATCAGCGAGCTTGGTTCCGTTGATGTATCGCCCGTGGTATCTAAGCACCCAGACCGGCCCTCGGAGCTTCCGGCTCCTACCTCCTGATGGTCTCGCCCCGTAACGCGGAGTTTCTGCTTTGATGCGCAAAAATTGGCTGTTTGCCCGGTCGTTACGCAGTGGCAAACGTGCGGCTGCGCTGATGAGTTTGATCCAGTCAGCCAAGCTCAACGAGCATGATCCGTGTGAGTATTTAAAGGATGTGCTGGAGCGGTTGCCGACGTAGAAGATGAGCGCGATTACTGAGCTACTGCCGCATAACTGGGAACCGCCCAGCAAGGTGTGATGGCTGGCCGCTTACGAGCATCGACTTCGAGTGTGTCAGTCAACGGTATCAGGTCAAGGTTGGGCGCCTATTCTCGGAATCGACACTACACTTCGCACATTAGCGCCTGATACCGGCAGAGCAAACCGAGCATCCGCGGGGTCCATCACTCGCTGGGGCTGTAGATGTTCTGAATGGCCCCCGTCGCTATGGGCTATCGCCGCCGAAGGAGCGAAGATTGCGGAAGCTTGCGCGGGAACAAATAGAAGGAGCATGCCACTTCGCTCCGGCAATGCAGGTCTTGCAGAGCTAGGGAAGGAAGATATGGACGATATGAAGGGCTTCGCTACAAGCTTCATCAACCTGATTGCAGACAACTTGCGTGATCGCTACGACAGCGGCTTCCCTATCCTGAAAGAACTAATCCAAAACGCCGATGATGCCGAGGCGAGGGAATTCGTCTTCGGGAGCCATCCTGGTTTCTTGGACGCAATACACCCTCTCTTGCAAGGGCCCGCGCTGTGGTTCTACAACGACGGGCATTTCAAGGAGAGCGATTCAGAGGCATTACGCTCATTCGGCATCAACACTAAGGCAGGCGACAGCGCGAGCATAGGCAAGTTCGGTCTGGGCATGAAGAGTGTCTTTCATCTTTGTGAGGCACTTTTCTACGTAGCCTGGGACGGCCAGCACATCCACTTGGAGGGGTTAACTCCTTGGAAGAGCGATGGGCATACTCCTCATCCGGAGTGGGACAAGATGGACGCCGCCGACAGGAGGAGATTGGAGGCGGTTGTACGGGAAATGCGTCCAGATATAGGCGCGGACAGTGCTTCAGAATGGTTCCTATTGTGGATCCCTCTGCGGCAGACGCGTCATTTGTTCAATTCCCTAGGGGCGGAAACCGACCCTATTGTCGCTCATTTT
Organism: Pseudomonas sp. GM18; assembly: GCF_000282195.1. Classification (GTDB taxonomy): domain Bacteria; phylum Pseudomonadota; class Gammaproteobacteria; order Pseudomonadales; family Pseudomonadaceae; genus Aquipseudomonas. The sequence continues at coordinate 26,977 of NZ_AKJT01000033.1, forward strand.
CCCGGGGATAATCCCAGCCGAGATCTCGCCTTTCTCGAGGAATCCAACCTAAAGGTGGAACTGGCTCAGATCCTACCGCTGCTCCATCATCTGGAGCGGATCGAGCACCGCACAGGTCCTTGCCCCTTTATCGTGCAACTCAAAGCCGATCAGCGGCTGCTGCCCCCCCAAAATTCACTGGTCCCAATTTGCGAAACCAATAGCAAGGCCGCTGGAGTCGTGGATTTAGGAGGGGGCGATAGCGTACATGGGTTCGCGGGTGTTCGGCGCGTGGGTCAAGACAGAGATGACATCTTCTCAAGGCTCAAGAGCCGTCCCGAGTGGCCGCAGACAAGGTACCGTAACAACCTAGGGCGCGAATGCGTGACCCTAGATAAAGCTCGCGCCGAGGCAGCGGCCATGTTCTGCGATGACAATGATTCCGGCGGAGGATTGGACATCGAATGGGCAGTGTTTCTGCCGCTGGAGCATGATCGAGAAACACATCACTACAAGCCAGGAACGCGACATCATCGCCTGGTGCTGCATGGACAGTTCTTCATCGACGCTGGCCGCAAGGGCATTCATGGTTTCGAGCATCTCCACGAGAAGCCGAAGCTACTCGCCGAGGAGACCATGGACGATGCCATGCTACGCACGACATGGAACCAATGTCTCACCCAGAGAGTGCTGCTGCCGCTGGTACTCCCAGCCTTGGAACATTACGTCATCTCTTCCCTGCTTACAGATAAGCAGTGCGAAGACCTGACGAACGCTCTCGCCAACACGCACTGGTTCATCCGCTTCCGCAGCTTAGTCTGCGGAAGCAGTGCTTGGGTGCGAATACTGGAGCGCAAAGCTAAGCCAGCGTGGCGACGCATCGAAACTGATCGCGTAAGTCACCTGCGGCCCCTGCCGACTCCGCCTATGTCTGACGCGCAACGCCCATGGTACGTTTTCCCACACCTCGAACGGATGCAGATCTTGCCTTTTGACCAAGAGGCCACTCCGTTGATAGCGGGTGAGCCCCGATGGCAGGAGGAAGAAATCCACGACTTGCTGTCCGCTGTTCCTAATGTCTTCAGCGAGGCGCCGCGGATCCAGTACCTTGCTAAATTTCTGAGCGACTGCGCTGGTCCATACAAAGGCACCGAAAAGCTTCGAAATCGAATTATTACGCTCATACGGGAGGGCTTCCGGGACGTTGACCTGCAGAGTCTGGGACGGCACGGCGCTGACATTCGACGGTTAGTGGGGTTCATCCCTTGTCTTTCTCGTAGTTCTTTCACTGCGAAACTCCCGGTTGATCTCGCCACCCGCCTTTGGTCTATCGCGTCACCAATTCTCTTGGTACCCAAAGAGTTGGATTCCGAGGAGTCTCCAGGCAATGCAGTACCTGACGGGGAAACCCTGGCCAGATGGTTAGGTATCGTCGATCAAGCGTTGGACGCGTCTCTTGTCTCCACCGAGATGCGCGCCATCCTCGACTTTGCTCAAGGGCTGCTTAAGTCCTTCGACAATGAGGCGCGTGGGAGATTTTTGCGGACCCATCGCACATTACGGGTCCTCGCAGTACGTGATGTTCGCACCCGCAGCGACCTGGCGGTTTCGGGAGAGGATATCGAGCGGGTGCGGAACGCGGGAACTCTGTTCGGTTTCGCCCCTGGCGCAAGAGAAGAGAACCGTCTCGGACTTACACCTTTACTGGCCCTGGCGCTGCCCATTGCAGAAGTTTACTTGGTACGCGCCGAGACCTACCGGGATCTGTTTCCGGGCGAACCAGAGCCACCCCGAGCTGACGACGGGCGCGCCTGTCTTATCTCAGTAGGTAGGGATACCACTGACCGACTCGGACTCCTTGCCTACCGCCGCACGCTCCTGGAGAAGGCGAACGACCCAGGTGCCGACACTGATGCGCGGCGGGGGCTGCGTTATCTGTTGCATGGCTCGCCGGCCCATCGGTCCGACGACGAGGCGACGCTGTGGATTCCTGGTCACGAGCAGCATTCTGCGTGGGCCAAATTGTGGAAGAAGGTTCAGGGCGAGGATCCGCAGTGGGGCCTACTCGATGGAAGTCTGGCCGATACCATGCCGCGGGGCCGCTGGAGTCCAGTGGGGATCAAGGAAGTCGACGCGGGAAATCTAATTGGTGAGCTCCAACGAGTCGGTATTAGTATCGGCGACCCTAGCGATTTTAGTGGCGACGAACGGGACGAGATCCTCTCCAAAATCGAGGACGAAAACCTCTGGAAACACCTGCCGCTGCACAGGACATGTGGCGGAAAACTGGTGTCGGTCAACGGGGAGCGTACCTATTGTGCTCCTGAGAACGGATGCCCCGACGATGCATTGAGCTGTGAGGTGACGCTCATTGCACCAAGCAGCCATCTTCTGGTGGCAGACCAGCAGAAGAAATGGCTTGAACCTTTCAACGTCCGCGCCAGGATGGAGATAGCCCTTGCGGTCTCTGAGCCTTTTAGGCACTGGCGAACCATTTTAGATGCTCTAGTGCAGGTCGGAGTTAACCCAGTTTCTGACAAGCTTTACCGTGTTGCTTGGTTACCAACCCGACAGGGAACTCCGGTCAAACCGGAGGACGTGATTGATATCCCCCACATCCAGGAAGAGGTGCAGCGGTTAGTCGCCGCGCATCGGGCCGTTAATGGGCCGTGTTTCGCCGCAAAAGCCGATCTCACACCAAGTCTGCTCGAACACCCTGGCTTCGAACTGCTGATGAAGCTTGCCACCGCTAATGAGGAAGACGGGCTCGCGCGATTGGCCCTTCTACTAAGTGATTTGCCCGAGTATCACATCGGCTCATGGTCTGGGGAAATGCGCAAGGACATGGTCACATTGCTCGACAAATGCGAACTGCTCCCTGGCTGGCGGCTGTTGCGCCAGGCTGCCCACCAACCATTCAATGAGGAGACTGCTTGGCAGCAATTGAGACACGGCATCGTCCGCCCTTTGGCTTCTGAACGGCTGTTTACAGTGTTGAATTGGCTCTCTGCCCACACCGATCACTGGGAAGTTCGCAAGGCCACATACGATCAATACCTGCGTCAGTACACCGCCACCCCCGACATCATCTGTAGCCGTTTTGGTGGGTTGCGCCTTGCTAACCAGTGCGGAGAGTGGCGTCTGGCGAGCGAACTGTGCACCGGTGATTACGAGGTGGAGGCAGCATGCCTGTTGGACAAGCAACAAGCGCAAATTCTCAACGCCATCGTCTTTCACACGAACCGTCCCCGCAGCGAGCCCGCCTGCCTTGGAGGCACCAGTGCCGGGTTCGACTTCGACTTGGCGAGAAAAGAGACTCCAGTTTTGCTGGAGAGCTTCTTCCGTCCATGGGGCGGAGGACTGGTGCCCGAGCTCATGATTGGCGTGCTGATGGCTTTGTTTTGGCGGAGCGCACGCGAATTGGCGGAGTCTTGGTTGCATCCACATAGCTTCGGATGGTTGCAGGAGCAGCTGCCTTGGCATGATCCGGGATCCGACGATACGGGCCGCCTGGAGTGGATGGGGGGGCACTCGATAGCCGAGGCACTGGAGCTCATTGACGCGGTGGTTCGGGTGGTCGATGGGACGCATGTTGAGGTGCCCAACCTGTTGGGTGAACCACGTCGCGTACCTTTGAGCCCCCGACCAAGCAACCTGCTGGCCGGCCCTTTGAATTGGATTAAGGGCTTCCGCGTCGAGATTCCCCTCCGGCGCATTGATCCTGCTCGCCACACATCCCAGGAATTAGAGGTCCTCCTTCGCGGAACGACAGAGCGCCTCTATGCCGACCTATATAATCAACGCCGACCGAATCTTGGTTCGCTATGGCAGCAGCTGGATCGCACCGACCAACTCGAAATTGGTTTGGCACGCCGACTGATTCTGGACTCGCTCCACTTCTATCTGCGGCAGTTGTCAGTAGGCAGCGAAGTGATCAAGAAGGCATTGCGCGCCTGCGATAATGAACGCACAAAGGTAGCCGAAGCCGAAGAGGATCAGAGGGATGCGTCCGAAGCGCGGGCAGCCCAGCGCAGAGCCATGGAGTCCCTAGCGAAACTCATCGGACAGGATCGAGAAATGCAGACCACTGTGTTGCTTGGTGTGCGGAGCAAGCTCGAGGATTACCAGTACGATTCGACTAGCATTCCCTTCGAGCTATTCCAGAATGCCGACGACGCAGTTATGGAACTCGGGCAGATCGCGGCCTTTCCCGCCGAGGGCAGTGAAATCCCGGACGTCTCCCGCCGACTGATAGTCGAAGCAGACGGTGATTCGCTGCGCTTCCTGCATTGGGGGCGCCCCATCAATGCTCGGGGGCCTGTGGGTTTCGATGGTGAGGCTCGCGGCTATGGCCATGACTTGGAAAAGATGCTCATCCTCTCGGCCTCGGACAAGCAGACATCTCAAGGGGTCACCGGCAAGTTCGGTCTGGGCTTCAAGAGCGTACTATTGGTCTGCGACCGGCCGCGCATTGTCAGCGGCCATATGGCGGTAGAGGTAGTCGCCGGCATCCTGCCTCAGTCCTGGGAGGAAGCCGGTTCTGCTCGGGAATGTCTGGGCCGGCACAGCCTCGATCGACGGCTACCGGGCACCCTAATCGAGCTGCCACTGCTGCCAGAGATACAACCAGACAAGATCCTGCAACGCTTTTGTCGGCTTGCCGGCCTCTTGTGCGTGTTCGGCCGGGCCATCCGGTTCATCGCCATCAACCGAGCTGAAATGGAAGAATTCGACTGGGCTCCGGATGAGATCGTCCTTGGGCTGGAGCACGGCCGGCTCGTAGTGAGTGACAATACATGGGGCACGGATACGGATGCCCTGTGCTTACGGGGCACACACGGCAGCGTGCTGTTAGCCCTCGGTCCCGAAGGCTGCAGACAGCTGCCCGATGATCTGCCGGCTCTCTGGGTCACGGCACCCACGCGCGAGCAAGCTCACCTGGGCTTCGCGGTCAATGGAGCCTTTGATCTGGACGCCGGTAGAGGGCGACTGGCCGGCAACAGCGACAGCAACAAGATCCTCGCCAGGGATATTGGGCGGCAAGCTGGGGAAGCCCTGAGCCGGCTCCTTGACGAAGCGAGGACGAATTGGCCGGTGATGCGCGAGCGACTGCGCCTGGCGGCAGATCTCACTAGCCACGACTTTTGGATTAGCCTCTGGAGATTGCTGACTCAAGGCTGGCTCAACCGCCCTCGTGATGCTGCGGGCGAACTGGCCCGCACCGTGGCCTTGGACTTGTTGAAATGTCTCAGTGATATGCCGGACGCAGTCCCCAACGGGCTGCCGATCCCAGCCCAAAGGCTTGTTTCGGCGCAGGATATCCGCTACGAGTTGACGGACGAACTGGCTACGCCCGAGGTGTTGGCACTCTTATTTGCCTGGACACGTTTCAACCAACAGTATCCCGCCATCAGCTTCGTGTCGCGGGAGATCGGTGCCATCCTCAAGCACGGGGCGATAGCCAAGCCTGCAACTTTAGGGATAACAGCGCTTGTCGGGCTACTCGATCCGCCCCGTGTTGGGCCAGAAGACGCCCTAGTGCTGGGATGCATCATTTCTCAGGATTCGATCGCATCCGAGTCAGACTCCCGTGAGTTGAAGGGACGTCTTCAAAAGCTCCAGTTCCGTACCCAGGCTGGCGGTTGGGCAGAAGTTGGATACTTGCTCGCCAACGATGGCAGTCTTATCGAACAGGAGGAATCACTGCGCCACAACCTCGCGCCATCGCAATTACGCCTGCACAAGGACTACTATTTCAGTGACGAGGATGCCACAGCCGTGGAGTTGGAGTTCTTCCGCCTTTGTCGTGGAGGCATGGCGGCACCGGCCAAAGATATCGCGAAGTGGATACTTTCACTCGAAGATGAGGAGACAAAGAAGGCCGCATTGATCTACCTCTGCAAAGGCAATCTTCGAATCGAGGTCAGTGAGAAGGTGCGTGGCCAGGGCTGGTTGGCCGATGTACTCAATAACGAGACCTTGCTGAGAGTGTTGCAGGAAGACGAGCGCGAGGGGCTGATCCGCTTACTAGCCACCGGCGAGCAGATCGCTCGTGTTGTCTTAGACAATTGGGATAAGCCCAGGAAGGCATTTCGCTCGTCCATCGACCTGCCTACTGCTCTTGTGCGGATACACGATTGGTGGTCTTCCTCAGATGGCGCGGCCTCCTACGGATCGAATTATCACAAGGACCTCTATCCCTGCGGGACCGTTGACCTGCAAGAAAATCCGGAGACTGGACGTTTCGACCGTTCCTCTTGGCTGACCCTTTTCGCTCTCGGGGCTTTTCAAAGCATCGGCCAAACTGGCAAAAAGCAGCATCGCGGGTTCATTGACCATTGTCAGCAACAAGGCTGGTGGAAAGTTTTTGCGGAGAAGGACCCCAAGGAGCAACCAGACGACTGGATGCGGATCATCGGAGAGTATGCTGAGAGCCAACATGATAATGAGAAGTGGCTCCTGTGGATCTGTCAATTCCCGAAGCTCTACCGGCTTGCCCGTTGGCTGGATGATTATGTTGACTTGTTCAAATCTGTAGATAAGTACACTGAGCCCTTCTCACTGGAGCAACTAAAGACACCTAGGGCGAATGCCTTATATCAAGGCGGCGGTATCGACGCCCCACCTATCAACCGCACCTTGAAGATCGGCGCTCACTTGGTGATGCGCGAGTTGCTCCACCATGGAGTCATCCACACCCCTCTTGCTATCCCGCACGCCTACGCACCGATCGAGCGCATCAAAACTTTGTTCGGGTCTTTCGACCATGAGATCTGCACATCGGAAGATATCTACAAACTCTTACGCGAGCACCTCGGAGCGGAGCGGGCCACCTTCGGCGACTTCTATGACATCCCTCTGCGCATCATCGCCGAAAACGACGATCTGCAATCCAAGTTGTTCAATTAGGACGGAGCGCGAAGCACATCATGTTTTCGAAAGACCAGCAGGTCCAACACCCCCGCTTCGGCACAGGCAGCGTAATCCTGGACCAGGGCGAGACGGTCATCGTCCGCTTCGGCGACCATATTGAGTCCTGTGAGGCCACCCTCCTCACTCGCCGCATCGGACTGATGGAGGCGGTGCGCATGGGGCAGTGGTCCCCTTCGCTCGACGTCGTGCTCAAAGCCCAGGCTGCCGCCATCCGTTCGCTGAATGACTCTTGGGGGGTGTTCTCCCGCTCGCGCATTGACCTGTTGCCCCATCAACTCTGGGTTTGCCACCGGGCATTGCGGCAATGGCCAATCCGACTGCTGATTGCCGACGACGTGGGCTTGGGTAAAACGATTGAGGCGGGACTTATCCTCTGGCCGCTGCTGGCCAGCAGTCAGGTGAGGCGCCTATTAATCCTGACCCCGGCGTCCTTAGTGGAACAGTGGCAATACCGACTGCGTACCCTGTTCGATATCCGATTGGGAATGTACCGACCGGAAGTGGACACCCCCCGGGCTGATTTCTGGAGTACCCACAATCAGATCGTCGCCTCCCTGCCTACCCTGCGTAGCGACCGCAAGGGCCGCCACGAGCGGCTGCTGGATGCGCCACGCTGGGACATGTTGATCGTCGATGAAGCTCATCATCTCAATGCCGACGAACAGACCGGTAAGACGCTAGGTTACCAACTGGTGGAGAAACTGGTTGCGGAAAACAAGGTGGAGTCCTGTCTGTTTTTCAGCGGTACGCCCCATCGTGGCAAGCCTCATGGCTTCTGGTCACTGATGGCGCTCCTGCGCCCGGATACGTTCAGCCCTATGCGGCAGGAGAAGGAGCAACTGCCTCTGCTACGCCAAGTACTAATCCGCAACTTCAAGCAGAAGGTTACGGATATGGCGGGCAAGCGCCTGTTCCAACCGGTGACACAACACCCCGAAACTTATAGCTATGGCGAGAATGAGGCAGCATTTTATCAACTTCTAACCCGCTTCATCTTGGCCGGCAATGCTTATGCCTCTGGACTGGACAAGACCGGCCGCAACCAAGTTACGCTGGTACTAATCGCCATGCAGAAAATAGCCTCCAGCTCGGTGGCGGCGATCCGCGCTGCCCTACGTACGCGGCTGGTTCGTATTCGCAAGGATATTGCGCAAATGCGCGCTGAGCAGGTCGACTTCACGAGGGCTGATGAGGAGGAAGACGCGGACCTGCTTGAGGCTCTCAATAGTTGGATGAGCCAGGCCAAGTTCAAGCTCATGGAGGACGAGATCCCGCACCTAGAGGCGTTGCTTGAGTCGGCAACGGCAATCGTCAACGAGAGCAAAATCCTGCGGATCGGAACAATCATCGAGGAGAAGTTTGCGGAGCGATCGATCCTATTGTTTACCGAATACAAGGCCACCCAAGCCCTGATGATCTCCACCCTGATGGCGCGCTTTGGCGAGAATACCGTGGGTTTCATCAATGGAGATGATCGGCTAGAGGGAGTGCGCCTGCCAACTGGACGAGAAGTGGCTCTGACAGGCAGCCGTGAGGACACAGCTGATGCCTTCAATCGGGGGCACATCCGCTTTCTAGTTTCCACCGAAGCCGGGGGGGAAGGCATCGACCTTCAAGAGCATTGCTACACACTGATCCATGTGGACTTACCCTGGAACCCAATGAGGCTGCACCAAAGGGTGGGCAGGCTCAACCGCTATGGTCAGCGTCATCCCGTGGAGGTTGTGACGATCCGTAACCCAGGAACAGTGGAGTCGCGGATCTGGGGCAAATTGGAGCAGAAGATCACGCACATCATGGAGGCCCTGGGGCACGCCATGGACGAGCCGGAGGATTTGATGCAGATGGTTCTCGGTATGGCAGGACCGCGTTTCTTCAACGAGTTGTTCACAGAAGGACAGCAAGTTACTTCTGATCGGTTCGCGGACTGGTTTGATGAAAAGGCTCGCAGCCTTGGTGGGCGTTCGGCAATCTCCACTGTCACGGATCTTGTGGGGCACTGCCAAAGTTTCGATCTCTCTCAGCTCGATGATGTACCAAAAAAGGATCTTCCGGACCTGATCCCCTTCTTCCACAGCATGTTGGTGCGCAATCGTCGGCGCCCCGATCGAGAAGATGGGGTATTCAGCTTCATCACACCCGACGCCTGGCAGAAAGCGCCGGGTATCCGCTCCCGCTATGAAGGGCTGATCTTTCACCGAAATCCCCGTGACAGTGACGAAGCAAAAAAAATTGTCGGTGTTGGGCATCAGGTCTTCGATCAAGCCGTCGCGCAGGCCATTGAATGGGAAGTTGCTTTGGCCTTGATTGATGAAGGACTCGCACCGCTAGCCCTCTTCCGGTTTCAGGATGCGGTCACCAGCCAGACCGGGCAGGTGCGTCAGGTCGTAGCGGGCGTAACGGCCAACAGCAAGGGAATCCTGCGCTTGGTGCGGGATGAGGAGGTGCTGGAGATATTGAATGGATTGAAATCGGGGTCAGGTGAACTACAACCCGATTCGATCGCCATTGCGCCTGAAGCAATAGAGCTATGGTTGGATAAGGCTCGGCAACATGCCATCGCTGCCGCCGACACACTTAACCTGCCATTTCGCAAGCCATTACTCACCGACCTGATCCTGCTATGGCCTGTAGCATGCGAGTTGTAGAACGTAATGGCCGATAGAAAAAGAACTGCGGAAGGAGGTAATCCCCCCTGAACCACGTCAAGCCAGACGTCCTCAGTCAAAGAAAGTATCTCGCAAGCCGCCCTGTATGCTTGGCGCACCAAGCTCAATGCAGGAGGCGCGATAGCCGACAGTCCATGCACGCAGCCCTATAAAGAAACCATCTACCAATTGATAAAGCCGGAAACTCAAGCCACCATAACTGCACCTGGTTCAGCATTACTGTACTTAAATACGTCGTCAAAGAACGCTAATCCAGCATGAGTCAGTACCAGATTGCCTTTTGCATTCCTGTAGGCGATCCCACGCTGCTCGAGATTTTTTCTAACTGCAGATGCAAGAGCCTCCCCTTTCATGTTGCTGGCAGACATGACGTCTTGTTTGTCTTCTCCCTTCCCGATCTCCTCCATGATCCCATCAGACACACCAGCTTCACCGTCGCGCAGAATATCAAGCTGGTAGCCCTGTTCGTGCAGTCCGCGAGCAAGGATCAGCAGCAGAACCTGTATTTTCCTGACCACCTCGCTGTACTCCTCATCGCGCTCGACTGAACGAATGTAGATAAAGCCATTCCGCATCACCAACTCAAACCCGATGTTCAAGTACAAGGGCTTGTAGCTCTGATCGTAGTTATTGAGCATCTCTTCGAAGAGCGGGTTGGGTTTTACTTCACCATTCTCGTAGGTGTCTTTGTTGATCACCTTCCCCGACATCAACTCTTTGTAGATGGCCTGGCTAAGCTGTTGTCTCACTGCCCTGCTCCTCGATTCTCAATTTGTAATAGGTCAGCTTCTGCCTGTCGTCCTCAATCACCCCTAACTGGAATCGAGGGGTTAGCACAATGTCCTCTCGGTGCTTTAGCCAAGACACGCCTTCCACTAGGTCAGCAATTTCGTAGTCGCTGATCTGCTGGGCCAGATGTGCGTGAAGCGACGCATGGGCGTCAGGCCCAACCTGAATAGGCCACTCATCTATCAGCCTTCCAATTAGTTTTCGGCGCACGTCTGAAGCACGCCTGGCTTTGAGCACGTCCTCGCCAACCGGCTCAACAGACGTTGTTGTTACTCGGGTATTTTTGAGTGAATCCAGGCTACTCCGCAGATGCTCCTGAAGGTGAAGCCAATGATCTACGTTGTGCCATTCAATCTTGCTATCGGCTCTCTGCCTCTTCATGCCTTTGAAGGTAGAGAAACGCTCCAGTACCTCATGATCTTTAGGGATGAGGTTGCCCCTTAGTTTCCCGTCATGGAGCTCCCGACAGGCAACCAGTAGATCGTTGAAAACACTCTCAACCTGGTCGTACTCACGACGCTGACGTTCATTCTGATGCACGTAGCGCTGCAGAGACTTACTGATGACTTCCACGTCGTAGCGATAGGAGCGAATGGATGCCACTGCATAGAGAACTTGCTGACCCAATTTTGGCAACTTGGCATCGCGGAACATCTCGGATATCCGCAGCAAGGCAGTGAGTGCCGGCAGGCCTTTCTTCAGAGGTTCCCTCTCGTTGAGGAACTGCAATGTGGGGAGAACATGCCTACCGTAGATTCGGGTGATCGCCTGCAAAGCACCGCGAGCCTGCTTCACCTCGTCGAGGTTCTCAAGGCTCATCACTTCGACGATCTCCGCCAGGCGAAGAGTCTGCCCCTGAAGACTGTCCACGTTCTCCTTGATCTTCCCTTGAGCGTAGCGGATGCGTTCCCGGAGTAGCTTAAGCTCATCCTCGAACGTGTCGTTCCCCTGCTCAATCACTGTCAAATCGCGAAGCTTTTCAAGACTATCATTGAAGCTGTCGCACAGCGCCTCAAGATCGGCGCTACTCAGCTGCCGAAGACGCGATCTATCAAAGTGGCGAAATAACTCGATCAAAAACGGGGCGAAGGCAATGACTCCTCGCTTGGTGTCATGGTGCAATATCAAGCTTGCCCGGACGAGGTTACGCACGTCGAAGGCCGCTTCAATTTTTTGCCGATCGGACTTACTGTCTCCCAGCGAATCAAGCAGCTTCATCACTTTGGACTCGTACAGGCGAGTTGACACTTCTTCGCCAGCCGAGCCTTCATCCATGATGTCGATAAGATCAAGAAAAATGTGCTTATGCTCGATCATGAGCATGACCGTTTTGTCTGCTGCAACGATCATCCGACAGTGATCTCCGCAACAGCATCGGCGGGATCTTTCTTTGTTCTCAGCGACTCGCTTTCACCTGTGTAGATCACTCGACGTAAGTGGCTGTATGCCCTGTCGGTGGCGAGAAAATGCGAAAGGTCGATGTAGTTTTCGATTACTTTCGCGATAGTAGACGTCGGCTCCGGCGTTGCCCCGAACAGCACGAACCCTTCTGACTCAGCGATGCCACGCGCAGCCTTCAGATTCAAGTGGCTCAGATTCGACAGCTCATCCATTACCAATGGCAAACAGATCTGTGTATTCGCAACCAACAGCCTACGCAGAAGAATCGATAGCAGGCGGCAGTTAATCATTGCCGTAGTACCGTTGGATTGATCCTCTTCGGTGTACTTGTCATGCCCACGCTTGCGGTACCGATATCCAACCCGATCAATCAACAGGCTCATATCCAGGGTGGTCCCCCGACGGCCACCGTTAACAAAGAACTCGGTACAGAAAGCTCGTAACCGTTCATACAAGCGCTTCTCGTGGAGCCCGGTTGTCATGAGGTTTATGGAATCAATATCGACCAACAGCTCTTCGAAATGGGGATTCAATACGCAGTAAATCTCGATCGCCTCGAGGTCAGACACACTGAACTCCGAGAGCTGGTCATCTACCTCTTTCTCGAACTCCTTGATCATCCTTCTGGCGTGTTTGATTTCGTCGATTTGAATAGAGGTATTCGAGTTATGCGCGGTGACCTTGGCCTGGTAGGTCTGCTGCTCACCTTCCAAGGTGCCAAACATCGCCGCGAAAGCTCTCCGACAGCTACGCATCCGACTCAAGTCATGGAAAGCATGGTAGCCAAAGTCTCTGCCCTCTTCGCCCAGCAAGTTACGTTTCAGCAGTTCATCCAAGGCCACTTGCAGAGCTTCTCTGCTCTTGGCTACCTCAGAAGCGAACTGGGAAATCTCCTTGATCTGGCTAGGGTGAAAGAAAGTATCGCGAGCTTTCAGCTTCATCTCGCGGATCGAAAGGAATCCTAAAGTGATCTCAGCTACGTTCCGGATCTGCTCAAGGTAATTGCGCAGATCTTCGTTTTCCTTCCTGACCCTGGCGAGCACTTCTTTTGCGCGCTCAACCTGTACCGCTAGGTCCTCCAGCTCGCCGGCGGCATCCGCCACACTCTCATGTAGCTTGGCCAACTCTACCGTCTGTTCCCCCACCTCAAGTTCCAATGCTTTCTGCTGCTCGCGCATGTAGCCATGCCGACTGAGTAGTTGAACCTCTTCATCAGTTTCAATCCGCTCGCGGGTCAGCTGCTTGGCTTTATCCTTGGCCTGCTCAGCAGTCAACTTGCTGTCATCGTTTAGGCGCTGAATGAGGTCATCACAGTCCTTGATATCGTCATCCAGTTTGATCAGGTCTTGCTCGTGCTGCTTCCTTGCTCTGGTCGGGTCGAAAGACATGAAACCAAATGAGGTCTCCTGGCTCAGGAAGCTGATGAAAGAACCTCGCTCCTGGAATAGGCAGCCAAACTCTTTGATGGCTTGCTTCTGGTCAGAGTTGAGTCGAGGAGTCAGCTTGGTGAACAGCGTCGAGTTCAAGCTACTCAGCACCGACGCACTGTGACGATCGACCTGCTCGAGAACAGTTTCCACATGTTCATCAAGAATTTTTCGGAGTTGGTCGCGCTGATGGGAAAGACTGTTCTTATTCCTGATCGCCTGGGCTAGTTGCTCAGCGCTCTGAACCTTGTTTGTCAGGGTTTCGATCTCTGCGGTCAACTCTGCGGAGAGATCGGATAAGAGCTCGCGGACCTCATGCTCTGTTGTGCCAGGGTAACGCCGAAGAATCTCGCTGACCTTGAATAGCTGCTTTTGGACACCTTCCAAATCCTTATGCCGGAGACTCAGTGCTCCAGCCAGCTTCAGATACTCAGCCTTGACCAGACCGTGGTGCTGTCTCTTAGCTGAGTGAGCCACATCAAGAGCCTGATATCTCTCAGATGCTGCCTTAACATCATCAAGAATGCTGGACTGCCTTTCAGCCAAGGCATGCTCAACATCGACGATACTCTGAACGATCAGTTCGGATTTCGTCTCAAACAGTTGGAACTGGCTATCAAAGCTCTCCCAAGACCTCCGCGCGCTTTCTATGTCCGCCAGGCGATCGCCTTCTTTTTTCAGGTTCTCATAGTCATCGAGGATCTCGCTCAGGCTGACACTCAGCTCTGCATTCTTCCGGTCCTTATCCCCTTCGATGATCGTGGCGATAGTATCCGGCAGAGTGCGGTTGTCCTTCGCCCCAATGTCGAAGGCCAGGTGGATTAGCATCTTCCACGCGTCGATCTCGCGTGCGGTACCGCCATTCCTAAGAGGCAGCAAGCAGAATCGGCCCTCCTCACGATTAAGAGCCTGTTGACCGAAGAGCCGCTGGCGAATGACAGCACCGTCGTTCATTGCCTCCCCGCCCCGAGCTCGGAGATCCGAAAGCACACCAGAAAGTGAGATGCCTTCTATCGGAGCCCCCATGTCTCCATTGATGGGCGACTCAAGGTCCCAAAACATGTGCTGGATATCGGCATACATGCAAGGTACTGCCATACGGCCGTATGAGAATGGTCGATTCCCGCGGTGCAGGACCAGGCAGAACGGGCCGTGCATGTTCTCCGCTTCGAGGATGATGAAGGAGTGGTTTTCCGGGAAGTAGTAGCTGTAGCTAGCATCAGTCGAGTAGTACGTCCCGGCCGGCCCCTTGAAGGCGAATTTCTTATCGCAGCTTTTGAAGTTCTCGTGTGGCAGCAAAAAAAGCTTCAATGCATTCAGCATCGAGGTCTTTCCGAGGTTGTTCTGGCCACACAAAGCGGTGTGCTTGTCCACGCGGATTACGGTGTAGGCATAGGCAGCACTGTTAACAAAAATCAGCCTGTGGAATTTGTATACGTCCTGAAACGCGTAGGAGTCGCTCAACATCATCAGTCCCTTGTCGTTGCCAACATCAAATAGGTTTCCTGCTCTAGCGCTCTATGGCTGTCTCGCATAAGTCCGATCAGCTCATTGGTTTCCTTGGATAGACCAACGAACTCAAGGAGATCTTGTCTCGTTTGCTGATTTAGTGAGTATTTGGAAGCGCTTAACCGGTGGGCGATATCATCAGGGTACACAAACACGACCCGGTGCCCGTCTGGCAGCCCTTTGAGAAGGGTTCGATACATTGTCAGCCCACCTAAGTCGGCATCAAACAGGCAGTACAGCCTCTGGTACTTGCTGAGAAATGGCATGTTCAGCCTGTTGGTGATCTGATTACCGGCGCTGAAAATGACGTCGAGATTTTCACTTTGCTCAGCTACGCCACAGTCGGCCAGGATGTCGACTGTCTGCTCGAGAGCTAGGAAGTTCTCGAGATTTTCCACCAGCAACGCTGCTGGTCGGAGAGTGTTAGGTGCTTCCCACCCGTGCTTGCTCAGAAGAACCACGCTTGGATGAGGATGGACCACGCTTCGTGTTATCAAAAGCGAGCCGCTTACTGCTGCTGCATGGCTATTTCCGTCGAAAGCAGCACCAATACGGCCCGTAACTTCTGATGGAGCGTGTTCACGAATCAGCTCAGCAAAGCGATCCTCACGCAAGACAGCCACCTGATAGCTGCTCTTTCCGATTTTCGACGTTGAAAACGTATCGAACAGATAGCCAGCACCCTTGCCATGCTTCTTCAACTCCTTAGCAAAAGCCTCAAAATTGATCGGCTGACCGGAGCTGATTGAGTTCAGATAGCTGTAGATCCTCGACATTGCATTCCTTGCGCTCTGCGAAACAAGTGAACCCATAAGCTCTCTAGGCTATAGCAACCCGGTTATTCCCCATCCAGACGCTCCAAGACGAGGCAGTGGACCGTTGAAAGCGAACGCTCGGGCGTCGACGCTCAAGTTACTTCTTTGCTTAGCTACGAGCGACACGTACCTAGATAGACCAGTTCGAACTGGGCTTGAATCTCGGGGAAACAACCCTCACCTCCACGACCAACCCTAAAGTAGCGAAGAGCCGCTACCGTTAATTCGAGCTCTGACTCTCTAAAGGCACAACGTTTGTAGTCGCATCATCTCAGGTTTCGACTGCCAAAGCCTTAACCCACATCGGACTGCCTTTGCTGGCAATGGATGGTGGTTCTGCAAGGTGCAGGTGCGTTCTACACCCGACATCAGACTCAAGATCCCTGCCAATTTCTGTTGCGGCGCTACACTGAAAACCACCATTGCCATAATGGGTCGCTGTCAGAATTCCCATTCGCCGCTCGCGTACCGGGTGCGAGTGGCGGCAAAGGTGGGGGCATCCACACTATTTTCTCCCTCAGAACTATTGATCTAGAGCCAAGTCAAAATGTTCTTCGGCGACCCCGAGAGTCTCTAAGCGTAGTCGGGCAGCCTGTGCATCTGATTCTTTCTGCCTCTCCACAGACTCCACAGACCATGGAAATCCATCCACTTCCAGTGGATAACCACACTCGGGGCATATCTGAGGGCATGCTTTGGATGGTTTGAAAAGGATGCCCCCAGCCTAAGGTCCAACAGTCCCCTTCTCGAAAATATCATCCGTTACTGTTGTCAAACCGCCATCAAGCGCTATCCGATCACCTCAGTTAATGGCGTTGCGATGCCTGTCCCGACCACCGAGCTTAGTCGTCACCCTCCTCGATCTCCCTCGACAAGTCGCCATTATTCTAGTCAGACTTACTTTCCGGCTACGCCTCGCTGGCAGGATCAGATCTCCAGCGTTTCGTGGTGCTCTCCTTCAATAGCAGGCCTGCCTCCGAGACCGTTAACATTTGATAGCACAATGGCAGCTTGATCAAACTTTGGGTAAAATCGACGCACTAGCACGACAAACCCAGCGACCCGTAAATCGCGCCATAGTAAGAGCCAAACATGGACAGTTTAGAAAGCCTTTCATCATCTTACCAATACAACGATGCCCTTGAGAGCTTTGACTATGCAGTAGTTCGCATTGCCGTGCTGATACCGCCCAAGTCGGATCAAACCGAGAGACCACCCCTCCGTTTATTATATGCCTCGGTTTGGCTCTTGCCACCGGGACGAGAAATACCCTGTAAACGTCATGAAGCGGCAATCAAACGCTTTAAAAAGGAAAAGGGCGGCATCGCAGTTGATCGAATAGTCATGCGAGCTGAAGACGCTATCAGCTGGTACAGAAGCTCATTTGAAACTTTTACTACACCTATTCCTTTCCAGGACTCCCGGGGCTCAGATGGTATTCCTCTGGATGTAGCAAGCCTAGACGATTTTCCTAGGTGGCCGCTCTTGGGTGTACCTATGCAAAGTGAAAGTCTGACCGGGTCATCGGAACGATCTTCTGTCCCTTTCAGAAATATCGGCATCACTCGGTACTCTCGTCGAATCTCCGGAAATCAATCATGGCCAGAGTTCTTGACCCCCAATGGACGGAGAGACAACGCCGACGAGGCCTTTAAGTTCTTGGAAAGACACATGCATGTCGATCTCAGAGAATATCCAGAATACTTAGGCGGCCTCACGCTTGCCGTCCCTGACCTAGACGTTCACTCAGTTAGGCAGTTCATCGAACCGAAGAACGAGGGTTCGGAGTCACTTTACTTCCACTTAAAGCCTCATCCAGGCCAAACCTTACAACACCTTAACCTGACTGTGTTTGAGGGGCAGGAGGGTATGCTGACCTCTTTTCAAACGCTCAAAGTGCCTGAGGATGGCCTAATAGAAATCAAAAGGCCAACCGCTATTGATACTGCAGGATTGGTTTTAGCGCATGAGCAACGCGGTGTGTTACTACAGACACCTATGCGATCATTCTTTCGACAAATGCACTTAACGACAGAGGTCGTTGAGCGACGCGTCAGTGTCACCGTGCCGCAAAACGAGGGTAAAAGGAGCGAAGCAGATCAATATCACACCGAGAAAAAGACGTTAGCTTCCGCCCAGACTTACGGAGATCCCCAGGACAACTCCGATGCCTTCAAGCGGTTGACTGAGGCCCGGAATGAGCGAAATCTAAACCACAGTGCCCGCCTATACGATCAAACGTGGTTTGGCACCGGGCAACGCAAGCCGGCGCTAGATCACATCAGAGCCAAAATTAGAAATGCGCGTGTTAGCGTTTTTATCGCCGACCCCTATTTTGGCGCTACTCAGATCGTGCAATATCTGTTTGCACTTGAGCGCGACGATATTAAAGTTAAAATCCTCACGTCGGACTACGCATTCAGCAAGCCCAAAACATCAGAAGGGGATGAGAGGTCGGCAACCTTGGCGGGCGATGATCTCAGCGCGTTAAAAAGTAATATAGAAAAATTCCGAACCCTGCACAGCAACCCCCTTGAAATCAAGATTGCGCGAACAATCGAGACATACTTCCATGACCGTTTTATCGCTGTAGATGGTCGAGTCTGGATGCTTGGCAGTTCATTAAATTCGATTGGCGTACGACCAACCTTGATTATGCGGATTCCCCATGGCGAAAAAGTTCTAGACCACCTAAGTCATTTGTTTGATAACTCTGCCGCTTTTGAGGGGCTCGCCGAGCGGGACGAATCAGATGCCTAAGCTTTCACCTACTCCCGCAGTGAGTGTCGTCCCGGAAGCTGAGTCTACTCTCAAACCCCAACTCCTGATTCCTTGCGAGCCCCATTATCGCGAAGAAGGAGCGCAGTATTTTCCCGACATTGCCGCAATTAAGGCAAGGCAGAATGTGGAAAGAGTACAAATTTTTGACGAGTTTTCCAATGCTATTCTTGCAGCACAGTCACGCGTATGGATTATTGACAAGCGCATCCTTTCCGACGATGGCAAAAAACCCAAACACAACCAAAGACTCGAAAAGGTTTCAAACTGGTTTCGGGATACCGACCAGCTTAAATCAGTACGTATTTTAACAGGCGCACCGCCCGATCAAAACGAGGCGCTAGATGTATTTTCGGATTTATCCAAAGAGGTCACAGATCGTAGAGGCCCACTTTATCCGCCGCTCGACGCACAGATAAAATTTACAATAAATAAGTTCCCCTACATACATGACCGATTCGCGATAATTGATGATGAACTTTGGCACTTCGGGGCTACCGTAGGTGGGTTTCATCGTCACGTGAATGCTGCCAGCAGAGGATGGGATGTCAACGCTCACAAAGCAATCGACTTCTTTGAGATGGCATGGAAAGGCCTAAGCGACTAATCTAGGAATTTTAATCAATGAACAAAGAATGGTTGCTACCTTCTGCATATGTATCAAGCACTGAGAAGGATTACAACAGTGCATTAGGCCTTATCAACAACTACGCGGCAGGCAATATTGAATACCCTCCACAGCTGATTGCACTCATCGAAAATTATTTTTTCGCTCCTGGGGACGCCAAAACTGCGCTCAAAAATTTTGCCAAGCAGCTGAGTGATACGGATGAGGCTTCGGACATCTTGGACGACGCTGAATCCCTTGCCGTTCTATGTGGGGCAATCATTAGCGTTTGGTCATCTAAAGAAACTGAGGACAGGCTGCCAGCGCTTTTAGCGCTGATTAGGCATTCTTGGTGGCTTGAGCAGCTCTGGCCTGTCGCTACCGCCACCCTAGCCAGATTGAATGAAAGTTTCAGATCCACTGTCGTCACCCTTGCCGCTCAACATTTCATCAATGCTGAAGTTAAACTCAACTCAGAACACCCCGAAGATCCCGCTGATCCATTCACACTAGGTGACATTTGGAGCGGACATATCCGCGAATCACGATCAAACGAATCGAGCTGGTCTTGGGTACGCCTGCTCGCTGAGTTAGACGCTGAACAACTGCTCGCATCGATGAAATTGATACGAAACCCTGTACTGCTCAACCGGGTGCTAGAGAGTCCAGAATTTTACCGCAATTATGTTTTATGGGAATGTTTGACTCTCAGAGCGGCACCCAGTTTTGGGGATGACGGCACTTGGAACGGCGAGATATTGCTTCCGAGCTTGATCAGACATGGCAAATCCATGTTACTTCATGTAGCTGACAGACAAGAGCATCCAAAGGACATACTGGAAGCTCATGTCAAATACCTGCTTGCTCGTCTGAGGGACACTCTTGCACAGCGATCAGATTTTATCGGAATATTTAAGCGCTGGGGCACGTGGATTACTCGTCAGACCCTCAATTTTCCGGCTCATGAGACGCAGCGAAAGACACTCATTGACAGCAATGACCTTCTAATGGCTTTGGCTGACAAAATAGCCCCCTCGTTTTCGCCCGCCACATCAAGCGACCTAGACAACAGTTGGGAGCCTTGGGTCTACCAAAGCATGCTTGCACTTTTGCACTCTGAGAAACCGACCAAATTTTTACCGCCGGACATAACAAGCTTCCTTGGTGAGTGGGATCTCACACTGGAAGAATGGGATTCAGGTAAGGGTCAGAGCCTCAGAGATCACGCTAGGCATTACCATGCGACCCGACCAGGCGACTATGCTTGTAAAGTACTTGGGTACTCGATCGCTCTAAGTGGCGACTTTGCTAATGATTGGTTGAAGATGTGGGACTGCAGCGTTGCACTGAGAGAGATCCTGGAGTTTAGCCCTACAACCCAAACCTCGAAAAATTGGCGCCCCTCGGACGCATCGAGCCTAATGCGGACATTAGTCGATATCGGTCTCGGCATACTTGACTGCACAACCTATGAGCCCGAGACCTTGGATACAGAAGCCTTGGCCAAATCAGCCAAACTCTTCGCTGCGCTATGGTCTGCTACTACTGAAATGCTCAGCATCGACCTATACGGCGACGAATTCTGGGCCCATATACAGCAGCACCTGGCAATACGTCGGATACGTTGGACTATAGAGCCTGGTCAGCCCGCTGAGTCTGGATACCGCGCCTACTTGGACGAGGCAACACATCCGAAAGCGGCAAACTTATTGAAGTTAGTTTCTACAAACACAGGCGCCATTCTCAAGCTTCTGCCACTGCTTGTCCAAAACACCACTAAAGGAAATCTGAGACATCTACTCGCTAAGGCCCAAATCGACATGACAGCACTGGCCTCTAGCGCGCGCAAATATCAGCAGGCGCCGGAAAGAAAATTCAACATTCATCTTCATCACGTCGATTTGATCGAAGAATTGGGATAGTCATTGCTCGTAAGTGGTGTCGAAATATAGAAAAAGCTCGCTTTCAGGAAGCACCGGGCGAAGCGCCCTCACCCGTAGGTGAGGGCCAGCGCAGTTAATGTCTCAGCAATCACAATATGAAATTGGCAAGCCCAATGTAACCGTTCGGGCAACACACCTTCCTGACTCCGTCGCTTGAGGCGATGGCGTTCACCAAATTTTAAGTGGACGCCCATGCCACAAGAACGCCGCTCCTATGTTGCGTTTGCCGTGACCACGTCTAAGCTGCACCAGGGTCTACTGAACAGCAGGTAACGTCTTCGACCCCTAATCGCGACAGGAAACAAGAGGTTGCATGTCGCCCGCTACCCACTCTATTCCCAAAGGTATTGCCATGTTTAACATCTTATCTGAAATGCAAGATGACTTTTCCAAGATCAACATGCAGAAGCTAGATTCCATATTTGAACTTATTGAAACTGAAAGAGCAGCCGCTCTAGAATTTGCCAGAGATCCTGATGGCTTTATACAAAAGCAACTTAATGGTGAACACCTACCAAAAGAAACACATTTCCATATTCATATTGATGGTACAACCTCCCCCGTTGACCAAGTTGAAATCACCAATCGGTTGGTTTTTTCTAGGATCATAAAGCTTCCAGACAACTTGCGGCGGGAGCTTACAAGTTTAGTCAAAGAAAAAAACGCATCACCCTTTGAAATACAGACCGAACTAGTAACGCCCGGTAGGCTCTGCAGAACTTGCCGCTATTGCTCTATCGCAATAGTAAGCTGGGAAAAATAACGAACCAATCCTCTAAAGCTCGATGCTCCGGGGCTAACGCAGCCTGATTCGAATAGAGTTTTTAGCGTACGGGCCGGGAACCGAGCCTCAATGTATGCGTCCGGGCATCAAGCCTTGCGTGATTAAAACGGTTGCCAGTGATGCGGCAGCAACTGATCGATCTCACTCGCCCGCTGTGTCGGCAGGCGCGTGAGCACGTCCTTCAAATAGGCATACGAATCATGTAGGGAGAACGCCGAGAGACGAAATAGCGCTTTTTGTAATTAATTTTTCAAGCGGTGTCTGCAAAGTTGCAGGCGTTACAACTGCTTCAGGCACCTTCCCTTTCTCTTAAACCTGCGATGTAAGCCTCGCGCACCTCAGGCCCTCTCCGGATCAGACTCCGAAGCGACATCGGCAACATCCAGTTGCAAGGATATAGATGACGTGCTTTAAGCCATAAGGTCGCCGCAAACCAATTACACGGATGCAAATGTTGTTCTTTCAGGAGTCCGCTATGGATATGGGTCGATAGCTGCCAGTCGTAGACGATCGCTTTCGCCAGCCAGATCCAGGAGCGTTAACCGACCCGAATCAGTCAACTTGCCGGAAGGTGTTGCGTTGCTTGAACTGGCCCCATCGCCGGAAAGCCAGCTCCCTCAGTCAGAGCGCAAATGTTGGTGCCGGGACGGACTATCTATATTGGGTCGAACGCATCTGCGCTCACTGTATAACTCAGAAAAGTCGGGGTGAACGATGGGGCGGCGAGTGGTAAAAACTTTATGTTCTGACCGAGCGTTGGATGACTGTGGAAGTCCCTAGACAAAGCGATCACTCGCTGATAGTGATCCTCGATCCATCAAGCGTTGCAAGGGGCAAAACTGGGGGTAAATTTCAATTTTTTCTGCCTAAAACCACCGTGCTAGAGCCAAGTCAAAATGTTTTTCGGCGACCCTGAGAGCCTTTGAATCAAACCGGCGCAACGCCTAATCGCTGGCGACCGGGCGCTCACAACGGCCCACAAAAGAGCCGCAGGCACTGCTGCTGAGCCAAATGGGTGGCGACCAGCAGGGTACGCCAGCCCTCAAAGTCGTATGACAGCGCCTGCCACACCAACCACAGCCACAGGTAGCTGTGGTGGAACACCACCCAGGTCAATCGGGGCTATCCACAGCGGTCAAGCATGGCGATTGTCCGTACCGTCCATGGTGCGACGGGCCGTGGCGACCACGTCTGCGGCCAGGTGTCCTTGCTCCACCAGTACCTGCAGGGCCATCAGGCAGATCGCCTGGCTGTCCACCTCGAAATAACGCCGCAGGGCGCGCCGGGTGTCTGAACAGCCGAAGCCGTCCGTGCCCAGCACCTTGAACGGCGCACTGACATAGGGGGCGATGAGTTGTGCATAGGCCCTGACATAGTCCGTCGCCGCCACGACCGGCGCGGCCCCGCCCAGGCATTGTTCAACATGCCCCAGCGTCGTCTGTGCACCGGCAAGGCGCGCGTGCTGGGCATGCCTGGCATCGCGTTCAAGTTCGCTAAAACTGGTGACACTCCAGACCTGCACCGTTACTCCCCATTGCTCGCGCAGCCGGTTCGCCGCCGTCAGCACTTCGTTGAGGATCGCGCCGCTGCCGAGCAGACGCACCAACGGCGCGTCCGGCCCGGCGTCCACTGTGTCGAGCAGGTACATGCCCTTGATCACATCCGCCTCGACACCTTCCGGCAGCGGCCGTTGCAGGTAGTTTTCATTGGTCACGGTGAGGTAGTAAAAGACGTCCTCCTGGGCGGTCAGCATGCGCTTGAGCCCATCGTCGACAATCACCGCCAACTCACCGGCAAATGCCGGATCGTAGGCCCGGCAATTGGGCACCGTAGCCGCGACTAAATGGCTGGAACCATCTTGATGCTGCAACCCCTCCCCGGCCAGGGTTGTACGACCTGAGGTGGCCCCGATCAGAAAACCTCGGGTGCGCTGGTCGGCCGCGGCCCAGATCAAATCGGCGACACGCTGGAAGCCGAACATGGAATAGAAAATGTACACCGGCAGCATCGCCATCCCGTGGGTGCTGTAGGCGGTACCTGCAGCAATCCATGAAGACATCGCCCCGGCCTCGGTGATGCCTTCCTCGAGGATCTGACCATCGCGCGCCTCGCGGTACGACACGATAGAATCCTTGTCCTCGGGCACATAAAGCTGGCCTTGGGGCGAATAGATACCGTACTTGTGGAAGAGATTGGCCATACCGAACGTGCGCGCCTCGTCGGCCACGATCGGCACGATGCGCTCGCCCAACACCGGGGCCTTGAGCAATGTGCCCAGCATGCGCACGAACGCCAGGGTGGTGGACATCGGTTTGCTTTCCCCCGGCGACGCAAACCCGGCGAATGCACCGGCCGCCGGCGTTTCCAGCGGCGCTGCAACGCGGTTGCGGCTGGGCAGATAACCGTGGAGCGCCTGACGACGGCTGTGCAGGTAGCGCATCACCGGGCTGTCGGCTTCAGGCTTGAACAGACGGGCAGCACGAACATCATCGTCGCTCAGGGGCAGCGCGAAGCGGTCGCGAAACGCCAGCAGCGCCTCATCGTCGAGCTGTTTCTGCTGGTGCGCGATCATCTTGCCCTGCCCCCAGCGCCCCATGCCATGGCCCTTCTCGGTCTTGGCCAGGATCACCGTCGGGCGCCCCTTGCAGGCCAGCGCGGCCGTGTAGGCGGCGTGAATCTTCAACGGGTCATGGCCGCCGCGGCGCATTTGTTCGAGCTGGCTGTCCTCCAGGTGCGCAACCTTCTCCAGCAACCGTGGGTGTCGGGCGAAAAAGCGTTGACGCCTGGCCGCACCGTCCAGCGTGGAGAGCGACTGATATTCACCATCGACGGTGATGTCCAGGTAATGCTGGAGCACGCCATCATGGTCCTGGTCGAGCAGTGCATCCCACTCGCTGCCCCACAGCACTTTGACCACGTTCCAGCCGGCCCCGAGAAACTGCGCCTCGAGTTCTTCAATCACTTTACCGTTGCCACGCACCGGGCCGTCGAGGCGCTGCAGGTTGCAGTTGATCACGAAGGTCAGGTTGTCGAGCCCTTCACGTGCCGCCAGGCCCAGCGCCGCGAGCGATTCAGGCTCGTCCATCTCACCGTCGCCGAAAAAGCCCCAGACGTGACGTGCCGACATTGGGCTCAGGTCACGATGCTGCAGGTAGCGCATAAAGCGGGCCTGGTAGATGGCACTGATCGGCCCCAGCCCCATGGAACCGGTTGGGAATTGCCAGAAATCAGGCATCGACCACGGGTGAGGGTAAGAACACAGGCCCTCACCGCCGACTTCGCGCCGGTAGTTACTCAGCTGTCGTTCGCTCAAGCGTCCTTCGAGGAAAGCACGCGCATAAATGCCCGGCGCCGAATGCGCCTGGAAGAACACCAGGTCATTCGTTTCACCGCTGGGCCCTGCGCGGAAGAAGTGATTGAAGCCCACCTCGAACAGGTCGGCCGCCGACGCGTAACTGGCAATGTGACCACCCAGCTCGCCCTGCCGGCGGTTGGCCTGGACCACCATGGCCATGGCGTTCCAGCGCACCCACGCCGCCAACTGGCGCTCCAGCACCAGGTCACCGGCAAAATGCCCTTGCTCACTGTGATGAAGCGTATTGCAGTAGGCCGTACGCAACGTGGTGGACGCTGCGATGCCGCACTGCCCGGCCTGCCTGACCAGGCGCTGCAACAGGTAGCGCCCGCGCTCCACCCCCACCTGGCGCACGACGCCATCAAAGGCGTCCAGCCACTCCCTGGTTTCCTCGGGGTCGGCGTCAACGGGAAGCTGCAGCTCAGCCCCCAGTTGCATGCCCCAAAGTCTGGCATCCATTGTCATGTTGATAGGCTCCGAAAAATTCAAAGTAGTGCGTCGGCACCCGAGTCCGGCGAGTGCTCACCCGACAGCTCAGGTCACCAGGCCGCCATCCACCACCATGACCTGGCCGGTGATGTAGGCCGCATCCTGCGACAACAGGAAGGCCACCACCTTGGCCACCTCCTGCGGGGTACCGAAGCGACGCATGGGGATACGGTTTTCCATTTCGGCCACCCGTCGCTCGTTAAGCTTGCGGGTCATATCGGTGTCGATGAACCCAGGCGCGACGACATTGAAACGCACGCCACGGGCGGCGAATTCGACCGCCATCGAGCGCGTCATACCGATCAACCCGGCCTTGCTCGCGCAATAGTTGGCCTGCCCGGGGACGCCGATCAGCCCGGAAATCGACGCCATATTCACCACCGCACCCTGGCCCTGCTCGACGAACAGCGGCAACACCGCCTGGCAGGCATGGAAAGCGCTGTCGAGGTTGCTGCCGATCACGTCATGCCACTGTTCGGCGCTCATGGCCAGCGCGCTGCGGTCCTGGGTGATACCGGCGTTATTGACCAAGCCTTCGAGGGAGCCAAAATGCGCCACGCAACGCTTGACCGCCTGCTCGATGGCATTTCCATCACGCCCATCGGCGCGCACCGCCAGCACCCGATCGGAGCCCAGAGACGCCGCCAATTGTTCGGCCTGATCAGCGTTTTTGAGGTAGGTGAAACACACGTTCAGGCCCCGTGCCACGAGGTCTACGACCACCGCGGCGCCCAGCCCGCGTGAACCGCCGGTCACCAGAACCGTACGCATTGGGCTACCGGATTCGTTGGATTTATCGGTCATGGACGCGCCTCCCTGGCAGGTGTGTCGAAGGAAAAAATCTTTCCGGGGTTGAGAATGTTGTCCGGGTCCAGCGTGCGCTTGATCGCGCGCATCATCTCGACGGCGCCCGTGCCTGCCTGGTCGACCAGGTAGCCCTGCTTGTGCAGCCCGATACCATGTTCGCCGGTGCAGGTGCCCGAGAGGCGAATGGCCCGTGCCACCAGCCGATCGTTCAGTGACTCGGCCAACGCCCTTTGCTGAGGATCGTCAGGATCGATCAGGTAGCCGAAGTGGAAATTCCCGTCGCCCACATGCCCGACCAGGAAGTACGGCATGCCCGTCGCGTCGACTTCAGCGATGGACTCAAGCAGGCATTCGGCGAGGCGGCTGATCGGCACGCAGGTGTCGGTGCTGATTGCGCGGCAACCGGGCTGCGATTGAATCGCGGCAAAATAGGCATGGTGCCGGGCCGTCCATAGCCGCCGACGCGCCTCGACGCTGGTCGCCCACTCAAACGCCCGACCGCCCCACTCGCCGGCAATCGCTTCCACGGCCTGCGCCTGCTCACGCACACCCAGTTCGCTGCCATGGAACTCCATCAACAGCATCGGCGCCTGCGGCAGCTCCAGTTTGCTGTGCACATTGACCATGCGCACAGTGTTGGCGTCGATCAGCTCGATCCGCGCCACGGCGATACCGGACTGGATGACCTGGATCGCCACGTTCACCGCCTGGTCGATGCTGTCGAACGAGCACACGGCAGCGCAGATCGACTCCGGCACCGGGTGCAGGCGCAACGTGATCTCACTGATGATGCCCAGGGAACCTTCGCTGCCAACCATCAAGTGGGTAAGGTCATAACCGGCACTGCTTTTTTTCGCCCGGGTACCGGTGCGGATGACATCGCCGCCAGCGGTGACCACCTGCAGGGCCAGCACGTTCTCTTTCATCGTGCCGTAGCGCACGGCATTGGTCCCGCTGGCGCTCGTGGCGCACATGCCACCGATGGACGCATCGGCACCCGGGTCGATGGGAAAGAACAGACCGGTACTTTTCAGGGCTTCTTCAAGCTGGCGGCGGGTCACACCCGGCTGCACGGTGACGCTCATGTCTTCGGCGTGGATCGCCAGGACCTGGTTCATCTGGCTCAGGTCAAGGCTGATACCGCCCTGCACCGCCAACAGGTGGCCTTCGACCGACGAACCGGCACCGTAAGCGATCAGCGGCACGCGGTGAGCGGCCACCAGGCGCACGGTCTCGACGATGTCATCGGTGCTGCGGGCGAACACCACGGCCTGGGGCAACGGCGCATCGACATACGCCGACTCGTCGCGGCCATGCTGCTCACACACGGCGGTAGCGGTCGAAAAGCGCTCGGCGAAACGTGCCGCGAGGGCCTTGATCAGCTCGGCCGGTGCCTCACGCAATACGGTGCGAGTAAAGGTCTGGGCGAGTTGGGTCATGTCATCTCCTTATAGAATGCACGGCATACCTGACGCTGCGCGCCCAGGCCGACAACCTCGGCCTCGACCACATCGCCGTCGCGCAGAAACGGCTGGTCCGGCCGCCCCAACGCCATGCCCCCCGGGCTTCCGGTGAGGATCACGTCGCCAGGGTGCAGGGTCATGAAGCGGCTGAGGTAATGAATCAGGTGATGCACGTCGAAGATCATGTCCTCGCTGCTGTCGTGCTGCATGACCTCACCATTGATCCGGCAGATCAGTTCCAGCGCCTGGGGTGACGGAACCTCATCGGCAGTCACCAGATAAGGCCCCAACGGCGCAAAGCCATCGAACGACTTGCCCTTGATCCATTGCCCGCCCCGCTCCAGTAACCAACCGCGTTCGGACAAATCATTGGCGGTGCAGTAACCCAGAATGCAGGCTTCAGCGTCAGTGGGCGTGGCCAGGTATTGGACTCGACGCCCGATGACCACACCCAACTCCACTTCCCAGTCGGTCTTGTCGCCGTCGAGCGGCAGCACCAGATCATCGAAGGGGCCGCCCAACGCATGGACCGATTTGCTCGACACAATCGGTTCTTCCGGCACCGCCATCCCGGCTTCCCGGGCATGCCGGTGGTAGTTCAGGCCGATCGACAGGATCTGCCCCGGCCGCAATGCCGGGCCGATGCGTTCGCGGTCGATGTGAACCTGTGGCAGTTGCGCCCATTCCTGCGTGAAGCGCCGCGACAGCGCCGCCATTGCCGCCACTGCCAGCGCTGCCCCGGCCCAGTCATCGACCCACGCACTGAGGTCGCGCACCGAGCCATCGACGGCGAAGGCGCAGGGGCGCTCGCGCCCCGGTGCGCCGACCCTCAGCAGGCGCATGACAGCGCCTTGCGTGAGTTGAGGAAGCGTTCGAAAAACGCCGTTTCCTCATCGCTCATAGTGCGCGGGTAACGCCCTTCGTAGTTGAATGGCGCCATGGTGGTGGATGCCAGGGCGCACAACGTATCGCCGTCGCGCACTTCATACTCGATCGTTACTGCGGCGGCACGGACTTCGGAGACCCACATATGGATGGCCACCGGTTCGTGGCGGTGGACCAGCGGGCGCTTGTACTCGATCGCGTGCCTGACCACCACCGAGCCGCCGCTGAAGAAGGCATCGCCCTGCTCAGCGCCCAGGCGCCAGATGAAGTCCACCCGCGCTTCCTCGAGCAGGCGCAGGAACGAAACATTGTTGACCACCCCATACACGTCCATGTCGGACCAGCGGACGGGGCATTGATAAACGTGTACGGACATGGAGGTCTGCGCAGTGGCCGAACGCGCAAAGCGTGCGCTGCTGGTATCAGTCGACATTGGCATGCACCTGCTTGCAGAACGCCTGGATGTAGTCGTCCTGCGCGATGGGCGCGCGCAGCAACTCGGGCGACAGGGCAAAGCCGTCGATCAGGGCCGGCACATGCGGACGCAGGGCGGCGCACTGCTGATCGATCACGCCCGACAACGAGAGTGCCTGCCCGGCGTCGATCACTTCGTGGGCCAGGTGCCAGGCCGCGTCACGGCGCAGCAGGTTGAGCCCGTACAGGCATGCCAGGCCACTGAGCGCTGCCTTGGCAGCGTCTTGCTGCGCATGCAACGAAGCTTTCCACAGCTGCTCCAGAGCCACCCGCTCACCGCGCAAGCGCGCGAGCTCCAGGCCCGGATTCATCGCGTCGTTCCACACCTCGAAATAGCCACGTTCGTCGGCGTTCATCTCTTCGCGAATCGCCAGCCACAGTTGGTGTTCACGGTAGGCCATGGCCGCGATCAGCCATTCCGGCTCGGCCAGACGCCGCGGCCGGGAGGGGCGCAGCGGCAGCGAACCTTGCCAGTCCTGGGCCAGGAGTTGACCGGCAACGGTGCCCAGCAACACCAGATTGTCGCCTTCGGCAGTAACCAGCCCCTGCAGCAGCGAACCGTAATCGGCGATGCGATTGGCACTGAAAATGCCTTGGGCGCCACAACGCTCACGGCACTCGGTGATGACGGCGCTGGCGTCCCAGGTGGCCAGGGCCTTGGTAATGTTGATCAGGCTGACCACATCGGCGGCGGGCTCACCCGTACCGTTCAGGAAACGCGCCTTGGCTTCGTTGAGCAGCAGCGTCATCGCATAGGTGCTCGCCAGGGCCGAGAACAGCGCACGCTGGTAGCTGCGGTACTCGATGACCGGCATGTCGTTGGTCCCGGGGGCGTTGGTCAACCGCTGCTGGCCATAGCGCAACGCGATGTACAAGCTCGCGCGACTTGCGCCCTGGGCGGCACTGGCCACGCACAAACGGCCTGGCACGATCCTCGACATGGCCCGCAGGAAACGCGACCTGGCATTGCCTGCGCCGAGTAAGAAGCTGCCGTCTTCGGCGAAGTGGCCCATGTCGCCGTGCAGCAAGCTGCTACGAGGCACACGCACGTTGTCGAACCAGGTCAGGCCGTTGTCCAGCCCTTGCACCGGTTTCTCCGGACACAAGGCCGCGCGGATGCCCGGGCACAGGCCTGCCTCGGTGGACAGCCTGATCAGGAAGGGGAATACGCCGTGATCCTTGCCTTCGATTTTCAGACGCGCCATCACTGTGGCGACTTTTGGTATATCGCCGAACCCGCTGTAGGACATGTACTTTTGCGCGCTCACACTCGGCGTATTGAGCGTGAAGGTCTGGCTGTGGCGGTCATACACCGCCTCGGTCTGCAGCGCCGCAACGTTATTGCCATAACCCAGTTCGGTCGCCATGTAGGGGCCGAACGAGGTCAGCTCGTCCAGCGCCTCGGTCAGCCCGGCAATGTCGGGACGGCCCTGGGCATGTTCAAACACCGTGCCCAGGCACAGGTTGTAGTGGACCATCAGCAGCGAGAAGCTGGCGACGTCCAGCAGGCTTGGCCATTCGGCCAGGGCAAACAGCCGACGCGGGTTGGCCAGAATCTGCAGCGGGCGTTCCAGCGCCGCGTGCACATGGCGGCTGCGGGCGTAGGCCAGCCGCCCGGCCTGCTCCATGTTCAGGCCCGGCTGCGGGTCGAAGATCGGGTCGAGCAGCACCTCGCGTATGCTCTGGTGATGGCTCTCGAACGTGCCGGCGAACAGCAGGTCGCGCAGTTCGTCGCGCGCCAAGGGGGCGACAGTTCCCGGGATGCTTGGATGAGTCATGACATGTCCTGTGCAGTGAGCAGCGAGGTCTCAGGCGGCGAACACCAGTGAGACATTCTGGCCGCCAAATCCGAACGAATTGGAAAGCGCCACCTTGATTGGCTGCGCGCGCGCCTGGCCCTGGACCAGGTCAACCGCTATCTGCGGGTCGGGGTTGCGCAAGTTGGCCGTCGGCGGCACCAGCCCGTGTTCAAGCGCGAGCAAGGTGTAGGCCGCCTCGATGGCGCCGGCGGCGCCCAGCAGATGCCCGGTAACACCTTTGGTCGAACTGACCAGCATGCGAGCACCGAACAACTCGGCGATGGCTTGCGACTCGACCACGTCGTTGCCCGGCGTCGACGTGCCATGGGCATTGACGTAATCCACGGCGCCGGCCTCGATACCGGCATCGCGCAGCGCCGCCTGCATCGCCAAGCGGGCACCGAGCCCTTGGGGATGGGGCGTGGTGACGTGGTGAGCATCCGCCGATGCGCCATAGCCGAGCAGACGCCCGCGGTTGCGTGCACCTCGGGCCCGGGCATGCGCCTCGGACTCAAGGACGAACATCCCCGCGCCTTCACCGATGACGAAGCCGTCACGCGCAGCATCGAACGGGCGTGATGCGCCGCCGGCATCGGTGTTGCGCGACAACGCCCGCATCTTGGCAAACGCTGAGACATACAGCGGCGTAATCGGTGCTTCCGCACCGCCGGCCACCACGATGTCGCATACCCCGCGGTTGATCAGGTCCTTGGCCATGCCCAGCGCCGAAGCGCCGGACGCACAAGCCGAACACAGGGCCAGGCACGGGCCGCGGGCGCCCAGCTCAATGGCAACCTGCCCGGCAGCCATGTTCAGCAGGCCCATGGGCAGGGTCAGCGAGGAAATATCGTCAGGCCCTTCGGCGAGCAGCACGGCGTGCTGCTGCTCCAGGGTGGCGGTGCCCCCTGCCCACGAACCAATGATCACCGCCACGCGACTCTCATCTTGCCAGCGGCCGGCCTCGAGACCGGCATCCTCCAGGGCCTGGCGCGCCGCCAGCAAGGCGAACTGTGCATAACGGTCCCACTGCCAGGGGTTCTTGACGCCCAGCAAGGCGCTGTCAAAACTCGGCACACGGCACGAGATCCCCACCGGCATCGCTTCGAGGGTCTTGTCCGGCGCGGCCGTGGCTTCACCTGCCACCACCCGCTGCCAGTTCGCCTCGATGCCGATGCCGGCAGGTGTGACCAGGCCGATACCGGTCACAACCGCAGCTTCGGCGACCATCACGCCTTACCGTTGGCCAGCGCCAGAACATCGCCGACAGTGGCGACCTCCGACAGCTGTGCATCGCTGATCTGCACGCCGAGTTTCTTTCTCAGCAACTGGGCCAGGTCGACCTGCGACAGCGAGTCGAAACCCAGGTCCTCAAGGGAAGCATCGGGGACGATGCGGCTTTCTTCGATGTTGAAACGCGCGGCAATGGCTTGGGCGATAGCTTCGTTACTTACGGTCATCACATGACTCCTGTTGTGCGGAACTGTAGGTTGGGAAAAATCTGAATCAGTCCTGCCACTCGCTGTTGCGGGTGGTCAGTTGTGGCCAACGCAACACGGTCGAGCCCCACGAAAGGCCTGCACCGAATGCACTCACCAACACACGCTGGCCGGCCTTGAGGTCGCCGCGCAGGGCCAGGTCGTTGAGCAGCAGCGGGATGGAGGCGGTCAGGGTGTTGCCCAGCCGCTGGATATTCACCGCCACCTTCTCTGCGGGCAGGCCCAGCTCGAAAGCCACGGTTTGCAGGATGCGTACATTGGCTTGGTGACCGACGAACCAGTCGACCTGGTCCATCGACCAGCGCGCGCGGTCCAGCACGCTCTGGGCCGACGTGGACATACGCGCGACGGCCTGTTCATAGACCGCACGGCCATCCATGTGCAGATAGAACTCGCCCGGCGCTACTGCGTCATGGCCCAGCCCGGCGCTGGCCGAACGCTGTCGTGAGCCGCCGGCTGGAATTGCCAGCAGGTCCGAACGGGCACCGTCGCTGCCGAGGTCGAAGCAACCGAGCGCGCCGGCCTCGTCCGCCTCGCCACGGCGCAGGACCACGGCGCCGGCACCGTCACCGAAGATCGGCCGAGTGGCACGGTCTTGCGGGTTGACGAAGGTGGTAAAGGCTTCCGCTCCGATCAGCAGGACACTGTCGGCGATACCCGCGGCAATCAGCCCGGAAGCGGTGGCCAGCCCATACACGAAGCCGCTGCAGGCAGAGGTGATGTCATAGGCGGCGATGTCGCCCAGGCCCAGTGCCGACGCCACTTCTGGCGCCACCGCCGGGCAGATGCGCTCCGGCGAGGTGGTCGCGACCACCACCGCCTGCACCGCCCGCCCACCTGCCGAGGCGAGGGCACGGGCGCCGGCCTTGAGTGCCAGGTCGAGCATGCTCAATCCGTCACTGACCATTCGGCGTTCACGAATGCCGGTGCGCGATTCTATCCATTCGGGCGTGGTATCCAGCCCACTGGAAATTTGATGATTGTCAATTATCTGAGGCGGAAGACAGCCTCCCAGGCCACACAGGATCACAGTCACGATCAACTCCCTTGATTTAACGATGGTTCAGATGGCGTGTGGTGTCGCGCCAGGCCCTACGTCACTTCCTGACGCGGAGCGCGGCCCAGCGACCAACCGAAGTTCATGCCCGCAGCCGCCAGCAGGATGGCGCTCGTGCCAATCACTTGCAGGACGCCGAGCGGGTGGGCGAAGGCAACCCAGTCGACCAGGATGGCGACGATCGGATAGATGAACGACAGTGCCCCGACCAGCGCCGTGGGGATTTTCTGGATGGCGCTGTACAGCAGGGTCGACATGAGCCCGGTATGGACCACGCCGACAATGATCAGGTAAGTCCAGGCGCCCTCGACCGTATCGACCCTGGTGAAGTCCACGAACGGTGCCAGGATCAGCACGCCTACCACCATCTGGATCAGCACGATCAGGTGCGCGGGTAAGTCCTTGAGGCGCTTGGTGATCGCCGCCGCCACAGCGTAGAAGAAGGCTGAAGCCAGGGCCAGACAGACACCCAGAAGGTAATCGGAGCCGGCTGCCTGCCCACTGCCCTTGGCGGACACGATCAGCATCAGACCGGCGAAGGCCAACAGCAACCAGCCGACCTTGGCGGCACTGAGGCGCTCGGCGAAGAACAGCACACCCAGACCGACCAGCATGAACGGCTGAACGTGGTAGACCACCGTCGCAATGGCGATAGAGGAATGTTTGTAGGCACTGAACAGCAGCACCCAGTTGAGAATCAGCGCCACCCCGCCCAAGCACACCAGAATGAGCTGCCGGGCGTTGATCAGGGAGCGGCGCAGCACCCCGAGCACCAGGCACGCAACCAGCATCGCCATGGCGCCGAACAAGCAACGCCAGAACACCACGGCCTCCGGGCTCTGCCCCGACATGATGACGAACCAGCCCACCGTGCCGGAGATCACCATGGCCGAAATCATTTCGAGCGTCCCACGGGTTTGCGACTTCATCACTCACTGCTTCCTTGCTGCCAGCATTGCCGTAACCTAAGCCGCCATTCGCGGGGTTGGTTCGGCAAAGCAAACTTTATAATGAACTAATGACCACTATACTGAACAAGGCGCCTGAGAGCGTCAACCCATTTCAGGATGATTTACAAAACAAATGACTGACATAACGAACGCTCTACTGAGAAATAACCCGAGCCGAATCGATCTGCTGGCCCTTTCAATCAAACGCGAGCGCCTGGCCGCCGGGCTTTCCTTGACCGAGCTGGCGAAGCGCGCCGGGGTGGCGAAGTCGACCTTGTCTCAATTGGAGTCGGGAATCGGTAACCCCAGCATCGAAACCTTGTGGTCGCTGGCGATGGCAATGGGCTTGCAAGTCACCCGGTTCTTCGAGCAACCCCAGCAGACCCTGCGGGTGATTCGCGCCAACGAGGGTATGACGACCTATGCCGAGACTGCCAATTATGCAGCGACACTGCTTGCCGATTGCCCGGCGGGAGTACAACGCGATATCTACCGGCTCAAAGTGCAGCCCGGCGAAGTTCGGCTGTCTCAGCCCCACCCACTGGGCACCGTAGAGCACGTGGTGCTGTGCAGTGGCAGTGCCCATATCGGCCCGGCGACTGGACCTGTATTGCTGAACGCTGGCGACTACATCAGCTACCTGGCGAATGTGCCTCACGTGTTCGAAGCACTCGAGGCGGACACCACTGCGGTGATGGTGATAGAGCATTCCTGAGGTGGGTGCCATCGACACGGTGGGTATCCGCGTCTTGAATCACCCTGAATTTTCTAGACGCCCTGACAGCTGTGCACGATGCCCCTGACTCCAATGTGGAGTTAACAGAAACCATTAGAACCCTAATGGAATTCTGCAAGCACTCGCCATTTTCGTTCGCTCGTGTATCACGAGCGAGTGGGGGTAAAAGTGGGGGCGTCACTAATTTTTTATCACCTGAAACCACCGCCCTAGAGCCAAGTCAAAATGTTTTTTGGCGACCCTGAGAGTCTTTGAGGGCATCGGAAGTCAGGCCCAATAAGCCCAGATACAGCGTGAGTGTTCAGCCGCAGAGGTACTGATTCAGGGGTGACACCTCTGGCAGCAGCAACTTGCAACTTTCAAAACAAAACGGAAGGACCCAGAGTTTCAAATCATTTGAGCACCTGAAGTCGAACACAGGCAAAGGTTCAGTAAATGAACCTGTCCATGGGTAGATCAACACGACATTCCCGGCGCCCTTCAAATAGAGGTGTGCATAGGCGTGGAGCTGGTAGAAATCGGTCTGGCTGAGCAGGTATTTTTCGCGGCTGTTGCCTTTTACGCTATCCAGGAGTTTCCATTTTGTATCGAGCACCAAGTGAGACTGCGCACCCTGCTCAATCAGTAAATCCGGCTTCAGACGAAACCAGTCCTGCTCATTGTGGCTCACCAGATACTGCCTGCTGATCTGGGTCCGCAGGTTAAAACCCTGCCGGACCTGGCCTGCCAAGTGCTTTGCCACATAGGCTTCGAACACTGCCTCCATGGGAAACAGCAAGGACGGAGCATTGTGCTTGCCCGCACCTGTCACCGGGCTGTCGCCCTCCAGAATTAACTTTGCCCAATCAAGCGCGGGCTTGTAATAGTCCATGCCCCGGTCCAGCCGGATACGCTTAAGGTCCTGGGCAACATCGGCGCACACCGGCACGTCGGCAAACACAAAACACAACTCTCGTGCCAGGCGCTGATTGCCGGGCGCTTTGCACATTCCCAGTGTTTTGAGCAGTGCGCCATGAATCAGCCTGTTTTCAGCGCGGTCCTGGGTGAACTCATCGTATTCGGTAAAGAATCGGTCACGGCGTACCAAATTCTCCGAGAGATGACGTGCCATCACCAGTTTGCCGCGCAGGCTGGACAGGTTTGCCTGGCGAGCGGTGTAATCACTGCGCACGCCGCGCTTCACAATGTGCCCCACTGCCTCGAGAAATTGTTGAAGGAACACTTCGAGCAACGGCATCTGTTCCGTTTGAAGATCAGCATTCAGCGTCCTGATGTGACGAAAACCCCGCAGGCACTTGAGCATCTCGATCAGTTTTCTGCGCGCCATGGCCGAAGACGTATTGCGACCGATCTTGGGCAGGATCTCTATCTGAAAACCGCAGGGGGCACGTAGCACGCCAACGTAATTGCAAACCTGAATTGCGCGCTGCCCCCGTCGACTTGTGAGCTTCAACCAGACTGGCGTGCGCTCACCGGTGGCCAGGCATTGCTCTTCCAGCCAGGCGAATACGCGCGCGGGGACGGCCTTGCCATTCAAACCGTCACCCGGCCCGACCAGCTTGTCGTACTCGAAAATCTGTACGGCGGTCATTCAGGACAGCGTCGCATAGATGTCGATATAGGCTTGCGGGTTATCAAGCGCACCTGCATTCAAGCGGTACTGAGGCCTCATCGAGTATTCATCCAGTTCGTGACTCGAACCGAACAGTCCCTTGAAGCCTTGGTCGGCTTTCAGCGCCTGGACAAATTGAAGCTCTGCTGCCTTTTGGTTGTCGCCCAATACCAGTCGGATTTTCTGCCAATCATCGAAGAAATATTCCTCCAGCAGCGGAATGATCCGCGTCCGGAAGATCCCGGCCAACGCCGCGAAACGCTCTTCGGGCGCAGCCTTTTTCAACGCAGTGAAATACGCATGCCCGACGGTATGCTCCCGGTCATACAACGCTTCAATGCGCTTGTTGAGTGCAGTCAGCAGTTGATCGAGATGGATTGTATGCCCCCGCTCAGACACCACGACTTCGGCCAATACGGAAGGATCGGGCATCAATTCGATGAATTCGAAACGTCGGCGCAACGCCGTATCAACCAGCGCCAATGAGCGATCGGCGGTGTTCATCGTACCAATCACGTCGACGTTTGACGGAACGCTGAATGGCTTGCCCGAGTAGGGTAATGTCAGCGTCACCTCGTACTCGGCCCTCTCGCGCTTGTCGACTTCAATCAGCGTGATCAACTCGCCAAAAATCTTGCTGATATTTCCGCGATTGATTTCGTCGATGACCATCGCATATTGCTGATTTAGATCGGCCCTGGCCTTTTCGCACAGCCGTAGGAAAGCGCCTTTTCTGATCTCGTAGCGAACGTCTCCTGATGTCGCTGCGGCTGCCTGGTCATCTGTGCTCTGGTCTTCACTGTCGACAATCACCGGACGCAGCCCTTCGACGAACTCTTCATACCCGTAGGATTGGTGGAAGGTGACAAATTCGTAGCGTTTCACCTCGTCGGTGGACGTGTAGTCTCTGCGGAGCAACTCTTGCAACATCCGGGTTTTGCCGGTGCCGGGAGGGCCAAAATAGATTTGATTGCGTGGGGCGATTGTTCCCTCGGACAATCCGAAGCTATTGGGCTGCTCACCCTCCTCCCTGCCGGCCTCCTCTTCGCTGCCGTACTCGTCTGGCCAGTAACCAATGCGACTGGAGTGTTGGCCCCGCTTGGCCGACACGCCGTTTTTGTCGGCATTTGCTGCCTCGACTGACGCCACCAGTTCTTCACTCAGGTCCTGGTTTTGCGATATCGAATCCAGGCCGTCGAACGATGCCCATCTGACCGACACACGATCCGCTCGCACAAACAACACACCAACCGATGACCCCCTTGTCGCGCTCTTCTCCTTCCCGCCGAATACCAGTTGAGAGTTAGTGGACTTTGTAGACCACCAATCAAAACCCAGTTCATGTATCGCAACGGCCAACCGTGCAAACAACTGCGTCATCTCGTGGCTCCAGTTCGGCTGCCGCTCTCTGAAATCCTTGCTTACCTGGAAGTGCCGCAACAGTTCCACCACGCTCGATGTGGTAGTCAAGCCCAGCTGGTCAGCCATGTCGTCGTATCCAATTCCAAATTTTGTAATAGACGCCGCGCTCCAATCGACAATCCCCTGAAAGCCAAGCGCCAGGCCGTCCTCAGTAGGCAAGATTGCAACAATGGGTGAAACGTGAACAGGCCCGCGCAGCTTGTTGTAACGGTCACGCAACGCAGCACCTTCGATTTTTGTATCGACCAGATCAAGTTTGACGACGAATCCCTTGTCGGCATCAATGCCTACGGTATAGGCCAAGCCTTGGGGAGAGTCTGCCTGCGGATAGATACGGGCCCAGTTGTAGCTCAAAAACTTTTTGTGCCACTGGTCTATAGGCCTGCGAATAACTTTGGGAGCAATGCTGTCCGGGAAAACACGCCATCGCAATTCATTCGCCCACTGCTTGGTGATGTCATAAGCTTCGCGCAATTGGCTGTAGGCTTGTCGGTGAGAAGCGTCGGTCTTGTCAAAGACCTTGTCGCGCCAGCCGTTCAAACATTTGAAATGGTCGCGGGTGAAATAGGTTGGCACCACGTGTTGCTATTCCTTCCTTGAAGATGATTGCATGGTGCCATTACCGCTGATACCTGGATAGAGCGCTTCGAAATGTTTTGGGGGCATGGACATCCCCGCAATGGCCACCAAGACGTCAGAGGGTCCCTGTCAATGTCGATTGAGTACGACGTGCAATCGGGGGCAAATGTGGGGGCAGTTCCGATAATTCTCGGCCTAGAAGCATTGATCTAGAGCAATGTCAAAATGTTCTTCGGCGACCCTGAGAGCCTTTGAGCCC
The DNA here is from genome assembly GCF_000282195.1 of Pseudomonas sp. GM18. Classification (GTDB taxonomy): domain Bacteria; phylum Pseudomonadota; class Gammaproteobacteria; order Pseudomonadales; family Pseudomonadaceae; genus Aquipseudomonas. The sequence goes on from NZ_AKJT01000033.1 coordinate 65,994, forward strand.
TTTGGCAGTAACGGTTAGAACACCACACGCTGCGATAGGGCGCGCCGCGACCCTGCTTTTAGCGCAAGCCCGCGGTACCCCGAATGCCAATGATCACCGTAGGCCGGGCACGACAGCCAATTGAATGGATCGCGCGCAACGCAGATGCCTGGATCTGGTCGGTGTATGACCCTGCCCAAGTGGCCCAGGTGATTGCAGCGCTGCGCGAAGCAGCAGGAGATTCAGTCCCGCCGCCCTACGGCTACGCAACTTTTTTCGACCTGGCAACAGACCCTGATGCCCCGGAGCAACGTTTCCACAATGTCATCCGCATGGGCCGTAAAGCACTGATCGAAAAATGGTATGCCCAGCAAGAAACCGGTGTGACCCACATCGCACTGAACATGAAGCCGTCTCATCGCCACGCGGAAGATGTGATCTCTGAGCTGGCCGAGCATGTGTTACCTCTATTCAATGCCCATGCCCGATAGCAAAGTTTCTCTACCCCCATACTCCAGGCTGAGATTTCCGTCATGCCCTACGATAATCACAGAGGGCCATCAACTGCACTTCAGACCTTCATCGCTGCCATCAGGGCGTTACCCTCAGTAGGTTCAACACCCGTCTGAAGTTGTAGGCGAGCAGTAGCGTCAGCGCAGCAGGTCGATGTTCTCGTCGATTCGGCCTTGAATGATGTCCAGGGTGTCTTGGGTGATCAAGCGTGGGAACAGGTTCTCGGCGATGGTTGCAAACTGGCTGGCGACGCGGCAAATATTGTCAATGATGCCGCCAGCAGTCTCCACTGAGACCTCTGCTTCGTCTGCAAGTCTGAGCATCGCATCTCGGTCAACCTCCAAGGCCTCGCCCATCACGTCCATCTGATGATAACCGCCCGGTCCCTCGCAGAAAGTCACGTCGTAGGCCGGCGCCAGCCGCCATGCACCGGACGGCGACATGACGTAGGCGAAGTTTTTGGGGTGGTCGTCTCGGTTGTTGAACGCGACATTGAAGACGGCACGCTTGAAGGCGATAGCTTTCTCTCGCACATCGTTAGTGCACATCTGTGTCGCACGCAAGAAGTTGACATAGTCCAAGGACCCCGGTGACTTGTAGTCGGCCCCGGTAAAGGCTGCAAGGCTTTGCATGGGCACGCGCTGACCGTCTATACGATCAAAGCGTTTACTCGCGAAGGCTGCCAGCCCGCTGGGCAGACTGAAGTGCTGCGTGTCCGGAGTCTGGATGCCGCACATGCGCAAGCACTCGGCATAGACCATTTCGATAGCACACACCTCGGGATGTTCTTCTTTTGCCGGGAACTTAATCAGCCAGGCTTCAAAGCCCGGCTTGGCGGCGGTGGTAAAAGATCCATTTTGAGGATCGCGATAGACCAACGCCTTTGGCCTGGCGCCTTGAGGCGAGCCCCCCACCAGCAGCAACGTCTGCAGGAATTCCCCACCTTCACCATTGAGAACTTCCTGAATCTCAGCCGCAAGCAGCTCAAGGGGGATATGCGCTTGCGGCTCCTGCCCCTCGGGCGCCACGGGCTCGAACGACATTGCCCCCATGGCATTGTTGCCAATATAGGCCAGCCGCTCCAGAGGTCCTATGCGTGCTGTGTTGAGGCCGCGGCGCCTGAACAACCGGTCCATCAGCAGCATGCCCCAACCGTCAGGCAACGAGTCATAAACAGGCCCTGGCAGGCCCAACTGGTGGGACGGAAAGCCTCGACGTAACTGGGCCCCCTCCAATGGAAGTGTGTAGGACGACAGCTCAAAACCTCTACTCTTCGCTTCATTGCTGTACTCAAACACAATCTGCGGGCGACCGGTGATGGCGGTCGTAGACACAAGCGTGCCCCACAGCCAACGTTCACCCCAACCACCGTAGTAGACGTCAACTTGCTCAAGCATTGTCGGACTTCCTCTTGGCACGATGACGATTGACACTGTTTTCGTATCGGCGAATGTCTTCAAGGCTGTCCAGCTTTGGCAAAAACAGTCCTTCGAGCTCCTTGGTTCGTCCAAGGACCATGGCCACACGGACCACATTCTCGAACCCGACATTGCGCCCAGCTTCGAGGTTGGACACGGTATTGGTCCCGATACCGGCGCGACCGGCCACATCGGCTTGCGTCATCTGCAGAGCCAGCCGCTCCGTGCGCAGGCGATCGCAGAGTCGCTTGACGATCTCACTCGGCTTACTGAAGCTTAAATCCAACATCACGTGTCTTCCGTCGCTGCACACCGTTTAATACCCAAAATTATAGAATTAACCACAATGCAGTTCAAGGCGCGTAATTCCCTAATCTTGTGCTTTATTCAGGAATTTCCTGTAGTACCCACAATTTATTGGAATTAATGCTATTTGTGGGAAGATTCGCCCTGTTGGTAGTTGAGCATCACGTTCGCCAGCCGCAGACCGCGCGCGTCGAGCTCATCCAGATCACGCCCGCTCAGGTAGAACGCAAAAGCACCGCGGGGACCCGGATAGTCTGGCCTGATCCTCATTTTGTAGTGAGGCTGCCCGCGAAGGCCACGACACGGTTTCAAGCCAAACCTTTGCATTCCCCGCAACACAGAATTGTCATCATTTCATTTGATAGCCCGCTAACGAAAGGTGCATGCTAGAGGGCTTGCTCCTGGCTTATATCATTCCGAATGATAGTTACCTTTGCCTCGTTCGATTCGTTTGATACCGCCCCGCCAAGCATTATCCGCCCATCTCAATACATTGGCGGATGCATCCATGGAACAGTCACTCAAACATTTGCGCTTCCCCTTGGCCCTGTTGGCCGTGCTGGTGATGAGCGCCTGCGGCAAGACCCCGGACGCAGCCGCCACCATGCCTGCGGCCAAAGTCAGTGTGGCCAAGGTGCTGGAGCAGCCGGTCAACGAGTGGGACGAATTCACCGGGCGCCTGGAAGCGCCGGAAACGGTAGAGATTCGTCCACGGGTCTCCGGCCAGATCGATGACGTAACCTTCACCGAAGGCGCATTGGTCAAGAAAGGCGATCTGTTGTTCCAGATCGACCCGCGTCCATTCCAGGCTGAGGTGCGCCGCCTCGAAGCCCTGGTTGCACAAGCTCGCGCCACGGCCACCCGCAGTGAAAACGAAGCCCAGCGCGGTGAACGCCTGCGCACCAGCAACGCGATTTCCGCCGAACTTGCCGACTCACGCACCAGTGCCGCTCAAGAGGCTCGCGCCGCCGTCGGTGCACTCCAGGCGCAACTGGACCTGGCCAAACTGAACCTGAGCTTCACCCGTGTCACGGCCCCTATCAGCGGTCGTGTCAGCCGTGCGGAAATCACCGCCGGCAACCTGGTGACCGCCGATACCACCGCGCTGACCAGCGTAGTGTCCACTGACAAGGTCTACGCCTACTTCGACGCCGACGAGCGTGTATTCCTCAAATACACCCAGCTCGCCCGCCAGGGTCAACGCGGCGCCGCTACCCCGGTTTACATGGGCCTGTCGAATGAAGACGGCAACCCGCACCAGGGCCAGATGAATTTCGTCGATAACCAGGTCAACCCGAAGACCGGCACCATCCGCGGTCGTGCGGTGTTCGACAACAGCGACGGCACCTACACCCCGGGTCTTTATGCACGCCTGAAACTGGTGGGCAGCGGCACCTACTCCGCGGTGTTGATCAACGACGAAGCGGTCGGTACCGACCTGGGTAAAAAGTTCGTGCTGGTGATGGATGCCGACAACAAAACGGCTTACCGCCCCGTCGAACTGGGTCCGAAAATCGAAGGTTTGCGCATCGTGCGCAGCGGCCTGAACAAAGACGACACCATCATCGTCAAGGGCTTGCAACGGGTTCGCCCTGGCTCACCGGTCACCCCTGAAGTGATCCCGATGGCCAGCAAGGAAACCCTCGCGGCACTCGCTCAACAACGACAAGCGCTGGAAGCCAGCAACCTGCCCCAAGTCGCACCTGCCAAGGTCGCGCCGGGTACGGTTGTGAAACTGGCTGCTGCGACTCCACGCGGTTAAGGGGCAACTCCGATGAATTTTTCCCAATTCTTCATTTCACGGCCGATCTTTGCAGCGGTACTGTCGCTGCTGATCCTGATCGCCGGCGCCATCTCGCTGTTCCAGTTGCCGATCAGCGAATACCCGGAAGTGGTGCCACCGACCGTGGTGGTCCGTGCCAACTTCCCCGGTGCCAACCCTAAAGTCATCGGTGAAACCGTGGCCGCTCCGCTGGAGCAAGCCATCACCGGCGTCGAGAACATGCTGTACATGTCCTCGCAGTCCACCGCTGACGGCAAGATCACCCTGACCATCACCTTCGCCCTGGGCACCGATCTGGACAACGCGCAGGTGCAGGTGCAAAACCGCGTGACGCGTTCCGAGCCCAAGCTTCCCGAGGAAGTGACGCGCATCGGTATCACCGTCGACAAGGCATCGCCCGACCTGACCATGGTTGTGCACTTGACCTCGCCGGACAAACGCTACGACATGCTCTACCTGTCCAACTACGCCTTGCTCAACATCAAGGATGAGCTGGCGCGTCTGGGCGGTGTCGGTGATGTGCAACTGTTCGGCATGGGCGATTACTCGCTGCGGGTGTGGCTCGATCCGAACAAGACCGCTTCGCGTAACCTGACCGCGACCGATGTGGTCACCGCGATTCGTGAACAGAACCGTCAAGTGGCGGCCGGTGCCCTGGGTGCTCCGCCTGCACCGAATGCCACGGCATTCCAGCTGTCGGTCAACACTCAAGGCCGTCTGGTGTCCGAGGAAGAGTTCGAGAACATCATCGTTCGCGCTGGCGAAAATGGTGAGATCACTCGCCTCAAAGACATCGCTCGTGTCGAACTCGGCTCCAGCCAGTACGCCCTGCGCTCCTTGCTGAACAACCAGCCGGCGGTGGCGATCCCGATCTTCCAGCGCCCAGGCTCCAACGCGATCCAGATCTCCAACGACGTTCGGGCGAAAATGGCCGAGCTGAAGAAGAACTTCCCGGAAGGCATGGACTTCAGCATCGTCTATGACCCGACGATCTTCGTGCGCGGCTCCATCGAGGCAGTGGTTCACACCCTCTTCGAAGCGCTGATCCTGGTTGTGCTGGTGGTGATCCTGTTCCTGCAAACCTGGCGCGCCTCGATCATCCCGTTGGTGGCGGTGCCGGTTTCGCTGATCGGTACGTTTGCCGTGATGCACCTGTTCGGCTTCTCGTTGAACGCCCTGTCGCTGTTCGGACTGGTATTAGCCATCGGTATCGTGGTCGACGATGCGATCGTGGTGGTGGAGAACGTCGAGCGAAACATCGGGCTCGGACTCACCCCGGTAGAAGCCACCAAGCGTGCGATGCGTGAAGTGACCGGCCCGATCATCGCAACGGCACTGGTGCTGTGTGCGGTGTTTATCCCGGCCGCGTTCATCTCCGGCTTGACCGGTCAGTTCTACAAACAGTTCGCCCTGACGATTGCGATTTCGACCGTGATCTCGGCTTTCAACTCGCTGACCTTGTCCCCTGCCCTGGCCGCCGTGTTGCTCAAAAGCCATGACGCGCCGAAGGACCGTTTCTCCAAGGTTCTGGACAAGATCTTCGGCGGCTGGTTGTTCCGTCCGTTCAACCGCTTCTTCGATCGGGCCAGCCATGGCTATGTCGGCACCGTGGGCCGGGTTATCCGCAGCAGCGGTATCGCCCTGCTGCTGTACGCAGGCTTGATGGTGTTGACCTTCTTCGGTTTCTCCAACACGCCGACCGGTTTCGTACCCGGCCAGGACAAGCAATACCTGGTAGCGTTCGCGCAACTGCCGGATGCCGCGAGCCTGGACCGTACCGAAGACGTGATCAAGCGTATGTCCGACCTGGCCCTGAAACAGCCTGGCGTCGAAAGCGCGGTGGCCTTCCCCGGCCTGTCGATCAACGGTTTCACCAACAGCCCCAACGCCGGCATCGTGTTCGTCACCCTGAAACCGTTCGACGAGCGTAAGGATCCGAGCATGTCCGCCGGTGCGATTGCCGGTGCGTTGAACGGCCAGTACGCCGGGATTCAGGAAGCCTATATGGCGATCTTCCCGCCGCCACCGGTACAAGGCCTGGGGACCATTGGTGGTTTCCGCCTGCAGATCGAAGACCGGGGCAACCTGGGCTATGACGAGCTGTACAAAGAAACCATGAACATCATCGCCAAGAGCCGCAGCGTGCCGGAACTGGCCGGTCTGTTCACCAGCTACACCGTGAACGTGCCGCAGGTCGATGCCGCCATCGACCGGGAAAAAGCCAAGACTCACGGCGTGGCTGTCAGCGACATCTTCGACACCCTGCAGATCTACCTGGGTTCGTTGTATGCCAACGACTTCAACCGCTTCGGTCGCACCTATCAGGTCAACGTTCAGGCTGAGCAGCAGTTCCGCCTCGAATCGGACCAGATCGGTCAGCTGAAAGTGCGTAACAACCGTGGCGAGATGATCCCGTTGGCGACCTTCATCAAGGTCAGCGACACCTCAGGGCCAGACCGCGTGATGCACTACAACGGCTTCATCACCGCTGAAATCAACGGTGCGGCAGCCCCAGGCTACAGCTCCGGCCAAGCCGAGAAAGCCATCGAGAAACTGCTCAAGGATGAACTTCCGAACGGCATGACCTACGAGTGGACCGACCTGACCTACCAGCAGATTCTGTCCGGCAACACCGCGTTGTTCGTGTTCCCGCTCTGCGTACTACTGGCGTTCCTGGTACTCGCGGCTCAATACGAAAGCTGGAGCCTGCCACTGGCGGTGATCCTGATCGTACCGATGACCCTGCTGTCGGCCATTACCGGGGTGATTGCCTCGGGCGGCGACAACAACATCTTTACCCAGATCGGCTTGATCGTACTGGTGGGACTGGCCTGTAAGAACGCGATTCTGATCGTCGAGTTTGCCAAGGATAAACAGGAAGAAGGTCTCGGCCCGCTGGCAGCGGTTCTGGAAGCCTGCCGTCTGCGTCTGCGGCCGATCCTGATGACCTCCTTCGCGTTCATCATGGGTGTTGTGCCACTGGTCTTCTCCAGCGGCGCCGGTGCCGAAATGCGTCACGCCATGGGTGTGGCAGTGTTCTCCGGGATGCTCGGGGTGACCTTCTTCGGTCTGTTGCTGACGCCGGTGTTCTACGTACTGATTCGCAACTTTGTGGAGCGCGGTGAAGCGCGCAAAGCGGCCAAGCACCTGAAACTGGAGGCGCAACAATGAGCCTGAAAGCCTTCCTGCCGAGCCTGCTGGTACTGGCCCTGAGTGCCTGTGCCGTCGGCCCGGACTACAAAACCCCAGCCACCGAGGCGGCCAACATCACGACCGCCACCGATGGCAGCGCTGGTCAGAAGAACTTTGACCGCGCCCGTTTCGAAGGCATCTGGTGGCAGCAATTCGACGATCCAACCCTCAACCAGTTGGTGAAGCAATCCTTGCAAGGCAACCGTGATTTGCGCGTGGCCTTCGCCCGCTGGAAAGCGGCCCGGGCGATTCGCGATGACGCCAGCAATGACGCCATGCCGACCATCACCAGCCGCGCTAGCAGCAATCTGGGCAAGGGACAGATTCCCGGCCAGACCAGCAAACGGGTCAACACTGAACGTTATGACCTGGGCCTGGACATGGCCTGGGAACTGGACTTGTTCGGTCGCATCCAGCGCAACCTGGAATCCAGCGACGCCGAACAGCAAGCGGCCGAAGCCGATCTTTACCAACTGCAAGTCACCATGATTGCCGAACTGGTGGATGCCTATGGCCAACTGCGCGGCGCACAACTGCGGGAAAAGATCGCCCTGGCCAACCTGAACAACCAGCAGGAGTCACGCAAGATCACCGAAAGCCTGCGTGATGCCGGTGTCGGCGATCAGCTGGACGTGGTTCGCGCCGATGCGCGCCTGGCGTCTGTCGAAGCCAGCGTGCCGCAACTGCAGGCCGAACAGGTTCGTCAGCGCAACCGCATCGCCACCCTGCTGGGTGAACGTCCGGACAAACTGACCGTCGACCTGAGTCCAAAAGACTTGCCGGCGATCGCCAAGGCACTGCCGATCGGTGATCCGGGTGAACTGCTGCAACGGCGTCCGGACATCCGCAGCGCCGAACGCAAGCTGGCGGCTGCCACCGCGCGTATCGGCGTGGCCAAGGCTGATTTGTTCCCTCGAGTGAGCCTCAGCGGCTTCCTCGGCTTCACCGCCGGGCGTGGTTCGCAAATCGGCTCGTCGGCGGCCAATGCCTGGGCACTGGGCCCAAGCATTACCTGGGCGGCGTTCGACCTGGGCAGCGTGCGCGCCCGATTGCGCGGCGCCGATGCTGAAGCCGAAGGCGCCCTGGCGACCTACGAGCAGAAAGTACTGTTGGCATTGGAAGAGTCGGAAAACGCTTTCAGCGATTACGGCAAACGCCAGCAGCGCCTGATTTCGCTGATTCGTCAAAGCGAATCAAGCCGCGCCGCTGCGGACCTCGCCGACATTCGCTACCGCGAAGGCACCGTGGACTTCCTCGTCCTGCTCGATGCTCAGCGTGAGCGTCTGGCAGCCGAAGACACCCAGGCCCAGGCCGAAGTCGATTTGTACCGCGGCATCGTCGCGATCTACAAAGCCCTCGGCGGCGGCTGGCAGCCAGAGACGGTCGCCAGCAAGTAATGCTTTAACGTGCCCCTTTGGTTGGCCGCAACCCAACCAAATTCCTTGCCCCGCGCCTCATTCGGTCGCGGGGCTTTTTTTGTCTGCATGCCGTGCCAGAAACAATCACAGGGGCTAATGGGTTGCCTCGGAGTCTCGGTTTTCCATGACGGTTACCGTGGCAGTGGTCCCTGCGCGCAGGCGGTTTTTGGCGATATAGTCGGCGTCGATCTGTATCCGCACCGGCACCCGTTGCGCCAGTTTGACCCAGGTGTAACTGGGGTTGATGTTGGCCAGCAGGCGACTGCCGGGGGAGTTCTCACGGTCGGCGATAGCAAAGGCAATGCTTTGCACGGTGCCGCCGAAGGTCTCGCCGCTCATCAACTCGACCCTGACCCGATCGCCCTCCTCAATTCGTGGCAGTTTTGTTTCTTCAAAGTAGCCACTGATATAAAACGAGTCGCTGTCCACCAGTGCCAACAATGCGCCCCCGGCAGTGGCGTAATCCCCCTGGCGAGTCAGCAGGTTGGTCACGTAACCGCTGACAGGCGCTGCAACCCGCGTGCGCTGCAAGTCCAGTTCGGCCTGGGTCAAAGCGGCGATCGACAGCTGCACGTTGGCCTGTGCCAGGCCCAGATTGGCCTGATTGCGCAACAGCTCCGCCTGCGCCACAGCCACTTCGGTACTGGATTTTTCCCATTCTTCGCCGGAGATCGCGAAACGCTGTTTGAGGGTTCGACGGCGACGCTCTTCGCTTTGACGCTGCCTGAGCAGCGCTTCACTGGAGACAATCGTCGCTTCGGACTGGCCAAGCGTGGCTTTGGCGACTTCCACCGCACGCTTGGCATGCTCCACCGCCAGCGTATAACGCGCCGGGTCGATTTCCAGCAGCAACTGGCCTTTCTCGACACGCTGGTTGTCTTGCACGCTCAGGCTGACGATGCGCCCCGAGACATCGGCGGACAACGTCACCACATCGGCGCGAACCCGTGCATCGCGAGTCCAGGGGGCGCGGGTGTAATGCTCCCAGGCGAACCAGCCGAGGATGACGGCCAGCACTACCACCGCCAGGGTCGCGAGTCGGGCAAGGATCGTCTTCAAGGCGTCAGGCTCCCATCACCAGGATCAACGTTGCGCAAACGCAGGCATACAACGCGCCTTCGAACAGCGCCTCATGCCAGACAAACCGCAGTACCCCGAAGCGGCGCAAGATCCAGTCCAACAGCAGAAAAATCGGAAAGGCCAGCAGCAGGGCCTGGGCGATTGGCGGCAGATAGACGCCGCCCAACTCCAGATCAATGGGCAAGGGCCGGCACTCCTTCCACGTCTGCGGGTTGAAAATATTTGCGATGGCGCTCCAGAAACGACACCACGATCAACAACGCCACGCGCATCCTGAATACCGACCACAGGTGTTCATGAACGTCTAGATGCAAGTCGTCCATTTCATCGCCCAAGACATGCAAGCTTCCGAGCAACTGCACAAGGTCAACCCCGAGTCGCCCGGCGATCAATCGCCCTGTCTCTCGGACAGCCGCCAGCAAACGGTTCTTTTGTTCCGTACTTAACAACGTATTGCTTTGCCCCTGCTGCCTGAGCTGGTTCAAAGCCACCCCCAGTGCCATGCACCCGAGGCTGACTTCGAACAACTCACGGGAATGCTTGTCGCTGGTCGCCGGCAATAGTCCCAACATCATGGTCAGGCGATCGACCATACGGCTTTCAAACGCAAATTGCTGCTCATCGGTGGCCGGCGTCTTCAACAAAGCGTAGACCTGCTCACAGCTTTCATTGAACAGCCGGCGTATCCGTAAATCGGGCCTGAACGGGAAGATCAAGGCGTAAACACTGAGCGCCAGCGCGGCGGCGCTGATATACGCACCGGCAAACTCAAACCACTGAATGGCATTGTTTTGACCGATTCCTGCGTTTTGCGGCCCCAGCAACAGCATGGTCGTCAGTCCAAGACCAATGCCTGTGCCAGTGGTTGGCGGGCTGGCCAGCCCCACCGCGACCGCGTACAGCAATGGCGCAAACAACAAGGCGAGTAACTCGAAGTCACTGATCATCGGCATCAGCATGAACAGATAGAGCGCCGACACCACCAAGGCCAGACCCAGCCCCCTGGCAAAGCTTTGGCTGGCCAGCAATGGCCGCGGAAAAGTCGCCATCAGCGAACAGAGAATCCCCACCACAATCATCCCGCCGCGAGCCCCATCCCAAGCAGTCTCGATCCAGATCAGACCGGCCACCAGCAACGCAGTAAATGCCCGGATTGCGTTCATTGCCGCCAACGTGAAGTCCAGATGCAATGGATTGTCCTGGCCGCGGAACACACAACTGGCTTCACGTCCTTCCTGGATCGCGTCGCTCAGTTCCAGAATCTGCCCCAGTTGCTCCAACATCCGTGCCTGCTCCCAGCGCAGTGCCCAGGCCAACGAGCGCAGCGTGGCAGGCATCGTCTCGATAAGTTGTTCGGCCTTGTAGGCCATGTCATCGAAACGCTGTTGCAGCGTCGAGAAGTGGTGCCGCGCCTCGGTCGACAATGAGCGCCCTTGCACGGCCAGGTCATCGAGAAACGCCAGTTCTTCGGCGCGCAAACGCTGTACCTCTTCCGGCAATGCGCCTTCCCAGCGTTCGGTGAGCAGTAGTCGCTGGTGACGCAAAGCCGTCAACCGCGAAGTCAGCAGCACCAGTTGATTGCCGAGCAACTGCACCAGACCGTTGGCACTGCGCAACCGTGGTGCATCGAAATACAAATGTCGACGCAGCCCTTCAAGGGCGCTGATCTCGCCCAACAGTTGCATTTGCCGCTTGTGGAAGTCGGCCTCGCTTTCCTCGGTTCGAATAACCGCCGCCGCATGCGTCGCGAGCAGCTTGATCACTTGATCGATCTTGGCGAAGTAACCCCGGGCCACCGCCTCCGGTCGCGCCGTCAGAAGGCTGACGACGCACACGCAGGCCACCGCCAACAATGTTTCTGTGACGCGAGTGACCGCCAATAGGAACGTGCCCTCCTGATCGGGTTGCGCCAGCAGTGCCACCACCACCGCTGTGTAACCGCTCAGAACAAACGCCTGGGAACTGGTGTAGCGCAACAAGGTGCCGCCGGCGGTACACAGCGCCAGCCATAAGGCCAGGGTGATGATGAAGGGCAGCGGCGCCTGGGGGAAAATGGCCATGATCAACACCGCGACTGCCGCGCCCAACGTGGTGCCGATGATCTGGCCGAAACTTCGGGCCAGAGCCATGCCGCCCAATGGCTGGCTGACAATGATCACCGCCATGATCGACCACTTGGGCTGGTCGAGGTCGAACACAAAGGCCAGGTACAGCGTCAGTAACCCGGCCACGATGGTTCTCAGGGCAAACAGCAGCGCCTCGCGTCCGGGGTTGAGAATCGCCTTGAAGTATTGAAGCAGCGGTTGCATGGGAGCACTCATCGAGTCATCTCCTGCAAGCGTAGTCATCACGACGAATTTCTGTGTCGACAAAACCTGTAGGGCATTTCGCCGATGGTTACGCCCACCTTGATAGAGCCTGTCGATCACTTCGTCAGCCAAAGCGATTGGACAGGATCACCCCATGCCCCTAGGCTGAAATCGCTGCGAAAGCGTCACTCTCTCTATAAAGCCCCTGCCCATGATTGTGCGTCCCAAGCCGAACCTGCTCGGCATGTTGTTTTCCCTTAAAGGCTCAATTGCCAAGCGTATTGCCTTGCGCAGTCTGTTGGTGACCCTGCTGGCGTCGGTGATCGTGCTGGTGGAGATCTGGCACCCGGCGTATTTCTCCAAGGTCAACGCCACACCGTTCACCCTGCTGGGCCTGTCGTTGTCGATCTTCATGAGCTTTCGTAACAACGCCTGCTACGACCGCTGGTGGGAGGGCCGCAAGCATCTGGGGCAGTTGATCATCGAAGTACGCTCGTTGATTCGCCAAACCCAGGGGCTGATGGCGGCGGCCGAACGTGAACTTATGCTGCGTGAACTCTGCGGGTTCGCCCATGGCCTGATCGCCCGCCTGCGCGTTGAAAACGAGCTCAGCGCCATCAAGCCGTGGACGCCGGATGCCGTGGACGCGGGGCATCCGAACATCACTGACGCGCTGTTGCAGCGGATCGGCGCCCGGTGCTCGGCCCTCGCCGAGCGCGGCCAGATCAGCGAATGGCGTTATACCCAACTAGAAACGCGACTGGTCAGCCTCAGTCAGGTCCAGGCCAGTTGCGAACGCATCAAAAGCACGCCGCTGCCCTTCCCATACACCCTGCTGCTGCACCGCACCATCTACCTGTTCTGCATCCTGTTGCCGTTCGCCATGGCAGAATCTCTTGGCTGGCTGACACCGGTGATTACCGCCATTGTCAGCTACACCTTCTTCGGTCTCGACGAAATCGGCGACGATCTGGAAGACCCGTTCGGCTTCGATGAGAACGATCTGCCGTGCAATGCGATTTTGCGCACACTGGAGCGCGAAGTGCTGGCAGCGCTGGGGCAAACCGACTTGCCACCGCCCCTTGAGCCTGATGACTACGTGTTGAACTGAGCAAGGGTTTGACTCACAGCCCGGCCTGACCGAAGCTGGTGACTTTGCAAAAGCCTGTCAGCTCCCGGATTCCTGCATGCCTCAGTCCCGCCGCTATCTGCTCATCAGCCTCTGTGCACTGTTTGCCCTCGCCCTCGCCTGGTTTTTTTTGCGCAGCACGACGCCTGTGGTGCCGGAGGCGATTCGACGCGGCTACAGCGAAGCGCTGACCCAGGCACGCACGGGTCAACCGGGGGCGGCGCGGGTTCTTTACCAGCAATTGGGCCGCCCAGACCTGTCCGACAAGCGCCGCGTCTGGCTGCATGCCGAACTGCCCAACTACCCCAGCCCACAAGCCCTGAAACTGGCGGATGCGGACCTGCAACATCCTTCGGCGGATGTGCGCATCGCGGCGATCAAAAGCGTCAGCGGTTTAGTGCCCAATGGACAGCGAAGTCTGTTGCTTGGGCCCTTGCTCGACGACAGCGACCAAAGTGTCCGGTTTGTCGCAGTCAACGCCTTGTTGGGCCTGTCCCCGGATGAGCTGGGGTTGTATTTCGGCCCCTTGGAGCAAGCCATCGATGCCTGGGAACAGGTCCTCAAGCACCAGCCGGAAAGCGCCGACACCCAGTACCAACTGGCGCGCCTGCATTTGCACAATGCCGAACTGAAGGACGCGCAGCAGGCATTGGAGCGCACGTTGCAACTGGCGCCCGGCAACCTGCCGGCACTGGTGATGCAGATTGACGTGCTGGATCGACAGGGCCAAAGCGATGCCGCCCAACAATTGTTGGCGAAGCAGTTAAAGGCTCAGCCCGATTCGGCCTACCTGCAACATGCGTTGGGGCTCTGGCTGCTGCATCACGGGCAAAGTGAGTTCGCGTTGCTTGGGCTGTCCAAAGCCGTGGAGCTTGAGCCCGACAACAAGGATTACCGCTACGACCTGGCCACCACGTTGCATGGTGAGCAAGAGCTGGAAGCGGCGCAGAAACAGCTGCAGGAAATCGTCCAGCGCCACCCGGCAGATCGCAAGGCGCGCGTGCTGTTGATCAACTATTGGAAGGAAAGCGGACAGTTGCAGAACGTGCAGATCCTGTTGGCGCAGCTCGAGCAGCTCAATCCGGATGATCCGGCGTTGCAGCAAGGGCTTTAATCAAGATCAAAAGATCGTCCGAGCGCGGCCCGAGCCTTCGGCAGCTCCTATAGGGGGGGCCGTGCGACACAACCGTCGACGCCGCTTCAGGAGAGCAACTCCTGCATTTTCCGTTGCAACTCATCCAGATCGAATGGCTTGGCCAGGATCGGCGCCTTGCGGGTGATCGGGCTGTCGGTCTCGCGGATTTCCTGCGGGTAACCGCTGATGAAGATCACCTTGAGTTCCGGTCGCAGTTTCACGGCCGGTTCGGCGATCTGCACGCCAGTAATCCCGCCAGGCAGGCGGAAGTCGGTGATCATCATGTCCAGGTTCGGTTTGCTCGCCAGAATCTCAAAGGCCTGCTCACCGTTTTCGGCTTGCAGCACCCGATAACCTTCACCCGACAAATAAGCGGACAGCACCATCAAAATTGAAGGGTCATCCTCTACGATCAGTACCACGTCTTGTGCATCTTCACTCATGGAAAACCTTTGTTCGGTCAATAGCTGCTGATACGACCATGTGGTCAATCAGAGGTTGCGTTCATCGGGCTGTTTTCCTGCAGCGGCAGACAAACGCGAAACAAGGCGCCTTCGCCAATCCGGCTCTCGACGGTAATGGAGCCACCATGGGCGGCGACAATTTGCTGCGAAATAAACAACCCCAGGCCCAGCCCCGCCACCACGGCCCTGGTGGAAACCCGTTCGAACTGCTGAAAAATGCGCTGCTGATTCTCTTCACCGATCCCGATACCGCGATCCTGAACCTCAACCCGCGCTTGCCCGTGGTGATTGTACACGCGTACGTCGATCGCGCTCTTGGCACCATAGCGCAACGCATTGGTCAGCAGATTGGAAATCACTTGTTCGATACGAAACTCGTCCCAGTCGCCTATCACGGGTTGGTCGGCGATCAAGCTGACTGACGACTCTGCGGCCTCAACCTGCGGTGCGAAGTTTTGCAAAAGATTGTGCACCAGTTGCACCAGGTCAAACCGATTGGGGCGGATCGACAGCTTGCCGGTGCGGATCCGCGACACATCGAGCATGTCTTCGATCAGGCGGATCAGGCTTTTGATCTGCCGCTCGTCGCGCTCGACCATGGCGTGCATTTTGTCCAGGGTGAACGCCGCCGCGTTATCCCGGGCCAGGTGCATTTTACGCAACTGGGTTTCGAGGATCAGGCCATTGAGCGGCGTACGGACTTCGTGCGCGACGATGGACATGAAGTCATCGCGCATGCGCACCGCCTGCTTCAGCTCTTCCTGGGTATTCTGCAACTGATCTAGCAGTGCCTGCTGTTCGCGGCGACTTTGCTCCATGGCTTCGACCTGCTGTTGCATCGCCTTGCTCTGGCGATACAGGTCGACGAAGACATTGACCTTGCTCTTGACCGCGTGAACATCCAGCGGCTTGTAAAGGAAGTCCACCGCACCACTTTCGTAGCCCTTGAACGCGTAATTGAGCTCGCGGCCGGCGGCACTGACGAACACAATCGGAATGTGCTTGGTTTTTTCCGTGCCGCGCATCAGTTCAGCCAGCTCGAAACCGTTCATGCCGGGCATTTGCACATCGATAATGGCCACCGCGAATTCATGCTGCAACAACAGCGACAAAGCTTCATCGGCGCACAAGGCCTTGTAGACGATGCGGTCCTCACGCTTGATCAAGGCCTCGAGCGCCAGCAGGTTCCCCGGCAGGTCATCGACGATCAGCAATTTGGTCAGGATAGTACTGAGAGGCAAACCTGCACTGTTCATGATTTACGGTAGATCCGTTCGTGTTTGACCAACGGTTCAAACTGATTGCCATAGGCCGAAAAGTCCAGGGTTTCCTTACTGCCAAGTCCTAGAAAACCACGATGACACAGGGATTCGTGAAACAAGCCGAACGCACGATCCTGAAGCTTTTTATTGAAGTAAATCAGCACATTACGACACAAAATTAATTGAGTTTCCGAGAATACGCTGTCGGTGGCCAGGCTGTGATCGGCGAAGGTCACGTTGTCGCACAGACTCTTGTCGAAAATCGCGTAGTCATAAGCCGCCGTGTAGTAATCGGCGAACGAACGCTGACCACCGGCCTGCTGATAGTTGTGAGTGTAGGCGCGGACATTCGCCATGGAGAAAATCCCCT
Source organism: Pseudomonas sp. GM18 (assembly GCF_000282195.1). Taxonomy (GTDB): domain Bacteria; phylum Pseudomonadota; class Gammaproteobacteria; order Pseudomonadales; family Pseudomonadaceae; genus Aquipseudomonas. The sequence goes on from NZ_AKJT01000033.1 coordinate 82,352, forward strand.
GCCTGGCTTTATCCAGCGAGCGCGGGTTGATATCGGTGGCGTAGATGATGGCGCGATCCAGCAAGCCTTCCTCGCGCAGCAGAATCGCCATCGAATAGACCTCTTCGCCGGTGCTGCAACCGGCAATCCAGACCTTGATCGACGGCCAGGTCTTGAGCAGTGGCACCACTTGCTGGCGTAGGGCCAGGAAGTACGGAGGGTCGCGAAACATTTCACTGACCGGAATCGTCAGCAATTGCAGCAGTTGCATGAACGCGCCCGGGTCGTGCAGGACCTTCTCTTGCAGCGCCGAGATGGTATTGCACTCCAATTGGCTCAACGCATGGTTGACCCGGCGCTTGATCGACGCGCCGGAGTAATCGCGAAAATCGTAGCTGTACTTGAGGTAAATCGCCTCGATCAACAAGCGCAATTCGATCTCGGTATTACGCTCCACTAGAGGCGTTCCATCTTCGGCAACCACACACGAATCAACGAGAACAGGCGATCCAGGTCGATGGGTTTGGCCAGGTAGTCGTTGGAACCGGCCTGCAAGCAGCGCTCCTGATCGTCCTTCATGGCCTTGGCCGTCACCGCAATGATCGGCAGCTTGCGCCAGCGCGGGTCCTTGCGGATTTCTACGGTGGCTTCGAAACCATCCATTTGCGGCATCATCACGTCCATCAGCACCAGGTCGATGTCCTCGACTTCATTCAGTTTTTCAATCGCTTCACGACCGTTACGACCAATGACCACCACGGCGCCCTTGTGCTCCAGAGCACTGGTGAGGGCAAAGATGTTACGAACGTCGTCGTCCACCAGCAGCACTTTACGCCCCTCGAAGACCTTGTCGCGGCTGCGGGCGGTCTTGAGCATCGTCTGGCGCTCATGGGACAACCCGGATTCGACCTTGTGCAGAAAGAGGGTCACTTCATCCAGCAACCGCTCGGGCGAACGCGCGCCCTTGATGATGATCGAGCGCGAATACTTGCGCAGTTCCGCCTCTTCATCCCGGGTCAGGTTGCGCCCGGTATAGACGATCACCGGCGGGAACGAGCAGATATCCTCGGTGGACATACGCTTGAGCAAGTCGTTGCCAAGCATGTCCGGCAGTTTCAGGTCGATGATCATGCAATCGAACATCGTGGTACGCAGCAGGTCGAGTGCATCCTGCGCCAGGCCGACGGCAGTGATTTCGATGTCTTCGTCGCCGATCAGTCGGGCGATGCTGTCGCGCTGCAGATCGTCGTCTTCGACCAGCAATATGCGTTTGACCTTCTGGGTCAGCTTGGCTTCGAGGCGGGCAAACACCTCCTTGAGTTCCTCGCGGGTGGTCGGCTTGACCACATAACCGATGGCGCCCATGTGCATGGCGGCCTCGACGCGATCCTCGACCGAGATCACATGCACGGGAATGTGCCGGGTTTCAGCGTGCTCTTTAAGACGTTGCAATACCGTGAGCCCGGAATGATCCGGCAGGCGCATGTCCAGCAGGATTGCATCGGGGATCAATTGCCTGGCCAGGTCGAAGCCTTCGTCGGCGCCATGGGCCACCAGGCACTGATAACCCAGTTCATGGGCCAGATCGTAGAGGATGCGCGCAAAGTCTGGCTCATCTTCCACCACCAGGATGCAGCGAGAGGCAAATGGCTCCTTGTGACGATCATCGTCAAAACGCGCAATCTCAACGTCGGCGATCAACGGCACAGGCGTGGCAACCACGGTGGCTTTCGGCGCGTCAACCGGCGTGACGTTCATCGTCTCGACCGGCGCGTTACCCGGTTCGACGTAGTGCTGCGGCAAGACCAGGGTGAACACGCTGCCCTGCCCAGGTGTGCTGATCAGGCTGATGGAGCCGCCCAACAACCCGGCCAGATCACGAGAAATCGACAATCCCAGGCCGGTGCCGCCGTAACGACGGTTAGTGCTGCCATCGGCCTGACGGAAGGCTTCGAATATGCTTTGTTGTTGATCCGGCGCAATGCCGATCCCGGAATCGCGGACGATGAAGGCAATGCCCTCGCCAGGTTGAGCAGCGACGCTCAGGCTGACGGTGCCCTTTTCGGTGAATTTCACCGCGTTGGACAGCAGGTTCTTGATCACTTGCTCCAGGCGCTGGCGGTCGGTGAACAACATCAGCGGCGCATCGGCCTGCAATCGGACCTCGAAATCCAGTTTCTTGTCCGCGGCCAACGGCTCGAACATCCCTCGCAGCCCCTCCACCAGACGCTCGACGCTGGTGTTCTCCGGGCGTACCTCAAGCTTGCCGGCCTCGACCTTGGAAATGTCGAGAATGTCGTTGATCAGGTGGAGCAGATCGTTGCCGGCGCAGTAGATCGACTCGGCGAACCTGACTTGTTCGGCGCTGAGATTTTCCTGCGGATTTTCCGCCAGCAGTTTGGCCAGAATCAACGAACTGTTCAGCGGCGTGCGCAGTTCATGGGACATGTTGGCGAGGAATTCGGACTTGTACTTGCTGGAACGCTGCAGCTCTTCGGCGCGGGCTTCGAGCTCGAGCTGGGCCTGATTCAGTTCGGTGTTCTTCAGATCCATGGCGTCGCGTTGCTCGGCCAGGATCTGCGCCTGTTCGGCGAGTTGTTCGTTGGTTTGCTCCAGCTCGACCTGCTGGGTTTCCAGGTGCGCCTGGGACTCCTTGAGAATCCGCGACTGTTCTTCCAGCTCTTCGTTGGCGGTCTTGAGTTCTTCCTGCTGAACCTGCAGCTCTTCGTTGAGTTGCTGGGTTTCGGCCAATACGTCCTGCAAGCGCTGGCGGTAGCGCGCCGCTTCGATCGAGGTACCGATGTTGCCGGCAATCAGCTCGAGCAATTCGACGTCGCGATCCGTCAGCGGCCGCAGGAATCCCAGTTCGATCACCCCGTTGACCCGGTCGTCGTCGCGGGTCGGCACCACCAATACGCTATGGGGCAGGCCTTCGCCGAGGCCGGAGCAGACCTTGAAGTAATCACTCGGGACAGGGTCCAGACGGATCAAGCGCGCCTGTTGCGCCACCTGCCCGACAATGCCTTCGCCACTGTAAACCTGCTGTTCAAGTGCCTCCTGCTCCCGGGAAAAACCGTAAGACGCAATGCGCTTCAGGCCCCCGTGTTCCTCTCGGACATAGATTGCCGCGACAGCACTGCCCAGATAGTGCGCGCAGAACTGCAGAATGTTGCTCCCCAACAGATTGAGCGATAACTGCCCCAGGACTTGCCCGGCCAGTTCGGTCTGGCCGCTGCGCAACCAGGCTTGCTGTTCCAGACGCCGGGCACTGGCCTGTTGCGCGGCGAGGTTGGCACTGTAGCTGCGGGACAGGTTGAGCAAATCCCGGCGGCCAATGTAGGCCAGCAACCCGCTGATACCGGCGACGAATAATAGATAAAGGGCGATGCTCCAGATCGTGGTGCTGCGCACTTCCTCGTTGCGCCTGACACGCAACTGCTGCTCCATGTCGATCACGTCTTCGAATTGCTTGCGGATCTCATCGGTCAGCCGCTTGCCGCGCCCGGCCTTGATGGCGCTGCGGTAGTCACCGCTGGCGCGCTGCAAATCGATCATCGATTGCGCGAAATTGACCCATTCCCCCTGCAAGGCCTGGAGCCGGTGCAGGCGATCGGTCTGGACCGGGTTGTCGGCGGTCAGTTCGAGCAAGGTATTGAGGGCGACCGCAATGCGCGGTTTGGCCGTCTCGTAGGGCTCAAGGAAATGTTCGTCACCACTGAGCAGGAAACCGCGCATTCCGGTTTCCAGATCGACGGTCAGCTTGATCGCCTCATTGGCATTATTGATCACCCGGTCGGAGTGCTGGACCCACTGGATCACCGACAGCAAATAGGTGATCAGCAAGACAAAAAACACCGCGCTGATGACACCGACACCCAACGGCAGGCTGACGTTGCGACTCAGGAGTTTGCGGAATCGTTGCTCATCAACCGAAGACGCAGAGATCATGGGCAAGCCTTGTCGAACTGTTGAAAGCCATCGAGTCTGCCCCAAAACGGCCGGGGCGATCCAATTTTCTGACATGTTTTTCGGCGAAATCCTGTATTTGACTGCTCTGGCGCAAAGGAGCGGTTATTCTGTGCGGATCTTGTGCGGCTATTGTTTTTTATAGCCCGGCGGTTTTGATCGACCAGCCACCGCGAATTCAATCTTTGAGAGCCCCACTATGTCCACCCACCCCTCCACCATTCTAGTCGTCGAAGACGATGCCATCGTGCGCACGCTGATCGTCGATGTGCTGGAGGAGCTGGGGTTCCGGGTGCTTGAAGCCGATGGCCATGAACCTGCGCTGACGTTCATCAACGATGAGGACCAGGTCATCGACTTGCTGATGACCGATGTCGGCTTACCGGTGATGGACGGTCGGGAATTGGCCAGGCAGGCGCGCATGCTGCGCCCCGAGTTGCCGATCCTGTTCGCCAGCGGTTATGCCGAAAGTATTGAAGTGCCTGAGGGCATGTATGTGATCGGCAAGCCGTTTTCCATTGATCAGTTGCGTGACAAAGTAAAGAACATACTCGACAACTAAAGATTTTGATTAATCCATCCTCGGCGTCGAACCCCATAAAGAACGACGCTTCCTGTTTCAATAGCATCAAGCGAACTTCATAGCTTTCCGAAAGTAAGAAACAAGTATTCACACAACATTAATTGCCTGCTCACCCCGACTGCAAGAGGATTGCCACACCTAAAAGCAATACCTGATAAATGGATTTATTAATGAACCACCCTGACATTGCAGCAACTTCTGATGTGCGCTTCTCCAAACCATATCGCATCATCAACGACCCTGAAAAAAACATTAAAAGTGACGAAATCGAGCGACAACGAATGCTCACGCTGCTTAAAAAAGGCATCGCCGGAGCGAACGACGATGACCCCGTGTATTGGGACGGTGAATTTATCACGGCGGAAAAGGATTCATCTTTCGAACAGGCGCATCAACCTGGTGCAGTCCTGTTGCAGCGAATGATGGACAAGCCAGCCTTTAAACGTATTCTTGAAGAACATGGCGTTAATGCGAACTCTGAGATCTATATATTTACCGACGGTGATATCTTTGTATCGCCTCCCGGCCGGGCAGGCCGCGTCACCACTGCGATAAAACTTGACACTGAGCTCAATGATGATTTTACGACGCTCACAGAAATCGCGGCTGCAGTTGGTGGATCTGTTTCTGTGAACAATGCTGTCGGTATCACGCAGTGGATGGCATTTCACGAGTACGAACTACCTGAAGATGTAAAGGGCATAAAAAACCTCATTAAACATCTAGAATTCGAGTACAGCCCCAGCCCTCCTCTCGACAACTATTGGGGAATGATCTCAGCCCTCGACGATCAGTCCGTTGTATTGTCGCCTGATGAGCGAAATAAAATACGCGTTTTGACGAATCAATTTACCGGGCGCAAAAAAAAACTCATGACAGTTCTAGGAGAGATCGCATTGGGGCCCCAAGGGCCCACCGCGACCCTGTTGAACTGCCGTGATCTTTTGCACGAATTGGGCACTCCCCCCTTCTTGCAGTCCTGGTCTAAAGCCTACATCGATGCACTCGGCTGGTACGGTTCCAATGCGGGAGAACAAATCTCTGACCTGTACGCGGAACAGCTCCTGATGACCGCAGTCATTCTGGACATTTACCCCGCAGCGGGAGAAGACGAACCCCGCAATCATGTGGCTGGTTACAATCTTTACGCTCCCGAAAACATTGAAAAGTCGGTACCCGACATCATCTTCGAATTTGAAAGGCATCTCGAGGAAAAGCATAAAGTACCAGCGTATACCGCCACATTAGCTGCTTACTTGCTAATGGCAGGCAAGGCCCCAGAGTTTCTGGTTAAAGAACTACCCGACTCTCTGCTCTTGGGAACACCCGAATGGATCACCTTCTGTAGGGGAGTCGCCTTGGCAGAAGCAAACGCGATCGGGTCTGCGCTGTCGATGACCTATTCTGATGTCATGCAACTCGAGGCGATTGAGCCGGTCAACAAGGACTTGGAAATTCTGCACCACGTGTTGGCGGTTGACCCCATCATTGATTGGGCCTTATTGAACAGTATTGTTACGCTCGACAGTGTCAATAGTAATTACCCGGCAGCCGTTGAGTCTGCCATCGCGGCTTATCAAACGTTCGGTGATCTCTACACACAGACAGCAACAACCTTGGCCACCCCACTGCCCAGCCGAAAAGCGATATCACTGGAAATACTCCAGCATATCGTGCCGGGCTGCGACTTCCTGGAGGAAAAAATACTCTACGAAAAAAAACGGGGATACCCCGGTTTTAACAGTTTCGAGCCTTTGGCTATGTCAATGGTCGGGCTCAACATGTCCAATCATCTTGGGACAAGCAATTGGGATTTGAAAAAAGGCACAAGTATCTATCAGAGCTTCCCGCGCCTTTTGCCTAACCTGGTTTCTACGGAGGGGGTATTCAAGCGTCGCTTTGACCAAGCCTATGCACCATTGGCAAAAGCAATGGCCACAACAGTGAACCTCGTTTTGTCGGCATTACCGCCCATTGACCGCGTTCGCTTGCTGTGCGGCGAAGTCACGCTCTTCACAATCCGTCCATCGGTTGCCTTTATCCAGCCTCCAGACCTGTTTCCCCAGGAAAAACAGAAAGACAAGGATGCCGCTACGGGGCGCTACGGCTTAGTGCTATGTTCGAACCATGAAGGACGGCTGTACTGTTATGAGCTGTTCACCTTACAGGGTGAATGTCGAGAAAACCCTGAGTTGGCAGCGCTTATACAAAAAGAAAACTCGCTACAGCAACCCGCGAGGCTGGATTTTACCGGTCACATTAATAGTTTAAGTAAAACCGCCTCCCTACACACGTTGCCTACCAACATCGAACGCTATACCCATGGAGTTCCCCACGGCGTCACCCTATCCAGTCAAGGAGTAATCGACAAGCTGGGCACATTCCCTGCCGCTGAAAAAAAATCAAGCGAAATCCAGCAAAGTCATTACAAGAGTTTTTACAGCGGGCAATTTAATTCGCTGGTGGACTTCATCCTGAAACATCGACCTGTCTGGACATATGAAGAGCTGATAGAGGATTCACGAGGCCGCACAGAACTGGAACTCAAACTTGCCAGAGAAGAAGAATACTTCGATACCTTTATCAATATCATCGTACCTTTCAAGTCTTGTATTGAGGATTTGACATCCGATGATCCCGACCGCAACAGAGGGAGCGTACTGTCTTGCACGATTGAGCTCGCCATTAACGTGTTACTGGTTGTCGGCGTGGTTGCAAAGGCCGTTGGCGCAGTCGGCAAGGCTGCCTCCATCGGGGCAAAATCGAGAGCGTTAGCGAAGATCGGCCTTGGATTTCTCAACTCGGTGTTCAACCCGGTGGATGGGACGCCTGAACTACTCTATGGCGCCGGGAAGTATCTGAAAAAAGGTGCACTGGGGATTGGCAAGCTAGGTCTGCACTCATTGGAAAATGCCACCCATCAATTTCGAAAGCTTACCGGCGCCGCAGATTCTTACGACTTGATCAAAGCAGCACAACGACTTGACGTTGCGCAAGGCACATGGCGCCCACTTGATAGCGCCGTCGATTCTTTTGTATTTGCGGCTGTCCGCAGGAATGACGATTGGTATGCTCTCAACCGACTCGGCCAGCCGTGGGGAAGAAAACTGGATGACTTCAAGTCGACCATAAAATTCCACCTTCCAATCCGCTATAAATTAATGCCCGAAAGCTATGCCAGAAGTGTCATCAAGGAAGGTCTTCCTCTGGCGCGTAAAAAAGTTGAAAGCGCTATCAGCATCTTGTCCGACACCGGTTCAAATGATGATGCAAACCTTGTGCTCAAGCTACTTTTGGGGGACGCCTCACCCCAAACACGTAACCAATACCTCACCTATCTGAATGAAGTAAAAGCTGACTTTGCGAAGGTCAGTCTCAGCAACCTGATTTTTGATGGTTCAAAAAACACCGAAGCGCTCGCCTCATTAAACGCTACTTGGTATAAGGAATGGAAAGCGGCAAGCCACACTGAGGCAGCGCGCAAAAAATTCATCAGAATTAACATTCACAATTTTAACGATAATTATCGCAAGGAATTTTTCAATTCAGGCACCACGGCTGACGGCTTGGTTCACGAAATGTTTCACGGTGCGCCCGACACCAGCGACTTCAACTATGCGTTGGACCCGGATATTTATCAAAAAGGTTACCAACAACTTGACGTAGGCCCTTTGCTGAACCTTGCCTCCGGACATGCGCCAGCGATTCCGGGGAAATATCCGCCTGTATACCTCAAAAGCACTACGGCCTTAAAAAACGCAGACTCGTTTGCCATAACGACTTCATTGTTAAGCCAGTTAGCGACCAACCGACCTGTCTACCTGGAAAATATCAAAGCCATGCAGGCAGCGCTTGATCGAAGCCGCAACGGCTACATCGGCGTGGATGTTTTGGTGAAACTCAATACGGTGTAACACCAGGACCGCTGCCGCAGGCTGTCCTGCGGCGGCGGTGTTTCGCTCGGAATCGACCGTGTTGTGGTTTAATTGCGCCCTCTCGATTTCTGCCCGATTACCTGTCCGAAGGAACACCAATGACCCAGCCCCACGCAACCAAAGTCCTGGTCATTGGATACGTCTGGCCCGAGCCTCGCTCTTCAGCGGCCAGTGGGCATGTGATGCAAATCCTCGAGACGCTCTTGCAGCAGGGTTGGGACATCACGTTCAGCAGCCCGGCCGGCACCGGAGAACATCGGGCTGACCTGACGGCGCTGGGCATTCGCGAAGTGCCGATCGAATTGAACAACAGCAGTTTCGACGACTTCGTCCGCGAACTGGCTCCGGATATTGTGCTGTTCGATCAGTTCATGATGGAGGAACAGTTCGGCTGGCGGGTAGAGAAGCACTGTTCTGACGCGTTGCGGGTGCTTGAAACGTCGGATTTGCAAAGCTTGCGGCACGCTCGGCATCAGCGCCTCAAGGACCGCTTGAAGGCCAGTGACGACAACAATGATTTCAACGAACTGTTCGCGCCAGCGTTGCGCGAAGAGTTCGAATTGATGGCTGATACCGATCTGGCGAAACGTGAAATTGCCGCGCTGTATCGTTGCGACTTGAACCTGATGATCTCTGAAGTGGAAATCGAGTTACTGGTCGAACAGTTCAACATGCCGCGCAACTTGCTGCACTGGTGTCCGCTGATGGTCGAATCGCCCAGCGTGCCGCCGGCCACCTTTGAAGATCGGGCGCACTTTCTCAGCATCGGCAATTTTCGACATGCACCTAACTGGGATGCGGTGCTCTGGATGAAAACGACGATCTGGCCGTTGATCCGCGAACAACTGCCCAATGCCCAGTTGCACATCTATGGTGCCTACACGCCACCTAAAGCCACGGCCCTGCACAATGCGGCCCAAGGTTTTCATGTCATGAACTGGGCAGAAGATGCATTGCAAGTCATGTCGGCGGCACGGGTTTGCCTGGCACCTTTGCGTTTCGGTGCGGGCATCAAAGGCAAAATTGTCGATGCCATGCTCTGTGGAACGCCTAACGTCACCACACCGATAGGTGCCGAAGCCATGTACGGCGAACACTCGTGGCCGGGCGCCATCGCCCACACAGCACAAGAGTTCGCCAATAACGCGGTTCAGCTCTACAAGGATGAATCATGCTGGAAAGACGCCCAATCTTTCGGACAGACACTCCTGAACGATCGTTATCAACGATCGATACATGGCCCGGCACTGATAGAAAAATTACTGTATTGCCAGCAGCACTTGCCGCAACTTAGAAGGGATAATTTTACCGGCAGCATGTTACGCCACCACCACAACAAAAGTACGCAATATATGGCGCAATGGATTGAAGCGAAAAACCGAAACCCACTTTAAGTGCCCACCCCAATATTAAACATTCTGCATTATCAGTATTATTGACCACGCCTGATACCCGCTTTATAAATACCCCACCAAACATACGCCTCGCTCATTAAGCGAGACACAACAAACCTGCTTATCAAACAATGCAAGGATGCATTAAATGGACAACTTTGTTCAGAATAACGTTGCACTTAATAACTGGATGACCGGCACGCTGGCGATTGATACATTGTCGCTCTGTGAATTGACACTGCCGGGTACCCATAACGCCGGGAGCGACTGGCACGCGTCTTGGCCGGTGATTCCTGGGGCCCATTGGCTGGCCTGTCAGCACCAATCATTTTACTCCCAGCTGTGCCACGGCTCCCGAGCGTTGGATGTCCGATTAATGTTCGACGCCGATGCGCCGGGGCTTGGAAAGTTCCGAATGCATCACAACGGTTACCGCAATGCTCGCACTTTGGGGAACCTGATCGATGACGTGAGAAAATTTCTACGTGAAAACCCCGATGAATTCATTATCCTGGACTTTCACGAACTGAAAGGGGATACGTTTGATTTTACTTATTTCAACAACATGATGATCCATCTTCTTGGTGACCGCATCATCCCCACTCAAAACCGGTCTCTGAGCCTCCGTCAACTCAAACAAATCAGTTCTGAACAAAGGGTTCTGGTCGCAGCTCCCTGGAACAGAGCACTTGATCGAAACGTGTTCCTTGAGCAAATTCAACACAAATGGTCTGGCAGCGGTATCACCAGCGCTGCCGACTTGCAGAAGCACATTACTAATGTGCTGACAAACCCGCCTGGAACATGGGCGCCGTGGTCGCTATCCGCCACCAGTTATACCGCCCTCGGTGGCCCCGAAGATATTCATGAAGAGCTTGATTCGTGGTTTGACCCGGAAAAAGTCGATTGGACGCAAAAGTGCAACATCATCAACGTCGACTTCATTGAAGAGACGCAAATTGTTTCATATTGCCGAGTCGCGAACCTGAATAAAGCCGCCGAGCGAGCCCCTTAATCACCGTGCCATTAAATGGCTATTTTTGTGCAAGTATTTCCCTGACTGGCAATACTATCGCGTACTTCTATGCTGGGTCATGAAAGCCTGTCTATGCAGGCGAGCCATTCGGATGTAGCACTCAGCCACATCTGACACATTAACTTCGTCGTCCCCAGGGAGGGGGCGAGTCAACGACAAGGAACTGTCATGACCCATAACACAGCTGTCACGTTAGACAAACAAAAGTGGATGAGTAATGTCCTCGACATCGATCGTATAAAACTGACCGATGTCGTCTGGCCCGGCGCCCATAACGCCGGCATGGATAAACAGGCGCCTAATTATGAAGTGGTCATCGGTAACTGGACGACGTGTCAAAACGGTTCATTTGCCTGGCAACTGTCCAATGGTGCACGGGCCTTTGATATCCGCTTGGGCTACACCGAGGGTACTGACCAGTCGATCTTCTATTTTCATCACAACGGGCACCAGTCTCATCGCGTCCTCGATGAACTGGTCACAGCCGTATTAGCGTTCCTTGAGCGTAATCCGGATGAATTCATTGTGCTGGATTTCCACCAGCTCGCCGACGGGGCCAAGCCCTTTGATTATCAAAAACTCAATGACTTTCTGGTCAGTCGACTCGGACAGTGGGTAATACCGCCTGACAACGCCACAAAAACGATCGGCGAGCTCAAGCAAATCAGTACGCGCTGCAGGGTGGTGCTGGCGGCGCCTCTACGGCGGGAACTGGATGAGGATTACTTCTGGCCGCGCATCACACACAAGTGGAGCAGCAGGCGATTTATCGACACCGAAGATCTGAAAACCTATATTTCCAGCACGCTCAAAGACGCGCCTTACGGAGCATTTCTATGGTCGCTATCGGCCACCAGCTATGCGTTTCTCGGGGGCCCTCAAGACATCAAAAACCAGATCAATGACTGGTTCAATCCCACCCGGGACTGGGTGACACGCTGTAGCATCATCAATACCGATTTTTTTGATGAGTCAGAGATCGTTCGATATTGCTGGACGGCCACCAGCATGAAAGCGGTCTACGGCCATGCTTTGCATGTTCGGGAACCGGCTTAATCGCCCGGAGCGTCGCAAGCTGGCATTAAAGGCCCGGAAAGAGGCATGATCAGGGTGCAATGACAATAAAAAGTGCCCTGACATGACCCGAACCGCCAGAGTCACCGATCCTTCCTATGAACTGATGGACGACCACAACGGGTTGTCCATCATCTATCGCCAGCACGGATTCCCCTGCCCTCTGGTGCGCTGGCATTTTCACAAGGAATACGAACTGCACCTGATCGTCGCCAGCTCCGGCAAGGTGTTCATCGGTGACTACATCGGCAACTTCTACCCGGAAACCCTGTTCCTGACCGGCCCCAACCTGCCCCACAACTGGATCAGCCAGGTGGCCGAAGACGAAGTGGTGCCCAAGCGCGACATGCTGGTCAATTTCACTGACGAGCTATTCGAAAGCGGCCATCAGGTGTTCGCCGAACTCAAGACGCTTGCGCCCTTGCTGGAGCGCGCGCAGTACGGCATCGAGTTTCGCTGCAAACGCACCATCCGCCAGGCCATGACCTTGATGCAGCGCATCGCCGACACCCAGGGCATGACCCGGCTCGGGCATTTTTTCATTCTGCTGGAGCTGCTGGCGACGTCCGATGACTATCAGTTGCTGTCGGGGGCCACAACGCCGCAATTGGCCGACGAACACAATATTGACCGCACCAACCGCGCGGTGGATTACATCTTTGCCCATTACGCCCGGGACTTGCCGCTGGAAGAAGTCGCCGAGCACTTGGGTCTGACGCCGACCTACTTCAGTCGGGTATTCAAGCAGGCCACCGGGCGCTGTTTCATTGAGTTCGTCAATCGCCTGCGCATCAGCAAATCCTGCGAGTTGCTGGCCGACGGCGACAAACCGGTGACCGATGTGTGTTTCGAGTCGGGTTTCAACAATATTTCCAACTTCAACCGGCGTTTTCAACAGCTCAAGGGCATGACGCCTTCACACTACCGTCGGTTGGTGGTTCAGCGGTTGACCGAGCAAAACCACAGCTGAGACCGCAAAAACCTGTACTCAATTCAACCTTCGTAACGGCTGGATAGCCGTGCCTTGCGCCTCCCCATCAAAACACCAGTGCAAAAAAGTATCGGTTTGAGTGCTAGGGATGATTTGTCAGCCCTGCGTTTGAAGGCTGTAATCAGCGCACATTCTTCCTCCGCAGGAAGACACAAAAACAATAACTGTCCTTCTGTAACCCCGCCGGGTGCAGAAAAGGAGTGCATGATGCAACCTTCGGTAAAAGCTCTGCTTGCCCTCACCTGCATGACCCTCAGCAGCGTCAGCCTCGGCGCCCAGACCCTGACCATCGCCACCGTCAACAACAGCGACATGATCCGCATGCAAAAGCTCTCGAAAACCTTCGAGGCCGAGCATCCGGACATCAAGTTAAATTGGGTGGTGCTCGAAGAAAACGTCCTGCGCCAGCGCCTGACCACCGACATCGCCACCCAGGGCGGGCAGTTCGATGTGCTGACCATCGGCATGTACGAAGCCGCACTCTGGGGTGCCAAGGGTTGGCTGGAACCGATGAAGGACTTGCCGGCCAGCTACGCCCTCGACGACGTTTTCCCTTCGGTGCGTGAAGGCCTGTCGGTCAAGGGCTCGCTCTATGCCCTGCCGTTCTACGCTGAAAGCTCCATCACCTATTACCGCACCGACCTGTTCAAGGACGCCGGGCTGACCATGCCGGAACGCCCGACCTGGACCCAGATCGGCGAATTCGCCAGCAAACTTACCAACAAGGATAAGGAACAGTACGGCATCTGCCTGCGCGGAAAGGCCGGCTGGGGCGAGAATATGGCGCTGATCAGCACCCTCGCCAACGCCTATGGTGCGCGCTGGTTTGATGAGAAATGGCAGCCGGAATTCACTGGCCCCGAGTGGAAAAATGCGCTGAATTTCTACGTCGACGCCATGAAGAAATCCGGCCCGCCGGGCGCCTCAAGCAACGGCTTCAACGAAAACCTGGCGCTGTTCAACAGCGGCAAGTGTGCGATCTGGGTCGATGCCAGTGTTGCGGGTTCTTTCGTGACCGACAAAACCCAAAGCAAAGTCAGCGATCACGTCGGCTTCACCTACGCGCCACACGAAACCACGGACAAAGGCTCGGCCTGGTTGTATTCCTGGGCGCTGGCGATTCCGACCAGTTCCAAAGCCAAGGACGCGGCGAAAACCTTCAGCGCCTGGGCCACGTCCAGGGAGTACGGTGCCCTGGTCGCGGAAAAAGACGGCATCGCCAACGTGCCGCCAGGCACGCGCGCCTCGACCTACACCGAGGCCTACATGAATGCCGCGCCATTCGCCAAGGTAACGCTGGAATCGCTGAAAGCCGCAGACCCGAGCAATCCGAGCGCCAAACCGGTGCCCTACGTCGGCATCCAGTTGGTGACCATTCCAGAGTTCCAGGCCGTGGGCACCCAGGTCGGCAAGCTGTTCTCGGCCGCGCTGATCGGCCAGACCACGGTCGACCAGGCCCTGACCGCCGCCCAGTCAACCACCGAACGAGAGATGAAGCGCGCCGGTTATCCCAAGTAACCAACGCACCCTGCTCTCGCCTTCTGTGGGAGCGAACCTGCTCGCTCCCACATTAGATCTTCATAGGTCTGCATGAATCGGTTCTGATCACCATGAATACTTCAACCACTGTCAAAGCTCATATGGACATCCCGCAACCGGTGCGTAAAAGCCGGTTGACCAACCCCGGCTGGTTTCTGGTCAGCCCCTCGGTGGCATTGCTGCTGCTGTGGATGATCGTGCCGCTGGGCATGACCGTTTATTTTTCGATGATCCGCTACAACCTGCTCTACCCCGGCGAAAACGAATTCGTGGGGCTGGAGAACTTCAGCTACTTCCTGAGCGATTCGGGTTTCCTGCCCGGCGCCACCAACACCCTGTTGCTGGTGGGCAGCGTGTTGCTGATCAGCGTGGTGTTCGGCGTGTTGATCAGCGCGTTGCTGGAGGCCAGTGAGTTTCTCGGTCGCGGCATCGTGCGGGTGATGTTGATCTCGCCGTTCTTCATCATGCCCACCGTCGGTTCGCTGATCTGGAAGAACCTGATCTTTCACCCAGTCTCAGGGATTCTTGCCTACATCTGGAAGCTGTTCGGCGCGCAGCCGGTGGACTGGCTGGCGCACTACCCGCTGCTGTCGATCATCATCATTGTGTCCTGGCAATGGCTGCCCTTCGCGATCCTGATCCTGATGACCGCCATGCAGTCCCTCGACCAGGAACAGAAAGAAGCCGCACGCCTGGACGGTGCTGGCCCGATCGCCATCTTCTGGCACCTGACCTTGCCGCACCTGGCCCGGCCGATTGCGGTGGTGGTGATGATCGAAACCATCTTCCTGCTGTCGGTGTTCGCCGAAATCTTCACCACCACCAACGGCGGCCCCGGCTACGCCTCGACCAACCTCGCCTACCTGATCTACAACCAGGCGCTGGTGCAGTTCGACGTCGGCATGGCCTCCGCCGGCGGTTTGATCGCGGTGGTGATTGCCAACATCGCGGCCATCGTGCTGGTGCGCATGATCGGCAAAAACCTGACAGACAAAGCCTGAGGCCTGCGCCATGACTCTTCAACAATCCCGTCGTCTGCAAAGCCTGCTGCTCGGCACCCTGGCCTGGGCCATCGCGATCCTGATTTTCTTTCCGATCTTCTGGATGGTGCTAACCAGTTTCAAGACCGAAATCGACGCGTTCGCCACACCGCCGCAGTTCATCTTCACGCCGACGCTGGAGAACTACCTGCACATCAACGAGCGTAGCGATTACTTCAGCTTCGCCTGGAACTCGGTGGTGATTTCCTTCAGCGCCACGGCGTTGTGCCTGCTGATTGCGGTGCCGGCGGCCTACTCTATGGCGTTCTACGAAACCCAGCGCACCAAAGGCACGTTGCTGTGGATGCTCTCCACCAAGATGCTGCCGCCGGTGGGCGTGCTGATGCCGATCTACCTGCTGGCCAAGAGCTTCGGCCTGCTGGATACGCGGATCGCGCTGATCGTGATCTACACGCTGATCAACCTGCCGATCGTGGTCTGGATGATTTACACCTACTTCAAAGACATCCCCAAGGACATCCTCGAAGCAGCACGTCTGGATGGCGCCACGTTGTGGCAGGAAATGGTCCGGGTGCTGTTGCCGATCGCCAAGGGCGGCCTGGCTTCCACGGTGTTGCTGTCGCTGATCCTGTGCTGGAACGAGGCGTTCTGGTCGCTGAACCTGACCTCGTCCAAAGCCGCGCCACTGACCGCCTTGATCGCCTCGTACTCAAGCCCTGAAGGTCTGTTCTGGGCCAAGTTGTCGGCGGTGTCGACCCTGGCCTGTGCGCCGATCCTGATTTTCGGCTGGATCAGCCAGAAACAATTGGTCCGCGGCCTGTCGTTTGGCGCCGTGAAATAGCCCTCAAAGAATAAGCACAAAGGAGCGCCATCATGGCCAACCTGAAAATAAAAAATCTGCAAAAAGGCTTCGAAGGTTTTTCCATCATCAAAGGCATCGACCTGGAAGTGAACGACAAGGAGTTCGTGGTGTTCGTCGGCCCGTCGGGTTGCGGCAAGTCCACCCTGCTGCGGTTGATCGCCGGCCTTGAAGAAGTCAGCGGCGGCACCATCGAACTCGATGGACGCGACATCACCGAAGTCAGCCCGGCCAAGCGCGACCTGGCGATGGTGTTCCAGACCTACGCCCTGTACCCGCACATGAGTGTGCGTAAAAACATGTCGTTCGCCCTCGACCTGGCCGGTGTAGCGAAAGCTGAAGTCGAGAAGAAAGTCGGCGAAGCAGCGCGCATTCTGGAACTCGGGCCGATGCTCGAACGTAAACCGAAACAGCTGTCCGGCGGTCAGCGTCAGCGCGTGGCGATCGGCCGGGCCATCGTGCGTAACCCGAAAATTTTCCTGTTCGACGAACCGCTGTCCAACCTCGACGCCGCCCTGCGGGTGCAGATGCGCCTGGAACTGTTGCGCCTGCACAAAGAACTGCAAGCCACCATGATCTACGTGACCCACGATCAGGTCGAAGCCATGACCATGGCCGACAAAGTCGTCGTGCTCAATGGCGGCAAGATCGAGCAGGTCGGTTCACCACTGGACCTGTATCACCAGCCGGCCAACCTGTTTGTCGCAGGCTTCCTTGGCACACCGAAAATGGGCTTCCTCAAAGGTAAAGTCACCCGTGTTGAAAGCCGGGGCTGCGAAGTGCTGCTGGACGCCGGCACCCGCATCAGCCTGCCGCTGAGCGGAGCGAACCTGAGCGTCGGCGGCACGGTGACGCTGGGCATTCGCCCGGAACATCTGGAGCTGGCGCAACCCGGCGATTGCACGCTGCAAGTCACCGCCGATGTCAGCGAACGTTTGGGCAGCGACACCTTCTGCCACGTCCTGACCTCGTCCGGCGAAGCGCTGACCATGCGCGTTCGCGGCGATCTGGCGAGCCGTTATGGCGAAACCCTGAGCCTGCACCTGGACGCCGAACACTGCCATTTATTCGATGCCGACGGCGTGGCGCTAACCCGTCCACTGCGCGCCGCAGCCTGATTTCAGAGAGCATGCGATGAAACTGAATAAGTCCAACCTCAACCGCCTCGCCCCCGAGGTGGCCCTGCCCGCCTACACCCTGAGCGACACCCGCCAGGGCATCGCGCACATTGGCGTCGGCGGTTTCCACCGCGCGCATCAGGCGTACTACACCGACGCCTTGATGAACACCGGCGAAGCGCTGGACTGGGCCATCTGCGGGGTTGGCCTGCGCGCCGAAGACCGTCGCGCCCGTGACGATCTGCAAGAGCAGGATTACCTGTTCACCCTGTTTGAACTCGGCGATACCGACGACACCGAAGTGCGAGTCATCGGCGCCATCCGCGACATGCTGCTGGCCGAAGACAGCGCCGAGGCGCTGATCGATAAACTGGCCAGCCCCGAAATCCGCATCGTCTCGCTGACCATCACCGAGGGCGGCTACTGCATCGATGACAGCAACGGCGAGTTCATGGCACACCTGCCGCAGATCCAGCACGACCTGGCCAACCCGAACGCGCCGAAAACCGTGTTCGGCTTCCTTTGCGCCGCGCTGGCCAAACGGCGTGCAGCCGGCACGCCTGCGTTTACGCTGATGTCCTGCGATAACCTGCCACACAACGGCGCGGTGACCCGTAAAGCCTTGCTCGCATTCGCCGCCCTGCGCGATGCCGACCTGCGCGACTGGATCGAGCGCAACGTCAGCTTCCCCAACGCCATGGTCGACCGCATCACACCGATGACCAGCACCGAGCATCGTCTGCAACTGCACGACAAACACAGCATCGACGACGCCTGGCCAGTGGTCTGCGAACCGTTTGTGCAGTGGGTGCTGGAAGACAAATTCGTCAACGGTCGCCCGGCCTGGGAAAAGGTCGGCGTGCAGTTCACCGACGACGTCACGCCTTACGAAGAGATGAAGATCAAACTGCTCAACGGCAGCCACCTGGCCCTGACTTATCTGGGTTTTTTGAAGGGTTACCGCTTCGTTCACGAAACCATGAACGACCCCCTGTTCGTGCGCTACATGCGTGCCTACATGGACCTGGACGTGACGCCGCAACTGGCGCCGGTGCCAGGCATCGATTTGACCGAATACAAAAACACCCTGGTCGCGCGCTTCTCCAATCAGGCGATTGCCGATCAGCTGGAGCGGGTGTGTTCGGACGGTTCGTCGAAGTTTCCGAAATTCACCGTGCCGACCCTCAACCGCTTGATCGCCGATGGCCGCGAGACCAAGCGCGCGGCGCTGGTGGTGGCGGCGTGGGCGCTGTACCTCAAAGGCGTGGATGAGAATGGCCACACCTATTCGATTCCCGATCCGCGGGCGGCGTTCTGTCAGGCGCTGGTGGCCGATGATGCGTTGATCACCCAGCGGCTGCTGGAGGTTGAAGAGATTTTCGGCACGGCGATCCCGCGTTCGCCAGAGTTTGTCGCGGCGTTCGAGTGGTGCTGCAACAGCTTGCGGGAAGTTGGCGTGACGCAGACGCTGGAGCGGGTTTTGGCGTAAGTTCGGTGGCGAATTCTGATCGTTCCCACGCTCTGCGTGGGAACGATCTTCGGTAGGGAGTTTCCATGGCAAACCAACAACTATTCCTGGGCATAGACTGCGGCACCCAAGGCACCAAAGCCGTGATCCTCGACGCGCGCAGCGGTCAGGTCCTCGGTCAGGGCGCCGCTGTCCACAGCCTCATCAGCGGTGCCAACGGGCGTCGCGAGCAAGACACCGCCCAGTGGCTGGAAGCCTTTACCCAGGCCACCCGCCGCGCACTGCTCGCCGCAGATGTCGACGGTCAGGCCATTCTCGGCATCGGCGTTTCCGGCCAGCAACATGGTCTGGTGCTGCTCGACGATCACGGCCAGGTACTGCGCCCGGCCAAGCTCTGGTGCGATACCGAATCCACCCCGGAGAATGATCGCCTGCTGACTCATCTGGGCGGCGAAAAGGCTTCACTGGAACGCCTCGGCGTGGTCATCGCGCCGGGCTACACCGTGTCCAAACTGCTCTGGACCAAAGAACAACATCCGGAGATTTTCGCCCGGATCGCCCGCATCCTGCTGCCCCATGACTACCTCAACTATTGGCTCACCGGCCGCAGTTGCAGCGAGTACGGCGATGCGTCGGGCACCGGCTATTTCAACGTACGAACCCGTCAGTGGGACTTGCAACTGCTGCGCGACATCGACCCCAGCGGGCGCCTGCAAGCCGCGCTCCCGGAGCTGATCGATGCCCACCAGCCGGTCGGCACGATCCTGCCAGGCATCGCCGAACATCTGGGCATCAACCCCAAGGCACTGGTCTCCAGCGGCGGCGGCGACAACATGATGGGCGCGATCGGCACCGGCAACATCAAGCCCGGCGCAATCACCATGAGCCTCGGTTCTTCGGGAACGGTCTACGCCTATGCCGAGCAAGCGCACGTCAGCCCGGACGCCTCGGTGGCAACGTTCTGCTCCTCCAGCGGCGGCTGGCTGCCGCTGATCTGCACGATGAACCTGACCAATGCCACCGGCGCGATTCGCGAATTATTCGAACTGGATATCGAGCAGTTCAACGCCTTGGTCGAACAAGCGCCGATTGGTGCCGAAGGCGTGTGCATGCTGCCGTTCCTCAATGGCGAACGCGTTCCCGCCCTGCCCCATGCCAGCGGCAGCCTGCTGGGGTTGACCATGACCAACCTGACCCGGGCCAATCTGTGCCGCGCCGTGGTGGAAGGCACCACCTTCGGTTTGCGTTACGGGCTGGACCTGCTGCGCCACAATGGCTTACAAAGCCGCAGCATCTGCCTGACCGGCGGCGGCTCCAAAAGCCCGGTGTGGCGGCAGATCGTCGCCGACATCATGAATACGCCAGTGATTTGTACCGAACACAGCGAGGCAGCGGCCCTTGGCGCAGCGATTCAGGCGGCGTGGTGCAAGTCCTGGGCAAACGGCCACGAAGACAGCCTGGCGGACTTGTGCGAGCGCTGCGTGAAGCTCGACCTGGCCAGTGAAACCTTGCCGATTGCAGAAAATGTACAGGCCTGTCAGCAGGCCTACGAACGCTATCAACAGCATGTCGCAACCCTTTAAAGAGCGAGCAACTATGTATCTGGTGTGTGGTGAAGCGCTGTTCGATTTCTTTAGCGAAGACGATGCCAGCGGCCTGGCGTCCAAAGTGAATTTCAAGGCAATTGCCGGCGGCTCGCCGTTCAATGTGGCGGTGGGTTTGCGCCGTTTGGGCGTGGATGCCGCGCTGTTTGCCGGGCTGTCGACCGATTACCTTGGCCGACGGTTGCAGCAAGTGCTGCAGGATGAAGGCGTGCGCCCGGATTACCTGGTGGACTTTGCCGCGCCCACCACGCTGGCGATGGTGGCGGTCGGTGCCAATGGCTCGCCCCACTACAGCTTTCGTGGCGAAGGCTGCGCTGACCGGCAATTGAAACTGGAGCACCTGCCAGAACTGGGGCCTGAAGTGCGCGGCCTGCATATCGGCTCGTTCTCGCTGGTGGTGCAACCGATTGCCGATACCTTGCTGGCGCTGGTGCAGCGCGAAAGCGGCAAACGCCTGATCAGCCTCGACCCGAACGTGCGCCTGAACCCCGAGCCGAACATCGAGTTGTGGCGTTCACGGATCGCCACCCTGGTGGAGCTTGCCGACCTGATCAAGGTCAGCGACGAAGATTTGAGCCTGTTGTACCCCGAGCAGGATCCGCAGCGCGTGATCGAAGGCTGGCTGGAGCATCGCTGTCAGCTGGTGTTCCTGACCCGTGGCGGTCAGGGGGCGACGGTGTTCAGCCGGGCTCATGGCACATGGTCGGTGCCAGCTTGTTCGGTGAAGATTGCCGACACTGTCGGGGCTGGCGATACCTTCCAGGCAGCGCTGATTACCTGGCTGACCGAGCAGCGGATGGATTCGGTTGAGGGTGTGCAGCGGCTGAGCCGTGAGCAGATTGACGCGATGCTCAGGTTTGCGGTGAGCGCCGCGGCGTTGACCTGCAGCAAGACCGGGCCGGATTTGCCGTATCGGCGGCAGTTGGGCTGAAATTCCCCCCCATGCCTCCACTACTAGCGCAGGTCCTGATTTCGGGGCCTGCCGGTGGATTTTAATAAAAAGACAGTCCGCCTATTTTTCTTCATTGAGAGTTATATCTTTTCGCCTATTATATTTTTTAGATATATTCTTATTGCAATTTAAAAAATATTAAACCAGATAAAAGATAGGCGGCCATTGACAGCTTTATATTTTTATTCGCGAAGCAAACTTATAGCGCCTTACACTTGCAACTATTCCAAAAAATAATGACTCGCAACCGACTATAACCAGGCAGTTACTTGACCGTTACATACCTTCAACTAGTCTCTTTTCCACGCACGGCGCAGGTAAGGATAACTGCTGTGCGCAATCCTTATACCACCACAACAGGAAAAGGAACTCCAACATGGAAAGTGTCGCTATCTCAGCTGCCCAAATTAACTGGAACGGCGGACAACGCATTACGCTCACCGCAGGTGATACAGCCACCTGTACTGCGCTTAGCCCAGGCCAGCTTTATGGGATCTTTATCTACAACTCCGCTCAAAATGACAACAACTCGACTGTCAGCGTGAACTGGAGCAATAGCCAGCCGCCCGTGCCGATCACGGTGCCTGGCACCACGGCCAATGCAGGCCTGGCATCGTTGGGTTTTGTCTCGGGCACCGATACTCAAACCGTTTCGGTCTCACTGTCCAGCAACAGCGGTAAATCACAGGTCGAAATCTGGCTGGGAAGTGTCAGCATGCCGACCAATACATCGGGGCTCAGCAATTATCCGCTGCCAGCCGATGGTGAACAGCATCCGTTCAACAAGTACTCCCGTTACTATGCGGTGCCTCCATCGAAATGGATGAACCTGACGATCACCAGCACCATTACACAGTTCCTCTCCTGCCAGTTCCGTGAGGCGCAAGCGACCGTATTCGTCGTCAATGAGACTTCGAATGGCCTGCTCTCCGGCCAAGTCACCACGATTGGGCCTACTGCAAGTGAGGTTGGGGCCGTCAAGATCTCTTACTCGCAGATTCAGAACATCTCCAATAATCTGCAAGGTGACGGTACACAGTGGGTCTGGATGGATGCTGACAGCCAGCAAGACTCTCAGAGCGCAACCATTTCGTTGCAATCGCTTTGAATTGACTGACTGAGTAATAAATGAAGGCCCCATTCGTGGGGCCTTCTTTTTATCTGGCATAACGGCCAATTGCCTCGAGCAATGCCTGTACTCATTAGGAAAAACAGCGGTTATAGGGGAAAACCCGATACCCGTCACTCCCGGACCTACGGCATTCCAACCTTGAACGTGGCCATTTAATCCTGCACCATCCGCCTCTGCTTTTTCAAAGGACGGAATTCAAGGCATGCTGGACGCAAACGCAATCCATATTTCTCTCACCCTCGAAGGCGTTTCCGTCGACCTTCAGGTGCTCAGCTTCGTCGGCCGCGAGGCCCTCAACCAGCCGTTCTGTTTCGACATCGAACTGGTCAGCACCCGCCCCGACCTGAAACTCGAAGAGCTGCTGCACAAGCCCGGCTGCCTGACCTTCGGCGCCACCGGCCAGGGAAAAATCCATGGCCTGGTGTACCGCATCGAGCAAGGCGATTCCGGCAAGAGCCTGACCCGCTACAGCATCAGCCTGGTGCCGCAACTGGCCTACCTGCGGCACAACCACGACCAGCAGATTTTCCAGCAGCTCAGCGTGCCGAAGATCATCGCCCAGGTCCTCGAAGCCCGGGGCATTCTGGCCGACGCCTACAGCTTCCAGCTCGGCGCCATCTACCCGGAGCGCGTGTACTGCGTGCAGTACGACGAATCCGACCTGCATTTCATCCAGCGCCTGTGCGAAGAGGAAGGCATCCACTTTCACTTCCAGCACTCGACCAGCGGCCACAAGCTGGTGTTCGGCGATGACCAGACGGTGTTCCGCAAACTCGCGCCGGTGAGCTACCAGCAGGATTCCGGCATGGCCGCCGAAAAGCCGGTGATCAAGCGCTTCAACCTGCGCCTGGAAACCCGCACCACCCGCGTCAGCCGCCGCGACTACGACTTCGAAAAACCCCGTCTGCTGCCGGAAAGCGCGGCCAAGAGCACGTTCGCCCCGGACCTCGAAGACTACGACTACCCCGGCCGTTTCACTGACCGCGCGCGCGGCAAGCAACTGGCGACCCGCGCCCTCGAACGTCATCGCAGCGACTATCAACTCGCCGAAGGTAAAGGCGACGAACCGACCCTGGTCAGCGGTCACTTCCTGGCCCTCAGCGAACACCCGCGCGCCGAGTGGAACG
>NZ_AKJT01000034.1 GCF_000282195.1 Pseudomonas sp. GM18
CGGCACCTGCCGCAACAGGCGCCAGCGTCGTGGCAGGGCCAGCGTTTCACAATGCTGGCTCAAATGCTGACGCAACGCTTGCGTGAGGCTGCGTCGTCCCTGATTGCGCAACGCGTGCATACCTCGCTCGCTAAGCACCAGCAGCGCGCCCAATGAGGCGCGGTTTTCCTGAACCACACCCAGGCGCGCTTCGGCGACCCAGGCGTGAGCCATCAACGCGTGTTCGAGCATCGGTAGCGAGATACGCTTTTCTTCCAGTTTGACGATCCGGTCCAGCCGCCCCAACAGCTCGAAACGGCCGTCGGCGGCGATGCGCGCGGCATCGGCGGTGTGTTCGATATGGCCTGCCGGCAGGTACGGCGATGCAATAAGCAGGGCACCGTCGCTGTCCTGGCTCAGCTCCACGCCGGCGAAGGGCTGCCAGAGATCCTGGCCCTGACGCCAGGCGATGCCGCCGGTTTCCGAGCTGCCGAGGATCTCGGTCGGCCATTGTTGCAGGCGTTCGTACAGGCTTTGCGAGGCTTCGGCGGGTAACGCGCCACCGGAGGAGAACACTCGGCGCACTGCGCTCAGTGCTGGCCAGTCGAGGTTGTCACCCATGCGCTTGAGCAATGCCGGGCTGGCGACCCAGGCGAAGGCCGGGTGTTCGCGGCTGGCGCGTTGCAAGTCTTCCGGGAAAGCCAGTTGCTTGCGCACGAACGAACGCCCGGCGCACAACGGCCACAGCACCCGAAACAGCAAGCCGTAGATGTGTTGGGTGGCGACGCTGCCGATGATGCAGGCTTCGCCCAGATCTGCGCCCCACAAGTGCTCCAGCGCTTCGACTTCATTGGCCAGTTGCCGCAGGGTTTTGTCGATGCGCTTGGGTTCGCCGCTGGAGCCGGAGGTGCACAGGCTCAGCTGACAACGATCCAGGTCCAGCGGGTGGGCCGGCAGCGGCGAATGCCGATAATCGCTCAGGTGCGCATCGTCGGCCTGATCGGTCAGCCACAGATCGACCTCGGTCGACCAGCGCTGGCGCGTCTGCGCTTGCAGGTCGGAAGGCAGCAGTACGCTGACCCCGGCACGCCAGGCGCCGAGCAGGGCAATGGCCAGGTCGGCGGCGTCTTCAAGGTGCACGGCGATGCGCTGCACACCCTGGGTTTGCAGGCCGGCAGCCAGGCTCAGGGCCCGGTCGCACAATTGCGCGTGATTCAACGCCGGCTCGGCCGTCACGGCACGCTCCGGCTGAGTCTTGAGCAGCAGTTGCTCAAGTTTTATCCAATTCATGGGTGGCCTCGTACCCGTTGTCGTATCAGCCATTCAATGGCAAACATCAGGCCGATCAATCCGTAGGAGATCAGGCCGGTGTACAACATCCACCAGCTCAGCGGCGCCCAAAGGGTCAGGGCGGCGGCGCACAAACCGTTGCAGAGAAAAAACACGCTCCAGGCAATCGTCACCTGGCGGGTGTAGCGAATGGCCCTGGGCGGTAATTCCGGTTCTCGCAGGCGGGCCAGGCGTTCGACCATCGGCGGGCCGTATTTCAGGCTAAGACCGAACAGCACCAGCATGAACGCGCTGATCAGCACCGGGTACCAGCGCAGCAGCACCGGGCTGTCGAACACTGCCAGCAGCAGGCAGAACGCGATGGCGGCCGTGGACATCCACAGGCTGCCGGGGCGCCGTTCGCCGGTCAGCGCTCGCGCCAGCCACAGGCTGCCCAGCAGCAGACCGAACTGCCACGGGGCAAAATGCTCCATGCCGAAATACACCGCAAAGGGGTACAGCAGGCCTGCGAGCAGCAGGCCAAGGCCGATCAGTCGGCTCATGCGGCTGGCTGAACCAGACGGTAAACCGCCTCGACCACGTCGCTGACGGTACGCACCGATTTGAATTCTTCGGCGGCGATTTTCTTGCCGGTCTGGCGCTTGATGTGATCGATCAGGTCGACCGCATCGATGCTGTCGATTTCCAGATCCTGGTACAGGTTGGATTCCAGGCTGATGCGCTCGGGGTCCAGCTCGAAGAGTTCGACCAGAGCATCGCGCAGGGTGTTGAAAATATCGTCACGAGTTTGCATGGTCCGGTCTCAAGCTGCCTGTTTTGCAGTGACGAACGCCGCAAGGCTCGCCACGTTGCTGAAGTGATTACGGGTGTCCTTGGCGTCGGAATCGATTTTGATGCCGTACTTTTTCTGGATCGCCAGGCCGAGTTCCAGCGCGTCTACCGAGTCCAGGCCCAGGCCTTCGCCGAACAGCGTCTGATTGTCGCCGATGTCGTCGACGCTGATGTCTTCGAGGCCCAGGGCTTCGATGATCAGCTCTTTGATTTCCAGCATCAGGCTAACGGTGTTCTGATCGCTCATCTTCGGCGAGCTCCTTGATAAAGTAAGAGTGCAAATAGTCATTGAGCTTGCGCGAGGCCTGGGGCGCAGGTCCTTGCGTAGCGAAGGCCTGTGGGTCTATATCGGCCCCGACGCGGAAACTGAAGTGCACGCGGCGTTTGGGGATCCGATACCAGGGTTCGGCCTTGGTCAATGTGGTCGGGTTGACCTTGATAATTACCGGGGTGAGGATTCTCGCACCACGCAGCGCGATTGCCGCACCCCCCCGATGAAAGGCCGGCGGTTGGCCGGGTCGGGTCCGGGTGCCCTCGGGAAAGATGATCAGGGTCTGGCCGCTTTTCAGCGCGTCGGCAGCGGCGTCGAGCATGTCCATGCTGCCATCGTTGCTGATGTATTCGGTACAGCGTAGCGGACCGCGAGTGAACGGGTTTTCCCAGAGGCTTTTCTTGACCACGCAATTGGCGTGGCGCACCAGGCCGATCAAAAACACCACATCGATCAACGACGGGTGGTTGGCGACGATCATCTGGCCTGGTCGCCCGAGCTTTTCCGCTCCCTGAATGTCATAGGTCAGCACGCCACTGCGGGCCATGAACCGAATGAAAAACCAGAAACACCGGCTGACCGTATGTCGCGCACGCTGACGATGGGCCTGAGCGTCTCCCGGCAGGCAGTTCAACAGCGGGAACACCACCAGTCGCAGGCACAGGCTGCTCAACCCGAACAGGGTGAAGCTTGCGGCGGTGGCCAGCAGGCGCCAGTAGTAGGCGTCGCGGTTTTTATCGGTTACGGGTTGCGTTGCCAGGTCCATACACGATTTTTCCAGGCATGTTGGCAGGTAGTCTGCTGGCCGAGCAGCGTATGCAACAGATTCAGGGCATGGGGCCAGCGGGCTTTGGACAACGTGTGCGGGGCGCTGTTCAGCGACAGTTGCCACTGATTGCCAGGGGTGATCAACAGGCCGACTGCGTAAGGGAATGGCACATCGTCGATCCAGGCTGAGTAGGCGGTGGGCGGTTGCTCTTCAGTTACCACCAGCAGTACCGCGGGCGCGCCTTCCTCAAGCAGCGCTGCCGCCTCCAGCATGCCGTGTTCAAGGCCATCGCCGGCCGCGGCGAGGGCAGTCATTTCGCTGGTTTCGCCACGCATGATCGACCACAGTCCGATGACCGCGTTGTGTACCGACAGGCTGAACTGGGTGGGCGACAATGGTTGGTCGGTCGCCAGATCGCTGAGAATTTCGAAGGTGCGCGGGGTTTCGCCGTGGCGGGAAATAAAGACCAACGGTAGATCCTGCCGACCATCGGCCAAGGGCCAGCCGACACTGAACGCCATCCGCGCCAGACGGCTGAGTCGCCGGCGCTGCATGGCCGGCAGAAACGACACATCCGGGGCGGCATCGCTGGGCTCGAGCACGACCGGTTGTCGGCTCCAGGCCTGCCAATCATCCACGCTTTCAAGCCCAGGGGCCCAAGCGCGCCATTGGGCGATGTTGAAGTTGATCACAGACATTCATCCCGCCCCTGCGGGCTTCCTTTAACGCGGTGAGTCGCAAGAACCGCGGCTGACCTGACGTGGCGCTTAACGCCGAGTGGCGCGCATTATCCCGGTGCTGCGGGCGTGTAGCAAATACTGGTTACATTTTGCGCAACGAAATGTACCGTCTGGTTCGCGAAAAGCTGTCGTTTGGCCATTATCCACAGTGCGGCGGGCATGTCTGTCGGCTGTATCGGCTATCGATGAACGAGTTGGCAGCTTTTCCAGGCGGAGATTTGCCTATGACTGTGTAGTCTAGATGCTGGCGAGGTAGCTAAGCAGCGTTGTGGACTACTACACTCGGTCATTCTTTGATACACGGAGGTTTTGACATGCGGCGCGTGGTGTTCAATCAGAAAGGTGGCGTGGGCAAATCAAGTATTGCCTGCAATCTGGCGGCGGTCAGCGCCAGCGAAGGCTATCGCACGCTGTTGGTGGATCTCGATGCCCAGGCAAACTCCACTCAGTACCTGACAGGGCTTACCGGTGATGATATCCCGATGGGGATCGCCGACTTCTTCAAGCAGACCCTGTCCTCCGGGCCGTTCTCGAAGAAAGGCCAGGTCGACATCTACGAAACCCCGTTCGACAACCTTCACGTCATCACTGCCACCGCCGAGCTGGCAGACTTGCAGCCCAAGCTTGAGGCCAAACACAAGATCAACAAGCTGCGCAAATTGCTCGAGGAGCTGGACGGCGATTACGACCGAATCTACCTCGACACCCCGCCGGCGCTGAATTTCTATGCCGTCTCGGCGTTGATCGCCGCTGATCGTGTGCTGATTCCCTTCGATTGCGACAGCTTTTCGCGCCAGGCGCTGTATGGCCTGCTGGCGGAAATCGAAGAGTTGAAAGACGACCACAACGAAGCGCTGGAAGTCGAAGGTATTGTCGTCAACCAGTTCCAGGCTCGTGCCAGCCTACCCCAGCAAATCCTCGACGAACTGATCGCCGAAGGGCTGCCGGTGCTGCCGGTGTACCTGGCCAGTTCGGTGCGCATGCGCGAATCCCATCAGGCCAACACGCCGCTGATCCACCTCGACCCGCGGCACAAGCTGACCCAGCAATTCGTCGATCTGCACAACCTGCTGGAAAATGCCTGAAAGCAAAAGATCGTCCGAACGCGGCCCGAGCCTTCGGACGATCTTTTCAGGCCGTTATCAGATCCCCTGACTGCGCAACCAGCTCATCAACTGCGGTAACGGGAAGGCCCCGCTCTGACGAGCCACTTCCTGGCCGTTCTTGAACAGAATCAGGCTCGGGATCGAGCGAATCCCCAACTGCGCCGACAACTGCTGATTCGCCTCGCTGTCCAGCTTGGCCAGCCGACACTTGCCCGCCAATTGCCCCGCCGCCTGCTCGAACACCGGCGCAAACGATTTGCACGGCCCGCACCAGTCCGCCCACACATCCACCAGCAACGGCAGGTCACCCTTGATCTGACTGGCGTAATCGCCTTGCTTCAATTCGAACGGCTTGTTCAGCAAGACCTCGGCCTTGCAGCGGCCGCACTTTGGATGGTCGTTGAGGCGCTCGGCGGGGATGCGGTTCAGGCCGTTGCAGTGGGGGCAGGGGATGAGGAGTGGGTCAGTCATGGTTGGCTCTCAGTTGGGCAGTCTATGAAACAGATCTGGAGTCGAAGGTGGTCTTTATCAAGGCGATAGGTTTTAGACCATTATCTTCTTCGGTAGCAAAGAGCCTTTCCACTCACGACGAACAACTGATCTCCAGATGCTTGCCCCATTCCGGTGGCCGCTCGGCATAACTCTCCATCCCCGGCTGCTCCTCGAACGGATTGCTCAGCACTGCGTGCAGTCGACGAACCTCTGAATAGTCGCCGCTTTCCGCCGCATCGATGGCTTTCTGCGCCAGGTAATTGCGCAGGATGTACAGCGGATTCACCGCATGCATCCGTTCGCGGCGCAGCGCCTGATCAGCCTCACCTTCACGGGTAACCCGGGCGATGTAGCGCTCACCCCAGGCATCGAAGCCCTTGATGTCGACGAAGTCGTCGCGCAAACGTGAGATGGCCTGCTCCGGCGACTCATCGCCCAGACGACGGAAGAACAGGCTGTAGTCGACGCCGCTGTTCTGCATCAGTTGCAGCAGTTGCTCCAGCAGCTTCTGGTCGTCGTCTTCGGCTGTGGTGAAACCGAGGCGGCGGCGCATCAGGTCCAGGTAGTGGGCCTGGAACAGTGGCAGGTACAGGCCGAGGGTTTCGCGCAGGGCTTCGACGCTGATGAACGGCGTCAGGGCCTGGGCGAGGGCGCTGAGGTTCCACTGGCCGATCGGTACCTGGTTGCTGAAGGAGTAGCGGCCCTGGTCATCGGAGTGATTGCAGATGAAGTGGGCGTCGAAGTCGTCGAGGAAGGCAAACGGGCCGAAGTCGAAGGTGATGCCGAGGATCGACATGTTGTCGGTGTTCATCACGCCGTGGCAGAACCCATAGGCCTGCCATTTGGCGATCAGTTCGGCATTGCGCTCGACGATTTCGCGGAACATCGCCAGGTACGGTTCCGGCTGCTCCAGGCAGTGCGGGAAGTGCATGGCCAGCACGTGCTCGCCGAGTTCTTTCTGCTGCTCGGGGCGCTTGGTGTAGTAGAAGAATTCGAAATGCCCGAAGCGCACATGGCTCGGCGACAGGCGCAGGACCATGGCCGCGCGTTCCTGTTTCTCACGCCAGACCGGCGTGTCGGAGCCGATCACGCACAGTGCGCGCGTGGTGGGAATGTTCAGGGCGTGCAGGGCTTCGGAGGCAAGGAACTCGCGGATCGAGGAGCGCAGCACCGCGCGTCCATCGCCCATGCGTGAGTAAGGCGTCTGACCGGCACCCTTGAGGTGCAGGTCCCAATGCTCGCCGGCTTCGTTATAGACCTCGCCCAGCAACAGGCCGCGACCGTCGCCCAACTGTGGGTTATAGGAACCGAACTGATGCCCGGAATAGACCATCGCCCGCGGCTCGGCTTCGGCCCACAGCTTGTGACCGCCGAACAGCTCGGCGAACACGGGTGTTTCGGCCTCGGCCGGGTCCAGATCCAGCAGCGCCATGGCTGCGGGGCTGGCGACCACCAATCGCGGAGCGGCGATGGGCTCGGGCAGCACATGGGTTGAGAACGCGTCGCCCAGGCGGGCGAAGCGATTGTCGAAGGTCAGTTCGTCGAGGGCTTTCAACGGCCATCTCCAGCAGAATGTCCGAGCATTCTGCTAGGGATAGCGCGCTTAGTCGAGTTCGACAGGCGGCGGCTCTTGCCGCGGTTTGCTGGTGGGTGCCGGAACAATGGTTTTGGTTTCCGGCTCAATCGGGACCATTTTGTATTCCTGGCCCTGAAGGTTCTTGAGATAGACCTCCATCTGGCGGAACGAGATGTTGATGTGCTGCTTCTTGAATTCGCGATTGATGAAGCGGTTGACCTCATCGAGCACCGGGTTACGGTCGCCGAGGTCGCGCACGTGCATGCGCAACTCGTGGTCGAGGGTGCTTTCGCCGAAGTTCAGGAAGTACACGTGGGGCTCCGGGTCCTTCAGCACACGCGGGTTATCGCGCGCCGCCTTGAGCAGCAGCTCTTTCACCAGGTCCAGGTCCGAGCCGTAGTCGACGCCGAGCTTGAGGGTCACCCGGGTGATGGTGTCGGTCAGCGACCAGTTGATCAGTTGCCCGGTGATGAACGTCTTGTTCGGGACGATGATGTCCTTGCGGTCGAAGTCGGTAATGGTCGTGGCGCGGATGCGGATCTTGCTCACGGTGCCCGACAGGTTGCCGATGGTGATGGTGTCGCCGATCCGCACCGGGCGTTCGAACAGGATCATGATGCCGGAGATGAAGTTGGCGAAGATTTCCTGCATCCCGAAACCGAGACCCACCGACAGCGCCGCCACCAGCCATTGCAACTTGTCCCAGCTCACGCCGAGCGTGGACAGGGTCGAGACGAAACCGACACCGGCAATCACATAGGACAGCAACGTGGTCGTGGCGTAGGAACTGCCCTGGGCCAGGTTCAGCTTCGACAGCACAAACACTTCCAGCAGACCCGGCAAGTTGCGCGCCAGCGCGAAGGTGATGCCGATGATGATCAGCGCGCCGAGCATGTCGCCGATGCTGATCGGCACCATGCTCATGTTGGCGCCGGTGCCGCTGGTGTATTCGTAGAGGGTGATGTTGTCCAGGTACGAGAACACCGAGATCAGGTCCGACCAGACCCAATACAGCGCCGCGATGAAGCCGCCGAGCAGGGCCAGGCGGATCAGTCGCAGCGATTGCTCGTTGACCTTCTCGATGTCCAGGGTCGGTTCTTCGATCACCGCTTCGCCGTCGCCGGCCTCTTTCGCGGCCTGGCGTTTGGCCAGGGCGCGCTGATAGGCCAGGCGCCGTGCCGCAACGCTGAGGCCGCGCACGAAGGTGGCTTCGATCACCAGCCAGAACATCAGCAGGTACAGGGTGTTGATCAACCGGTCACTGAGTTTCAGCGCGGTGTAGTAGTAGCCGAAGCACACGGCGACGAACAACGCGATCGGCAGGACGGTGAACATGATTCCCACGGCTTTGCGAAACAGCGAGGCGGTTTCGTGGGTCGGGCTGCTGACCAGCAGGCGGCTGAGCAGCCAGGCCATCAAGGCGTAGCAGGTCAGCACCACCGGCATGCCAAGCACGTCATCGGCCAGCGCCGCCGGTTGCAGCTCGGCAACCGCCACTACGGTCACCAGGGCCATCACCACCAGCCCGAGCCGGCGAATCCAGCCTTGAAGGAATTCGACCTGAGGCTTTTCCCAGCGGAAATGCAGTTCGGCCACGCCACCCGGCGCGAGGATGCGGTAGGCGGTGTAGAACACCAGCCAGGCCTGGGCCATTTGCAACAGCGCCGCGCCCATATTGGCGTTCTGCCCGCGGGCGTCGATCTGCAAGGCCAGGCCGCACAAGGCCAGACCCAGGGAGACCGGCATCGCCAGCAGAATGTTGATCAGAATCGCTTGCGGGGTGTGCCACTGGCTGTCGCGCTTGAAGTGGCCGATGTCCTGGTGAACTTTGTTCAGGCGGGCATAGAGATTTTTGCGACGCCACAGCAGCGCGCCGATCAGCAAGGCCAGTGGCAGGAACAGCAGCGGCCGTTGCGTCAGGCCATCGGTCAGTTCGCTCAGGCTCGAAGCCCACGGCAGGGTATTGACCTGACGTTGCAGGCGTTCCGGCACGCCATGCATCCACTCAAGATCCAGCGGCTTGTTGCTGGGAATCCAGAACATTTGCTCGTCCAGCGTAGCCCGCAGACTTTGCGCGGTGCTGAGCAGTTGCTTCTGGTTGAGTTGCAAAGTGATGGATACGTTGAGCACCGCGCTCAGTTCGCGACTCAAGCGCTCCAGCAGATCCACGCGGGTGGTGGCCAGTTCCAGCAGGCTCTTGCGCAGTTGCGGGGTGACTTGCTCGGGCGGTTGGGTGGCCAGCAGGTTGTCGACATAGGTGATCGGGTTGCTGAGCAGTTCCCGTTGCTGACTGACTTCGAACTGATACAGGCGAATGTCGGCGATCTGATCGGCCAGGTCGCGGTCGAGCCTGAGACGCGGCAGGGCCTGTTTCTGTTTGTAGAGAATCTTGGAGAGCAGCAGGCTGCCCTTGAGCACGTTGATCTGTTCGTCCAGCGCCGAATCGCTCTGGGTCACGCTGTCCAGTTGCTGCTTGGTCTGCAGGTTCTGTTGGGTGACTTCGTTGAGGCGGTCAGTGCTTTTGAGCAGGTAATCGGAGAGCTTCAGGTTGGCCGCGCTTTCGGTGGCCAGCAGGCTGCTGCCGCCGGCTTTCTGCGCTTCGATGGACTGCTGGGTCACTGTCTCTTGCGACTGGGCCAGGCGTTTCTGGTTAATCAGGGTTTGCAGGTCCTGGATCTCCTGATCCAGGCGATCGGATTTTTCCGACAGCAAGTCATGCTGGCTGTTGCCCTGATCCTGCAACAGGCTGTTGCCGGCCAGTTCCTGGCGACGCAACGGGATCAAGGCGTTCAGTGCCGCGAGTTCGGCGTTGAGCTGATCGCGTTGCTCGGCGGTCAGGGTCTTGCCGCTGTCCTTGCCGAGCTTGAGGATGTTGTTGATCTGCTGGATGCGCGTCTGGCTGGCGGAGATCTCGGCCTGGGCACGCTCGGGGCGGGTCTGGGCGGTAATGATCAGGCTGTTCGCTTCGGCCAGGGCTTTTTGCAGATCGCTTTGCTGAGTGGAGAGTTCGGTCAGCAGCTGTTCGAGCTGCTGAATCGTCTCTTTGGTATAGCGTTGCGCCACCGGCATCACTTTAGTGGCCTTGAGGCGGGTCAGTTCGCGCTGGTTCTCGATGTTCTGCTTCGGCGCATTGGTCAACTGCTGCTTGAGATCGATCAGTTTCTGATCGTAATCACGCAGGTTGTTGAGCTGGGTGAGCGTGCTCTGCAGGACCGCTTGCAGGGCTTTCTGATCGGCTTCCGGCAGTTTGCGGTCGGCAAGCTTGCTCAGGCTCGCCTGCACGGCTTCGCTGGACGGCGGTTCGGCGGCCTGCAGCGTGCTGATGGAAAGACTCAAGCCCAGCAGGGCCATGATGAAAAAGGTGCGCAGAGTTGACATAGAGACCGATCGAAAACGAGGCGAAGTGTGGAGTTTAGAGGAACAGGCCGGGGCCGGGGCGACTTCCTTCGGGGAATCTGACGCCCACTTTACCAATCTTGTTCCCTTCCATGACCGCGACGGTCCAGAGGGTGTTGTTCCACTCCACCTGGTCACCGACGACTGGAGCGCCGCCCACTTTCTGGGCAATGAAGTGGCCCAGGGACATGTTTGGATCGATGCCCTCGACTTTCAACCCGTACAGGGCCGCAACCGCGCCCAGCTGGGCATCTCCTTCGAGTACGAAGTCGCCGAAGAAACGCAAATCCAGCCCCCGTTGCGGTGCCTGGCTGAAGAGTTTTCCGAGGGCCGGAAGGTTGTGTTCATGGCCGATCACGCAGAGCAAATCATCGACTTCGAGCACCGTACTACCCGACGGATGGAGCAGTTGCTGGCCACGAAACAGGGCCGCGATACGGGTGCCTTCGGGCATTTTCAGCTCGCGAAGGGGGGAACCGATGCACCATTTCTCGGCACCGAGGCGATAAACGAACAGCTCCCACTCGCTGGTGACATGCACTTCCAGCGCCGATCGGGAGATCGGCAGGGGCTCCGGCGGGACGGTCACTTTCAAAAGCTTGGCGACCCACGGCAGGCTTGTTCCTTGCACCAACAGCGACACCAGCACGATAAAGAACGCCAGATTGAAATACAGCTGAGCGTTGGGCAGTCCCGCCATCAACGGGAACACCGCCAGAATGATCGGTACGGCGCCGCGCAGGCCAACCCAGGAAATGAATGCCTTCTCGCGTCCATGGAACGCCTTGAAAGGCAGCAGGCCAGCCAGCACCGACAACGGGCGGGCAAACAGAATCATCCACAGCGCCAGGCCCAGTGCCGGCAAAGCAATCGGCAGCAGGTCATGGGGCGTGACCAGCAGCCCCAGCACCAGGAACATGCCGATCTGGGCCAGCCAGGCCATGCCGTCGAGCATATGCAAAATGCCGTGACGGCTGCGCACCGGGCGGTTGCCGATCACCAGACCACACAGGTACACCGCCAAAAAGCCGCTGCCGTGCAGGGCGTTGGTCAGGGCAAACACCACCAGGCCGCCAGCAATCACCAGAATCGGATAAAGGCCGGTGGCCAGGTGGATACGGTTGACCAGTTGCAGCATCAGCCCACCGCCGGCGAGGCCGATGACGGCGCCGATGCCGAATTCGCGCAGCAAGTGCCCAAGCAAGCTCCAGTGCAGGCCGGTCTGGCCGCTGGCGAGCATGTCGATCAGGGTGACGGTGAGGAACACCGCCATCGGGTCGTTGCTGCCGGATTCGATCTCCAGGCTCGCGGTCACCCGCTCGTTCAGGCCTTTGCCGCCCAGCAGCGAGAACACGGCCGCGGCATCGGTGGAGCCGACGATGGCGCCGATCAGCAGGCCCTGAATCAGGTTCAGGTCGAACAACCAGGCCGCCGCCATGCCGGTCAGCCCGGTGGTGATCAACACCCCGACCGTGGCCAGCGACAGCGCCGGCCACAATGCCACGCGAAAACTCGCCACCCGGGTGCGCAAGCCGCCGTCGAGCAGGATCACTGCCAAGGCGAGGTTGCCGACCAGATAGGCCGTGGGGTAGTTATCGAAAATAATGCCGGCGCCGTCGACACCGGCCGACATGCCCACCGCGAGGATGATCACCAGAATCGGGATCCCGAGGCGCGATGAAAGTGAGCTCACCAGAATGCTCGCACCTACCAGCAACGCGCCGATCAAGAACAGGCTGTTGATGGTCGTTGCATTCAAAGGCAGTACTCCGGAAGCGTAAAGGCGGGCGCAAACTGACCATGCAGTCCGCGTGCCAGCGATTCTAACCTGTTGAAATGTGATGCTGTCAAAAAGCTTTTGCAGATCAAAAGATCGCAGCCTGTGGCAGCTCCTACAGGGATCGCGCGTTATTCAAGATGATCGTTCCCACGCTCTGCGTGGTAACGCCTCAATGGACGCTCTGCGTCCGCTTCCGGGACGCGGAGCGCCCGGGGCTGCATTCCCACGCAGAGCGTGGGAACGATCATGGGTGAACTTACTTACAGGCTGAACCGCCCAACCATGTTGTTCAGGTCCAGCGCCAGGCGCGACAGTTCGTTGCTGGCCGCGCTCGTCTGGTTGGCGCCGGTGGCCGATTGCACCGACAGGTCGCGAATGTTCACCAGATTGCGGTCCACTTCACGGGCCACTTGCGCCTGTTCTTCGGCCGCGCTGGCGATCACCAGGTTGCGCTCGTTGATTTCGACGATGGCGCTATTGATGGTGTCCAGCGACAGGCCGGCACCGCGCGCGATGTTCAAGGTCGACTCGGCGCGCTCGGTGCTGTTACGCATCGAATCCACGGCGTGTTCGGTGCCGCTCTGGATGCTGCCGATCATGCGTTCGATTTCGCTGGTCGACTGCTGGGTGCGATGGGCCAGGGCACGCACTTCGTCGGCAACCACCGCAAAACCACGACCGGCTTCACCGGCACGGGCCGCTTCGATGGCAGCGTTCAACGCCAACAGGTTGGTCTGGTCGGCCAGGCCACGAATCACGTCCAGCACTTTGCCGATGTCTCGCGACTCGTTGGCCAGATCGCCGATCAGCGTGGCGGTGCTCTGCACGTCGGCGCTCATGCGTTCGATGGCGCTGACGGTTTCCTGCACCAGGTCACGACCGTCGCCCGCCGAAGTGGTGGCGTTTTTCGAGGCTTCGGAAGTGCTCACGGCATTGCGCGCGACTTCTTCCACGGCGCTGGTCATTTCGTTGACGGCGGTGGCGGCCTGCTCGATTTCGTTGTTCTGCCGGGTCAGGCCACGGGCGCTTTCGTCGGTGACGCTGTTGAGTTCTTCCGTGGCAGACGCCAGTTGCGTGGCCGAACCGGAAATACGTTGCAGGGTGTCGCGCAGTTTGTCCTGCATCTTCGCCATGGCGGCCAATAGACGACCGGCTTCGTCTGCACCGTCGACCGTGATCGGGCGCGTCAGGTTGCCTTCGGCGATTTCTTCGGCGGCGCTCAGGGCGTTGGCGATTGGTTTGGTGATGCTGTTGGTCAGCAGCCAGGCGAACAGCAGGGTCAGGCCAGTGGCGATCACCAACAGGGTCACCACCAGGTTGAAGGCCGAGGAGTACTGGTCGACGGCTTGCTGGTTGGTGTCGACGGTCTGCTGGGTGTTGATCTCCAGCAAGCGGTTCAGCACGGTGTTGATGGCTTCAGAGTTGTTCATCAAATCGGTGTTGAGCAGCGTGCGCAGTTCGTCGACCTGATTGTTGCGCGACAGGCTCTTCATCCGGTCTTCGATCTGGCGGTACTGCCCCAGCAACTGCACATACTGATCATAGGCTGCACGTTCCTGCGGGCTGGCGATCAACTTTTCGTAGGCCGCCTGAGCCGCTCGGATCTGCTGGTTACGGGTTTCCAGCAGCTCGATGGTTTTCTGCTGGACGTCTGGCTCACGATTCACCAACAGGCGATAAGACAGCACGCGCAGGCGCAGGGTCAGCTGAGTGAATTCATCGAGGCTTTTAATGCTAGGTACGCTGTTCGAGGTGATCTCCTCGGCGGCGCCGCGAATCTTGCTCATCTGGTTCAGGGCGAACACACCCAGGATCAGCATCATGGCGCCAATCAGGGTGAAACCGAGGAACGCCCGCGGTGCGATATTCATATTTCGTAGGGACATGGTGTTCACCGAAAAAAGCGCATCCGTGCGGGGCTGAAACTGCTGTATTCATGGCTTATCGGTCATACGACTAAAGTCTTGAGTCGCTGCGCGCATTTGTCGCAGAAGGGCCGCGACGACGAAGTGCAGGAACCAGAGCCGTCAATCACAGTCTTTAAAACTCGCGAGGAAGGTCGACCGCCAGGAAAATCAAGGCCTTGCGCCCGCATAACCCTGGCTTCCACAGTGACTTTTCTTTATCGTACGCGCCCTTTGAAAATGCCCGGAAAATCAAAATGTTAGAAGCATCCCTAAGCCAACTGGAACAACTGGTCAGCGACCTGGTGCAACAGAACCAGACCCTGCTCGGCACCAACCAATCCCTGAGTGCGGAACTGGCCCAGGTCAAGGATGAAAACGAAAGCCTGCAACTGAGCCTGATGGAACAGGAAGAGAAGCAAGGCGCCACCGTCGCACGCATTCAGGCCTTGGTTGAGCGCGTCAGCGCCGGCCCTGTCAGCGCATGAGTTACGGCGCCGCAGGGGTAAAAGTCGTCTCGATTCTGGGCGAAGACTATTCAATCAAGGCGCCGGCCGGGGAAGAGCAGACCCTGCTGGACGCGGCATTGATGTTGAAGGCCGCACTGGCCGAGACCAAAAAGAAGTACCCGGCGCTGATCGGTGACCGCTTGCTGGTGCTGGC
The DNA here is from genome assembly GCF_000282195.1 of Pseudomonas sp. GM18. Taxonomy (GTDB): domain Bacteria; phylum Pseudomonadota; class Gammaproteobacteria; order Pseudomonadales; family Pseudomonadaceae; genus Aquipseudomonas. The sequence continues at coordinate 14,798 of NZ_AKJT01000034.1, forward strand.
GGCGATGAATCTGTGCTCGCAGCAGATCGAAATGCAAAAGCGTCATCAGCAGGAACTCGACCGTTACCAAGAGCAAGTCAGCGCCACGGTTGAAGTGATCGCCAAGACGATCAACCAGGCCTGAGCGGCTTTGCGCACAACCAAAGAATAAATTGTCGATTGAGTTGTATACAATCGGCATGGCTGTTGCAGTGTTTCAGCCTCTTATTCTTTGGGGGTGCTCCATGCAGTTCTGGCGACGCAGTATTCAATGGCAGTTGATCCTGAGCATGGGCACCGCCCTGCTGGTCAGTATTCTGATCGTGGTTGGCATTTATACCCTCGTGGTCAACCGCCTCGCCCAGCGCTATCTGGTCGAGCAGGCGTTGCCGTCGAGCATCGAAGCGATGCGCAACGACATCGAACGCATCCTCGTCCAACCCCTCACTGCCGCCAAGGACATCGCCAGTAACAGCATGGTGCGCGACTGGCTGGCCGGGGGCGAAAACAGCGCCCAGACCGCCGGTTTCGTCAGTTACCTGGAAGGCATCCGCTCCGAGCACAAAGCCTTTACCGCGCTGATCATCGGTGCCGCTTCAAACCATTACTTCACGGAAAAGGGCCTGGACCGCACGCTCAGCCGCTCCAATCCCAATGACGCCTGGTTCTATTCGTTCCTCGACAGCAATCAGCCGCGCACCCTCAATATCGACCATGACACCGCGACCGGCGAGTTGGCGCTGTTCATCGACCTCAAGGTCGAGCAGGCCGGCAAAGTCGTGGGCGTGGCCGGGCTGGGCCTGAGCATGAAAGAGCTGTCGGAGTTGATCCACAATTTCAACTTCGGTGAGCGCGGCAAGGTCTATCTCGTGCGTTCCGACGGTTTGATCCAGGTTCATCCCGAGGCGCAGTTCAGCGGCAAACGTACGCTGGTCGAACAGGTCGGCGCTTCGGCGGCGCAAGCGGTCATGGGGCAGCTCTCTACCTCCACCGCGTCTGCCAGCAGCAGTTTCGTCCGCGATGGTGAAGAGTTTCTGGCGTTGAGCTTGCCGCTGCGCGATCTCGGCTGGACCCTGGTGGCCGAAGTGCCACAGTCGCAGATCTACGCCGAGGCTCGCCGGGCGATGTGGATGAGCAGCGGCATTGGCTTGGCGGTGGCGCTGGTGTGCCTGTTGCTGGTGGTGTTGCTGGCCCGTGGATTGGTGCGACCGATTCGTCAGGTAACAGCGGCGCTGGTAGCCATCGGTAGCGGTGGTGGAGATTTGACCCACAGGTTAGATTCCAGCCGCGCCGATGAGCTGGGTGATCTTGCTCGCGGTTTCAATCGCTTCTTGGAAAGTCAGCGCGAGATGATCGGCGAAGTGCTGACCACCAGTGAACATTTGCGCACGGCGGTCGGTCAGGTGGCGCGGGTGGTGGACAACACCGCTGAGCGTTCCGGACGTCAGCAGGAAATGACCGACATGGTCGCCACCGCCGTTCACGAGATGGGCCTGACCGTGCAGGAAATCGCGCAGAACGCCGGCAATGCGGCGGTCGCTTCACAAACCGCGAGGGATGAAGCGCTGCAGGCGCGGGAAGTGGTGGGCGGATCGATTCGGCATATCGAAAGCATGTCCGACGAAATTGGCGTCGCCGCCGGAGCGGTGGGCGAGTTGGCCCATCAGGTGGCGTCCATCGATCAAGTGTTGGCGGTGATTCGAGGGATTTCCGAGCAGACCAATCTGCTGGCGCTCAACGCCGCCATCGAAGCGGCGCGGGCCGGGGACATGGGCCGTGGCTTTGCGGTGGTGGCCGATGAAGTACGGACCCTGGCGCGACGGACGCAGTCGTCCACCGACGAAATTCAGCAGATGATCGGCAGCCTCAAGCAGGGTGCGGAAAATGCGGTGTCTTCAATGCACGCCGGGCAAGCGGCGACTGGCACGGGGGTTGAGTCTAGCCAACGCACCGGGGCATCGTTGACAGCGATTACCGGGCAGGTCGAGCGCATCAGCGACATGAACCATCAGGTGGCCACGGCGACGGAAGAGCAGTCGGCGGTGACCGATGAGATCAACCGCAATGTGCAGGGGATTTCTGATCTGGCGCGGGCCACGGCGGGGGAGGTCAGGGCTTGTCGTGAAGACTGTCAGACGTTGCAGCGGTTGGCCGATGATTTGGCGCGGCAGATGGGTGGGTTCAAGCTGAGCTAACCGATCGTTCCCACGCTCTGCGTGGGAACGCATCCTGTGACGCTCCGCGTCACGGCCGCGGAAGGGACGCGGAGCGTCCCGGGCTGCACTCCCACGCAGAGCGATGGGAGCGATCGGTGTCAGCGGGTCAGAACCACTCATCCTGCATGCTCAGGCAAACATCATCCCGCGCCTCAAGAATCGCCAGCTCATGGTGGCAACCCTGCACTTCCCACGTCAGGAAATACCGCGCCGCCTGTAGCTTGCCTTTATAGAAGCTCACATCCGCCGCATTGCCCTTGGCCAACCCTTCTTCAGCACGAATCGCCTGTTCCAGCCAGCGCCAGCCAATCACCGTATGACCGAACACTTTCAGGTACAGCGCCGAGTTCGCCAGGCTGCTGTTGACCTTGCCCTGGGCCAAATCGGTCAACAGGCCGATGGTCACGGTTTGCAGGCGAGCCACCAGTTTCTCCAGCGGCTCACGCAATGCGCTTAATGTTTCGTACGCCTGCGCCCGCTCGGCGGTGTCGGCGATCAGACGGATCAATTGCTTGAGCCCCGCGCCACCGTTTTGCGCCAGTTTGCGCCCCAGCAAGTCCAGCGACTGAATGCCGTGGGTGCCTTCATGGATCGGGTTCAGGCGGTTGTCGCGGTAATACTGCTCCACCGGATACTCGCGGGTGTAGCCGTGACCGCCGAGAATCTGGATCGCCAGTTCGTTGGCCTTCAGGCAAAACTCCGACGGCCAGGATTTGACGATCGGCGTCAGCAGATCCAATAGCTCGTGGGCCTGTTTGCGCTCGGCTTCGCCTTCAAGCGTCGTGGTGTCGTCGAACAGCCGCGCCGCGTACAACCCGAGGTCGAACGCGCCTTCGACGTAGGCTTTCTGGGTCAGCAGCATGCGTTTGACGTCGGCGTGCTGAATGATTGCCACCGGTGCGGTGGTCGGATCCTTGCTATCTGGCACCCGACCTTGCGGACGCTCGCGGGCGTACTCCAGGGAATACAGATACCCGGCGTAACCCAGCATCACCGCGCCCATGCCGACGCCGATCCGCGCCTCGTTCATCATCTGGAACATGTAGCTCAAGCCATGGTGTGGCTTGCCCACCAGATAGCCGACACACTCGCCGTTATCGCCAAAGTTCAGCGCAGTGGAGGTGGTGCCACGCCAGCCCATCTTGTGGAACAGCCCGGCCAGCAGCACATCGTTGCGCTTGCCGAGACTGCCGTCATCGTTGACCAAAAACTTGGGCACGATAAACAGCGAGATCCCCTTCACCCCGGCCGGCGCGTCCGGCAACTTGGCCAACACCATGTGCACGATGTTTTCCGACAGCGGGTGGTCACCGCCGGAGATGAAGATCTTGTTGCCCTTGAGTCGATAGGTGCCGTCGGACGCCGGCTCGGCGCGGGTACGAATATCCGACAGTGATGAGCCGGCGTGGGGCTCGGTCAGCGCCATGGTGCCGAAGAAGCGACCGTCGATCATCGGCTGCAGAAAACGCTGCTTCTGCTCATCGGTGCCGAAGCTTTCAATCAGGTTGGCCGCGCCCATGGTCAGGAACGGGTAGGAGGTCGACGCCGCGTTGGCCGATTGAAAGTGTGCGAAGCAAGCCTGGGACAGCAGCGTAGGAAGTTGCATGCCGCCGGCATCGAAACTACGCGCGGCGTTGAGGAAACCGGCTTCGAGGAAGGCATCCACCGCCGGTTTCACTTCCGGAATCAGGATCGCCTGACCGTCCTCATAGCGCGGCTCGTTCTCATCGCCCTTGCGGTTGTGCGGGGCGAAGAACTTCTCGGCGATGCTGCGGGCAGTGCCGATGGCGGCATCGAAGGTCTCGCGGTTGTGCTCGGCGAAACGCTCACGCTGGGTCAGGCCCTCGGCATCGAGGACTTCATACAGCTCGAAAGCCAGATTGCGGGAACTGAGCAACGTCTCGGACATGGCGGCCTACCTTTAATTGGGATGGACCGAGTCTAGGCGTGGGAATAGAGGCTGAACAGGATGATTGATGTGGGTGATGGAGAGGCAAAACAAGGGTAGGGAATGATCACAAAAAACCGGGCACCCATTGCAGGCGCCCGGCTTTATTACGGTTTAGCCAATGGTCATCAAGCTGGCATTACCACCCGCCGCAGCGGTGTTCACGCTCAACGCCCGCTCGATCACCAGGCGCTCCAGCGCAATGTTGGTCTCGCCCTGCGACAAACCATGAACCCCGACAATCGCACCCGCCCGCTTGGCCACTTGCTGGCATACCGCGCGCAGCTGATCGGAATGGCCATGATGCAGAACTGCATCAACCACCACTTCGTCTTTGGTCCAGTCGGCAACCCGCTTGATCCGCGCCTGAATTTCCTTCGGCAGACGTGCGAACAAGGCCTTGCCCGGTTCAGCGTCCGGCCACACCGCCGAACCACCGACGGCCAACACCGCCGCCAGTTGAGTCAGAAGATCGCCTTCGACGTCCGCCAGGCACAGCACGTGTTCGCGCGGCAGGATGGCGTAGCTGTTGCGCTCGCCGGTCGGGCCGGCCAGCACGCGGGTGATCCCGCTCTGGGATTGCGCCGCGAACTGCACGCACAGGGCGCTCAGGTCCGTGAGCTTGTTGCTGTCGGCCCAGGCTTTCAGCGCGGTCAACGGTTGGCTCATGGCATCGCGCAGACGCACGTCAGGCGCTGTGATGGCGTCGCCGCGAGCGAAGGATTGTTCGATCGCATCGGTAGGACGCGTCGACAGCAGGCGGTACAGGTACAGCGGACCACCGGCCTTCGGACCGGTACCCGACAGGCCTTCGCCGCCGAACGGTTGCACGCCGACCACTGCACCGACGATGTTGCGGTTGACGTAGACGTTACCGGCGTTGACGTTGTCGATCACCTTGGCGATGGTCTCGTCGATGCGGGTGTGCACGCCGAGGGTCAGGCCGTAGCCGGATGCGTTGATCTGGCCGATCAGTTGGTCGATGTCTTTGCGCTTGTAGCGCACCACGTGCAGCACCGGGCCGAAGATCTCCCGTTGCAGCTCGTCGAAGCTTTCCAGCTCGATCAGGGTCGGCATCACGAAGGTGCCGCGTTTGACTTCTTCGCTGTTGGCGATCGCCACCTGGTACACGTTGCGACCTTTGTCGCGCATGGCCTGGATGTGCTTCTCGATGCCGGCCTTGGCTTCGGCGTCGATCACCGGGCCAATGTCCACGGACAGACGCTCTGGGTTACCGAGACGGCATTCAGCCATGGCACCCTTGAGCATTTCGATGACACGGTCGGCGGAATCTTCCTGCAAGCACAGCACCCGCAGCGCCGAGCAGCGTTGACCGGCGCTGTCAAACGCCGACGACACCACGTCGATGACCACTTGTTCGGTCAGTGCCGAGGAGTCGACGATCATCGCGTTCTGGCCGCCGGTTTCGGCGATCAGCGGAATCGGACGGCCCTGGGCATCCAGACGACCGGCGACGTTGCGTTGCAGCAGGCGCGCGACTTCGGTGGAGCCGGTGAACATCACGCCTTTGACCCGATCGTCGCCGACCAGACGGGCACCGACGGTTTCGCCACGGCCCGGCAGCAGTTGCACCACGCCTTCCGGAATCCCGGCTTCGAGCAGCAGGCGTACGGCTTGAGCGGCGACCAGCGGGGTTTGCTCGGCAGGCTTGGCCAGTACCGGGTTACCGGCTGCCAAAGCAGCAGCCACTTGGCCACTGAAGATTGCCAGCGGGAAGTTCCACGGGCTGATGCACACCACCGGGCCCAGTGGGCGGTGGGTGTCGTTGGTGAAATCGTTGCGTGCCTGCACCGCGTAGTAACGCAGGAAGTCCACGGCTTCGCGCACTTCGGCGATGGCGTTGGCGAAGGTCTTGCCGGCTTCGCGAGCCAACAGGCCCATCAGCGGCTGGATCTCGCCTTCCATCAAATCGGCGGCACGTTCCAGGATTGCGGCGCGTTCGGCCGGCGGCGTGGCCTGCCAGATCGGCGCAGCATTCAAGGCGCACTGGATCGCGTTGTCGACATCTTCGACGGTGGCTTCCTGCACATGGCCCACCACGTCACGCAGATCGGACGGGTTCAACACCGGAGCAGGGGTTTCAGTGCTGGAGGCGCAACCGAGCATCGGCGCGGCTTTCCAGTTGTTATGGGCAGTGGCGAGCAGAGCGCAGGACAGCGAAGCCAGGCGATGTTCGTTGGCCATGTCGATGCCGCTGGAGTTGGCGCGTTCGGCACCGTACAGGTCACGCGGCAGCGGAATGCGCGGGTGCGGCAGGCCGAAGCCGCCTTCCAGCGTGGCCATCTGCTCAATGCTGGCCACCGGGTCGGCCACCAGCTCCTGAATCGAAATCGACTGGTCGGCGATACGGTTGACGAACGAAGTGTTCGCGCCGTTTTCCAGCAGACGACGCACCAGGTACGCCAGCAATGTTTCGTGAGTGCCGACCGGAGCGTACACGCGGCACGGACGGTTCAGCTTGCCGTCGGCGACTTTGCCTACAACCTGTTCGTACAGCGGTTCGCCCATGCCGTGCAGGCACTGAAACTCGTATTGACCCGGGTAATAGTTCTGACCAGCGATGTGGTAAATGGCCGACAGGGTGTGGGCGTTGTGCGTGGCGAACTGCGGGTAGATGACTTCCGGCACCGACAGCAGCTTGCGTGCGCAGGCGATGTAGGACACGTCGGTGTACACCTTGCGGGTGTAGACCGGATAGCCTTCCAGGCCTTCGACCTGGGCGCGTTTGATTTCGCTGTCCCAGTACGCACCTTTTACCAGGCGGATCATCAGGCGATGACGGCTGCGGCGCGCCAGGTCGATCACATAGTCGATCACGTACGGGCAACGCTTCTGGTAAGCCTGGATCACGAAACCGATGCCGTTCCAGCCAGTCAATTGCGGCTCGAAGCACAGGCGCTCCAGCAGATCCAGCGACAATTCGAGGCGGTCAGCTTCTTCGGCGTCGATGTTCAGACCGATGTCATATTGCTTGGCCAGCAGGGTCAGCGACAGCAGGCGCGGGTACAGCTCGTCCATCACGCGCTCGTACTGGGCGCGGCTGTAACGCGGGTGCAGGGCCGAGAGCTTGATGGAAATGCCCGGGCCTTCATAAATCCCACGACCGTGGGAGGCTTTGCCGATCGCATGGATGGCTTGTTCGTACGAAGCGAGGTACTTCTGGGCGTCGTGTTCGGTGAGCGCGGCTTCACCGAGCATGTCGTAGGAATAGCGGAAGCCTTTGGCTTCGAACTTGCTCGCGTTGGCCAGGGCTTCGGCGATGGTTTCGCCGGTAACGAACTGCTCGCCCATCAGGCGCATGGCCATGTCGACGCCCTTGCGGATCATCGGCTCGCCGCTCTTGCCGATGATGCGGCTCAGGGACGAGGTCAGGCCCGCTTCGTTGTGGGTGGCGACCAGTTTGCCGGTCAGCAACAAGCCCCAGGTGGCGGCGTTGACGAACAGCGACGGGCTGTTGCCCAAGTGTGGCTGCCAGTTGCCGGTGCTGATCTTGTCGCGGATCAAGGCGTCGCGAGTGCCTTTGTCCGGGATGCGCAGCAGCGCTTCGGCCAGGCACATCAGCGCCACGCCTTCCTGGGACGACAAGGAAAATTCCTGCAGCAGGCCCTGAACAATCCCGGCACGGCCGCCGGCGCTCTTCTGATTGCGCAGTTTCTCGGCAATCGAGGCGGCGAGCTTGTTGGTGGCTTCGGCCATCGGTGCCGGCAGGCGCGCCTGCTCGATCAGCATCGGCACCACTTCAGGTTCCGGGCGACGGTAAGCGGCAGTGATCGAGGCGCGCAGCACCGATTGCGGCAGGATGCTTTCAGCGAATTCCAGGAAGCATTGGTGCGCGTGATCGACGTGGACCTCGCCCACCTCGTCAACTTCCTTGCTGTTCAAACCATTCAGCTCGGACAGGGTTGCACCACCCTCGAGTTTTTCCAGGTAATTGAAAATTGCCTGCTTGATCAGCCAGTGCGGCGTGCGATCAATCGAGGTCGCGGCGGCCTTGAGGCGTTCGCGGGTCGGGTCGTCAAGTTTGACCCCAAGGGTGGTGGTAGCCATATTTTTATCCTCATGTTTGCCACGACCGCGTGGCATCAGCTGACGGCAAGATTAGCTGTGCGTTGGTTGAGGTGCAACCGGGTGCAACCCTTTTTTTGCCGGAATAATAAGCAGCTCGTCAGGAAATAAATTCTGGTACACCGGTACGGCTCCTGCTTGGTGCTTTTGCTTCTAGCTCAATCCGGAAAACGCCCTAAAAAGGAGCAAAAACCGACTGTTTTCAGGTAAATCCGATTAGGTGCAACTTATTCGAACGAAACTGGTTGCACCTTATTTGCATTGTTGAATAGCATTCGCGGCCAAGGTGCAACCGGTCAAAAAGATCGGTGCACCGGCTGATGGCTTTCCTGGGGAAACATCAGTCATAAACGCGCGGGCCCCCGAATCGTCTGTCAAACGTCGTCGTTTGCGAGCGGTTCACCAGCCGCCGCTACATAAAAACAATGCCAGGGCGTAACTCAATGAGCGTAAGCAACCCAACCCTGATCACGTTCGTGATCTACATTGCAGCAATGGTGCTGATCGGCTTCATGGCCTATCGCTCCACCAACAACCTCTCTGACTACATTCTGGGCGGCCGTAGCCTGGGCAGCGTCGTGACCGCACTCTCTGCCGGTGCTTCCGACATGAGCGGCTGGTTGTTGATGGGCCTGCCGGGCGCTATCTACATGTCCGGTCTTTCCGAAAGCTGGATCGCCATCGGCCTGATCGTCGGTGCTTACCTGAACTGGCTGTTCGTCGCCGGCCGTCTGCGCGTGCAGACCGAGCACAACGGCGATGCGCTGACCCTGCCGGACTACTTCTCCAGCCGTTTCGAAGATAAAAGCGGCCTGCTGCGGATCATCTCCGCGGTCGTGATCCTGGTGTTCTTCACTATCTACTGCGCTTCCGGCATCGTCGCTGGCGCTCGTCTGTTTGAAAGCACCTTCGGCATGTCCTACGAGACAGCGCTGTGGGCCGGTGCTGCGGCGACGATTGCCTACACCTTCGTCGGTGGTTTCCTGGCAGTGAGCTGGACCGACACCGTACAAGCCACGCTGATGATCTTCGCCCTGTTGCTGACGCCGATCATCGTGCTGCTGGCCACTGGCGGCATCGACACCACGTTCCTGGCCATTGAAGCGCAAGACCCAAGCAACTTCGACATGCTGAAAAACACCACCTTCATCGGCGTGATTTCGCTGATGGGCTGGGGTCTTGGCTACTTCGGCCAGCCGCACATCCTGGCGCGTTTCATGGCGGCGGATTCGGTCAAATCGATTGCCAACGCTCGTCGCATCTCCATGACCTGGATGATCCTGTGCCTGGGCGGCACCGTCGCTGTAGGTTTCTTCGGCATCGCTTACTTCTCGGCACACCCTGCCGTGGCGATGCCAGTGAGCGAAAACCACGAGCGTGTGTTCATCGAACTGGCGAAAATCCTGTTCAACCCGTGGGTTGCCGGTGTGCTGCTGTCGGCCATTCTGGCGGCGGTGATGAGTACGCTGAGCTGCCAACTGCTGGTGTGCTCGAGCGCCCTGACCGAAGACTTCTACAAAACTTTCCTGCGTAAAAGCGCTTCCCAGGTTGAGCTGGTCTGGGTCGGTCGTGCCATGGTGCTGCTGGTTGCGCTGATCGCTATCGCTCTGGCGGCTAATCCGGAAAACCGTGTACTGGGTCTGGTCAGCTATGCCTGGGCAGGTTTCGGTGCTGCATTCGGTCCAGTTGTGCTGATCTCCGTGATCTGGAAAAACATGACCCGCAACGGCGCACTGGCCGGCATCCTGGTCGGCGCGATCACTGTGATCGTCTGGAAACACTTCGAACTGCTGGGCCTGTACGAAATCATCCCTGGTTTCATCTTCGCCAGCCTGGCGATCTACATCGTCAGCAAAATGGGCGCACCGACCAGCGGCATGCTGCTGCGCTTTGCGGCAGCCGAGAAGGATTTCCGCCTGAACCAGTGAGGGGGATGAGCTGATGCTCTGACCTTTTGCCGAACATGAAAACGGCCCGCTGCCTTTTGGAGGCGGGCCTTTTTTCGCTTCCACAGTTGTTCGGTGGTGCTTCTGACAGGAATGTCTGTAGTTCTCTATTCCGATTTTTGAAGGAAAAATCGCTAAAAAAGCAGGGCAAATCTGATTTCCCTGTCCCTCCATCAACACCCCTTGTCGCTCATGCAGAATCGCCCGCCTTCATTCTGCAGAGACACATCGGATGTTCGCGCCTGCCAATCAACCGCGTTTCACGTTGACCCTCGACGGCGTCCAGAATGAGCTCAAGGTGCTTGAGTTCACGGGCAAGGAAGCCATCAGCCAACCCTACCGCTTTGACCTGGAACTGGTCAGCGAACGGCCCGACATTGAACTCGAAAGCCTGCTGCATCGTCAGGCATTTCTGAGTTTCGATGCGCAAGGCTCTGGTATTCATGGTCAGATTTTTCGCGTCGGCCAGAGTGATTCCGGTCATCGTCTGACGGGCTACCAGATCAGTCTCGTACCGCGTCTGGCGTACCTCGGTCGACGCATCAATCAGCGGATTTTCCAGCACAAAAGCGTGCCGGCGATCGTCGCGCAAATCCTCAAAGGCCACGGCATCCAGCGCGATGCCTTCGAGTTCCGACTCGGCAGCGGCTACCCCAAGCGCGAGTACTGCGTGCAATACGCCGAAAGCGATCTGGCGTTCATCCAGCGACTGTGCGCCGAAGTCGGTATCCACTACCACTTCCAGCACAGCCCCGACGGGCACCTGCTGGTGTTCGGCGATGATCAGACGGTTTTTCCTCGTCTGCCTGAGCCGACGCTGTACCTGCCGGGCAGCGGGATGGTGGCGGATGCGCCGGCGATCAAGCGTTTCAACGTACGGCTGGAAACCCGGAGCACTGTGGTCACCCGTCGCGACTACGACTTCCAGAAACCGCGATTGCAACTCGAGAGCCGCCTCGACAGCGAGCAGCGCCCGGTGCTGGAGGACTACCACTTCCCCGGCCAATTCACCGATCGTGAGCACGGCAAGCATCTGGCTCAACGAGCACTGGAACGGCACAGCGCGGATTACCGTCAGGCTGAAGGTCGCGGCGACGAATCCGCTTTGGTCAGCGGGCATTTCCTACACCTGGCCGAACACCCGCGTCAGGCATGGAATGACCTGTGGTTGATCACCGAAATCGAACACCGTGGCCGTCAGCCGCAAGTGCTCGAAGAGTCGGCCACCAGCGACAGCCCGGATGATTTCCAGGGCTATCGCAATACCTTTCTGGCGACGCCGTGGGACGTTTCTTTTCGCCCGCCACTGGGGCCAGAAAAGCCACGGATGCTCGGCTACCAACCCGCCGTCGTCACCGGCCCGGCAGACAGCGAAATCCATTGCGACGAGTACGGTCGAGTCAAGGTTCAACTCGCCTGGGACCGCGACGGTCAGCTCAACGAGCACTCCAGTTGCTGGCTGCGTGTAGCCACAGGCTGGGCTCACGACCGTTACGGCAGCGTGATGATTCCGCGGGTTGGCATGGAAGTGTTGGTGGGGTTTGTCGACGCCGATGCCGACAAGCCGCTGGTGATGGGTTGTTTGCCCAACGCGGCGACCCCGGTGCCCCTCGATTTGCCGGCCGACAAGACCCGCAGCATTTTCCGCAGCCAAAGCAGTCCCGGTGGCGGCGGTTACAACGAATTGCGCATCGAGGATCGCAAGGGCGCCGAGGAAATCTACCTGCGCGCCCAGCGAAACTGGACTCAGCACGTGCTGAACGATCAACAGGTGCAGGTCGATAACCAGCGCAGCATCGTCGTCACCGGCACCGCCCGCCATGAGTTGAAGTCCGACGAAAAACGCATCACCCACGGTCAACGCCAGACCGAAGTGCGGCGGGACGATCACTTGGTGGTGGTCGGCGACCGACACATTCGCGTGGCCAGTCAGGCCCTCAACGCCAGTCAGCAATTCCACGTCAGCGCCGGCCAGCAAGTGATCATCGACGGCGGTGCCAGCGCGACCATTCAGGCGGGCGGGCAGTGGATCAACATCGGCCCCGGCGGGATTTTCAGCAGCGTACCGATTCAGGTCGGTGGGGCACCGATGGCGGCCATGGCTTCAGCACCGAGCCTGCCGGATGTGCCGTTGAAGCTCGCAGCGGCCCCGGCGGCGCTGCTCAGTGCCGCGCAGATTCTCAGCCTGCAAAGCGACGCGCCGTTCTGCGAAGAGTGCGAGCGCTGCAAGGACGGTGTCTGTGCCGCCTGATGCCCTGTCACCTCGCGCCTGGCTGGAGCGCCAGCCACTGCAACCGTCGGAGCAACTGTTCGCGATTTTCAGCAGTGCCAGCGCTGCTGAACCGTTCAAAGCCTGGCAACGCTCGATCACGGCACAAGCGCCGAGCCCGATCTGGGCCGGCACCGCGTACGCCGAATGGGAAGCGGTGATGCCCTATGTCGGAATCGTCGCCGCTGACAGTGAGTTTCTGCAGTGGGTCGCTACCACTGAGTCCCGCGATTGGGGTTGGCTGGCGGTGTCTTGCGCCACTCAAGAGTCGTTGGTCGAGCATTTACGCAGCCTTACACAAGTCCTGATGCCCAACGGCAACACGGTGTTTTTTCGCTATTGGGATGGGCGCTATGTGCTGCCGATTTTGCAGTCTGCCGAGGTCAACGCCGCGCACCTGATGCCGGTGATCGGGCGCTGCCTGGTCAATGGCCAGCCGCTGGATATCGGTGGTAGTGCGCTGAAAACCACCAGGGTTTTTCCGTGGTGGGAGGTTTCCGAGTCGCTGCTTAAACACCTCGCCAGCGAGTCCGCGACAACACACATCAACAACCTGCTGAAGTGGTTGAGCGAAGACCGTCCTGATCTTTATGAGGCGTTCTCGATGAGTGTGTTGCGGCACAAAGTCGCGAGTTTTCTGGAGGCGTCGGACCGACTTCAAGCACCGAAATCAGCGTTGGTGGATTACCTGATGACGGAGCTGGACTGATGGATCAGATCGTACGGATCGAGCAGGAGCTCGACGGTTTTAAAGACACGCTGAGTGTGTACCGCCAGCAACTCGGTACCTTTTTGAGCCGGAATGCGGACAGAGTTAGCCGGGTTACGGACATGCCATCGCTGATGGACATGGAGCGGGTGATAAAACTCGGCAATACCACGACTGCAGTGAGCAGTGGCGACGATGATTTTATCTCGGGTCTTGCGCAGTGTCCGGCTAATGGAATTCTGCAGATCGAGAGCAAGTTCGAATCGGTCTACGACATTCCGCTGGGGAACATTCAGGTCGATGTGATTGCCACCGATGGTGGCGAAAGTACGCCTATCACGCTCGATGAAAACGGTCAGGGACAGTTCATAGGCACACCCGGCAAGTTCTATCGTGTTCATGTCCACAGCGAAGTCACCCCGACTCAAATCGATGATCTTTTCTCCTCTTACGACGGCCTGACCCAGGAGCTGGAAAACTGGCTGCGCAAGGAGTGGGAAGGGTTCAAACCGCAATGGTCGCAGCAATCGGCATCCGCATCGTTGGCGGCAGTGGGCAATGGAATGCTCGCGGGAGGTTGGGCGGCGATTCAGGCGGTTTGGGATGGCATGGGTGAACTCACCGACATCCTGAAAGACCCCAACGCCTTTGCCGAGAAGCTTGGCGAAAGTGCAGGGCAACTTGCCAGTTTGGCCATAACCGCCCCAGACAAAATGGAAAAGGCCATGTTGGTGGCCAGCGACGAGGCGGCGCTGTGCTTGTTGATGCGCACCGCGACCTTGTGGCTGGAAGCATTGCCACCTTCGCAACTGGCCGGGTCCTCGGCTGAAGCAATTTCCAAGGTCGTGGTTGGCTTGGTCATCGATCTGTTGATTGGTTTGGTACTGAGTGTGGTCGGGGTTGGCATTGCCTGGCTGACCGTGCGCCTGGCCAAGTACAGCGCACAGATTTTCCAGGCCGCCATGGGCTTTGTGAAGTCGATGGTTGCGATCATCAACAACTTCATGGAGTACGTTGATCGCTACAAAAAGGTCGCCGCACGGGGTGTGGCGGCGGGACTAAAAAAGGGTCGTATGCAACTGCGTTGGGATGCCCGGCGCAATACGACATTGAAAAAAGACGAGCCTCACGACGACGCGTCGAAACAGGCGAAAAACCCCAACGGCGACAGCGCCGACTCAGTCGATAAAACCGCGACCAACAACTGCCCGGTATCGATGGTCACCGGCGAAGAACTGCTGACCCTCACCGACGGCTCGCTGGACGGCATCCTGCCGTTCGACTTCACCCGGCTCTATCGCACCAGCGCCGCCGAAATCGACTGCGGCCTCGGTTTCGGTTGGAGTCATTCGCTCGCCCATCGTCTGGAGATCGTCGGCGACCAGGTCATCTGGATCGACCACGAAAACCGCCGCACCACGTTTCCATTGCCGAGCCACGAGCGCTCGGCGATTCACAACAGCCTGTCGCGCGCGGCGATTTACCTCGGCGATGACCCCGAAGAACTGATCCTCGCCCGGGCCGGCGACGACACGCGCTTCTACCACTTTCACCACGGCCGGCTGACGGCCATCAGCGACGCCTACGACAACCGATTGCGCATCACCCGCGACCGCCAGGAGCGCATCCAGCGTCTCGACAACGGCGCCGGCCGCGCCTTGTTGTTGCGCTACGACCGTGCCCACCTGATCGCCATCGACTACCAGTGTTTCCGCCCGGTCCAGACCCTCGCCGAGACGTGGCACACCGAGCGGACGCTGGTCAGTTATCACTACGACGAACGCGATCAGCTGATCGAAGCGAGCAACGCCGCCGGGGAAAGCGAGCGTTACGACTACGACGACCAGCACGTAATTTTGCAGCGGCAACTGGCCGGTGGCGCGAGTTTCTTCTGGGAGTGGGAACGGTCCGGCAAGGCTGCCAGATGTATTCGCCACTGGGCGTCGTTTGCGCAGATGGACACGCGTTATGTCTGGGATGACCAGGGCAGCGTCACGGTCCTGAACATCGACGGCAGCGAAGAGGTTTACGTCCACGATGATCGGGCGCGGCTGGTGCGCCGGGTCGAGCTCGACGGCGGTGAACAGCTCAAGGCCTACGACGAGCAGGGCCGGTTGGTGGCCGAGCAGGATCCGCTCGGCGCCGTCACCGAATACCGCTACGACGACGTCGGACGGCTGGTGGCGCTGATTCCACCGCAAGACGAGCCAACGGCCTACGAGTATCGCAACGGTTTCCTGCAGGCGCGCTATCGTGGCCAAGCGGTGTGGAAATACCAGCGCAATGCTCAGGGCGATGTCACCGAGGCGGTTGATCCCG
>NZ_AKJT01000035.1 GCF_000282195.1 Pseudomonas sp. GM18
TGAACCTGCCGATGATTACCGGCAAATAAGAGAAAAGACCGCTGCAGGAGCTGCCGTGGCAGCTCCTGCAGAGATCACGATGTTGCAGACCTAACAACAAGCGGGGCTGGTCGCGCGGTTGCGCAGGCCTGATTGGACGTGGACAGGGCTGGATGCCTCTTGACTGCCGTAAGCCAACTCATGATTAGGAGCGTCACACAATGAAATCGAACAAGACCCTGCTGACCACTTTGCTTTCCATGGGCCTGCTGGCCAGTGCCGGTGCTACCCAGGCGGCTGGCTGGTGCGAATCGGGTAAACCGGTGAAATTCGCCGGCCTGAACTGGGAAAGCGCCATGCTCCTGACCGACGTGCTGCAAGTCGTGTTGGAGAAAGGCTACGACTGCAAGACCGACAGCCTGCCGGGCAACTCCATCACCATGGAAAACGCCCTGAGCAGCAACGATATCCAAGTGTTCGCCGAAGAATGGGTCGGCCGCAGCGAAGTCTGGAACAAGGCCGAGAAGGCCGGCAAGGTCGTCGGTGTCGGCGCTCCGGTGGTGGGTGCCGTCGAAGGCTGGTACGTGCCGCGCTACGTGATCGAAGGCGACGCCAAGCGCAAACTGGAAGCCAAGGCACCGGACCTGAAAAACATTGCCGACCTGGGCAAATATTCCGCGATATTCAAGGACGCCGAAGAGCCATCCAAAGGCCGTTTCTACAACTGCCCGGCCGGCTGGACCTGCGAGCTGGATAACAGCGAAATGCTGAAAAGCTACGGCCTGGAAAACAGCTACACCAACTTCCGTCCAGGCACCGGCCCGGCGCTGGATGCGGCGGTGCTGTCGAGCTACAAGCGTGGCGAGCCGATCCTGTTCTACTACTGGTCGCCAACCCCGCTGATGGGCCAGATCGACGCGGTCAAACTGGAAGAAAAACCGGGCGTGGACAAGCGCGTGACCATCAAGGTCGGCCTCTCCAAGACCTTCCACGAGCAAGCCCCGGAACTGGTGGCCGTGCTGGAAAAGGTCAACCTGCCGATCGACCTGCTGAATCAGAACCTCGGGCGCATGGCCAAAGAGCGGATCGAATCGCCAAAACTGGCCAAGATCTTCTTGAAGGAACATCCTGAAGTCTGGCACGCATGGGTGAGCGACGACGCAGCCAAGAAAATCGACGCGGCCTTGTAGGTTGAGCCTCTCCGACTGTCGGCAACGGCAGTCGGATGCTTGATCGCAACCCCTTGATTGAGAGTCTCTTATGTTTCCCGAAAGCTTTACCTTTTCCATCGCCGACTGGGTCAACGGTTGGGTCGATGCGCTGGTCACCAACTACGGCGACGTGTTCCGCAGCATCTCCGACACCCTGCTGTGGGCCATCGTCAATCTTGAAGGGCTGCTGCGTGCGGCGCCCTGGTGGCTGATGCTGGCGATCGTGGCGGGCGTTGCCTGGCATGCGACCCGCAAAGTCGTGACCACGGCGGTCATCGTCGGCTTGCTGTTCCTGGTGGGCGCGGTCGGTCTCTGGGACAAGCTGATGCAGACCCTGGCGCTGATGATGGTGGCGACGGTCATCTCGGTGCTGATCGGCATTCCGTTGGGCATTCTTTCTGCGCGCAGCAATCGCCTGCGTTCGGTACTGATGCCACTGCTGGACATCATGCAGACCATGCCGAGCTTCGTGTACCTGATCCCGGTGCTGATGCTGTTCGGCCTGGGCAAGGTCCCGGCGATTTTCGCTACGGTGATCTACGCCGCGCCGCCGCTGATCCGCCTGACCGATCTGGGCATTCGCCAGGTCGACGGTGAAGTGATGGAAGCCATCAACGCCTTCGGTGCCAACCGCTGGCAGCAACTGTTCGGCGTGCAACTGCCGCTGGCCCTGCCGAGCATCATGGCCGGGATCAACCAGACCACCATGATGGCCCTGTCGATGGTGGTGATCGCCTCGATGATCGGTGCCCGTGGCTTGGGTGAAGACGTATTGGTGGGGATTCAGACCCTCAACGTCGGACGTGGTCTTGAGGCCGGTCTGGCGATCGTGATTCTGGCAGTGGTGATCGACCGCATTACACAGGCGTACGGTCGTGCACGGCATGAGGTGAGCAAATGAGCAACGCAGCCATCAGCAAGATCGAAGTCAAAAACGTCTTCAAGATTTTCGGCAACCGTTCCAAGGATGCGCTGGGCATGATTAGCCAGGGCAAAACCAAAGACCAGGTGCTGGCCGAAACCGGTTGCGTGGTCGGCGTGAATGACCTGTCGCTGAGCATCGGCACCGGCGAGATCTTCGTGATCATGGGCCTGTCGGGTTCCGGCAAATCGACCCTGGTGCGTCACTTCAACCGCCTGATCGACCCCACCAGCGGCGCGATCCTGGTGGACGGCGTGGACATCCTGCAATACGACATGGAAGCCCTGCGCGAATTTCGCCGGCACAAGATCAGCATGGTGTTCCAGAGCTTCGGCTTGTTGCCGCACAAAAGCGTGCTGGATAACGTCGCCTACGGCCTGAAAGTGCGTGGCGAGAGCAAGCAGGTGTGCTCCGAGCGCGCGCTGCACTGGATCAACACCGTGGGCCTGAAGGGCTACGAAAACAAATACCCGCATCAGCTTTCCGGCGGTATGCGCCAGCGTGTGGGCCTGGCTCGCGCCTTGGCGGCGGACACCGACATCATCCTGATGGACGAAGCCTTCAGTGCCCTCGACCCGCTGATCCGCGCCGAAATGCAGGACCAGTTGCTGGAACTGCAAAAGACCCTGCACAAGACCATCGTCTTCATCACCCACGACCTCGACGAGGCCGTGCGCATCGGCAACCGCATCGCGATCCTGAAGGATGGCCGACTGATTCAGGTCGGCACGCCACGAGAGATCCTGCATTCGCCGGCGGATGAGTATGTGGATCGGTTCGTACAGCGGCGGGCTGCGGTGGTTTAAAGGTCGATCGTTCCCACGCTCTGCGTGGGAATGCATCCCGTGACGCTCCGCGTCACACATGCGCAGGGCTTGAGCCTTGCGCTGACAACGGGACGCGGAGCGTCCTTGGCGGCATTCCCACGCAGAGCGTGGGAACGATCAAGTTCAAGAGGTTAATGATGTCCCAGGCTGAAAAAATCGTTATCGCCGATGCCCCGTTGCGTTGGCAGGATGTGGTCGCGGTAGCCCGCCACGGCGCGCAGCTTGAGCTGTCGGCCCAGGCCTGGGCGCGGATCGAGAATGCCCAGGCGATCGTCCAGCGCATCGTCACCAGCGGTGAGCGCGCCTATGGCGTCAACACCGGCCTGGGCGCCTTGTGCAACGTCTCGCTCAAGGACGAACAACTCAGCCAGTTGTCGCGCAACACCTTGCTCAGCCATGCCTGCGGCGTCGGTGCTCCACTGTCCGACGAACAGACCCGCGCGATCCTCTGCGCCGCGATCCACAACTACAGCCATGGCAAATCCGGCATTCACCGCCGGGTGGTCGAAGTGTTGTTGGCGCTGCTTAACCGTGGCATCACCCCGCAAGTGCCGTCCCAGGGTTCGGTCGGTTACCTGACCCACATGGCCCACATCAGCATCGCACTGCTGGGCGTCGGCAATGTCAGCTACCGCGGGCAGATCGTTTCTGCGCAACAAGCCTTGAGCGAAGAAGGTTTGCAACCGGTTCAGCTCGGCGCCAAGGACGGACTGTGCCTGGTCAACGGCACGCCGTGCATGACCGGCCTCAGCTGCCTGGCCCTGGCCGATGCGACGAACCTGGTGCAGTGGGCCGATGTGATCGGCGCCATGAGCTTCGAGGCCCAGCGCGGCCAGATTGCCGCGTTCGATGCCGAGATCATCGCGCTCAAACCGCATCCGGGCATGCAGCAGGTGGGTATCAATCTGCGTGCGTTGCTCGATGGCAGCGAAGTGATCGCCAACAGCAAAGGCATTCGCACTCAGGATGCGCTGAGCATCCGCTCGATTCCGCAAGTGCACGGCGCTGCCCGCGATCAGCTTGAACACGCCAGAAAGCAGATCGAAACCGAGCTCAACTCCGCGACCGACAACCCGTTGCTGCTGGGCACTCCGGACAACTTCCGCGTCATGTCCCAGGCCAATCCGCACGGCCAATCGGTTGCTTTGGCAGCTGACTTGCTGGCGATCGCCATGGCCGAAATCGGCTCTATCGCCGAACGTCGCCTGGACCGTTTGGTCAACCCGCACGTCAGCGGCTTGCCAGCCTTTCTGGTGGCCAATCCGGGCGTGAACTCCGGGATGATGATCGTGCAATACGTCGCCGCGTCGCTGTGCGCGGAAAACCGCCAGTTGGCGCAACCGGCGGTGCTCGATAACTACGTCACGTCAGGGCTGCAGGAAGACCACCTGAGCATGGGCACCAACGCTGCGCTGAAGCTGCATCGTGCGTTGGAAAACTGCACGCAGATTCTCGCCATCGAATACTTGCTGGCATCCCAGGCCTTTGAGTTCCTGAAAGACCAACGCTTCGGCGCCGGCACCGATGCCGCGTGGCGCCTGCTGCGCGAACGTATTCCGGCTTACGACCAGGACCGTTGGCTGGCGCCGGACATCGCCAGCGCTGCTGCTGTTTTGAAAGACCCGATTTTGCTGCACAAGGCTGTACCGAACCTCAACTGATTTCCACAACACCAGCGTGCCAAGGCGCGGCCCCTCCAAAAGGCGGGAAGCGACGGACAACGGATATCTCCGGAGCGTCTGGTTAGTTAATAAAAAACTCTCAAAAGGAGAATGAATGTGACTGCGCTTAATTTGATTCCCGGCCAACTGAGCCTTGCCCAACTGCGTGATGTTTATCAGCAACCGGTCAAAATCACCCTCGACGAAAGCGCTTCGGCGCAAATCGAAGCCAGCGTTGCCTGCGTGGAACAGATCCTCGCCGAGAACCGCACTGCCTATGGCATCAACACCGGTTTCGGCCTGCTGGCCTCGACCCGCATCGCCAGCGAAGACCTGGAAAACCTCCAGCGCTCGCTGGTGCTGTCCCACGCCGCCGGTGTCGGCGAGCCAATCAGCGACGCCCTGGTGCGGCTGGTGATGGTGCTCAAGGTCAACAGCCTGAGCCGTGGTTTTTCCGGCATTCGTCGTCAGGTGATCGACGCACTGATCGCGCTGATCAATGCCGAGGTTTACCCGCACATTCCTCTGAAAGGTTCGGTCGGTGCGTCCGGTGATTTGGCGCCGTTGGCGCACATGTCGCTGGTGCTGCTGGGCGAAGGCAAGGCGCGCTACAAAGGCGAATGGCTGCCCGCCACCGAAGCGCTGAAAGTTGCCGGTCTGACGCCGCTGACCCTGGCAGCGAAAGAAGGCCTGGCGCTGCTCAACGGCACTCAGGTTTCCACCGCCTACGCCCTGCGTGGCCTGTTCGAAGGCGAAGATCTGTTCGCCGGCGCCCTGGCCCTTGGCGGCCTGACGGTCGAAGCGGTACTGGGCTCGCGCTCGCCATTCGACGCGCGTATTCATGCCGCTCGCGGCCAGAAAGGCCAGATCGACGCCGCTGCTGCTTACCGTGATTTGCTGGGCGAGCGCAGTGAAGTGTCCGACTCGCACGAGAACTGCGAAAAGGTCCAGGACCCGTACTCTCTGCGCTGCCAGCCGCAAGTCATGGGCGCCTGCCTGACCCAGTTCCGTCAGGCCGCCGAAGTGCTCGCCATCGAAGCCAACGCCGTATCGGACAACCCATTGGTGTTCGCCGCTGAAGGCGACGTGATCTCCGGCGGTAACTTCCACGCCGAGCCGGTGGCCATGGCTGCCGACAACATGGCGTTGGCCATCGCCGAAATCGGTTCGCTCAGCGAACGCCGCATTTCGCTGATGATGGACAAGCACATGTCGCAACTGCCGCCGTTCCTGGTGGCCAATGGCGGCGTGAACTCCGGCTTCATGATCGCCCAGGTGACTGCGGCGGCACTGGCCAGCGAGAACAAGGCGCTGTCCCATCCGCATTCGGTGGACAGCCTGCCGACTTCCGCCAACCAGGAAGACCACGTATCCATGGCGCCGGCTGCCGGCAAGCGTCTGTGGGAAATGGCCGAGAACACTCGCGGGATTCTCGCGGTGGAATGGTTGGCTGCGGCCCAGGGGCTGGATCTGCGCGACGGCCTGAAGACCTCGCCAAAACTGGAAAAGGCCCGCGCCATCCTGCGTGCCGAAGTGCCGTTCTATGAGAAGGACCGCTTCTTCGCCCCGGACATCAATGCGGCCAGTGAGTTGTTGGCCACGCGTTGCCTGAATGACCTGGTGACGGCGAAGTTGCTGCCTAGCCTGTAATAGCTCCTTCTCTGATGATCGTTCCCACGCTCTGCGTGGGAACGATCATGTCGCCAATAAAAATAATTAAGGACGAGAAATGCAACAGCCAGTAAAAGGTTTGAAACGCGGGCTCTCTGCCCGACATATTCGCTTCATGGCACTGGGGTCGGCGATCGGCACCGGGCTGTTTTACGGTTCTGCCTCGGCCATCCAAATGGCCGGCCCCGCGGTCCTGCTCGCTTACCTGATCGGTGGCGCGGCGGTGTTCATGGTCATGCGCGCCCTCGGCGAGATGGCGGTGCATAACCCGGTGGCCGGCTCATTCGGCCAGTACGCCAGCACCTATCTGGGGCCGATGGCGGGCTTTATCCTCGGTTGGACCTACGCATTTGAAATGGTCATCGTCGGTATGGCCGACGTGACCGCATTCGGCATTTACATGGGATTCTGGTTTCCGGAAGTCTCCCGCTGGATCTGGGTGCTGGGCATCGTTTCGGTGGTCGGCGGCCTGAACCTGTGCAACGTCAAAGTCTTCGGCGAAATGGAGTTCTGGTTGTCGCTGCTCAAGGTCGCGGCCATCGTCGCGATGATCCTTGGTGGTTTCGGCATCATGCTGTTCGGCATCAGCAATGCGCCCGGTGCCCAGGCGACCGATATCAGCAACCTCTGGACCCAGGGCGGCTTCATGCCTAATGGCGTGGGCGGCTTGATCGCCTCGTTTGCGGTGGTGATGTTTGCCTTTGGCGGTATTGAAATCATCGGCGTTACCGCCGGTGAAGCCAAAGACCCGCAGCATGTGCTGCCCCGGGCGATCAATGCCGTACCGTTGCGTATCTTGCTGTTCTACGTGCTGACGATGCTGGTGCTGATGTCGATCTTCCCGTGGCAGCAGATCGGCAGCCAAGGCAGCCCGTTCGTGCAGATTTTCGACAACCTGGGGATCAGCTCGGCGGCAACCATCCTCAACATCGTGGTGATCTCGGCGGCGGTGTCGGCCATCAACAGTGACATCTTCGGCGCGGGCCGCATGATGTATGGCCTGGCTCAGCAAGGACACGCACCGAAAGGCTTCGCCCGCTTGTCGCGCAATGGCGTGCCGTGGTTGACGGTGATGGTGATGAGCGGCGCGCTGCTGCTGGGTGTGTTGCTGAACTACCTGATCCCGGAAAACGTCTTTCTGCTGATCGCCTCCATCGCGACCTTTGCCACGGTGTGGGTCTGGCTGATGATTCTGTTCACCCAGGTGGCCATGCGTCGCTCCATGAGTGCCGAGCAGGTCGCGCAATTGAAATTCCCGGTGCCGTTCTGGCCTTATGCGCCGATGGCGGCGATTGCCTTCATGCTGTTCATCTTCGGCGTGCTGGGCTATTTCCCGGACACCCAGGCGGCGTTGATCGTCGGCGTGGTCTGGATTGTGTTGCTGGTGCTGGCCTACCTGACGTGGGTCAAACCGGCGGCAGGCAAGGCGGTACCGGTGGAACAGGAACCTGCTTTTTCTCATCGATAACCTAACGGAGGCCAAGGATGAAAACGCTCTGGCAACACTGTCACGTCGCAACCATGGCGCAAGGCGTCTACTCGATCATCGAGGATGCGGCCATCGTGACGTCCGGTGCGCACATTGAGTGGATCGGTCCACGCGCCGAACTGCCGGCCGGCGAGTACCCGGCCGTCAATGACTTGAGCGGGGCCTGGATCACCCCGGGCCTGATCGACTGCCACACCCACACGGTGTTCGGCGGCAACCGCAGCGGTGAATTCGAGCAACGCCTGCAAGGCGTCAGCTACGCGGAAATCGCCGCAGCCGGTGGCGGCATTGCCAGCACCGTGCGCGCCACCCGCGCCGCCAGCGAAGACGAGCTGTTCGCCAGCGCCGCCAAGCGCCTGAAGAGCCTGATGCGCGATGGCGTGACCACAGTCGAAATGAAATCCGGCTACGGTCTGGACCTGGCCAGCGAACGCAAAATCCTGCGGGTGATCCGTCGTCTTGGCGCCGAGTTGCCGGTCAGTGTGCGCAGCACTTGCCTGGCGGCCCACGCCTTGCCGCCGGAATACACCGACCGCGCCGACGCCTACATCGATCACATCTGCAGCGAAATGCTCCCGACCCTGGCGGCCGAGGGGCTGGTGGATGCAGTGGACGCGTTCTGCGAATACCTGGCGTTTTCGCCTGCGCAAGTCGAACGGGTGTTCGTCGCCGCGCAGAACCTCGGCTTGCCGGTGAAGCTGCATGCCGAGCAATTGTCGTCGCTGCACGGTTCGAGCCTGGCGGCGCGTTACCACGCACTGTCCGCCGATCATCTGGAATTCATGACCGAAGACGATGCGATTGCCATGGCCAAGTCCGGCACCGTCGCGGTATTGCTGCCCGGCGCGTTTTACTTCCTGCGGGAAACCCAATTGCCGCCGATGGAAGCCCTGCGCAAACACGGGGTGAAAATCGCCATCGCCAGCGACCTCAACCCGGGCACTTCGCCGGCGTTGTCGTTGCGCTTGATGCTGAACATGGCCTGCACCTGTTTCCGCATGACCCCGGAGGAGGCGCTGGCTGGCGCGACTATTCACGCCGCCACCGCGCTGGGCATGGGCCAAACCCATGGTTCGCTGGAAGCCGGCAAGGTCGCAGACTTCGTCGCCTGGCAAATCGATCGTCTGGCCGACCTGTCGTACTGGCTGGGCGGCGACCTGGAAAAACGCGTCGTGCGTCACGGCGTCGAAACAAGCGTTTAGGAGAGCAGTTGTGGATAAGGTTCTGAACTTCAAACAAGGCCGCGTGCCACTGCTGATCAGCATGCCCCACGCTGGCCTGCGCCTGACCCCGGTGGTGGAAGCGGGGCTGATCCCCGATGCGAAAAGCCTGCCGGACACCGATTGGCATATCCCCAGGCTTTATGAATTTGCCGCCGAACTGGGCGCCAGCACCCTGGCGGCCGAGTACTCGCGGTTTGTCATCGACCTGAACCGGCCGTCCGACGACAAGCCTTTATATGTCGGCGCCACCACCGGTCTGTATCCGGCGACGCTGTTCGATGGCGTGCCGTTGTTCCGCGAAGGGCTGGAGCCATCGGTTGCAGAACGGGCGACGTATCTGGAGCAGATCTGGACGCCGTACCACCGCACCTTGCAGGAAGAACTGGCACGGCTGAAAGCCGAGTTCGGCTACGCGCTGCTGTTCGACGCGCACTCGATTCGCTCGGTGATTCCGCACCTGTTCGACGGCAAGCTGCCGGACTTCAACCTCGGCACCTTCAACGGCGCCAGTTGCGATCCGCAGTTGGCCACACAGCTGGAAGCGATCTGCGCGAAGCACACCGATTACAGCCATGTGCTGAACGGCCGCTTCAAGGGCGGGCACATCACCCGGCACTACGGCAACCCGGCCGAGAACATTCATGCCGTGCAACTGGAGTTGGGCCAGTGCACGTATATGGAAGAGTTCGAGCCGTTCCGTTATCGCCCGGATCTGGCGGCGCCGACGCAGGTGGTGCTCAGGGAATTGCTGCAAGGACTGTTGGCGTGGGGGCAGCGGCAGTATTTGAAGTAACAAGGGAGCTGGGCAGTCGCTTGTTTTTCTGCGTGCAGTTGCGCCGCGATGTAGTTGACTAAAATGTTAAATGGGCGGCCTAAAATAGGCAGTCCATTTAACATGGCGGTTAACGAAGTGCTGGATGATGCTCCCGTCTGGGTCTCCAGTAAAGTTTCGACTTATTGGACCATTAATGCGCAAGAATCCACCTTCGTGACTGGAGCTTTTGTCCCTTCATATTGGGCTTTGAGTTTACTTTCTGCGTCCTCTGCTGAGGAAGCTTGGATAGGCATTTTTATATACTGCGGGCTAGCGAGATCTGTACTCATTGTAAATTTACAAATGTATGTCTGATCTCCAGCAAAGGCGTGGGGGGACAGTGTACAGACAGAGATCAATGCCAGCGATCCGAGGCAGTGCTTGAATGATTTGGTATTGAGCTTCATCGCTATATCCTTATAAGAGTATCGATTTGAAGTTCTATTTATATCTGTTTGTCGATGGTGGTCTACTGTCATATCTGATAGGTCTAAATGGTTTCTTATGATTGTTTGCAGTTGATGGGTTTTTTATTATTCGATTTTAATACTTCGGAACACCGATTATAGATATCTGCGCGATGAAACTTGAGTTGGAGAACTGCACGTACATGGAAGAGTTCGAGCCGTTCCGTTATCGCCCGGACTTGGTCGAGCCGACGCGAGTGGTGCTCCGGGAATTGCTGCAAGGGCTGTTGGCGTGGGGGCAACAACACCCCTTGCTGCATTCCCACGCAGAGCGTGGGATCGATCCTTGTCGCCACCGTGCAAAACACGGTCGCCACAGGTCACTTTTGCCGACTCGGCGCTGCGTAACGTTGTGGGCACGGTGCACAAAGACACCGGGCCCACAATAATCTGCTGCCGAGCGAGCCCTCCCGATGAAACGACTGTTCAACCGCTGTCTGTTAATCCTCACCGGCACTGCTCTTCTGAGCACCAGCGTTTTCGCCAACGACCCCGCTTCCTGCAAGACCGTGCGCATGGGCGTGGTCAACTGGACTGACGTCATCGCCACCAGCGGCATGGCCGATGTGCTGCTCAACGGCCTTGGTTACGAAAGCAAGCAAACCAGTGCCGTGCAGCAAATCATCTTCGCCGGCATCCGCGACAAGCGTCTGGATATTTTCCTCGGTTACTGGAAACCGGCGATGGACAAGAACATCGCCCCGTTCGTGTCCGCCAATCAGGTGAAGGTTATGGACAAACCAAGCCTGGCCGACGCCCAGGCAACGCTCGCGGTACCTGACTACGTCGCTGCCGCCGGCCTGAAAACCTTCGCCGACATCGCCAGGTTCAAGGATCAGTTGGGCGGCAAGATCTACGGCATCGAGCCGGGCAGCGGCGCCAACACCACCATCAAAACCATGATCGAGACCAACCGCTTTGGCTTGAAGGACTTCAAGCTGATCGAGTCTGGTGAGGCCGGGATGCTCGCCGCCGTGCAACGGGCGGTCAATCGCAAGGAGTTCGTGGTGTTCGTCGGCTGGACCCCGCATCCGATGAACATCAACATGAACATCGCCTACCTGACCGGCAGCGAAGACGTCTATGGCCCGAACGAAGGTGCGGCGACCGTCTCCACCGTGACCGCGCCGGACTATGCCGAGCGTTGCCCGAACGTGAACCGCCTGTTGGAAAACCTGACCTTCACCGCCGCTCAGGAAAGCCAGTTGATGGTGCCGATCATGGAGCGCAAGACGCCGCAGGACGTTGCCAGACAGTGGCTGCGCGATCATCCCGAAGACCTTCAGCGCTGGCTGGCGGGTGTCAGCAGTTTCGATGGCAAGGAAGGCGTGGCAACCGTTCAGGCCAGTTTGAAACCCTGATGGCCGCGTATCCGATCTCCGCGCAGATGTCGGCGTTCGTCGAGAAAACCCTCAGCTTCAACAACACCGACAGCAGCCTCCCCGGTTTGCGTCAGGCTTATAGCGAGATGTGCCGGGCATTTACCCCGCCATGCCCCGCAGGGCTTGAGGTGGTCGATTTCGAGTTGGCGGGCGTGGCGGTGCGCTCCTGGCAACCATCGGTCAAACCACCGACCGACGGTTGGCCCTGCATTGTGTATCTGCACGGTGGCGGTTGGGTGGTGGGGGATCTGGATTCCCACGCCTTTATCTGCGCCGAACTGGCATCGGTGCTCGGTGTGTTGGTGATCGCCGTCGATTATCGGCTGGCGCCGGAACATCCCTTTCCGGCGGCGTTCGATGACTGCCTGAGTGTCTGGCGCGCACTGCGCACGGGGCCGTTTCAGCTCGACCCGGCGCGGACGCTGGTGGCGGGCGATAGCGCTGGCGGCAACCTTGCCGCTGCGCTGTGTCTGGCCTTGCGCGATGCCGGCGAACCGGCGCCTGGTGCACAGGTTCTGATCTATCCGGGCCTGGGCGGCGATCACCTATTGCCGTCACGCAGCGAATGCACCGACGCGCCATTGCTCAGCAGCAGCGATCTGGATTGTTATCACGCGCTGTACTTGGGTGGTATCCGTCAGCCAACGGCCTATGCGATGCCCTTGCTCGCCGACGACTTCAGCGGTCTGCCGCCGACGTTGATTGCCGTGGCGCAGTTCGACCCGTTGCGCGATGACGGCGTTCTTTACGCCGGGCGACTCAACGCCGCCGGCGTGAGCGCAATGCTTTATTACGGTCAGGGGCTGGTTCATGGTTGTTTGCGGGCGCGGGGGCAGGTTGCCGAGGTCGACCGACTCTATGAAACCCTGCTCGGCTATTTGGCTGACAAGACGGGCTGAGAAGACGGGCTGACAAACGCTGACGCTGCGAGGGGCATGCTCATTGAAGTAATTCGGGTTTATGATGCCGGACGGCAGAATAATAGAAGTCCCTACAGGGATGACCTCGACCCCTTACGGAGCGCGCAATGCAGACTTTGTACCCGCAGATCAAACCCCACGCCCGGCACGATCTGGCCGTCGATAAAACCCATACGCTGTATGTCGACGAAAGCGGTTCACCGGAAGGTTTGCCGGTAGTGTTCATTCACGGCGGCCCCGGCGCCGGGTGTGATGCGCAGAGCCGCCGGTATTTCGATCCGAACCTGTATCGCATCGTTACCTTCGACCAGCGCGGTTGCGGTCGCTCCACGCCCCACGCCAGCCTGGAAAACAACACCACCTGGGATCTGGTCGCCGACCTCGAGCGGATTCGCAAACACCTGGGCATCGACAAATGGGTGCTGTTCGGCGGTTCCTGGGGTTCGACCCTGGCCCTGGCTTATGCGCAAACCCACCCGGAGCGCGTGCACGGGTTGATTCTGCGCGGGATATTTCTCTGCCGTCCTCAGGAAATCGAGTGGTTCTACCAGTGTGGCGCCAGTCGCCTGTTCCCCGATTACTGGCAGGACTACATCGCGCCGATCCCGCTGGACGAGCGCGACGACTTGCTCTCGGCATTCCATAAACGCCTGGTCGGCAACGACCAGATCGCCCAGATGCACGCGGCCAAGGCCTGGTCCATCTGGGAAGGCCGCACCGCGACCCTGCGTCCGAACCCGCTGGTGGTCGATCGTTTCTCCGAACCCCAGCGCGCATTGTCCATCGCCCGTATCGAATGCCACTACTTCACCAATAACGCTTTCCTCGAGCCGAACCAGTTGATCCGCGACATGGGCAAGATCGCCCATTTGCCCGGTGTCATCGTCCATGGTCGCTATGACGTGATCTGTCCGCTGGACAACGCCTGGGAACTGCATCAGGCCTGGCCGAACAGCGAATTGCAGGTGATTCGCGACGCCGGCCATGCGGCGTCCGAACCGGGGATCACCGATGCATTGGTACGCGCCGCCGATCAGATGGCCCGTCGTTTGCTCGACCTGTCGCCTGACGAAGCATG
The DNA here is from genome assembly GCF_000282195.1 of Pseudomonas sp. GM18. GTDB lineage: Bacteria > Pseudomonadota > Gammaproteobacteria > Pseudomonadales > Pseudomonadaceae > Aquipseudomonas. The sequence goes on from NZ_AKJT01000035.1 coordinate 13,645, forward strand.
AAGGGCCTGCTGCAACGCGTGCGCGGCGCGCGAGTCGAGGTCGCCGGAGAGGTGGTTGGTGCGGTAGATCAGGGGTTGCTGGTGCTGGTGGCGGTCGAGCCCGACGACACTCAGGCCAATGCCGACAAACTTCTGCATAAGCTGCTTAACTATCGAGTATTCAGTGACGCCGAGGGCAAGATGAATCTGTCCCTGGCGGACGTGGGCGGCGGATTGTTGCTGGTCTCGCAGTTCACCCTGGCCGCTGATACAAAAAACGGGTTGCGCCCGAGTTTTTCGACTGCGGCCCCTCCGGCCTTGGGTGAGGCGCTTTTCGACTATCTATTGGGCAAAGCGAAACAGGTGCATGGCACTGTGGCATCAGGTAGATTCGGCGCGGATATGCAGGTGCACCTGGTCAATGATGGCCCGGTAACCTTCCTGTTACAGACGTGAAAGCGCTTGAAACATGTTTTTAAGGGCATTTCGGCTGAAAACAGAGGCTTTTCCCGATAAATACTTGCTTCCCCCTGATGCGTTGTAACGCGGCCTACTAGATAATCGCGCGCTACGGGGATCAGCGTTCGTTGGTCCATTTTGACTTAGGTAGAGACTTGTCCGGGGCCTGTTGGGGAATCATTTTGCCCCATGGGAGTCGGAACAATGCTCGCCAACTTGGCAAGAGTGGTCCGCAGGGTCGGTTTTTTTCCACCGTACACCGTGCTGGCACTTTAACTGGCCGTTGGTTTTTTGATCTGTTTTCGGCGAGGGTTGCTCGTGATTGTTAGTCCCTGTAATGCACCAAAATTGTCTGCCAAACGGTTTCGAAACGCACTGGTAGCGGGCTCTGCACTGCTCTGCCTGTTCAGCGCCGGCCAGCTTTGGGCATTCAATCTGGATGACGTATCGGTCAAGGCAAAAGAGCTGGCCGGGCAAAAATTCGAAGCCCCGCGCAGTAACCTGCCGAATGAATTTCGTGAGATGAAATTCGCGGATTATCAAAAAATTCGCTTCCTCACCGAAAAAGCCGAGTGGGCTAACCAGAAAACCCCATTCAAGCTGTCGTTCTATCACCAGGGCATGCACTTCGATACGCCGGTGAAAATCAACGAAATCACGGCCAACACCGTCGAAGAGATCAAATACGACCCAAGTCGTTTCGATTTCGGCGATATGAAGTTCGATCCTAAAGCCACTGAAAAGCTGGGTTATGCCGGTTTCCGTGTGCTGTACCCGATCAACAAGGCCGACAAGCAAGACGAAATCATGACCATGCTCGGCGCGAGTTACTTCCGCGTTGTCGGCAAGGGCCACACCTATGGCTTGTCCGCTCGCGGCATGGCCATCGATACCGCCTTGCCGTCCGGCGAAGAGTTCCCGCGTTTTACCGAGTTCTGGATTCAGCAGCCGAAGCCGGGCGATAAGCACCTGGTGATCTTCGCCCTGCTGGATTCGCCGCGCGCCACCGGTGCCTATCGCCTGACCCTGCGCCCGGGCAGCGACACGGTCGTAGACGTCAAGGCCAAGATGTTCCTGCGTGACAAGGTCACCAAACTCGGCGTTGCGCCGCTGACCAGCATGTATCTGTTCGGCGCCAACCAGCCATCGAAAGTGTTGAACTACCGTCGCGAACTGCACGACTCCAGCGGTCTGTCGATCCATGCCGGCAACGGCGAATGGATCTGGCGCCCATTGAACAACCCGAAACACCTGGCCGTAAGCAACTTCTCGATCGAGAACCCGCGCGGTTTCGGCTTGCTGCAACGTGGTCGTGACTTCAGCCACTACGAAGACCTCGACGACCGCTACGACAAGCGCCCAAGTGCCTGGATCGAGCCGAAAGGCGATTGGGGCAAGGGCTCCGTCGATCTGGTGGAGATTCCTACCGCTGACGAAACCAACGACAATATCGTTGCTTTCTGGAGCCCGGAAAAACTGCCAGAGCCTGGCCAGCCCCTGGACGTCGCCTATCGCATGCACTGGACCATCGACGAAGCCTCCCTGCATTCGGCGGACAGCGCCTGGGTTCAGCAGACCCTGCGTTCCACGGGTGACGTGAAGCAGTCGAACCTGATTCGTCAGCCGGACGGCAGCGTGGCCTACCTGGTGGATTTCCAGGGTCCGTCCCTGCAAGACTTGCCGGAAGATGCCGAAGTACGCAGCCAGGTGAGCGTTGGCGACAACGCGGAGCTGGTCGAGAACAGCGTCCGTTACAACCCTGAAACCAAGGGCTGGCGCCTGACCCTGCGGATGAAGATCAAGGATCCGAACAAGTCCACCGAAATGCGTGCAGCACTGGTCAAGACCATCACGCCTGCCGAGACGATCAAGACCACGGCGCCAGCGTCCAGCTCTTCCGTTGCCAAGGCCGACAAGATCGCCGCCAAGCAGCAGGAGAAGAAGGACAAGGAGGCCAAGCAAGCTGAAGCGCAAGCCCAGCAAGTCAAGGACACCAAGGACAAGGACAACAAAGACGCCAAGCAGCCTGTCGCTGCCGAAGCGGCCCCTGCCACACCGGAATCGGCACCGACTGAACAAGTCCTGACCGAGACCTGGAGCTATCAGTTGCCCGCCGATGAGTAATTCACACGTACAGCCACAAACGCTTGCCGAGTACCTGGCGCATTTGCCGATGACCGACGAGCAGCGCGCGGAACTCGCGGGCTGCAAGTCTTTCAGTGAATTGCACGAACGTCTGTCGTCCCAGGCGTTCGACGCGCCGACCGATGCCGCCCAGGCGTCGGTCGGGCGGCGCCTGACCCTGAACACCGCCGAAGAACTGGCGGATGCGCAAATGTTGGGACTCGACGCCAGTGGTCGGGTTTGCCTCAAGGCAGCCCCGCCGATCCGTCGGACCAAAGTCGTTCCGGAGCCATGGCGCACCAATATTCTGGTGCGTGGCTGGCGTCGGCTGACCGGTCGCACCAACCCGCCGCAGCCGCCGAAAGACGAGAACGTGCTGCCGGCAGCTCGCTGGCGCACCGTCGGTTCGATCCGCCGCTATATTCTGCTGGTGCTGATGCTCGGCCAGACGATCGTCGCCGGCTGGTACATGAAAGGCATCATGCCGTACCAGGGCTGGTCGTTCGTCGATCTTGAAGAAGTCCTGCACCAACCGCTCCTGCAAACCGCGGCTCAGGTGCTGCCTTACGCGTTGCAAACCAGCATCCTGATTCTGTTCGGGATTCTGTTCTGCTGGGTGTCGGCCGGTTTCTGGACCGCGCTGATGGGCTTCCTCGAGTTGATCACGGGGCGTGACAAGTACCGCATTTCCGGCGCCAGCGCCGGCAACGAGCCGATCGCCAAGGACGCACGCACCGCATTGGTGATGCCGATCTGCAACGAAGACGTGCCGCGGGTATTCGCCGGTTTGCGGGCGACCTTCGAGTCGGTTGCAGCCTCGGGTAACCTGGATCGCTTCGACTTTTTCGTGCTCAGCGACAGTAACGACGCCGATATCTGCGTCGCCGAACAGCAGGCCTGGCTGGACGTCTGCCGTGAAGCCAAGGGCTTCGGCAAGATCTTCTACCGCCGCCGCCGTCGTCGCGTAAAACGTAAAAGCGGCAACCTCGACGACTTCTGCCGTCGTTGGGGCGGTGACTACAAGTACATGGTCGTGCTCGACGCCGACAGCGTAATGAGCGGTGAATGCCTGAGCAGCCTGGTGCGCCTGATGGAAGCCACGCCGGACGCCGGGATCATCCAGACCGCGCCGCGTGCGTCGGGCATGGACACCCTTTATGCACGTATGCAGCAGTTCGCCACGCGTGTGTATGGTCCGCTGTTCACCGCCGGTCTGCACTTCTGGCAGTTGGGCGAATCCCACTACTGGGGCCACAACGCGATCATCCGCATGAAGCCGTTCATCGAGCACTGCGCCCTGGCGCCGTTGCCCGGTAAAGGTGCGTTCGCCGGTGCGATTCTGTCCCACGACTTCGTTGAAGCTGCGCTGATGCGCCGTGCCGGCTGGGGCGTGTGGATTGCCTATGACTTGCCGGGCAGCTACGAAGAACTGCCGCCGAACCTGCTGGACGAACTCAAGCGTGACCGTCGCTGGTGCCACGGCAACCTGATGAACTTCCGCCTGTTCCTGGTCAAGGGCATGCACCCGGTACACCGTGCGGTGTTCCTGACAGGCGTGATGTCTTACCTGTCGGCACCGTTGTGGTTCTTCTTCCTTGTGCTGTCGACAGCCCTGCTGGCGACCAACACGCTGATGGAGCCGCAGTACTTCCTGGAACCGCGCCAGCTCTATCCGTTGTGGCCGCAATGGCACCCGGACAAGGCGATTGCGCTGTTCTCGACGACCATCGTGCTGCTGTTCCTGCCGAAGTTGCTGAGCATCATCCTGATCTGGGCCAAGGGTGCGAAAGAGTTCGGTGGCAGGTTCAAGGTGACGCTGTCGATGCTGCTGGAGATGTTGTTCTCCATGCTGCTGGCGCCGGTGCGGATGATTTTCCACACCCGTTTCGTACTCGCCGCGTTCCTCGGCTGGGCCGCGACCTGGAATTCGCCGCAACGTGACGACGACTCCACGCCGTGGAGCGAAGCGGTCAAGCGCCACGGTCCGCAGACCTTGCTGGGCTTCTTCTGGGCCCTGCTGGTGATCTGGCTGAACCCGAGCTTCCTCTGGTGGCTGGTGCCGATCGTCGGTTCGCTGATGCTGTCGATTCCGGTGTCGGTGATCTCCAGTCGTGTCGGTCTGGGCCTGAAGTCGCGTGACGAGAGCCTGTTCCTGATTCCTGAGGAATACAATCCGCCGCAGGCATTGCTGGCGACCGATCAGTACACCCACGAAAACCGCTGGCATGCACTGCACGACGGCTTCGTCCGGTCGGTGGTCGATCCACAGCAGAACGCATTGGCGTGCGCGCTGGCGACGTCTCGTCACCGTCAGGCCGAGCCGATCGAATGGCTGCGCATCGAGCGGGTTCGCCATGCGATGAAGGTCGGGCCTGAAGGGCTGACCAACAACGAGCGCGTGGCCCTGCTGAGTGATCCGGTGGCACTGGGTCGCTTGCATGAGCAAGTCTGGAGCGAAGGCCATGCCGAGTGGCTGCAGGCCTGGCGCACTTCGGTGGATGCCGATCCGCATGCGCCACTGTTGCCGCTCAAGCCGTTGAGCGTGCAGCCTCAGTTGGCATAATGAAAAACCCCGCGAAAGCGGGGTTTTTTTTGTGCTGATGATCATTCCCGTGTTCTGCGTGGGAACGATCAAACAAATCCCCCTCAACCCCTTGTGCAAACGGCCGAGTGCGTTAGCATCCGTCCCCGAATTGGTGCGCCCGGACAACTTTCTGTTCGTATCTGCCGGTTTCCCAAAGGAAATCTGCGGTTTGCGTGCCTCACAATGCGATGGTTTTGGGGACTTGAAGATGAAGAAGTATCTGTCGATGCTGCTGGTCGGCGTCACGGCATTGGTTGCAGTCAACGCGGCGCAGGCCGGTGCCATCGATGACGCGGTCAAGCGCGGCACGCTGAAAGTCGGCATGGACCCGACCTACATGCCGTTCGAAATGACCAACAAGCGCGGCGAGATCATCGGCTTCGAAGTCGACATCCTCAAAGCCATGGCCAAGGCCATGGGCGTCAAGCTGGAAATGGTTTCCACCGGCTATGACGGCATCATCCCGGCCCTGCTGACCGACAAGTTCGACATGATCGGCAGCGGCATGACCCTGACCCAGGAGCGCAACCTGCGCCTGAACTTCAGCGAACCCTTCATCGTGGTCGGCCAGACGCTGCTGATCCGCAAGGAGCTTGAAGGCACCATCAAGTCCTATAAAGACCTGAACACCGCCGACTACCGCATCACCTCCAAACTCGGCACCACCGGCGAGATGGTCGCCAAAAAACTCATTTCCAAAGCCAAGTACCACGGCTACGACAACGAACAGGAAGCGGTGCTCGACGTGGTCAACGGCAAGGCCGACGCCTTCATCTACGACGCGCCTTACAATGTCGTGGCGGTGAACAAGGTCGGCAACGGCAAACTGCTGTTCCTCGACAAGCCGTTCACCTACGAGCCTCTGGCTTTCGGCCTGAAGAAGGGTGACTACGACAGCCTCAACTTCATCAACAACTTCCTGCACCAGATCCACGAAGACGGCACCTACGATCGCATCCATGACAAGTGGTTCAAAGACACCGCTTGGCTCAAGGACATGGAGTAAGGCTCGGTCAGATTGATCGTTCCCACGCTCTGCGTGGGAATGCCGCCCGGGACGCTCCGCGTTCCTTCGCAAGCGTGACGCAGAGCGTCACTGGATGCATTCCCACGCAGAGCGTGGGAACGAGCGAATCAGAGAAACGTTTAATGAAACAGAAAAAAGCCCAATGGCCCTGGCACGTATTAACCGTGCTGGTGCTGATCGGCCTGGCCGGTGCGCTGTACTACGCCACCTCGCTGATGTCCTACGAATGGCGCTGGAACCGCGTGCCGCAATACTTCGCCTACCACGCCGAAGAGTCCCAGCGTGCGGCTGACATCTCCACCGTCAGCGAATTGGTGCGCAAGGGCGGCAAGGCTGAAGTCACCCTGCGCAATGATGCCGGTGATGAGCAGCACCTGACGGTCGACGACAACAGCCTGCAAGTCGCGCAAGGCGATGATGTGGCCGAAGGCGATGTGATCGGTGTGACCCGGCATTGGGCCGCCGGCCCGCTGCTATGGGGCCTGTGGACCACGTTGTGGTTGTCCATGGTGTCTGGCGTGCTTGGTCTGCTGATCGGCCTGGCCACCGGGTTGTGCCGCCTGTCGAACAACCCGACCCTGCGCGACCTCTCGACAATCTACGTCGAGCTGGTGCGCGGTACGCCGCTGCTGGTGCAGATTTTCATTTTCTACTTTTTCATCGGCACCGTGATGAACCTCTCCCGGGAGTTCGCCGGGATCGCCGCGTTGTCGCTGTTCACCGGTGCCTACGTGGCGGAGATCATCCGTTCTGGCGTGCAGTCCATTGCCCGTGGCCAGAACGAAGCGGCGCGCTCCCTCGGTTTGAGCGGTGGCCAGTCGATGCGCCACGTGGTGCTGCCGCAAGCGTTCAAGCGCGTGCTGCCGCCGCTGGCCGGGCAGTTCATCAGTCTGGTCAAGGACACCTCGTTGGTGTCGGTGATCGCGATAACCGAACTGCTGAAAAGCGGTCGCGAAGTCATCACCACCTCGTTCTCGCCGTTCGAAATCCTGTTCTGCGTGGCCGGGCTGTACCTGTTGATCAACCTGCCGCTGTCGAAAATCGCCAGTCGGCTTGAGCGGAGGCTCGCGCAAAGTGATTGAAGTCCGCGATCTGATAAAAGTCTTCGACACCCGCGGCCAGGTGGTTCGCGCGGTAGATAACGTCACCACCCAAGTGGCGAAGGGCGAAGTATTGGTGGTGATCGGCCCGTCCGGTTCCGGCAAATCGACCTTTCTGCGCTGCCTGAATGGCCTGGAAGCGTTCGACTCCGGCTCGGTGAGCATCGACGGCTTACAACTGGCCGACCCGAAAACCGACGTCAACGCCTACCGCCGCGAAGTCGGCATGGTGTTCCAGCATTTCAACCTGTTCCCGCACATGACCGTGCTGGAAAACCTCTGCCTGGCCCAGAAAGTCGTGCGCAAGCGCGGCAAGAAGGAGCGCGAGGCCAAGGCCATGGTGTTGCTGGAAAAGGTCGGCATCGCTCAGAAGGCCCACGAGTTTCCATCGCGCCTGTCAGGTGGTCAGCAACAGCGCGTGGCCATCGCCCGAGCATTGGCGATGGAGCCGAAGGTCATGCTGTTCGATGAGCCGACATCGGCGCTCGACCCGGAAATGGTCGGTGAAGTGCTGGATGTGATGAAGACCTTGGCCGTGGAAGGCATGACCATGGTTTGCGTCACCCACGAAATGGGCTTCGCCCGGGAAGTGGCGGATCGGGTGCTGTTCTTCGATCACGGCAAATTGCTGGAAGACGCCTCACCGGCCGAGTTCTTCGATGCGCCGAAGGATCCGCGTGCGCAGGCGTTTTTGCGGCAGGTTCTCTAACCTATGATCGTTCCCACGCAGAGCGTGGGAACGATCAGTCCGGCCGATTAAACCTTGAATCGTCCCACCAGCATCTGCAAATGCGTCCCCAATCGCGCCAGCTCGACGCTGGAGGCTGCGGTCTCTTCACTCGCAGCCGAGGTCTGCTCGGACACGTCACGCACGTTCAATACGCTACGGTTGATCTCTTCAGCCACCGCGCTCTGTTGCTCGGCGGCAGCGGCGATCTGCTGGTTCATCGACTGGATCGCCGACACGGTACGGGTGATGCTTTCCAGCGAGCCACCGGCACGGCGGGTCAGTTCGACGCTGCTGTCGGTCAGGCTGCGGCTGTTGTCCATGATGGTCGCGACTTGCTGAGTGCCGGTTTGCAGGCCAACGATCAGCTCTTCGATTTCTTCGGTGGACTTCTGGGTACGCTGGGCCAGGCTGCGGACTTCGTCGGCGACTACCGCAAAACCGCGACCGGCCTCACCGGCGCGGGCGGCTTCGATGGCGGCGTTGAGCGCCAGCAGGTTGGTTTGCTGGGCCACCGATTTGATCACGTCGAGCACGCTGCCGATCTTGTCGCTCTCGCGCTTCAGGTCGCCCATGGCGGCCGTGGAGTTACCGACTTCGAGGGCCAGGCGTTCGATCTGGGCGATGGCCTCGCCGACCACCCTGTCACCCTCGCGGGCCTGCTGGTCGGCGGCGACGGCGGCTTCGGACGCTTCCTCGGCATTGCGCGCGACTTCCTGCACGGTGGCGGTCATTTCGTGCATGGCGGTGGCCACTTGATCGGTTTCGACCTTCTGACTGTTGACCCCGGCGCTGGTCTGCTCGGTAACGGCAGACAGTTCTTCAGCGGCGCTGGCGATTTGGGTCACGCCGTCGCTGATGCCGCCGATCAGTTCCCGCAGGCCCAGGGTCATGCTCTGCATGGCGCGCTGTAGCTGGCCCAGTTCGTCCTGGCGTTCGGAAATCAGGTTATGGCTCAGGTCGCCCGCCGCGACACGCTCGGCCACTTTGAGGGTTTGGCTCAGGGGAATGACGATCTGCCGGGTGATGGCCCAGGCCGCGAACAGACCAAAAGCCGACGCCAGGACGGTGGCCATCAGCAGCAGGTTTTTGGCGTGCGCCGTATCGGCGTCACGCACGGCGGTTTGCGAGGTGGTGAGCTTTTTGCTGACGTCGAACAGAATGTCGCCCTGAGCGCTCATGCGTTTGAAGGCGGCAGCGCTGACGACCTGGGAGTCACGGAACTGACTGACAGCCGCGCGATAGGCTTTTAGCGAGTCGGTCGCCTGTTGCAGGTTGGCGATGTGTTGCTCCGGCAGTTTGGACGGCAGGCTTTCGAGGTTTTTCAGGGCGTTGTCGATGGCGTCCAGCGCTGGCTGCTCGGCCTCGGGTTTGCCGCTGTAGGTGTAACCGCGGACCTGGAAGCGCGCTTGCTGAATCAGTTTACTCAGGTCGATCACACTGTTGAACTGGGTGACGCTGTCGCCCTGCAGCATGGATTTTTCGACTTCAGCGACGCGGGCCACGGCGTTATCGGCGGTGGCGCCCAGTTTGCTGCGAGCATCTTCGCGAGTGGCGGTGGCCTGGGTCAGGTCGGCGAAGGCGCGTTTGTACTCGCTGACGGCGGCCACTTGCTGGTCGATCAATGCCACGTCGTCAGGTTGTTCGATCAGCGTGCGAGCGGTTTTCAGGCCGCTATCGAGTTTGCCGATCAGCTCGTTGACGGCGCCCGGGCCTTGTTCGCCACGGCGCATGTCGTAGTCCAGACGGGCCAGGCGCAGGTCTTTGGTCAGCTCATTGAGGCTGGAAATAAACCCGAGGGTGTCGCCACGGCTGATCACACCGCTCAGGCCGGTCCAGCCGGTGAAGGTGATCAACAAGGTCAGAAGCAGCACCAGACCGAAGCCGACACCCAGTTTGCGATTGACGCTTACGTTTCCCAGTTTCTCGGCTAGCCAACGGTACATGCTGCAACTCCCCTCGGACCATTAATCGGTTTTATGGGGACTGTATCGGCAGGCAGGCTGGAACCTGTAGGCGAGCAAACACTTGTGGCGAGGGTAAGTGTCTGGGTTAGAACAAGCGCGAGAGCAGCGCGGTGACAGCGGTTTCGACCCGCAGGATGCGCTCGCCGAGCTGGACCGGTTGCAGGCCGGCCTTGGCCAGCAGGTCGATTTCGTAGGGAATCCAACCACCTTCGGGGCCGATGGCCAGGGTTACCGGCTCGTCCAGGCCACGAGGGCAGGGCGGGTAGTTGCCGGGATGGCCGACGAGACCGAGGGTGCCTTCGGTAATCGCCGGCAGGCGATCTTCGACAAAAGGCTTGAAGCGCTTCTCGATGACGATCTCCGGCAGCACGCTATCCCGGGCCTGTTCCAGGCCGAGGATCAACTGCTCGCGAATCGCTTCAGGTTCGAGGAACGGGGTTTGCCAGAAGCTCTTCTCGACGCGATAGCTGTTCACCAGCACGATTCGCGGCACACCCATGGCGGCCACGGTCTGGAACACCCTGCGGAGCATTTTCGGGCGTGGCAGGGCCAACACCAGGGTCAGTGGCAGCTTGGTCGGTGGCGGTTGATCGAGGGTGACGCGCAACTCGGCTTCGTCAGCGTCCAGGCGCAGTACTTCGGCGGCACCCATCAGCCCGCCGATACGCCCGACGCGCATGCTGTCACCCACTTCACAGCGGTGGACTTCCTGCATGTGAGTCAAGCGGCGATCGCGCAGGATCGCCCGGTCGGCCGCAATGAAGTCGGCCTCCTCGAGGAGCAGCAGGTTCACGCTTGGGTCGCTGGCGGCTGGTCGTTGTGATCGTCAGCCGGTTTTTCGTCCGGGTGCTCGCCGCGCTTGCTGATCAGGCCGCCGAACAGGACGCCGATCTCGAACAGCAACCACATCGGTACGGCCAACAGCGTCTGCGAGAAGATGTCTGGCGGGGTCAGGATCATGCCGACCACGAAGCAGCCGATGACCACGTACGGACGGATTTTCTTCAGGTAAGTGACGTTGACCACGCCGATCCACACCAGCAGCACCACGGCCACCGGGATTTCGAACGCCACACCGAAGGCGAAGAACAGTGTCATGACGAAATCGAGGTAGCTGGTGATGTCGGTCATCATTTCCACGCCGGCCGGGGTGGCAGCGGCGAAGAACTTGAAGATCAGCGGGAACACCAGGAAATAGGCGAAGGCCATGCCGGTGTAGAACAGCAGGATGCTGGAGACCAGCAACGGCACGGCGATGCGCTTCTCATGCTTGTACAGGCCTGGCGCGATGAAACCCCAGATCTGATGCAGGATCACCGGGATTGCCAGGAACAGCGAGACCATCATGGTCAGCTTCAGCGGCGTCAGGAACGGCGACGACACGTCAGTGGCAATCATCGTCGCGCCGGCCGGCAGGTACTGGCGCAGCGGCGTGGAGACGAAGGTGTAAATCTGCTGGGTGAAGGCGAACAACCCGGCGAAGATAATGAAAATCGCCGCTACACAGCGCAGCAGACGGGTGCGCAGCTCGGTGAGGTGCGAAACCAGCGGCATGTGCTGGTCGTTTTCGGGGAGATCGCTCATGGGGCTCGCGGTGGCAATGTTGGGTCATGAGGGGCTGGCGCAACAGGCGCAGCCGCAGGCGGTACAGGCTCTACTGGAATGGCATGTGCAGGTTCAGCGGCTGTAACCGCCGGCGTAACTTCAGCCGCTGGTGCATGAATCGTCGGCGTCGCTACAGGTTCCACCGGTGTTGGCTCCTGCTGAGTCGGCGTGAAAATCTTCCGCGCCTCCTGCTCCAGGGACAGAATGTGCTCGTTGTGCAGTTGCCGGCGAATCTCGTCGGCACCGATTTCACGTTCAACTTCCTGTTTGATCGCGTTGAAACTGCGCTTCAGCCGCCCGACCCACAGGCCGGCGGTGCGCGCAGCACCCGGCAGGCGCTCGGGGCCCAGCACCAGCAGGGCGACGAGGCCGACGAGCAGCAGTTCAGAGAAGCTGATACCAAACATTAGTCAGTGCTCACGAGTCTTTGCGGATCGGCTCTTCGACTTTTTGCGCCTGCACGTCGATGGTGTGCGGCGGGTTCACAGACGTTGTGGCCTGTGGCTGGCTTGGCGGAACCGGTTGGGCCGGAGTCGCTGTCGGGTCGGCCGGTTTTTCTTCGTCGTTCATGGCCTTGCGAAAGCCCTTGATCGACTCGCCCACGTCAGTGCCGAGGTTTTTCAGTTTCTTGGTGCCGAACACCAGCACTACGACAACCAGGATGACGATCCAGTGTTTCCAGTCAAAAATGCCCATGTTGCGTTCCTCTCTAATAATTATTCAGGCGGACGGGCGCGAGGCTTTCTCGGCGTGTCCGGACAGACCGAAGCGACGGTCCAGTTCATCGAGCACAGCCTGTGGATGTTGCCCCAACTGGGCAAGCATGACCATGCTGTGGAACCACAGGTCGGCGGTCTCGTAGATCACATCGCTGCAGTCACCGCTGATGGCGGCATCCTTGGCGGCAATGATGGTTTCGACCGACTCTTCGCCGACCTTTTCCAGAATCTTGTTCAAGCCTTTGTGGTACAGGCTGGCGACGTACGAGCTGTCGGCGGCGGCGCCTTTGCGCTCTTCCAACACCAGGGCCAGGCGGGTCAGGGTGTCACTCATGAGTATGTCCTGCGGAATAGATAGCGTGCGGGTCTTTGAGCACCGGGTCGACGGTTTTCCAGTCGCCGTTCTCGAAGACGCGGTAGAAGCAGCTCTGACGACCGGTATGGCAGGCGATGTCGCCGATCTGCTCGACCATCAGGATGATCACGTCAGCGTCACAGTCCAGGCGCATCTCATGCAGGGTTTGCACGTGGCCGGACTCTTCGCCCTTGCGCCACAGCTTGCCACGGGAACGTGACCAGTAAATGGCACGGTTCTCGGCGGCGGTCAATTGCAGTGCTTCGCGGTTCATCCAGGCCATCATCAGGACGCGTCCGGTCTTGTGATCCTGGGCAATCGCGGGCACCAGGCCATCGGCGTCCCACTTGATCTCGTCCAGCCAGTTTTTCATCTTCGACTCCGACAGCGGGCTCTACTTCAATAGTTGAGGCCAATGTTCAAATTCAGCGTTCAAACAGTGTGCCAGCCGATGATCCAACTGGCTATCGGCGAACGACCAGATACAAGCCGATCGCCACCATGATTCCGGCGGGCCAATGCCCCAGTTCGTGTAACGGGCCACCGGCGGCGAGTATCGTGCCACCCGCCAGATGAGCGGTACCGAGCAGGCGCAGGAACACGTCGTCCTTGCGCCGGTGCCACGGCGGCGGCGGGTCGTTGGCGTGGGGTTGGGACATGCGCTCGAGCAGGTCGCGGGCCATGTTGGCCAGGTGCGGGATCTGCTCGAACTGGCTCTGCACATTGCCCAGCAAGGCTTTGGGGCTGACGCGCTCGCGCATCCAGCGTTCGAGGAACGGCTGGGCGGTGTTCCACAGATCGAGGTCCGGGTACAACTGACGGCCCAGGCCTTCGATGTTCAACAGGGTTTTTTGCAGCAAGACCAACTGCGGCTGCACTTCCATGTTGAAGCGTCGAGCAGTCTGGAACAGGCGCATCAGCACCTGACCGAAGGAAATATCTTTTAACGGTTTTTCGAAGATCGGCTCGCACACCGTGCGGATCGCCGCTTCGAATTCGTTGAGTTTGGTTTCCGCCGGTACCCAGCCCGAGTCGATGTGCAACTGCGCGACACGCCGGTAATCACGCTTGAAGAACGCGAACAGGTTGCGCGCCAGATAGTCCTGGTCTTCCGGGGTCAGGCTGCCGACGATGCCGCAGTCGATAGCGATGTACTGCGGGCTCCACGGCTGCACGGTGCTGACGAAGATGTTGCCGGGGTGCATGTCTGCGTGGAAGAAGCTGTCGCGGAACACCTGGGTGAAGAAGATCTCCACACCACGCTCGGCGAGCATTTTCATGTCGGTGCGCTGGTCAGCCAGGGTCGCGAGGTCGGTGACCTGAATCCCGTAGATGCGCTCCATCACCAGTACTTTCGGCCGACACCAGTCCCAATAGACTTGCGGCACATACAGCAGAGGCGAACCGTCGAAGTTGCGCTTCAACTGGCTGGCGTTGGCCGCCTCGCGCAGCAGGTCGAGTTCGTCGTAGATGGTTTTTTCGTAGTCGCTGACCACGTCCACCGGGTGCAGCAGACGGGCATCGGCCGAGAGTTTTTCCGCGGCGCGGGCAAGAATGAACAGCCACGCCAGGTCTTGGGCGATGACCGGTTTCAGGCCCGGGCGAATCACTTTGACCACCACTTCTTCACCGGTTTTCAGCTGCGCGGCGTGCACCTGTGCCACCGAGGCGGAGGCCAGTGGTTCGACGTCGAAACGGCTGAACACTTCACTGATTTTTTTGCCAAGCTGCTCTTCGATCAGTCGGACGGATACTTGCGAGTCGAATGGCGGCACGCGGTCCTGCAACATCATCAGCTCATCGGCGATGTCTTCGGGCAGCAGGTCGCGGCGCGTCGAAAGAATCTGGCCGAACTTGATGAAAATCGGCCCAAGGTCCTGCAACGCCAGGCGCAATCGTGCGCCACGGCTCAGGTCCAGGGGCTTGCGCGGGAACCAGCGCCATGGCAAGGCATAGCGCAGCGCCAGCAGAAACCAGGGCAATGGCAGGGCGAACAGCAGGTCATCGAGGCGGTAGCGGATCACAACGCGCTGGATGCGCAACAAACGGCGGACGGCAAGCAGCTTCATGCGTTATCGCTTGGGTCGAGGGATCGGGAAAGGCGCTCGAAACGCGCCTCGAGTCGTTCCAGATCGAGCTTGATCTGGTCCAGTTCGCTGAAACGGGCTTCGGCTTCGCGCTGACCGACGAGGGTGCGCGATTCTTCGGCCAGGTACTCGCCCAGGTTCTGGTTGAGGCTGGCGAACCCTTGCTGATACCAGCGTGCGCGACTGCGCAGGTGACCGCCAACCAGTTGTGTGGCCACAGGTCCCAGCCAGCGCGAGAGTTCGTACTCCCAGTCCAGTTCGAGGTCCTGCAGGATCGCCGCCAGCTCCAGCAGCACGCCGCTGTCGCCGTCGAGTTCGACTTCCGGGCCATGCAGCACGGAAGTCTTGTCTTTGCTCGTCGCCAGTTTCAGCAGGCTTGAGGCTGGTGCGCGCAAGGTGCAGTCGGCACCGGTTTCCCAGTGGGACGCCAGCATCAGGCCTTCGTCGCTGGGCAGGATGAACAATTGCAGCGCCGGGCTGCGGCAGTCGACGGCAATCACCTTGCCACTCAAGTGCGCCAGCCGCGGCAGCGCCGTGCTGTCGAGACGCAGCACCCGGTTCAGACCGAGTTCAACGCTGGCGAGCAGGCCGGCCAGCAACATCAGGGTTTGATGCCGCGGTGCAGGGCGACGATGCCTGCGGTCATGTTGTGGTAGGTCACGCGGTCGAAACCGGCCTCGACCATCATCGACTTCAGGGTTTCCTGATTCGGGTGCATGCGGATCGATTCGGCCAGGTAGCGATAGCTTTCCGAATCATTGGTGATCAGCTTGCCCATCAACGGCATGAAGGCGAACGAATAGGCATCGTAGGCTTTGGACATCAGTGCGTTGGTGGGCTTGGAGAACTCCAGCACCAGCAGGCGACCGCCGGGCTTGAGCACGCGCAGCATCGAGCGCAGGGCGTCTTCTTTATGCGTCACGTTGCGCAGGCCGAAAGCGATGGTCACGCAATCGAAGTGGTTGTCCGGGAACGGCAGCTTTTCAGCGTCGGCCTGGACGAATTCGACGTTGCCGGACACACCCAGATCCAGCAGGCGGTCACGACCGACCTTGAGCATGGATTCGTTGATGTCGGCCAACACTACCTGACCAGTCGGTCCCACAAGATGCGAAAACTTTTTGGTCAGGTCGCCGGTGCCGCCGGCGATGTCCAGCACGCGGTTACCGGCACGCACGCCCGACAGTTCGATTGCGAAACGCTTCCACAGGCGGTGCATGCCGCCCGACAGGAGGTCGTTCATCAAGTCGTACTTGGCGGCTACCGAGTGGAAAACCTCAGCGACTTTTTCCGCTTTCTGGCTTTCCGGAACGTTTTTGAAGCCGAAGTGAGTGGTGGGTTCGGCATCGCTGCCTTTGCGCTGATCAGTCATATCGCTGTCACCAAAATAGAATGCGGGACATTCTAATCCCGGTGGCCTGCTTTGTCTTGGCAAGGCTGAAGGTAAGATATAGAGAAACCGGGACGTTTTGACGCAGTAACGGTCAAGATGCTTCAGGAAGTGTCCATAAAGCAGGAGTCATTCGATGGCCAGTATTAGTGTTGAGCGTGCCCACGGCCTGGGTAAGGAAGCGGCCCGCGAGAAGGCCGACAAGTTGGCGCAGAAACTGTCCGATCAATATGGCCTGGAGCCGCAGTGGTCCGGCGACACCCTGAACCTCAAGCGCTCCGGTGTGAAAGGCGCGGTGCATGTGGGCGAGGATTCGATCAGGGTCGATGTTGAACTGGGGCTGTTGATGTCCGCCATGAGCGGCACCATCAAGTCGGAAATCGAAAGGGCCCTCGACAAAGCCCTTGCGTGATTGCGACCTGTGGAGCGAGGCTTGCTCGCGAAGGCGGAGGTCCTGCCCTCGAAGATGTTGCGGATGGACCGGCCTCTTTGCGAGCAAGCTTCGCTCCTACAGGTATTTCACGGCACGCAATTGTTGCGGTTGTTAGGGTGCCGTTTCTAATTTTTCTCCCTACTTTGTGCCTGAGCCCGACACTTTCGCGGGCAGTTCCTCAACCCTTCTGCGCGTGAGGTGGACCATGGCCAAAGTTATTTTGAAGAAAAAAGTCGACGTTGAGACCAACACTCTGAACGACGTCAAATCGTATGCCCGCAAGATCTGGCTGGCAGGCCTGGGTGCTTACACCAAGGTCGGTCAAGAGGGCAGCGAGTACGTTCAAGAGTTGATCAAGGCTGGTCAAGCTGTTGAAAAGAAAGGCAAAAAAGTAGTTGCTGAGAAACTTGAAGCGGCTAATGCCGAGATCGATGAAGCCAAGAGTGAAGTGAGTACTTTCAAAGGTAAAGTCGAACTTCAACTCGACAAAGTCGAGAAGGCTTTCGATACGCGTATCGCAAGTGCCTTGAATCGTATCGGCATTCCGTCTAAACATGACGTGGAGACACTCTCTGCTAAGCTCGATGAGCTGACAGCATTGCTCGAACGTGTCGCGCGTAAATCTTAAGGAGAACGGGATGGCTGGCAAAAAGAATACTGAAAAAGAAGGCAGCTCGTGGATCGGGAAGGTCGAAGACTACTCCCGCAAGATCTGGCTGGCTGGTTTAGGCGTGTACTCGAAGATTGATACTGACGGCAGCAAACTCTTCGATGCATTGGTTAAGGACGGCGAGAAAGCCGAGAAGCTCACCAAGAGCGCTGTCGGCAAGACTGTCGATGCTGCCAAGGACTCCGCTTCGTCGGCCAAGTCGCGCATCAGCGGCGTGAAAGATCGCGCACTGGGCAAGTGGGATGAGCTGGAAGGGGCTTTCGACAAGCGCCTGAACAGCGCCATTTCGCGCCTGGGTGTACCGAGCCGCAATGAAGTCAAGGCACTGCACAGCAAGGTCGATACCCTGACCAAGCAAATCGAAAAACTCACCGGTGCCAAGGTTGCGCCTGTTGCGGCGAAAACCGCGGCGGCCAAACCTGCAGCTAAAAGCGCTGCCAAACCATTGGCCAAGGCCGCAGCGAAGCCTGCCGCCAAACCGGCAGCCAAAACTGCTGCTGCGAAACCTGCAGCCAAAGCGGCCGCTAAACCCGCTGTAAAAGCTGCTGCAAAACCAGCCGCTAAACCGGCGGCCAAACCTGTAGCTAAAACCGTAGCGGCCAAACCCGCTGCAGCGAAGAAGCCAGCAGTGAAAAAACCGGCAGCCCCGAAAGCGGCCGCCCCGAAACCAGCAGTGGCTGCCGCCAAACCGGCAACCCCGGTCAGTCCGGCGAACTCTGCCGCTGCGCCGACCCCTGCTGTAACCCCGACTGCTGCTCCGGCTCCGGCGCCAACCAGTCAGTCCTGATGATCGTTCCCACGCTCCGCGTGGGAATGCCTCACCGGACGCTCCGCGTCCATTTCGGCAGTGACGCAGAGCGTCACCGGCTGCATTCCCACGCGGAGCATGGGAACGATCACGCCCGGCCTGTAAAGGTCGGGCGTTTTTGTTTGAGCGTTGAAAAGATCTTAATGCTCTTCCAGATACTGCAACGCCAACCGCTCGGTCGCGACTTTGACCGGCGGCAACAAGTGCGGTGCCACCAGCATCATGATCTGGTACACCACCAGTCGTACTTCACCTTCACGGTCGAGAATCCGCTGATAGTCCAGCGAGAACAGCAACGTCATGGTGATTTGTTCCACCAGTTGTCCCAGCGCCTGGGTGTCACTGACCAACTGCCCCTGAGCCTTCAACTGCGCCAGCAATGAAGCCAGTGTGCGCTTCAACGCATTGAGCAGGTTGCGTATCCCCTTGGCCAGTTTCGGCAGGCGGCCAGCAAGGTTCGACAGGTCCTGGAACAGAAACCGGTATTGGGCCAGGCGTTCGACGATCAGGTGCAGGAACAGCCAGTAATCTTCGGGGGCCAATTCCACATCGGACGGTGGATCGAGCAAGGGCGTCAGTTCGGTCTGGAAGCGTTCGAACAGCCCCAGGATCAGCGGCTCCTTACCGTGGAAGTGGTAGTAGAGGTTGCCCGGGCTGATGCCCATTTCGTTGGCCACTTCCATGGTGGAAACGTTCGGTTCGCCCTTCTGATTGAACAACTGCAGGGCACATTCGAGAATCCGGTCGCGGGTTTTCATCCAGTCTTCTTAATGGTCGAGTCAGGCCACAGCCATTGGCGGCCGTGGTTCATTGAACGTCAGCGCACGCGCACGTAAGTACCGGGTGCCGCCTCCATCGGTGGATAGTTCTGGTTGCCGAGGGTCATCTGGGTTTCGTGTAGTGCGCCGGAGCGTTCCTGAATCCAGCTCAGCCATTGCGTCCACCAACTGCCGTCGACGCGTTTGGCGTCGTAGTACCAGGCCCGCGGGTCGCTGCTCAGTTTCGGGTTCTCGACGTAGTTGGCTTTCGAATTGTGCGGCGGATTGAGAATGCTCTGCACATGACCGCTGCTCGACAGTACGAAGCGCCGCTCGCCACCCAGCAGCAAGGTCGAGCGATACACCGCATCCCACGGGGTGATGTGATCGTTCATACCGGCCACGCTGAAACTGTCGACGGTGACTTTCTGCAGGTCGATCGGTGTGCCGCACACTTCCAGCCCGCCCGGATGACTCAGCGGGTTGTGCTTGAAGAAGTCCAGCAGGTCGCCATGAAACGCTGCCGGCAGGCGCGTGTTGTCATTGTTCCAGTAGAGGATGTCGAACGCCGGCGGCTCCTTGCCCAGCAGGTAGTTATTGACGAAGTAATTCCAGATCAAATCGTTGGGGCGCATCCAGGCAAAAACCCTGGCCATGTCGCGACCTTCCAGAACGCCCTTCTGATACGAGCGGCGCTTGGCCGCTTCCAGGGTCTGTTCGTCGACGAAGAGGGTGGCCGGGCTTTCTATCTGACTGTCGAGCAGGCTGACCAGATAGGTCGCGCTGGACACCCGCCGCAGCTGTCGTTTGGCCTGCAAGTGCCCTTGCAGCGCGGCGATGGTCAGCCCGCCGGCGCAGGCACCCATCAGGTTGACGTCGCGCGCACCGGTGATCGCCCGGCACACATTCATCGCTTCTTCGGCGGCTTCGACGTAAGACGACAGCCCCCATTCGCGGTGACGCACATCGGGATTGCGCCAGCTGATCACGAAGGTCTGCAAGCCGTTTTTGAGGGCGAACTGGACGAAGCTGTTGCTCGGGCTCAAGTCGAAAATGTAGAACTTGTTGATTTGTGGCGGCACGATCAGCAACGGCTTGGAATACTGTTTTTCGCTCATCGGCTTGTACTGGATCAGCTCCAGCAGCTCATTGCGAAACACCACGGAGCCGGTGGTGGTGGCGACTGTCTTGCCTACCTCGAATGCTTGTTTGGTGACCTGTCTGGGCAAGCCGTCGTTGTGCAGCAGGTCGTCGAGCAGATGGCCGATACCCCGCACCAGACTGTGACCGCCGGAATTGAAGATCTCCTTGATCGCCAGCGGATTGAGCAGGGTGTTGGACGGTGCCACGGCGTCGTTGATCAAGGCAAATGCAAAGTGGGCGCGGGCGCGGTCGTCCGGGCTCAGGTTGCTCTCGTCGATCCAGTTCTTGACCTCTATCTGCCAGCTCAGATAGGCCTGCAGGCTGCGGCGATAAAAAGGATTGAGGCTCCACGTCGGGTCGGCAAAGCGACTGTCCTGTGGGCTGATCGGGTGAAGAGTCTCACCCAACAGCACGCGACCCAGCTGGCCGCCCAGTTTCAAGGCATGCCGGGCCGTGTACACTGGATTGCGCAGGCCGTGGGCGGCCAGGCTGCGCAAGGTTGAAAGCAAGTCCCGGCCGCGCAGACCGGTAACCGCACTCTGTGCGTTGATGAATGCAGCGGGAGTGGGCAAGGAGCCCTTCGCTGGTTTGTCGCGCATGAGTCAACACTCCTTCGTCTTCAGGCCAAAAACAAACTCACCGAACAAAACACCATAGACGTTGTTGCGGATTGTTGCGCGGTACGACGTCCTGCCAACCCTCTTTTCCTACACCAAGGCCGGGGCCGGTCAACTGCCCGATGGCGCCGGATGCGGATGCATCACTGCGCGCTGACGTTCCTCTTGGAGAAACTTCATGATGATCGGTGCCACCGCTTCGGCCCGGGTAATCAAGAACAGATGCCCGTCGTCGATGATGTGCAGTTGGGCATTGGGAATTCGCCAGGCCAGCATGCGCATATTGATCAGCGGGATCAGAGGGTCATCATCGCCGGCCAGCACCAGGGTCGGCTGGTGGATCTTGTGCAGCCAGTGAATGCTGGTCCAGCCGAACCCGGCGAACAGCTGCCAGTAGTAGCCCAGTTTGCCTGCCGAGCGAACCCGCGCGGCGTGACTGGCAGCCAGGGTCGGATCGCGACGGAATGAGCCGCCATAGATCATCGGCGCGATGCGAATCACATGGGACGGCTGGATGTAGCGTCGTGGGCTGGCCATCATCCACAGCACTTTCGGTTTGCCCGGCACCATCACTGTTCCGGCCGCCGTGGCTGCCAGCACCAGCTTCTTGCAGCGCTCGGGATAGTCATGGGCGAATTGCTGCGCCAGAGCGCCACCCCATGACACGCCGATCACATTGACCTGCCCGTAATCGAGATAGTCGAGCATTCGCGCCGTCAGCTTCGCCAGGCCCGGAAAGCGATACGGCCGGCTGGGCGTCGATGAGCCACCGACACCGGGGACGTCGAAGGCGATGACTTCCAGGTCCGGATCCAGCGCCTGGACGAACGGAAATATCAGCTCCAGGTTGGCACCGATGCCATTGAAAACCAGCAAGGGCGTCAAGTGAGGCTTGCCGGGGCGTACCGCGGTGCGGAGGGTCTGCCCATCCAGGTTGACGGTACGAAATACGAACGGTTGCGGCATGCACGAAGCCCTGTAGGTTTTAAACGCTGCTCGGGCCTTCCCGGGCCGTCGCAGAATGTTCGAGGCTGGCCTCGAGGCTGATTAATAACAATCGCGGCACCTCCCAGTGCCGCGGACTGCGAGTTGTTTGAAACTCAACGTTCGTGCACATATGTGCCTGGTGACGCTTCACCCGCGGGATAGGCCTTGTTGCCAAGGTTGGCGGGGGACTTCTTCAGTTTGCCGGAGCGCTCGGCCTGCCACGCCTGCCAGTGCAGCCACCAGGAGTCGGTGTGCTTGGTGGAGTTTTCCATCCAGTCCTCGGCTTTGACCGGCATGTCAGTGCTGGTCATGTAGCGTGCTTTCGGATTGCCCGGCGGGTTCAGGATGCTCTGGATATGTCCGCTGCTGGACAGCACGAATTCGACCTTGCCGCCGAACAGTTGTGCCGACTTGTAGCAGGACTTCCACGGGGTGATGTGATCGTTGGTGCCGGCCAGGGAAAAGATGTCGGCATCGACCTGTTTGAGGTCGATCGGCGTGCCGCACACTTCCAGTGCGTTGGGTCGGATCAGTGGGTTGTTTTTGAACATCTCGATCAGGTCGCCGTGGAAAGCGGCCGGCAGGCGAGTGGTGTCGTTGTTCCAGAACAGAATGTCGAACACCGGTGGCTCGTTGCCCAACAGGTAGTTGTTGACCCAGTAGTTCCAGATCAAGTCGTTGGGGCGCATCCAGGCGAAGACTTTCGCCATGTCGCGGCCTTCCAGCACACCGGCCTGGTAGGAATGGCGCTTGGCGGCTTCGAGGGTCTGCTCGTCGACGAACAGGGCCACGTCGCTGTCGAGGGTGGTGTCGAGCACGCTGACCAGCAGCGTCAGGGCGTTTACTTTCTTTTCGCCGATCGCTGCGTAATGACCCAGCAGGGCGGTGCAGGTAATGCCGCCGGAGCAGGCACCGAGCATGTTCACGTCTTTGCTGCCGGTGATCGCGGTGACTACATCGACTGCTTCCTTGAGCGCTTCGATGTAGGTCGACAGACCCCACTCGCGTTGCTCCTTGGTCGGGTTGCGCCAGCTGACAATGAACGTCTGCACGTTGTTGCGCAGGCAGAAGCGCGCCAGGCTCTTGTCCGGGCTCAGGTCGAAAACATAGAACTTGTTGATTTGCGGCGGCACCACCAGCAGTGGGCGTTCATGCACCTGCTCGGTGATCGGCTTGTACTGGATCAGTTCCAGCACGTCGTTGCGAAAGACCACTGCGCCTTCGGTCACGCCCAGGCTCTTGCCGACTTCGAACGCGCCCATGTTGACCTGGCTCGGCATGCCGCCATTGTGGATCAGATCCTTGGCCAGATGGGAGAGGCCGTCGAGCAGGCTTTTGCCGCCGGTTTCGAAGAAGCGTTTGACCGCCGCCGGGTTGGCCGCCGTGTTGGTCGGGGCCATGGCTTCGGTCATGAGGTTGATCACGAAATGCCCGCGAGCGACGTCCTTGGGCGAGAGATTGCTCTTATCGATCCAGGTGTGGAGCTCCTTGCGCCACGCCAGATAAGTTTGCAAATAACGTTTGTAGAGAGGGTTTTGACTCCAGGCCGGGTCGAGGAAACGGCGGTCGTCGCTTTGCGGTTGAAGCTCGGATTTTCCGAACAGCACGTTCTTGAGTTCGATGCCGAAATGGGCGACGTGCCTGGCACTGTGGATGGGTTGTCTGATGGCCTGGGTCAGCACCATTCGAGCGGAACCCAGTAGATCCTTTCTACGCAGCCCAACAACAGGATTCAGTCCCAAGGTATTTTCTGAAGCCTGGAATTTCAGGTCATCGTTTTGCTTGTTACTCATCTACGACGCTCCATTGTCCTGAGGCGAGTACCTGAGCCCAGCTGTGTAGTCACACAATGCGCCAGGTACTACTGCTCGGGTGACCGTTAATTGCATAGCTGCTTTTCAGTTCAGAGAGCACTGCACGGAACTTGCCAGCCCCATTGGTTACCCGAGTTTAATTTTTTTCGCAAGCGGGCCAATCGTTGACCCGGCAGCCAAGCATTCAAACAGATGGAATTAGAAAATGCCCTCTAAATACCCCGAGGCCTGACCTAGAGCATCAGCTTGACGACCGACTCGTTCGGATCACGGGTCTTTCCAGCCGATTTGAGTTCGGCAAGATAATCGTTCCACAGATCCTCTTGGCGTACGGCCAACTGGTACAGATATTCCCAGGTGAACAGTCCGCTGTCGTGGCCGTCGTCGAAGGTCAATTTCAGTGCGTACTGACCGGCCGGTTCGACCTTGCTCAGGCCTACGCCGATCTTGCCAAATTGCAGGATAGGTTTGCCGTGGCCCTGGACCTCGGCGGAAGGAGAGTGCACGCGAAGGAATTCTGCGGGCAGGTGATACTCCTCGCCGGACGCGTATTTGAGCGTCAGGGTTTTTGAGGCTTTGTGCAGTTTGATGTCGGTGGGGAGTTGGGTCATGGCAGGTCGTCCGTCTATGTGGAACGTTGTGTAGGAGCTGCCGCAGTCTGCGCAGCTCCTACTGGTTTCACGTTCTCACAGGAGAGTAGGTGACCTACAGGATATAACGGGACAGGTCTTCGTTCTGCGCCAATTCGCCCAAGTGGCTGTTGACGTAATCGGCATCGATCAGGATCGCCTTTTCGTCATGGGTGCTGGCCAGATCGCCAGCGCTGAACGACACCTCTTCGAGCAGACGCTCCAGCAAGGTGTGCAGGCGACGGGCGCCGATGTTCTCGGTCTTCTCGTTGACCTGCCAGGCAATCTCGGCAATACGCTTGATGCCGTCCGGCTGGAACTCGATGAGCAGCCCTTCGGTTTTCAGCAGCGCGCAATACTGCTCGGTGAGCGATGCATGCGGCTCGCTAAGAATGCGTTCGAAATCTTCCGGGCTCAGTGCCTTGAGTTCGACTCGAATCGGCAGGCGACCTTGCAGCTCGGGCACCAGATCACTCGGCTTGCTCAGGTGGAATGCACCGGAGGCGATGAACAGGATGTGGTCGGTCTTGACCATGCCCAGTTTGGTGTTGACGGTGCAGCCTTCGATCAACGGCAGCAAGTCGCGCTGTACGCCTTCACGGGACACATCGACACCACCGGAGTTACCGCGCTTGGCGACCTTGTCGATTTCGTCGATGAACACGATGCCATGCTGCTCGACGGCTTCCAGCGCCTTGGCCTTCAATTCTTCTTCGTTGACCAGGCGACCGGCTTCTTCGTCGCGCACCAGTCTCAGCGCTTCCTTGACCTTGAGCTTGCGGTTTTTGCGCTTGCCCTTGCCCATGTTGGCGAACAGGCTTTGCAGCTGGTTGGTCATTTCTTCCATGCCCGGTGGCGCGGAGATATCGACGCCGGAGATTTCGGCAACTTCGATTTCGATCTCCTTGTCATCCAGCTGACCTTCACGCAGGCGTTTGCGGAACAGCTGACGGGTGTTGGAGTCCTGGGCCGGGGCAGCGTCTTCGTTGCTGAAGCCCATGCGTGCCGGAGGCAGCAAGGCGTCGAGGATGCGCTCTTCGGCGGCATCTTCGGCGCGGTGACGAACCTTGGTCATTTCCTGTTCGCGCAGCAGTTTGATCGCCGCGTCGGCCAGATCACGAATGATCGATTCGACGTCGCGGCCGACATAGCCCACTTCGGTGAATTTGGTCGCTTCGACTTTGATGAACGGCGCGTTGGCGAGTTTGGCCAGGCGACGGGCGATCTCGGTTTTACCGACGCCGGTCGGGCCGATCATCAGGATGTTCTTGGGGGTGACTTCGACGCGCAGCTCTTCTGGCAGCTGCATCCGGCGCCAGCGGTTGCGCAACGCGATGGCGACGGCGCGTTTGGCATCGTCCTGGCCGATGATATGGCGATTGAGTTCGTGGACGATTTCACGGGGGGTCATGGGCATAGTAATTGGCGGTCCTCAAGCAAAAGTAAGCCGTGGCGCTTAGGCCAAGACAGGCTTACTCAGCGAGATCCTGCTCCTCGATGGTGATGTTGTGATTGGTGAACACGCAGATGTCGCCAGCGATGCCCAAAGCGGTTTCGACGATTTCCCGGGCCGACAGGTCGGTCTTTTTCAACAGCGCGCTGGCCGCAGCCTGGGCGTAGCCGCCGCCGGAACCCATGGCGATCAGGCCTTCTTCAGGCTCAACCACGTCACCGTTGCCGGTGATGATCAGGGAGGCGTCCTTGTTGGCGACCGCGAGCATGGCTTCGAGGCGGCTGAGGGAGCGGTCGGTGCGCCATTCTTTGGCGAGTTCGACAGCGGCGCGAACCAGGTGGCCCTGATGTTTTTCGAGTTGGCCTTCGAAACGTTCGAAGAGGGTGAAGGCGTCAGCGGTAGCCCCGGCAAAACCGGCGATAACCTGACCGTGGTACAGGCGGCGAACTTTCTTCGCGTTGCCTTTCATCACGGTATTGCCGAGCGAAACCTGGCCGTCGCCGCCCATGACGACTTTGCCGTGGCGGCGAACTGAAACGATGGTGGTCAAGGGAGAGTCTCCACGCAGCGGGGCGAAAATGCCTTATGCCAACTCATATGGGGGTGGTGGAGCGTTTTTCAACTGTAGGACGGGAGAGGGGACGAGCGGTGCCTGACAGATGATCGTTCCCACGCTCTGCGTGGGAACGCAACCCGGGACGCTCTGCGTCCCTTGCGGCGCCGGAACGCGGAGCGTCCCTTGAGGCATTCCCACGCAGAGCGTGGGAACGATCAGATGCGGTGTCCCTGAGGGAGTCAGCGGCTCTGGCGTTGTTGTAACAACAGGTTACTGAAGCCACTGCCCGCCAATTGTTTCTGGGCGGTGGTCAGTTGTTCGCGGTTGCTGAACGGGCCGACCAGCACCCGGTACCAGGTTTCGTCCTTCACCGTGCCGGATTCAACCGCCACGGCCTGACCCAACAGGATAATCTGCGCCCGAACCTTGTCGGCATCGGCTTGCTTGCGGAACGAACCGGCCTGCAGGAAGAACTTGGTCACCGGCGCCGCTTTTGCCACCGGTGGCGCTGGCGGCGGGGTGATGCCGGCCAATGCCGCCTGAGCCCGGGCCGTGTCGATCTTCGCCGCTTCCGCAGGCGTCACTGGCGTGGTCGGTACGGCCGGCACTTGTGGTGTCGGCAGGGTTTTCTCCGGCACCGCATCTGGCGGCACGATCACTTCCGATTCCGGCAGCAGGGTGTAGAAGTCATATTTCGGCTTCACCGGCTGCGTCGGGCTCGGCGGGGTCTTGTTGGCCTCGGCGATCTTGGTGGCTTTCTGTTGCTGCTCGACCTTCTCGCGCTTGACGCTGTCACTGCCCTTGCCTGGTTCCAGCTTCATCAGGAACACAATGAACGCGCCGACCGTCAGGCCGATGGCCATCCACAGCCAGCCCGGGATCGGTTGCTTTGCAGGAGCTTGGTAACGGCTGGCGCCACGCTTGGGTGCAGGTTTTTTCTTGGCAGCCAACTTACATACGCTCCAGAGTTTCCAGACCCAAGAGTTCCAGGCCTTGCTTGAGAGTGCGGCCGGTCAGTGCGGCAAGGCGCAGACGGCTCTGCATTTGCGTCGGGGTGTCGGCGCTGAGGATCGGGCAGTTCTCGTAGAAACTGGAGAACAGGCCGGCAACATCGTACAGGTAGGTGCAGAGAATGTGCGGCGTGCCTTTATCGGACACGTTATTCAGGATTTCGCCGAACTGCGCCAGTTTCGCCGCCAGCTCATGTTCGTGCGGCGCTTCGAGGACGATTTGCCCTTCGACTTCGCTGAAGTCCTTGCCAAGCTTGCGGAATACGCCGGCCACTCGGGTGTAGGCGTACAGCAGGTACGGTGCGGTGTTGCCTTCGAAGTTCAGCATCAGGTCGAAGTTGAAGCTGTAGTCGCTGGTGCGGTGCTTGGACAGGTCGGCGTACTTCACCGCGCCAATGCCCACGACCTTGGCAATGTTGCGCAGCTCGTCTTCGGCCAACTCCGGGTTCTTCTCCTTCACCAGCGTGTAGGCGCGTTCCTGGGCTTCGGTCAGCAGGTCGATCAGCTTCACGGTGCCACCGTCACGGGTCTTGAACGGACGGCCGTCGGCGCCGTTCATGGTGCCGAAGCCCATGTGTTCCATTTCCATCGGATGGGTCACGAAGCCGGCCAGGCGCGCGACCTGGAACACTTGCTGGAAGTGCAGGGCCTGGCGCTGGTCGACGAAATACAGCGCGCGATCAGCCTTGAGCACGCCGCTGCGGTAGCGCACGGCCGCCAGGTCGGTGGTGGCGTAGAGGTAGCCGCCGTCGGCCTTGACGATGATCACTGGCAGCGGGTCGCCATCGGCGTTCTTGAACTCGTCGAGGAACACGCACTGGGCGCCGTTGCTCTCGACCAGCATGCCTTTGGCCTTGAGGTCGTTGACCACGTTGATCAGGTCGTCGTTATAGGCGCTTTCACCCATCACGTCGGCCATGGTCAGTTTGACGTTCAGCAGTTCGTAGATTTTCTGGCAGTGGGACAGCGAGATGTCCTTGAACTTGGTCCACAGGGCCAGGCAGTCCGGGTCGCCGGCTTGCAGCTTGACCACCAGGCCACGGGCACGGTCGGCGAATTCTTCGGATTCGTCGAAGCGCTGTTTGGCGGCGCGGTAGAAGTTTTCCAGGTCCGACAGCTCGTCGCTGGTGATCGGATTTTCCTGCAGATAAGCCATCAGCATGCCGAACTGGGTGCCCCAGTCGCCGACGTGGTTCTGCCGGATCACGGTGTCGCCGAGGAATTCCAGCACCCGGGCCACGCCGTCGCCGATGATGGTCGAGCGCAAATGGCCGACGTGCATCTCTTTGGCCAGGTTCGGTGCCGACAGGTCAACCACGGTGCGCTGCACCGGGCCGGCCTTGCGTACGCCGATGTGGTCGTCGGCCAGGGCCGCGTCCAGGCGGGTCGCCAGGGCTTGAGTGTTCTGGAAGAAGTTCAGGAAGCCAGGGCCGGCGATTTCGGTTTTGGAGACGTTCTCGTCAGCCGGCAGCGCGGCGATGATTTTTTCGGCCAGGTCGCGGGGTTTCATGCCGGCCGGTTTGGCCAGCATCATCGCGATGTTGCTGGCGAAGTCGCCGTGAGTCTTGTCACGGGAGTTTTCCACCTGGATCGCCGGCGACAGGCCTTCAGGCAACACACCTTCGTTGACGAGTTGGGTGATGGCTTGTTGGATCAGCTGGCGAATGGTGTCTTTCATGGTCTTCTCTTTCGACCGCAGGCGCGGCGGCGCTTCGATGCGCTGGTGGAAAAACTGGGCATTATCCGTTGCGAAGACGGGCTTGCCAACTATAGCGGGCAGGTTATGGATATGTGGTGACAAAAGCGGCAAAGATCGCTGGGTAGGAGCTGCCGAAGGCTCGGGCCGCGTTCGGACGATCTTTTGATCTTGATCTTTTAATACAAATCGACCGGGTCCACATCCAGCGACCAACGCACTGCCCGCCCACTGGGCATCTGCTCCAAAGCCAGCAACCAACTGCTCAACAATCGATGCAGCGGCGCCCGGGCCGTAGCTTGCAGCAATAACTGTGCGCGATAGCGCCCGGCTCGGCGCTCCATCGGTGCCGGAACCGGCCCCAGCAACTCGATACCGGTCAGATGCTGTTCAGCCAGCAGTCGCTCGGCCTCGCTGCACGCTTCATCGAGGAACCCTTCGGCCTGCCCCGGTTTGTGCGCTTCGGCCCGCAGCAGCGCGAGATGCGCAAATGGCGGCAACCCGGCGGAGCGGCGCTCGCTCAGCGCCTGTTCGGCGAAGGCGAAGTAGCCCTGCTCGGTCAGTTGCACCAGCAGCGGGTGGTCCGCCAGGTGCGTCTGGATGATCACTTTGCCCGGCTCTTCGGCGCGGCCCGCGCGTCCGGCGACCTGCACGATCAACTGCGCCATGCGCTCGCTGGCGCGGAAGTCGCCGGAGAACAACCCGCCGTCGGCATCGAGAATCGACACCAGGGTCACGCGGGGAAAGTGGTGCCCTTTGGCAAGCATCTGCGTGCCGACCAGAATGCACGGCTGGCCTTTCTGGATGGTCGCGAACAGCTGATTCATCGCGTCTTTGCGTGAAGTACTGTCGCGGTCGACCCGCAGCACCGGGACGTCCGGGAACAAAATCCCCAGGCGTTCCTCGGCGCGCTCGGTACCGGCCCCCACGGGCCGCAAATCGACCTTGCCGCACTTTGGGCAAT
The DNA here is from genome assembly GCF_000282195.1 of Pseudomonas sp. GM18. GTDB lineage: Bacteria > Pseudomonadota > Gammaproteobacteria > Pseudomonadales > Pseudomonadaceae > Aquipseudomonas. The sequence goes on from NZ_AKJT01000035.1 coordinate 43,306, forward strand.
GCCGAGGCACGCGTTCGACATAGCCACAATGATGGCAGCGCAATTCGCCCGAGCGCTGGTGCACGGTCATTCGCGCGTCGCAACGCTGGCATTCGGACATCCAGCCGCAATCGTGGCAGAGCAGTGTCGGGGCGAACCCTCGGCGATTGAGGAACACCAGCACCTGCTGGCCGGCGGCCAGGGTCTGACCGATGGCTTGCTGCATCGGCCCGGAAATGCCGCTGTCCAGTGGACGACTTTTCACGTCCAGGCGCAGGAAGCGCGGTTGCTTGGCGCCACCGGCGCGCTCATTCAGGCGCAGCAGGCCGTAACGACCGGTGTAGGCGTTCTGCAGGCTTTCCAGTGACGGCGTGGCGGAACCGAGGACAATCGGAATGTTTTCCTGCCGGGCGCGAACCAGTGCCAGGTCGCGGGCGTGGTAGCGCAGGCCTTCTTGCTGTTTATAGGAGCCGTCGTGCTCTTCATCGATGATGATCAGGCCGGGGTTCTTCATTGGTGTGAACAGCGCCGAACGGGTGCCGATAATAATGTCGGCTTCGCCATCCCGGGCGGCCAGCCAGGCGTCCAGGCGCTCGCGGTCGTTGACGGCGGAGTGGATCAGCGCGATGCGTGCATTGAAGCGCTGCTCGAAGCGCGCCAGGGTTTGCGGGCCGAGGTTGATCTCCGGGATCAGCACCAGGGCTTGCTTGCCGGCCTCGAGGGTTTCGCGGATCAGTTGCAAATAGACTTCGGTCTTGCCGCTGCCGGTGACGCCGGCCAGCAGGAACGCGTGATAACTGTCGAACCCGGCGCGAATCGCTTCATAAGCGGCGCGCTGCTCCGGGTTGAGCGGCAATTCCGGTTGTGCCAGCCAGTGTTCGTGGCGAGCGCCGGGCGCGTGCCTGCGGATGTCTACCTGCACCAGATCTTTGGCCAGCAACAGGTCGAGGCTGTCCTTGCTCAGCATCAGTTTGCTCAACAACTGATGGGCGACGCCGTGGGGATGTTGAGCCAGGGTCGCCAGGGCTTCACGTTGCCGCGGGGCGCGGGCGATGCGCGGGTCATCGAGGCTGGCGCCGGGCGCGGCGGACCAGAACCGCTCCTGACGGGCTTCGGCCAGTTCACCCTGGCGCAGCAACACCGGCAGCGCCCAGCTCAACGTGTCGCCAAGGCTGTGCTGGTAATACTGGGAGGTCCACAGGCACAGCTTGAACAGCGCGGGCGGCAGCGGCGGTACGGCATCGAGCAGCGCCAGCGCCGGTTTGAGCTTTTCAGTCGGGACTTCGCTGTGGTCGGTGATCTCCACCAGAATCCCGATCATCTCCCGCCGACCGAACGGCACCCGCAAGCGCATGCCCGGGTGTAACTGGGCGCGCAGGACTCCGGCCGGCGCGCGATAGTCGAACAGGCGGCGCAGGGGCGAAGGCAGGGCGAGGCGCAGAATGGCGTTGGGCACGCGATTGTTTACTCGGTGAGGGGCGATGAAGAAGGCCGGGAGCCTAGCAGACGGTCGGATTTGTGTCCTCCATCAGGAAAGCGTTCAAGTGTTGACGAGTGGATTTTAATGCCAGGCAAGGCGCTACGACGACTCATAGCGCGCTATGGGGAGGAGTAGCAACGCAGCATGGCGTTAAAAGACGCCGTCAACATTGAACAGTCTTTCCTGATGGAGGGCACCCACGACAGCTTGCGTGATTGCAAAGGTCTGGTAGAATCCGCGGCCTAATTACGTGCGGTATTCAACAATAGTGTTGGGTGGCGGCACGCTAGCCTGAGGAAGACACCATGAAAGCCGATATCCATCCAGAATACCCAGCAGTTGCCGTAACTTGCAGCTGCGGCAACAAGTTCGAAACCCGTTCGACCTACGGCAAAGCCCTGGCGATCGACGTTTGCAACGAGTGCCACCCGTTCTACACCGGTAAGCAGAAGACTCTGGATACCGGCGGCCGTGTTCAGAAGTTCGCCGATCGTTTCGGTGCTTTCGGCGCGAAAAAGGCCTAAGGCCGATCAACTTGGGAAGCCGTCACGGTTTTTCCATGCTGATGAAAAAGGCGTCCCTCGCGGGCGCCTTTTTTATGTCTGCGATTTGGCTTTCCGCTGCCCAGGCCTTCTGCCCGGCGCCGAGCGGGCTGACGCCGGTCGCGGTGCAGCGGGTGGTGGATGGCGACACCTTGCGCCTGAGCGATGGGCGCAGTGTACGCATGATCGGTTTGAACACGCCGGAGCTGGGCAAGCAGGGGCGTTCCGACGAGCCGTTCGCCGTGGCCGCGCGCAAACGCCTGGAAGCCTTGGTGGCCGCCAGCGACGGGCGGGTTGGTTTGCTGCCGGGTAAAGAAAGCAAGGACCATTACGGCCGCACCCTGGCCCATGTCTACGGTGTCGATGGCGCCAACCTCGAAGCGCAGATGCTTGCTGAAGGTCTCGGTTTTCAGGTCGCGGTAGCACCGAACGTCGATTTGGTCGGCTGCCAGCAGGCGGCGGAACGCAGTGCTCGTCAGGCCGGCCTCGGGCTGTGGCGACAGTCCCCTGTACTGAAAGCGGAGCAGATCAACGCGTCCGGCTTCGCCGTGCTCAGTGGTCGTGTGAGCAAGGTTCAGCGCAATCGCGGCGGGGTTTGGATCGAGTTGCAGGATTCAGTTGTATTGCGGGTTGCACCCAATATGCTGGGGCAATTCGATGGTGCGTCGCTTGAACAGCTCAAAGGCAAGCAAATCGAGGCTCGTGGCTGGGTCGTGGATCGTTCGCGCCGTGGCGGGCTGAAGCCCGGGCAGGCGCGCTGGCTTTTGCCGCTGACCGATCCGGCGATGTTGCAGGTCGCACCGTAAGAAAAATTGTAGACATTTATTCTGTCGATTGTGAACAGTCCATCCCTTGTGTTCCGTGGCTCTTGGCCCAAAGTCGTAGGGCAGGGCGCTTGACAGGGGTGACTGGCCAGTCTTGTGGGGACTTTGCGACACGCGTATCCTCGGCGGTCCGTCTGTCCAACAGTAAAAAGCGGAATGCCCACATGTCTGATCTGAAAACTGCCGCTCTCGAATATCACGCCAATCCTCGTCCAGGGAAGCTGAGTGTCGAGCTCACCAAGGCCACTGCTACCGCCCGCGACCTGTCGCTGGCCTACAGCCCCGGCGTAGCCGAACCAGTACGCGAAATCGCCCGCGATCCTGAACTGGCCTACAAATACACCGGCAAAGGCAACCTGGTTGCAGTCATTTCCGATGGCACCGCGATTCTGGGCCTGGGTAACCTCGGTCCATTGGCTTCCAAGCCGGTGATGGAAGGTAAAGGTGTTCTGTTCAAGCGCTTCGCCGGCATCGACGTGTTCGACATCGAAGTCGACTCCGAAAGCCCGCAAGCCTTCATCGACACCGTCAAGCGTATCTCCATCACCTTCGGTGGCATCAACCTGGAAGACATCAAGGCACCTGAATGCTTTGAAATCGAACGCGCTCTGATCGAGCAGTGCGACATTCCAGTATTCCACGATGACCAGCACGGTACCGCGATCGTGACCGCTGCCGGCATGATCAACGCCCTGGAAATCGCCGGCAAAACCCTGCCGGAAGCCAAGATCGTCTGCCTGGGCGCCGGTGCTGCCGCCATCTCCTGCATGAAATTGCTGGTGAGCATGGGCGCCAACATCGAAAACATCTACATGGTTGACCGTACCGGTGTGATCCACTCCGGCCGTGACGACCTGAACCAGTACAAGGCTGTCTTCGCTCACGCGACCGACAAGCGCACCCTGGCTGACGCGCTGGAAGGCGCTGACGTGTTCGTTGGTCTGTCCGGCCCGAACCTGCTGAGCGCTGAAGGCCTGAAGTCCATGGCGGCCAACCCGATCGTGTTCGCGTGCTCGAACCCGGATCCGGAAATCGCCCCGGAACTGGCTCACGCTACTCGCAACGACGTGATCATGGCCACCGGTCGTTCGGATTACCCGAACCAGGTCAACAACGTACTGGGCTTCCCGTTCATCTTCCGTGGTGCCCTGGACGTTCGCGCCAAGCGCATCAACGAAGAAATGAAAGTGGCTGCCGCCAACGCCCTGCGTGAACTGGCCAAGCTGCCAGTACCTCAGGAAGTGTGCGATGCCTACGGCGGCATCAAGCTGGAATTCGGTCGTGAGTACATCATCCCGAAACCAATGGATGCCCGTCTGATCACCGTGATCTCCGATGCCGTGGCCAAGGCTGCGATCGAGACGGGTGTGGCGACCCTGCCGTATCCGAAGAACTACCCGCTGAAAAGCGTGGATGATGTGTTCAACGGCTAAGCCGTTGTAGCGCTTCAACCAAAGGCCCCGGCTCATTCTGAGTCGGGGCTTTTTTGTATCTGAGGGGTTTGTATTGATCGTTCCCACGCTCTGCGTGGGAATGCCTCAAGGGACGCTCTGCGTTCCAGTTCGCGAAAGGGACGCGGAGCGTCCCGGGCTGCATTCCCACGCAAAGCGTGGGAACGATCAACCGGCAGGCAATAAAAAGCCCCGCACTTCTTTCGAAGGCGGGGCTTTTTGGTGTTGCGGCGATCAGAACAAATCGATCGGCGCCGCCTCGTCCGCTGGCAGCGGGCTACCCGGTACGTTGCCGTTACCCAGCTCGTTCACCGACGGCGGCGTGTCTTCGGCCTTGAACAGTTCGAAGTAGGCGCCAGGCGTGCTTGGGGTGGCTGCACGACCGCTGACCGGGTCGACCCGCAGGCTAAGGATGCCTTCAGGTTCCGGCTGGGTATGGGGTGGCTTGCCTTTGAGAGCGGCGCCCATGTAGTTCATCCAGATCGGCAGGGCGACGGTGCCGCCGAACTCGCGTTTGCCCAGGCTTTCCGGTTGGTCGAAGCCGGTCCAGACGGTGGTCACGTAATCGGCGTTATAGCCGGAGAACCAGGCGTCCTTGGATTCGTTGGTGGTGCCGGTCTTGCCCGCAATGTCACTGCGGCCCAAGGCCAGTGCCCGACGGCCAGTACCGAGTTTGATCACGTCCTCGAGCATGCTGTTGAGGATGTAGGTGGTGCGACCATCGATGATACGTTCGGCCACCGCTGGCGCTTGTGGCACTGGCTGGGCGCCCGGCGCTTCGCCTGGGGTGGCGTTGACGGTGAAGGTATTGGCGGTCGGCACGGCGATACCGTCGCTGACTACGTTGCCTTTCGGAACGCTCGGCGGGTTGGCAACGAACAGCGTGTCGCCGTTGCGGCTTTCGATCTTGTCGATGATGTACGGGGAAATCTTGTAGCCGCCGTTGGCGAAGGTGCTCCAGCCAGTGGCGATTTCCATTGGCGTCAGGGTCGCTGTGCCCAGTGCCAGGGACAGGTTGCGTGGCAGGTCCTGCTTGTTGAAGCCGAACTTGCTGATGTAGTCGATGGTGCGGTCGACGCCCAGCGCTTGCAGCAGGCGGATCGAAACCAGGTTGCGCGACTTGTAGAGCGCTTCACGCATGCGGATCGGGCCGAGGAAGGTGTTGGTGTCGTTCTTCGGGCGCCAGACCTTGTCCAGGTACTCGTCGACGAACACGATCGGTGCGTCGTTCACCAGGCTGGCGGCGGTGTAGCCGTTATCCAGGGCGGCACTATAGACGAACGGCTTGAAGCTCGAACCCGGCTGACGCTTGGCCTGCATGGCGCGGTTGTAGTTGCTCTGCTCGAAGGCAAAACCGCCGACCAGAGAACGAATGGCGCCGTTCTGCGGATCGAGGGACACCAGTGCGCCCTGGGCCTGCGGAATCTGGCTGAATTTGAGCGAATTGTCCGGCTGACGTTGTACGCGAATCAGATCGCCGACCTGCGCGACGTCCGACGGCTGCTTCGGATTGGCGCCCATGCTGTTGGTGTTCAGGAACGGACGGGCCCACTTCATGGTGTCCCAGGCAACGTGTTCTTCGCCGGTGCGGGTCAGCACCTGCACGCCGTTCTTGTCGACCTGGGTCACGATCGCCGGTTCCAGGCTGCTGATGGTCCGCTGCTTGGTCAGTTCCAGGGTCCAGGCCTCGCGGGTTTTACCCGGCAGGCGTGACTCGGGGCCGCGATAACCGTGCCGTTGATCGTAGGTCATCAAGCCTTCGTGAACCGCGTTGTTGGCCATTTCCTGCAAATCGCTCGGCACCGTGGTGGTGACGCGGAAGCCTTCGGTGTACGCATCGCTGCCATAGCGGCCGACCATTTCGGCGCGGGCCATTTCGGCGACGTACGGTGCGTTCACTTCCGGGGTCGGCACATGGTAGCTGGCGTTCAGCGGCTCGTTGATTGCCGCGGTGTAGTCGGCTTCGGTGATCTTGCCGAGCTTGTGCATGCGCCCCAGGATCCAGTCGCGACGCTCCTTGCTGCGGGCCGGGTTGGCCAGCGGGTTGAAGCGCGACGGGGCTTTTGGCAGGCCGGCGATCATCGCCATCTGCGCCAGGCTGACGTCACGAATCGACTTGCCGTAATAGACCTGCGCCGCTGCCTCGATGCCATAGGCGCGGTTGCCCAGATAAATCTTGTTGACGTACAGCTCGAGGATTTCGTCCTTGGTCAGCTGCCGTTCGATCTGCAGGGCCAGGAGGATTTCGGTGGTTTTGCGCGAGAAGCTGCGTTCGCTGGTCAGGAAGAAGTTCTTCGCTACCTGCATGGTGATGGTGCTGCCGCCAGACTGAATGTGTCCGCTCTTTACCAACTGGGTGGCGGCACGCATCAGGCTGCTGGGATCGACGCCGTAGTGGTTGGCGAAATTGTCGTCTTCAGCACTTAGTAACGCATTAATGAAATTGGGGGGAATGTCGGCGAAACGGATCGGCGTACGGCGCATTTCGCCAAATTCTGCGATCAACTTGTTGTCGCTGCTGTACACCCGCAAAGGAATCTGCAACTGAATACTTCTCAGCGCCTCCACAGATGGCAATCCAGGGCTAAGGTAAAGAAAGGCGCCGCTCAGACCCAGGAGCAGTCCGCAGAAAACGGCGACGATGGACCAACCGAAAAATTTCAGCAGACGAATCAAGGCTTTTGGATATCCAGGGCAAAGAATGAATTAGGCATCAGGGTTCAGGCTATAAAGAGAATGACCCGCGCTTGCAGTGAAAGCGGAAAAAACGCTCGGCATTATAAGCATTTTTCCGCGGGGAGCGTCATTTGCGCTTCTGTCAAGACGGGGGGTATTGAACGCAATGGATATTACAGAGTCCGTAACTCACGGATAGTCATAGGGAATTGGTAGTGCTAGGACTCTTCAATAAAAAAACCAATGCGCTTCTGGGGATCGACATCAGCTCTACGTCGGTGAAGCTGTTGGAGTTAAGCCGCCAAGGCGACCGTTATCGGGTCGAGGCCTATGCGGTCGAGCCGCTGCCCGCCAGTGCCGTGGTCGAAAAAAATATTGCCGAGCTCGAAGGCGTGGGGCAGGCCCTTGCGCGCGTGCTGCTCAAGGCCAAAACCAGCCAGAGGAACGTCGCGGTGGCGGTCGCCGGCTCGGCGGTGATCACCAAGACCATCGAGATGGACGCTGGTCTTTCCGACGACGAGATGGAAAACCAGCTGAAGATCGAGGCCGATCAGTACATCCCGTATCCGCTGGATGAAGTGGCGATCGACTTCGAAGTACAGGGCGCGTCGGTGCGCAACCCCGAGCGGGTCAATGTGCTGCTGGCCGCCTGTCGCAAGGAAAACGTCGAGGTTCGTGAAGCGGCCCTGGCCCTGGCCGGGCTGACCGCGCGAGTGGTCGATGTCGAAGCCTATGCCCTGGAGCGATCGTTCGGCCTGCTGGCAACCCAGCTGGCTGCCTCTCAGGAGCATCTGACCGTGGCGGTGGTCGATATCGGCGCCACCATGACCACCCTGAGCGTGTTGCGCAACGGGCGGATTATCTACACCCGCGAACAATTGTTCGGCGGCCGACAATTGACGGAAGAAATCCAGCGCCGTTATGGCCTGACGGTCGAGCAGGCAGGCTTGGCGAAGAAACAGGGCGGTTTGCCGGACGATTACGTCAGTGAAGTCTTGCAGCCGTTTCGGGATGCGTTGGTGCAACAAGTATCGCGCTCATTGCAGTTTTTCTTTGCCTCCGGCCAATACAGCTCGGTCGATCACATTCTTTTGGCCGGCGGCACTGCCTCGGTCCCAGGGCTGGACCGGTTGATCGAGCAGCGTCTGGGGACGCCGACCCAGGTCGCCAATCCATTCTCCGACATGACCCTGAGCAACAGGGTCAACGCCAGTGCCCTGGCGAGCGATGCGCCGGCACTGATGATCGCCTGCGGGCTGGCCCTCAGGAGTTTCGACTGATGGCACGGATCAATCTTTTACCCTGGCGCGAAGAGTTACGCGAAGCGCGGCGCAAACGCTTTTTGCTGGCGTTGGTCGGAGTGCTGGCAGGGTCGGTGGGGGCGCTGCTGATCACGGACCAGGTCATTAACGGTGCCATCGATCGACAAGTCGCGCGTAATGATTACATCGCCAGTCAGATTGCCGTGGTCGACGAGCGGATCAAACAGATCAGCGACCTGAAGGCCCGTCGCCAGCAACTCGTCGAGCGCATGCGCATCATCCAGGACCTGCAAGGCAACCGGCCGATCAGCGGGAGGATCTTCGATCAGTTGGCGCGCACCTTGCCGGACGGCGTGTATTTCACCGAAGTGAAAATGGTCGGCAAGACCTTGTCCATCACCGGCGCGGCGGAGTCCAACAATCGTGTTTCGGATTTGATGCGCAATCTGGATGCATCCGACTGGTTCGATGCGCCCAATCTCACGGAAGTCAAAGCGACCACCGCCGGTCAGCTGGATCAGGCCAATATTTTTCAGTTGAGCGTCCGTCAGACCCAGCCGGCAATTGTGGGGGTGGCTAAATGAGGCTGTCCGAATGGCTCGAAGGGTTGCGCCAGATCGACATCAACGATCTGGACACCAACAACATGGGTTCCTGGCCAAGGGCGATCAAGGTCCTTGCGAGTGTTCTGCTGATGGTGCTGGTGCTGGCCCTGGGTTATAGCTTCTTGATCAGCGACCTGCAAAACCACCTCGAACTCAAGCGCGAGGAAGAGTCGACGCTCAAGGAGCAGTTCACGACCAAAGCCCACATGGCGGCTAATCTGGAGCTGTATACGCAGCAGATGAAGGAAATGGAGAACTCCTTCGGCATGCTATTACGGCAATTGCCCAGCGACACCGAAGTGCCTGGCCTGCTGGAGGACATCACCCGTACCGGGCTGGGCAGCGGCCTGGAGTTCGAAGAGATCAAGCTGCTGCCGGAGGTCACCCAGCAGTTCTACATCGAACTCCCTATCCAGATCACCGTCACCGGTGCTTATCACGACCTGGCCACTTTTGTCAGCGGCGTGGCGGGGTTGCCGCGGATCGTCACCCTGCATGATTTCGACCTGGTGCCGGCCAATCCCGAAGGCGGTCCGAAGTTGCGCATGAGCATCCTTGCCAAGACCTACCGCTACAACGACAAGGGGTTGCAGAAATGAGCCCGATTCGTTGCCTGTCGATGGTGATGTGCCTGGTCGTCCTGGCCGGTTGCGGCGGTGACAATGGTTTCAGCGACATCGATGCCTACCTGAACGAAGTGCGCCTGCGTGCGCCCGGCAAGATTGAACCAACGCCGACATTCCAGTCTTATCCGACATTCACCTACGGCGCGGCCAACCTGCGCAGCCCGTTCTCCCGCCAGGTCCGAGTCGATCTGGCTGGCCAGAAGCATGGCTCGCGTAACGTCAAGCCCGACCCCAACCGGGTCAAGCAGTACCTCGAAGGTTTCAACATCGAGCAATTTGAAATGGTCGGCACCCTCTCCAATGCCTCCGGCTCCTTTGCGCTGCTGCGCGGGGCGGGCGGTGTGCATCGGCTGAAAGTCGGCGATTACCTGGGGCGCAACGATGGGCGGATCGTTGCCATCAGCGGTTCGCAAGTCGATGTGGTCGAAATCGTTCCCGATGGCGAAGGCGCCTGGCTGGAGCGGCCGCGGACCATCCCTTTGAAAGAGCACTCATAGTGGAACTCGAACAATGAACAGGATTTTCTCAACCTTCGGTATTTCGCTATGGATAGCGTTTCTGTCGCCGATGGTACAGGCGGCCAACCTCAAAGCGCTGGATGTCGCCGCGTTGCCCGGTGACCGTGTCGAGCTGAAGTTGTCGTTCGATGGGCCGCCACCGCAGCCTCATGGCTATACGACTGAGCAGCCTGCGCGGATTGCGCTGGATTTGCCGGGGGTTACCAGCCAGCTGGCGAGCAAGAGTCGAGACCTGGGCAGTGGCAATGCCCGCAGTGCCACGGTGGTGGAAGCCAAGGACCGCACACGGCTAATCATCGGTCTGACTCAACTGACTCCGTATAACGCACGCGTCGAAGGCAACAACCTGTTCGTGGTCGTCGGGCAGGCGGCCGGTAACAAGGCGTCCAAACCAATTGCCAGCGCACCGCGCGCGGCCACTGCGGTACCCGCGCCCGCCAGAGCCAGTGCTCCCGTGGGCAAAGCCATCCGTGGCGTGGATTTCCAGCGCGGCACCCAGGGTGAAGGCAACGTGGTTATCGATCTATCGGATCCGTCCATTGCCCCGGACATCCAGGAACGCGATGGCAAGATCATCGTCGGCTTCACCAGGACTCAATTGCCTGAACGGTTGCGGGTACGCCTCGACGTCAAGGATTTCGCTACCCCGGTCCAGTTCGTCAACGCCAGCGCCACGGGCGACCGGGCCATTATCAGTATCGAGCCCAGCGGCGCCTTCGATTATTCGACCTACCAGACCGATAACAAACTGACCGTCAGCATCCGGCCGATGACTGTCGATGACTTGCAAAAACGCAACGCCGAACGTTTTGCCTACAGCGGCGAAAAGCTCTCGCTGAATTTCCAGGACATCGATGTGCGCTCGGTGCTGCAACTGATCGCCGATTTCACCAACCTCAATCTGGTGGCCAGTGACACGGTGCAGGGCGGCATCACGTTGCGCCTGCAGAATGTGCCGTGGGATCAGGCGCTGGACCTGGTGCTGAAAACCAAAGGCCTGGATAAACGCAAGATCGGCAATGTGCTGCTGGTGGCGCCGGCCGATGAAATTGCCGCCCGGGAACGTCAGGAGCTGGAGTCGCAGAAACAAATCGCCGAACTGGCGCCTCTGCGTCGCGAGCTGTTGCAGGTCAACTACGCCAAGGCCGCCGATATCGCCAAGCTGTTCCAGTCGGTGACCAGCGCCGAGGCGAAAGTCGACGAGCGCGGTTCAATCACTGTCGATGAGCGGACCAACAACATCATCGCCTACCAGACCCAGGACCGCCTCGATGAACTGCGTCGCATCGTTGCGCAACTGGATATTCCGGTGCGTCAGGTGATGATCGAGGCGCGCATCGTCGAAGCCAACGTCGATTACGACAAAAGCCTCGGCGTGCGCTGGGGCGGTTCGGTGCAGAAGGGTAATTGGAACGGCTCCGGGGTCAACGGCTCTTCGACCACCGTCGGTACGCCGGGCAGCACCAGCACCAACTCACCGTTCGTCGATCTGGGGACTTCCTCCAACACCTCGGGGATCGGCATCGCCTTCATTACCGACAATGTGCTGCTGGACCTTGAGCTGACGGCCATGGAGAAAACCGGCAACGGGGAAATCGTCTCGCAGCCCAAGGTGGTCACGTCTGACAAGGAAACCGCGAAAATCCTCAAGGGCACTGAAATTCCCTATCAGGAAGCCAGCTCCAGCGGTGCCACTTCGGTGTCGTTCAAGGAGGCCTCGCTGTCCCTGGAAGTGACGCCGCAGATCACCCCGGACAACCGCATCATCATGGAGGTCAAGGTCACCAAGGACGAACCGGACTACCTGAACAAAGTGCAGGATGTACCGCCGATCAAGAAAAACGAGGTCAACGCCAAGGTGTTGGTTAACGACGGCGAGACCATCGTGATTGGTGGGGTTTTCTCAAATACTCAGAGCAAGGTTGTAGATAAGGTGCCATTTCTCGGTGATGTGCCGTATCTTGGCCGCCTTTTCCGGCGTGACGTGGTTTCGGAGAAAAAATCCGAGCTGCTGGTATTTCTCACTCCGCGTATCATGAACAATCAGGCGATTGCTGTGAGTCATTGATTCTGTGCGAAATTTGATTCTTGTTGGACCGATGGGGGCTGGAAAAAGCACCATCGGCCGGTTGCTGGCCAAAGAGCTGCGCCTGCCGTTCAAAGATTCCGATAAGGAAATTGAATTGCGCACGGGCGCCAATATCCCGTGGATTTTCGATAAAGAAGGCGAACCGGGCTTTCGTGACCGCGAGCAGGCGATGATTGCCGAGCTGTGCGCGTCCGACGGCGTGGTGTTGGCGACCGGTGGCGGAGCGGTAATGCGCGAAGCCAATCGTCGGGCGCTGCACGCCGGTGGTCGGGTGGTCTATCTGCACGCGTCTGTCGAGCAGCAAGTGGGCCGAACGGCTCGCGATCGCAATCGGCCACTGTTGCGCACCGCCGATCCGGCCAAGACCCTGCGGGACTTGCTGGCGATCCGTGACCCGCTGTATCGGGAAATCGCCGACCTGGTGGTGGAAACCGATGAGCGGCCGCCGCGGATGGTGGTGCTCGATATTCTCGAGCGCTTGCAGCAGCTGCCGCCCCGTTAATGCACGGGGCGAAATGCGCTATCCTCGGCGTCCTGTCGCAGCCGCTCAAGGTTGTGGCGGATGGCTACCGGACGGCGTCACACCAGCAGACGCCATGGAATTCGTAAACTCAAGGCAGGACGCCTGATTCCATCTTCACTGTGGGGACACATGCAGACACTCAAGGTCGATCTAGGCGAGCGCAGCTACCCGATTCATATTGGCGAAGGTTTGTTGGATAAGCCTGAGCTGCTGGCCCCGCATATTCGCGGGCGGCAGGTGGCGATCATCTCCAACGAGACCGTCGCGCCGCTCTACCTCGAGCGTCTGACCCGCAGTCTGGCGCAGTTCTCGGTCATTTCAGTGGTGCTGCCCGATGGCGAAGCCTTCAAGACCTGGGAAACCCTGCAACTGATTTTCGATGGCCTGCTGACCGCTCGGCACGACCGTCGCACCACGGTGATTGCCCTCGGTGGCGGCGTGATCGGTGACATGGCCGGTTTTGCGGCGGCCTGCTACCAGCGGGGCGTCGATTTCATCCAGGTGCCGACCACGTTGCTTTCGCAAGTCGATTCTTCGGTGGGCGGTAAGACCGGGATCAATCATCCGCTGGGCAAGAACATGGTCGGCGCCTTCTATCAGCCCAACGTGGTGCTGATCGATACCGCCACCCTCAACACCCTGCCGGCCCGCGAACTGTCTGCGGGGCTTGCGGAAGTCATCAAGTACGGGCTGATCTGCGACGAGCCGTTCCTGACCTGGCTCGAAGAAAACGTCGATCGCCTGCGCGCCCTGGACCAGGCCGCCCTGACTTACGCCATCGAACGCTCCTGCGCAGCCAAGGCTGCGGTGGTTGGTGCCGACGAGAAAGAGACCGGCGTGCGTGCCACGTTGAACCTGGGCCATACCTTCGGCCACGCGATCGAAACCCATATGGGCTATGGTGTCTGGTTGCATGGTGAAGCAGTCGCTGCTGGCACCGTAATGGCTCTGGAAATGTCCGCGCGCCTGGGCTGGATCAGCGAAGAGGAGCGTGATCGCGGTATTCGCCTGTTCCAGCGCGCCGGACTGCCGGTCATCCCGCCGGAAGCGATGACCGAAGCCGATTTTCTCGAACACATGGCAATTGACAAGAAAGTGATCGACGGTCGTTTGCGCCTGGTGCTGCTGCGCCACATGGGCGAAGCAGTGGTGACCGACGATTATCCGAAAGAGGTTTTACAGGCCACGCTGGGAGCGGATTACCGCGCCCTGGCTCAGCTTAAAGGTTAATAAGATCCCGATGACTAGTTTGCATGCCGACGAGGCTTTCCTCGGCCATTACCAGTTAAGTCATGACCCTTTCGCTCCACGGGTGCCTGGCTTCAAATTCTTCCCGGCCCAGCGCAAACCGGTGCTGGGACAGCTGCACCACCTGGCTCGCTACAGCCAGTTGCTGCTGGTGGTCACCGGCCCGCAAGGCAGCGGCAAAACCCTGTTGCGTCAGGCCCTGGTGGCCAGCACCAACAAACAGTCAGTGCAGAGCGTGGTGGTTTCCGCCCGTGGCGCCGGCGATGCCGCTGGCGTGCTGAATCAGGTGGCTCAGGCGCTGAACGTTGCCCAGGCCGAGGTTGGTGCGATCCTGGCTCAAGTGGTGCAGCTTGCGCTCACGGGGCAGGAAGTCTATTTGCTGGTGGATGACGCCGAGCAGCTCGACGAGTCTGCACTGGAAGCCTTGCTGGCCCTGGCTACCGGCGCGCCGGAAGGTCGTCCGCACGTATTCTTGTTCGGCGAGTCCTCGCTGATTGCTCAACTTGATGCGCTGAGCCTCGAGGAAGAGCGTTTTCACGTCATCGAATTGCAGCCCTACACCGAAGAAGAAACCCGCGAATATCTCGATCAGCGTCTCGAAGGTGCTGGCCGGGGAATCGAACTTTTCACCGCGGATCAGATCTCTGATATTCACGAAAGCTCCGACGGTTGGCCTGGCAACATCAACCAGGTCGCCCGCGATGCAATGATCGAAGCCATGATTGCCAGCCGCTCAGCGGTCAAGCGTCCAAGTATGGGGTTCAACATGCCGAAGAAACACGTATTGGCGATTTCCGCCGTCGTCGTGGTCGCGGTAGCTGCCGCCTGGTTGATGCCGGGTCGCAACAAAGCACCGACCACCGGCGCGCCTGCCAACGAACAGGCGCAACTGCCGCTGGGCCAGGGCACGCCAAAACCTAACAGCGCAGGCGCTCCCGCCGTGGAGTTCGCCGGTAACACACAACCGATGCCATTACCGTTGGTCGGTAACTCGCAGCCGGTGATGCGTGGTCCGTTGGCCGAAGCGGCTGGAGGCATTACCGAAGGCGATGATGGCGTACCGGTCGAAGGTTCCAGCGCCACACCGCCGACCGTGACCACCACCGCGCCGCCGGCAGGTGTTCCAGCGGGGCCTACACCGACACCGGCCGCCAAACCGACGCCTGCGCCGACTCAAGTCGCGACTGCCAAGCCTGTCGCGCCTGTGGCCAAGCCAGCGCCAGCGCCTGCACCGGCTGCCAAACCGGCTCCAGCGCCCGCCAAACCGGCCGTCGTGGCCAAACCCGCCGAGAAGCCAGCTGCCGTGGCCAAAGCCGCTGGTGGCAGCTGGTACGCAGGCCAGGCACCGGGCAGCTACGTAGTGCAGATCCTTGGCACCAGCTCCGAATCGACCGCGCAAAACTTCGTCAAGGAGCAGGGCGGCGAGTACCGTTATTTCAAGAAAGTGCTCAACGGCAAGCCGCTTTACGTCATCACCTACGGTAGCTTCGCCAACCGCGATGCAGCCGTTACTGCCATCAAGGCCTTGCCAGCGAAGGTTCAGGCTGGTAAACCTTGGCCTCGCACTGTCGCCAGCGTCCAACAGGAACTGGCAACAACTCGCTGAAGATTCGGCGGCCTTACCCAGGCCGCCTCTCCAAGCACCTCAAAATTTCTACAAGCGCATGCCGCCTCCAGGGACTGTTGGCGCTTGCTGACGACCGCGACGCCGCCCCATTTGACGCTGGGCGAGGCGCGAGGAACGCTGTTTGGTTTTTCCAAATAAGTTCCGAGCAACGCTGCCCAGCGTCAAATGGGGCGCGTCCCTTCGGGTTGCGCGCCAACGTGCGCGAGGCTGCGTTGCGGGATTTGCCAAGGGAACAACCATTGGCAGCATCCCGCGCCTTGCCTCGCGCACGTTGGCGTGCAACGCGGTTCGCCAGCAAGCGCCAACAGTCCCTGCGACCGCGTGCCTTGTGGTGTCTGCGTCACAGTAGTCTTTGAGTCGCTGCGGTCAAAATTAAAAAAGTTTTGACTAGCACAGCATATCGCTTTAAACCTTTCACAAATGCGACATAGATTTGCGACATTTCGTCGTCAAATTTGTGAGCCTCTGTGTCGGTGTGTACAATGACCTCCCTTTTGCCCCCGCAAAGCTGGCGTACGTTCGGCGCGGATGGTAACTGGTTGAATTGAAAAGAAATTTGCCTCGATAAGAGGCAGCCTGGTGAGAAAGTGTCTATGAAAGCAGGTCTGTACCAACCAGATGAATTCAAGGATAACTGCGGTTTTGGCCTGATAGCCCATATGCAGGGCGAGCCCAGTCATACCCTTTTGCAAACGGCCATTGAGGCCCTGACCTGCATGACCCACCGCGGTGGGATCAACGCCGACGGCAAGACCGGTGACGGTTGCGGTCTGCTGATTCAAAAGCCGGATGTGTTCCTGCGTGCCATCGCCCAGGAAACCTTCGGCGTCGAACTGCCCAAGCAATATGCCGTGGGCATGGTCTTCTTCAACCAGGATCCTGCGCGCGCCGAAGCCGCTCGCGAGAACATGAACCGCGAGATCCTGGCCGAAGGCCTGACCCTGGTCGGCTGGCGCAAAGTGCCGATCGACACCAGCGTCCTCGGCCGCCTGGCCCTCGAGCGCCTGCCGCTGATCGAACAAGTGTTCGTCGGTGGTGAAGGCCTGAGCGATCAGGACATGGCGATCAAGCTGTTCAGCGCCCGTCGTCGTTCGTCCGTGGCCAACGCCGCCGACGTCGATCACTACATCTGCAGCTTTTCCCACAAGACCATTATTTACAAAGGCCTGATGATGCCGGCGGATTTGACCGCCTTCTATCCAGACCTCAGCGATCAGCGCCTGCAAACTTCGATCTGCGTGTTCCACCAGCGCTTTTCGACCAACACGCTGCCGAAATGGCCGCTGGCGCAGCCGTTCCGTTTCCTCGCCCACAACGGCGAGATCAACACCATCACCGGCAACCGCAACTGGGCGCAGGCCCGTCGCACCAAGTTCACCAATGATCTGATGGATCTGGAAGAGCTCGGCCCGCTGGTGAACCGTGTCGGTTCCGACTCCTCCAGCATGGACAACATGCTTGAACTGATGGTCACCGGTGGCATCGACCTGTTCCGTGGCGTGCGGATGATCATTCCGCCTGCGTGGCAGAACGTCGAAACCATGGACCCGGATCTGCGTGCGTTCTACGAATACAACTCGATGCACATGGAGCCGTGGGACGGCCCGGCCGGCGTGGTAATGACCGACGGTCGCTACGCGGTGTGCCTGCTCGACCGTAACGGCCTGCGTCCGGCGCGTTGGGTGACCACCAAGAACGGTTTCATCACCCTGGCCTCGGAAATCGGTGTCTGGAACTACCAGCCTGAAGACGTGATCGCCAAGGGGCGTGTCGGCCCGGGCCAGATCTTTGCCGTGGACACCGAAACCGGTCAGATCCTCGACACAGACGCCATCGACAACCGCTTGAAGTCCCGTCATCCGTACAAGCAATGGCTGCGCAAGAATGCCCTGCGCATCCAGGCGACCATGGAAGACAACGACCACGGTTCAGCGTTCTACGACGTCGACCAGCTCAAGCAGTACATGAAGATGTACCAGGTCACGTTCGAAGAGCGCGACCAGGTGCTGCGTCCGCTCGGCGAGCAAGGCTACGAAGCCGTCGGCTCGATGGGCGACGATACGCCGATGGCCGTGCTGTCCCAGCGCGTGCGTACGCCGTATGACTATTTCCGTCAGCAGTTCGCGCAGGTCACCAACCCGCCGATCGACCCGCTGCGCGAAGCCATCGTCATGTCGCTGGAAGTCTGCCTCGGTGCCGAGCGCAACATCTTCCAGGAGTCGCCGGAACACGCCTCGCGCGTGATCCTCAGCTCGCCGGTCATTTCTCCGGCCAAGTGGCGCTCGTTGATGAACCTCGATCGCCCAGGTTTCGAGCGTCAGATCATCGACCTCAACTATGACGAGAGCGTCGGCCTCGAAGCCGCGGTGCGTAACGTCGCCGATCAGGCCGAAGAAGCCGTTCGCGCCGGTCGCACCCAGGTCGTACTGAGTGACCGTCACATTGCTCCGGGCAAGCTGCCGATCCACGCTTCGCTGGCCACCGGTGCGGTGCACCACCGCCTGACCGAAAAAGGCCTGCGTTGCGACTCCAACATTCTGGTGGAAACCGCGACCGCTCGTGATCCGCACCACTTCGCGGTGCTGATCGGTTTCGGCGCCTCGGCGGTCTACCCGTTCCTGGCCTATGAAGTGCTGGGCGACCTGATCCGCACCGGTGAAGTGCTGGGCGACCTCTATGAGGTGTTCAAGAACTACCGCAAAGGCATCACCAAGGGCCTGCTCAAGATCCTGTCGAAGATGGGCATCTCGACCATCACGTCGTATCGCGGTGCGCAGCTGTTCGAAGCTATCGGCCTGTCCGAAGAAGTCTGCGAACTGAGCTTCCGTGGCGTGCCAAGCCGCATCAAGGGTGCGCGCTTCGTCGACATCGAAGCCGAGCAGAAAGCCCTGGCGGCCGAAGCCTGGAGCCCGCGCAAGCCGATCCAGCAAGGTGGCCTGCTGAAGTTCGTCCACGGTGGCGAATATCACGCCTACAACCCGGATGTGGTCAACACCCTGCAAGCCGCTGTGCAGCAGGGCGACTACAGCAAGTTCAAGGAATACACGGCGCTGGTGGACAACCGTCCGGTGTCGATGATCCGCGACATGTTCAAGGTCAAGACCCTGGACACGCCGCTGGACATCAGCGAAGTCGAGCCTCTGGAATCGGTGCTCAAGCGCTTCGACTCCGCGGGTATCTCCCTCGGTGCTCTGTCGCCGGAAGCCCACGAAGCCCTGGCCGAAGCCATGAACCGCCTTGGCGCGCGTTCCAACTCCGGCGAAGGCGGTGAAGACCCGGCGCGCTACGGCACCATCAAGAGCTCGAAAATCAAGCAGGTCGCCACTGGCCGCTTTGGTGTGACCCCGGAATACCTGGTCAACGCCGAAGTGCTGCAGATCAAAGTCGCCCAGGGTGCCAAGCCCGGCGAAGGTGGTCAGTTGCCAGGCGGCAAGGTCAACGGTCTGATCGCCAAGCTGCGTTACGCAGTGCCGGGCGTGACCCTGATTTCGCCTCCGCCGCACCACGACATCTATTCGATCGAAGACTTGTCGCAGCTGATTTTCGACCTGAAACAAGTCAACCCGAATGCGCTGGTTTCGGTGAAACTGGTGGCAGAAGCGGGCGTCGGCACCATCGCGGCCGGTGTGGCCAAGGCCTACGCGGACTTGATCACCATCTCCGGCTACGACGGCGGCACCGGTGCATCGCCACTGACCTCGATCAAATACGCGGGCGCACCGTGGGAACTCGGCCTGGCCGAAACCCACCAGACCCTGCGTGGCAACGACCTGCGCGGCAAAGTCCGGGTACAAACCGATGGTGGCCTGAAAACCGGCCTCGACGTGATCAAGGCCGCGATCCTCGGCGCTGAAAGCTTCGGCTTCGGCACCGCGCCAATGATCGCCCTGGGCTGCAAATACCTGCGCATCTGCCACCTGAACAACTGCGCCACCGGCGTCGCGACTCAGAACGAGAAGCTGCGCAAGGATCACTACATCGGGACCGTCGACATGGTGGTGAATTTCTTCACCTACGTCGCCGAAGAAACCCGTGAGTGGCTGGCCAAGCTGGGCGTACGCTCCCTCGAAGAGCTGATCGGCCGTACCGATCTGCTGGAAGTCCTCGAAGGCCAGACCGCCAAGCAGAACCACCTGGACCTGACTCCGTTGCTCGGCAGCGATCACATCCCGGCAGACAAGCCTCAATTCTGCCAGGTCGACCGCAACCCGCCGTTCGACAAAGGCCTGTTGGCCGAGAAAATGGTCGACATGGCCACCTCGGCAATCAACGACCTGAGCGGTGCCGATTTCGCCCTGGATATCTGCAACTGCGACCGTTCCATCGGCGCGCGGATCTCCGGTGAAATCGCCCGCAAACACGGCAACCAGGGCATGGCCAACGCGCCGATCACCTTCCGCTTCAAAGGGACGGCGGGTCAGAGCTTCGGCGTGTGGAACGCCGGTGGCCTGAACATGTACCTGGAAGGCGATGCCAACGACTACGTCGGCAAAGGCATGACCGGCGGCAAACTGGTCATCGTTCCGCCGAAAGGCAGCCTCTACAAGACGCAGGACAGTGCCATCATCGGCAACACCTGCCTGTACGGCGCCACCGGCGGCAAGCTGTTCGCCGCCGGCACCGCTGGCGAGCGTTTCGCGGTGCGTAACTCCGGTGCTCACACTGTGGTGGAAGGCACAGGCGATCACTGCTGCGAGTACATGACGGGTGGTTTCGTCTGCGTTCTGGGCAAGACCGGTTACAACTTCGGCTCAGGCATGACCGGCGGTTTCGCCTACGTGCTCGACCAGGACAACACCTTCGTTGACCGGGTCAACCACGAACTGGTGGAAATCCAGCGGATCAGCGGTGAGGCGATGGAAGCCTATCGCAGCCACTTGCAACGCGTGCTGAACGAATACGTCGAGGAAACCGACAGCGAGTGGGGTCGTAACCTCGCTGAAAACCTCGATGACTATCTGCGTCGTTTCTGGCTGGTCAAGCCCAAGGCTGCCAACCTGAAATCGTTGCTTTCCAGCACCCGTGCCAACCCGCAGTGATATGCGCCTGAAGAGTTTGATGAGGTTTTAACTATGGCTGAACGTCTGAATAACGACTTCCAGTTCATCGATGTCGGGCGCAAGGATCCGAAGAAGAAACTGTTGCGTCAACGCAAGAAAGAGTTCGTGGAAATCTACGAACCGTTCAAACCCCAGCAGTCGGCCGATCAGGCCCACCGCTGCCTGGGTTGCGGTAACCCGTATTGCGAATGGAAGTGCCCGGTGCACAACTTCATTCCCAACTGGCTCAAATTGGTGGCCGAGGGCAACATCCTCCAGGCCGCCGAGCTGTCGCACCAGACCAACACCCTGCCGGAAGTCTGCGGCCGGGTGTGTCCTCAGGATCGTCTGTGCGAGGGGGCCTGCACCCTCAACGACGGTTTCGGTGCGGTGACCATCGGCTCGGTCGAGAAGTACATCACCGACACCGCGTTCGCCATGGGCTGGCGCCCGGACATGTCCAAGGTCAAGCCGACTGGCAAGCGTGTTGCGGTGATCGGTGCGGGCCCTGCGGGCCTGGGCTGTGCCGACGTGCTGGTGCGCGGCGGTGTGACGCCGGTGGTGTTCGACAAGAACCCGGAAATCGGCGGTCTGCTGACCTTCGGCATCCCCGAGTTCAAGCTGGAAAAGACCGTGCTGAGCAATCGCCGCGAAGTCTTCACCGGCATGGGCATCGAGTTCCGCCTGAACACCGAAGTGGGCAAGGACGTGACCATGGAACAACTGCTCGAAGAGTTCGATGCGGTATTCATGGGCATGGGCACCTACACCTACATGAAGGGCGGCTTCGCCGGCGAGGACCTGCCGGGCGTGCACGACGCGCTGGACTTCCTGATCGCCAACGTCAACCGCAACCTGGGCTTTGAAAAGTCGCCGGAAGATTTCGTCGACATGAAAGGCAAGAAAGTGGTGGTGCTGGGCGGCGGCGACACGGCGATGGACTGCAACCGTACCTCGATTCGTCAGGGCGCCAAGGCGGTGACCTGTGCCTATCGTCGTGACGAAGCGAACATGCCGGGCTCGCGCAAAGAGGTGAAGAACGCCAAGGAAGAAGGCGTGAAATTCCTCTACAACCGCCAGCCGATCGCAATCGTCGGTGAAGACCGTGTCGAAGGCGTGAAGGTGGTCGAGACCCGTCTCGGCGAGCCGGACGCCCGTGGCCGTCGCAGCCCCGAGCCGATTCCGGGTTCCGAAGAGATCATCCCGGCCGACGCCGTGGTCATCGCGTTCGGTTTCCGTCCAAGCCCGGCGTCGTGGTTCGAGCAGTTCAGCATCCAGACCGACAGCCAGGGCCGCGTCGTGGCGCCGGAACAAGGCCAGTACAAGCACCAGACCAGCAACCCGAAAATCTTCGCCGGTGGCGACATGGTGCGCGGTTCCGACCTGGTGGTGACGGCCATCTTCGAAGGCCGCAATGCCGCTGAAGGGATCCTGGATTACCTGGGTGTGTAAATCAGCTTGATCGGCGACTGATCGTTACCACGCAGAGCGTGGGAACGATCTTTCGGTGCCAAAAACCGCGACAAATTGACCCGATAGACAAAAGGAACGGCTCTTGCCGTGCCTTTTGCGTCGCGCTCTGAGAAAATGCCCGCACTTTTTTTCCGGATGCCGACATGACTGCCCTGAAGAACGACCGTTTCCTCCGCGCCCTGCTCAAGCAACCCGTAGACGTCACCCCCGTGTGGATGATGCGCCAGGCCGGCCGCTACTTGCCGGAATACCGCGCCAGCCGTGCCAAGGCCGGTGACTTCATGAGCCTGTGCATGAATCCGGAATTCGCTTGCGAAGTCACCCTGCAACCCCTCGATCGCTATCCGCAACTGGACGCGGCGATCCTCTTCTCCGACATCCTGACCATCCCCGATGCCATGGGCCAAGGCCTGTACTTCGAAACCGGTGAAGGTCCGCGTTTCAAGAAAGTCGTCAGCACCCTGGCCGACGTCGAAGCCCTGCCGATTCCTGATCCACAGAAAGACCTCGGCTACGTGATGGACGCAGTCAGCACCATCCGCCGCGAACTGAACGGTCGCGTGCCGCTGATCGGTTTCTCCGGCAGCCCGTGGACCCTGGCCACCTACATGGTCGAAGGCGGTTCGTCGAAAGACTTCCGCAAGACCAAGGCCATGCTCTACGACAACCCGCAAGCCATGCACCTGCTGCTGGACAAGCTTGCGCAGTCGGTCACGTCCTACCTCAATGGCCAGATCCTGGCCGGCGCGCAAGCGGTGCAGATCTTCGACACCTGGGGCGGTAATCTTTCGTCGGCAGCGTACCAGGAATTCTCCCTGGCCTACATGCGCAAAATCGTCAGCGGCCTGATCCGCGAACACGAAGGCCGCAAAGTGCCGGTCATCCTGTTCACCAAAAATGGCGGCCTGTGGCTGGAAAGCATCGCCGACGCCGGCGCTGATGCACTGGGTCTGGACTGGACCTGCGACATCGGTGAGGCCCGTCAACGCGTCGGCAACAAAGTCGCCCTGCAAGGCAACATGGACCCGACCGTGCTTTACGCCAAGCCAGAAGCCATCCGCGCCGAAGTCGGCCGGATCCTCGCCAGCTACGGCAAGGGCAGCGGCCATGTGTTCAACCTCGGCCATGGCATTACGCCGGAAGTCGATCCGGAACATGCCGGTGCGTTCCTGCGCGCTGTGCATGAGCTGTCGGCGCAATATCACGAGTGATCGTCGCCCAATAAAAAACGCCCGGCATTTGCCGGGCGTTTTTGTATCAAAGATCTTTTGCTTTTAAGCCTTCAAATTCTCCAACGGCGGCAACTTCGCCAGCTTCAACGCCACCAGCAACGCAATCACCAGCAATCCGCTGATGAACAACCCGATCCCGTTCCAGCCACCCATATGCCAGGCCACGCCGCCCGCCGTACCCGCGACACTCGACCCGGCGTAATAGCTGAACAGGTACAGCGACGATGCCTGTCCCTTGGCCTTGATCGCACGACGGCCGATCCAGCTGCTGGCCACCGAATGCGCGCCGAAGAAGCCAAAGGTGAAGATCAGCATGCCGATGATCACCACCGGCAGCGGCGTAAACATCGTCAACGCAAGGCCCGCGAGCATCACCACAATGGTTGCCCAGAGCACTTTGCGCCGGCCGAGCTGGTCGGCCAGGGCGCCGATTTTCGCCGAGCTGTAGATGCCCGACAGGTACACCACCGAGAGCAGTCCGACGAAGGCCTGGTCCATGTGATACGGCTCTGCCAGCAGGCGATAGCCGATGTAGTTGAACAGGGTGACGAACGCGCCCATCAGCACGAACGCCTCGACAAACAACAGCGGCAGGCCGGCATCGCGAAAGTGCATGGTGAAGCCGTCCAGCAAACTGCGCGGGTGTAGTGAACGAGGGCGGAAGTTGCGCGATTCGGGAAGGATTTTCCAGAACACCGCTGCGGCAATCAGCGCCAGGCCGCCGATGACCAGCATTGCCGTGTGCCAGCTGACGAAGTCGATCAGCACCCCGACAATCAATCGTCCGCACATGCCGCCGATGGCGTTGCCTCCGATGTACAAGCCCATGGCCAGGCCGAGGTGCTGCGGGTGGATCTCTTCGCTCAGGTAAGTCATCGCCACCGCCGCCAGACCGCTCAACGACAGGCCCACCAGCGCCCGCATCACCAGCACGCCTTGCCAGCTCGGCATCATCGCGCTGGCGATGGTGCACAGTGCGGCAGCGAACAGTGCGGCGACCATCACCGGTTTACGTCCGATGCGATCGGAGATGGGGCCGGTGATCAGCAAGCCGATAGCAAGCATGCCGGTGGCGACCGACAGGATCAGGCTGCTCTGGGCCGCATTGATGGAAAACTCGCGGGACAGCAGCGGCATCATCGGCTGCACGCAGTAGAGCAAGGCAAAGGTCGCGAAGCCGCCGGAGAACAGCGCCAGCACCGTGCGCATGAACATCGGCGTGCCTTTTTCGATGTAGATCTCGTTGCGTTCAGCGACGACATCGTTCAGCGCGGCGGGCGGAATTTCATGGGCGAGTGGGGCGACAGCAGTTTTCACTTCGGACCTCGGAGGACGCAGCCGGTCAGGCAATGAAAAAATCATATAGCTGGCTAATGTTTCTATCCAATATATTGTTCGACCTGTTTGATAGGTTTAACGACCTAATGGGGTTTTCATGGAATTGCGTCACCTGCGCTACTTCATCGCCGTCGCCGAAGAACTGCATTTCGGCCGCGCCGCCCAGGTGCTGGGCATCTCGCAACCGCCGCTGAGCCAGCAGATTCAGGCGCTGGAGCAGGAAGTGGGGGCGCGTCTGTTCGAGCGCACCAATCGTCGGGTCGAACTCAGCGAGGCCGGTCGGCTGTTTCTGGAAGAGGCGCGGTTGGTGCTGGCTCAGGTCGACAAAGCGGCGGATGTGGCTCGGCGGGCACAACTTGGTGAATTGGGTGAACTGAAGATCGGCTTCACCTCGTCGGCGCCGTTCAACTCGACCATTCCCCAGGCGATTTTCTCGTTTCGCCAACGCTTCCCGGCGGTGCACCTGAACCTGCGAGAAATGAGCAGCACTCAAGTGGCCGATGCGCTGGTGGACGAGTCGATTGAAGTCGGCATCATGCGACCGCTGGGCTTGCCGGACTCCCTCAGCGTGGTGGAATTGATGCGTGAGCCACTGGTGGCGGTACTCAGCTCCAAACATCCGCTGGTGAGCAGCAGCGAAGAAGGCCTGTTCCTGTCCGCCCTGGCCCTCGAACCGTTCGTATTTTTCCCGCGCAGCTATGGCAGCGGTCTGTACGCACAACTGCTCAGCCTGGCGCGGGACGCCGGCTTCAGCCCGCACTTTGCTCAGGAGGCTGGCGAGGCGATGACCATCATCGGGTTGGTGGCGGCGGGGCTTGGGGTGTCGGTGTTGCCGGCGTCTTACCAGCGGATGCGCATTGATGGCGTGGTCTATCGCCCGCTGCTTGATCCAGAGGCGATTTCGGCGGTGTGGCTGGTGCAGCGCAAGGATCAGAAGTCGCCGATGGCGAAGGCGTTCGTGGAGTTGCTGACGCGTAAGGTTGAGGGAATGTGATAAACCTTTAAAAGATCGTAGCCTTCGGCAGGCCTACACCGATCTATGTAGGAGCTGGCGGAGCCTGCGATCTTTTGATCTTTAGCGAGTTCAATTGCGTTAACAATCAAGATCAAAAGATCGCAGCCTTCGGCAGCTCCTACAGGGAATGCGCCGGGAAATGACATACCGCTTTCGGGAGAAAGCATCTTGGCTGAAAGCTCTTACTGAACCCTCGCCAAATCCCCTTTCAACGCAACCCCGGCCATGATCGCCCCTGCGTGGCTCGTTTACGGCCAGCGGCGGAATATCAACGAGGTGTTAACCCCACCAAAAGCGAAATTATTATTCATCACGTACTCATTGCTCATCTGCCGGAATTCACCGCGCAGGTAATCGAGCTTGCCGCACTGTGGATCGACCTCATCGAGGTTGAAGGTGTGCACGTACAGGTCGCGGTTCATCATTTCGATGCTGAACCAGGATTCCAGCGCGCCGCAGGCTCCCAGGGTGTGGCCGAGGAAACTCTTCTGCGAGCTGATCGGCATGTGTTCGCCGAACAAACTGCTGGTCGCCAGTGTTTCGGCAATGTCGCCCTGTTCTGTAGCGGTGCCGTGACCATTTACATAGCCGATGGCGCTTGGGTCGAGCCCGGCGTCTTCCAAAGCCAGCTCCATGGCCCGGCGCATGGTGATCAGCTCGGGGCGGGTGGCGTGCTGGCCGTCGGCGTTGCTGCCAAAACCGACGATCTCGGCGTGGATGCGGGCGCCGCGCGCCAGGGCGTGTTCGAGTTCTTCGAGCACCAGCATGCCGCCGCCTTCACCGATTACCAGGCCGTCGCGACCGATGTCGTAAGGGCGAGGGCTGGTCTGTGGGGCATCGTTTTTCAGGCTGGTGGCGTAGAGCGCATCGAACACCATGGCTTCGGTCGGGCACAGCTCTTCGGCGCCGCCGGCGAGCATCAGCGGCAGGCGGCCGAACTTGATCGACTCGTAGGCATAACCGACGCCCTGGCTGCCGCTGGTGCAGGCACTGGAGGTCGGGATCAGTCGGCCAGTGAGGCCGAAGAAGATGCTGATATTCGCTGCCGTGGTGTGCGGCATCATCCGCACGTAGGAGTTGGCGTTGAGGCCTTCGGCCACCGAATTGAGCAACATTTTGCCGAACGCCTTGATCTCGTCGGTGCTGCCGGTGGACGAGCCGCAGGACACGCCCATGCGCCCGTCCTTGATCGACTCATCACCCAGCAGCCCGGCGTCCGCCAAGGCCTTTTCCGCTGCGCCGACTGCCAGCCGCGATACCCGGCCCATGCTGCGCAGTTGCTTGCGCGTCCAGTGGCCGGGCACCTGGAAGTCGTCGATCGGGCCGGCCAGGCGGGTGTTGAGTTCGGTAAAGCGATCCCACTCGTGCATGCGACGGATGCCGCTGCGGTTGGCGGCGAAGTTGGCGGCGATGGTGTCCCAGTCGCTGCCCAGTGAGGTGATGCCGGCCATGCCGGTGACGACGACGCGCTTCATCAGCACAGGCCTCCGTTGACGGCCAGAACCTGCCGGGTGATGTACGACGCTTCCGCCGACATCAGGAAATTCACTGCACTGGCTACCTCTTCCGGGGTGCCCATGCGTTGTGCGGGGATCATTTTCATCAGTTCTTCCACCGGCACGTTTTCATCGAGCATCGCCGTGTCGATCAGGCCGGGTGCGACACAGTTAACAGTGATTTTGCGCTTGCCCAGCTCAATCGCCAACGCCTTGGCCGCGCCGATCAAACCGGCTTTGGAAGCGCTGTAATTGACCTGCCCGCGATTGCCGATCAACCCGGACACCGAAGTAATGCAGACAATCCGCCCGGCGGCGCGACGACGGATCATCGGCATCATCACCGGGTGCAACACGTTGTAGAAGCCGTCGAGGTTGGTGCGCATCACCACATCCCAATCCTCCTCGCTCAGGGCCGGAAAAGCACCGTCGCGGGTCAGGCCAGCGTTGAGCACCACGCCGTAATAGGCGCCGTGAGCTTCCACGTCGGCTTCGAGAATGGTTTTGCAGCTGGCGCGGTCGGACACGTCGAATTGCAGGACACGCGCGTTGCGTCCCATCGCCTCAATTTCGGCTTTGACGGCTTCGGCGTCCGCCAAGCCGCTGCGGCAGTGCAGCACGATGTCATGCCCGGCCTGGGCCAGACGCAACGCGATAGCGCGGCCAATACCACGGCTGGAGCCGGTGACCAGTACGGATTCAGTCATCACTCGACTCCTTGGGGTTCATGCAGATATTGAGCGGCTTGAGGCGGGCGGAACACATTCAGCCGGGCGGTCGCGTGGATGCCGGGGGCGGTGATGTGGCATTCGAACACGCCCATGCCGTTGTCGTCTTCCAGCGAGCGTATTCCGTGGATGGTCAGCTCGGTGCCGACGGGGAAGTGTTCCACGTTGCATTCGAATTTGCGGCTGCCGAGCAGGAAGCCCAGTTCCACCGCATTGCCTTTCTGGCGCGCATGGCAGCCAGCATATGCAGCGACGCTCTGGGCCATCAGCTCGATGCCGACCCAGGCCGGCAGACTGCCGTCGGGGCGATTGAACAGGCCGCCGGGCTTGACGGTGAGTCGGGTGTAGATCTGCTCGTCGTCGAACGACAGGATCTGATCGATGAGGATCATGTCGCCGGCATGGGGCAGCAGTTCGGCGAGCGGCCAGGTAATCATGAGGCGTCTCCGATAATCAGGCTGACGTTATTGCCACCAAAGGCAAAGGAATTACTCATCAGGTAGCGGGGTGCAATGGACGTCAGGTGGTCGGTCGGGGTCACCCAATGCAACGCCGGCAACTCGGGGTCGGGCTGACCGTCCCAGACATGGGGCGGCAGGGAATGCTCGTGGTTATCCGCGCTCAGGCTCAACCAGCAGAACGCCGCTTCCAGGGCACCAGCGGCGCCGAGGGTATGGCCGGTCATCGGTTTGGTCGACGAGCAGGGCACGCCATCCGGGAACAGCGCCGTTACGGCCAGGCTTTCCATGGCGTCGTTGTGTTGGGTGGCGGTGCCGTGCAGGTTCAGATAAGCGATCTGCTGCGGTTGCAGGCCCGCGCGACTCATGGCCTTACTCATCGCTTGCCGGGCGCCACGGCCGGTCGGTTCCGGCGCGGAAATGTGGTGCGCATCGGAGCTGGCGCCACTGCCGAGCAGGGCAATCGGTTGGCTGTTGCCGGCGGTTTTGCTCATCAGGAACAGTACCGCGGCTTCGCCGATATTGATGCCGTTGCGGTTCGCCGAAAACGGGTTGCAGCGCTGCTCGGACACCGCTTCCAGGGCCGAGAAACCGTTGAGGGTCAGCTTGCACAAGCTGTCGACACCGCCGCACAACACCGCATCGCACATGCCCAGGTCGAGCAGCCGTTGGGCACTCATCAGCGCGCGGGCGCTGGAGGTGCATGCAGTGGAAATCACATAGGCCGGGCCGCTCAATTGCAGCCAGTCGGCAAGAAACGTCGCCGGTGCGCCGAGTTCCTGTTGCTGATAGTCATAATCGGCAGGGAAGTGATGCTCACGGATGTAATGGGCCAGGCCGCGGCTGGCCTCGTCGATGCCTGAGGTGCTGGTGCCCAGAATGACGCCGATACGGTCGCGGCCGTAGGTCTGGATCGCCTGCTCGATGTCTTGGCGAATTTGCAGCGCGGCCTCCAGCAGCAATTGATTGTTGCGACTGCTTTGATGAGCCAGCTCAGCCGGAATCGGTGCCAGCTCACCCCGCACTGCCGCCACTGGCAACGAACGCTCCACCACCCAGCCGGCCTCGCTGCGTATGCCCGAGCAATCGCCGGCAAACAGGTTGCGGGCGACTTCTTGCTTGTCGCGGCCGAGGGCACAGATCACCCCGAGGGCGTTCAGGTAAGCGGTCATGGTGTGTTCTCGCCTAACGGAGTGACGCGATAGTGCGGGCCTTGGGACACGTTCAATTCAAAGCTCGGTGGTTGTGAAGGACTTGGTTGTGAATAGCGGATGTTCCAGCGCGCTGACAACGACCGTTGCCCGTCCTGCTGTCGGGCGGCGGGATAGTTGCCGTGCAACTCGCCTTCAGGGGTCAATGCAAACAACAGGGCGGCGAACAGCTCCCGTGCTTCCGGATTAGGTGGCAGCAGCCCGTCGGCTTGCCATTGGCCATCGATCAGTTTCTGCCGTGCCACGGGAATCCCCAACGGGTCCATCATCGACCAGCGAATGCCCGGGCCTTCACGCTGGATCACCAGCAGCCAGTCCTGACGTTGTTCGGCCACCTGCCGTTCGATGTGCAGTTGCAGCGGCAACGCCAGGTTCGGGGTTCGCTCGGGCAGCGGCGTCTGGCTGGCGCAGGCGCTCAGCAGCAGGAGGCAACCCAGAAGCAGGAAACGGATCATCAGGCACACTCTTCAAGGGGCTTGCGCGCGACTACATTGACCAGGGTTTCTTCCCGTTGGCCAAAGGGTTTTGGCTGGCGCAAGCCGAAGCGTTCGAGCAGGCCGAAATCCTTGGCGCGACTCCACCACAAGTAAGGGTAAGACACATTCTGCGGGCCGAATTCAAAACCCTGCCGACGAATCATCTCCAGGTAGCCGGCGGCGCTCTTTTGCACATGCATCGGATGGCGGAACAACCAGCGAATCACCCACGTATCAATGTAAGCCTCGGTGGACTCGGCGAACAGCAAATAGCCGCCCGGTTTGAGCACCCGGTAGAACTCGGCCAGGGC
Organism: Pseudomonas sp. GM18; assembly: GCF_000282195.1. Lineage (GTDB taxonomy): Bacteria > Pseudomonadota > Gammaproteobacteria > Pseudomonadales > Pseudomonadaceae > Aquipseudomonas. The sequence continues at coordinate 73,533 of NZ_AKJT01000035.1, forward strand.
TTGATCCTGCTCGACCAGGTGATGGAAAGTCTGGTGACAGAACAGCAGATCGACGCTGGCGTCCGGCACTTTGATGCTCGCGCAGTCACTGCCGATCAGCTCTACATCCATGCCCTGGCGGGCCGCTTCTTCGCCGCTCAGGTTCAGGCTGTGAGGGTCGGCATCCAGCCCGATCAGATGCTTGGGCGCGAAGGTCTGGCGCAGGTACTGGAACGACTTGCCCTGGCCGCAACCGGCATCGAGCAAGACCGGGTTGTCGGGCAATGGCTCGCTGAACAGGCCGCGCAAATCATTGATCGCCACTCGCAATACATGGTGCTGCCAGGTGTGGCTGCGCAGGAACCAGAAACCGAAACGGGTTTCTTCGACGTAGTTGTCGCTCAAATAACTCATGTCGCTTCCCTTGCGCACAGGTCCGAGATCATCCGCAGTCGACGTTTGGCTTCGCTGACGAACGGGTTGCGTTCATCCCAGGCGTAACCCGCGAGGATCGAGCTGATCATGCGGCGAATATCCTCTGTGCCGCCCTGATAGAAAATCACATCCTGAAAAGTCCCGGCGTACCAGCCTTCGACGTAGCAGCGGAAGGTGTCAACACCACGCTTGAGCGGCTCGGCAAACTCGGTTTGCCAGTCGACGCTTTCACCTTGCAGTTGGCGGTGCAGCACACCGGCGGCCATGCTCGCCGAACGCATGGCGATGGTCACGCCGGAGGAGAACACCGGGTCGAGAAATTCCGCGGCATTGCCCAGCAGGGCGAAGCCAGGGCCATGCAGGGTTTTGACGTTGGCCGAATAGCCGCCGATGGTCCGCGCGGGTGTATCCCATACGGCGTTGTTCAGCACCCCGGCCAGGCTTGGAGTTTCAGCGATGAAGCCGCGCAGGCAGTCGTCCAGATCCTCGGTGCGGCCTGCGAAGTGTTCGGCGGCGGCCACCACGCCCACCGAGCAACGGCCGTTGCTGAACGGAATGGTCCAGAACCAGATGTCGCGCTGGGTCGGATGGGTGGTGATGAGGATTTTTTCCCGTTCGAAAGCCGGGCTGTCGATACAGTCTTCGACGTGGGTGAACACCGCCTGGCGCACCGGAAAGTTCGACGGTGCCTCAAGGTCCAGCAAGCGCGGCAGCACGCGACCGTAGCCGCTGGCATCGAGCACGAAATCGGCCTCGACGCGGTATTGGCTGCCATCTTCGCGAAGCACATCGAGCTGCGGTTTCACCAGGCTGAAATCAACGCTGACGATGGCTTCGCCGTAACGGACGTCGACTCCCTGCAGTTCAGCCTGATCGGCCAGCAGCTTGTCAAAGTCGGCGCGCTGGACCTGGAAGGTCGTCGGCTTGCCGTTGCTGAACGTCTCGCCGAAATCGAAGGTACTGTACTGATCGCCCCAGGCGAATGCAGCACCGTTCTTCAACTGGAAACCGGCCGCATTGACTGCGTCGAGCATGCCGGCTTCTTCGACGAAATCCAGGCAGTGGGACAGCAGGCTTTCACCGATGGAAAACCGTGGGAAATGCTGGCGTTCGATCATCAGCACATCATGGCCTTTGCGCTTGAGCAGCGCGGCGGCGATGGCACCCGAGGGGCCGGCACCGATCACCACCACCTGACGACGTTCCATTTCAACTGTTGGCACGGGAGCTCCTTGCCGGGGCGGCGATGTTCAAAGGGATTCGGTGCATGCCGGCGAGCGCCGGCAGCAGGGTCGCGATCAGGCCCATCAACATCAGCGCGAAATACAACGCCGGGCTGATGAGTTGTTGTTGCAACAGCAGGTTGAGAAAAACGATCTCGCTCAAGCCGCGGATATTCAGTAAAAGGCTTTCCCGCCAGCGGTTGGCACCTTCAAACGAGACGCCGGCCCAGCCGAGGCCCAGCCAGTTGCCCAACAGCTTGCTGGCAATCGGCAACAGCACAAGCGCGGCCAGTTGCACCGCGCCGAGGCTGTCGATGGCGTTGTGCACGTTGATCTGCACGATGCCGAACGTGAGGATCAGCGGGATGGCGATCCAGGTCTGCAAACCGCTCATCCACGCCGTTGGCAATGGCAGCACCAGCGGCACCTTGAGCGCGGCCATGCACAGCAGGTAACCGATGCCGAAAATCAGCGCATTGAGCTTGAAGTGTTCGGCGACCACCAACAGCGCGAAGAAGCAGCCGCTGTGCAGCAACGGTTGGCGCAACCTGAGCAGTCGCAGCAACAACGGCAGGCAGGCGCCGGCCAGCGGCAGCAAGAGGCTGCTCAGGTGCAGGCTGCCCTGGGCGAAAGCGAACAGGGTCCAGCAGGTCAGGTCGATCAGGATCGCGGTCTGTACCAGGCGCCGGGTGGCGGCGGGCGGGTAGTTGATGTGTCGCAGGTACAGATACAACACCGGAATCGCGGTGATGGCGAACAACAGACCGACCGCCAGCGAACTGATCCACGGCTGCGGCGGCAGCAGCCAGACCGCTGTCGCCAACCCGCAGGCAAACGGAATGCAGAAACTCGGCAGGGCGACTTTCAGGCTCTGGCGATCCAGTCGCAGGTCGATCACGTCGCTGAGGATGTGCCCCAGTAGCAAGGCAAAGCTCAGGCTGTAGAGATTTTTCAGCCAGCCCGGCGAGATCAGTTCGGCACCGCTCAGTTGCCAACCCGGTTCGATCCAGAAATACATCAGCAGCGGCAGGCCGAAGGTCGCCAGCAATAACTGGCTGACGATCGGAATCAGCCCGAAATGACGACCGACACGGGTGACCACGGCGAACAACACCAGGGCCATCACCCAGAACGCCGCGACCATCACGCTGTCGGCTCCGCAACCGGTGCGGCGTGGGTTTGTCGCCCGGCCCACGGTGCCAGGATGAAGCTGTACGCCAGGCCGAGGCTCACCGACAGGCCGAAATTGCTCACCGCCGGTGTGCTGGACACCGCCAGCAGGCCAAACGACAGCCACGTGGTCACCGCTGCCAGCAAGGTGCCCAGCAGGCTCGCCGCGGCGCCGCCGATCTGTTCGCGCATAAGGATTGCGTAGTCGACGCTGATGGCTGTCACCAGCAGCAGGCCGAACAGGCTGAACAGCGTCAGCGGCTGACCGAGCCAGCCGAGGCTTGCCAGGCTGCACAACGCCGCCAGCAGCGGCAGGGAGACGATTCGCAGTGCGCCACCAAGACCGAAGGGCAGGATCAGCACCAGCACGATCAACACGCAGGAAGCGAGTTTCAATTCAGCGGCGCTGATTTGAGTTGCGGCGAACACCTTGTTCAGTTCGCCGAGGCGATCGACCAGTTGCACACCCGGCAAGTCCAGCGCCTGGACCCGCAACAGCGCGGGATTGTTCAAGCCTTGCAGGCTGACCATCGCGGCCACGCCGTTATCGGTCGGCCCCAGCCACAGGGTGCGATAGGGCTCGGCCAATGGGCCGGCCAGCGCCGCGTCGATGTCTTCGGTGGGCAGCGCCTGTAACTTCGCCAACTCGGCTTGCAGGGCGTCAGCAGGCACGCCAAGGTCGAGCAACGGTTGCCAGAACTGCGGCAGCTTGCCCAGTGCATCACGCACTTTGCGCTGTTCGCTCGGCGTACTGACCAGCTGGTTGAGCGACAGGTAGCCCTGGAGTTTCTCCAGATTGACCAACTGATCCAGGCGTTCGCTCAGTGCTGTCTGGCGTTCGAGCAACTCCTGCTGATTGGCCGCGCGCACCAGGAAGAACTGGCTGGTGGGTTGATAGCCGGTGATGCGCGCAATGGTCTGGGCTTCGTCCGTCAGTTGCTGCGGTGCGCCGACCCATTGGCGAATGTCGTTCTTGGTCTGCAGCTGCAACAGACCGCCGACACAGAAGGCGATCAACAGCGCCAGCAGCACCGGCGTGCGTACGTATTTGAGCAGCGATTCACGCAGCGCCAGCAAAGACTCGGCGATGCGCATCGGCCATTGCGCCGGACGCAGCTGCGCGCCCTTGAGCAGCGCCGGCAGCAGGCACACGGCCGACAGATAAGCGCCCAGCAGGCCGGCGGCGGAGAACACGGCAATCTGGGTCAGGGCCGGGAACGGCGTCCAGGCCAGGGCCAGGTAGCCGATGCAACTGGTGATCAGGCTCAGCGTCAGCCCCGGCAGGGTCAGGCGCAACGCCGGCCAACTGTGCCAGGGTTTCAGGCTCCAGCTTTTGGACAGGTAATGCAGTGGGTAATCCACCGCCACACCGATCAGGCTTGAGCCCAGCACCAGCGTCATCACATGCATATGACCGAACAGCGCCACGCAGGCCACCGCGCCGAACAGCATGCCCACCAGCACCGGGACGAACGCCAGCACCACCCGCCAACGCCGGAAGGCCAGCAACAGCAGCAACAGAATCCCCATCGTAGCGCCGCCGCCGACCCAGGTGATCTCGCGTGCGGCTTGCCGTTGACCGCTGGCGGCATACAGAAGGCCGCTGGCGGCGAGCAGTTGCACATCCGCCTGGGCGGCTTCTTCGCGACTGTGCTGGAGCAGGTCGGCCACTTGCAGCGGCAGGTTCATGTCGAACGCGTTACCGACGGTTCGTGCCCGCAGCATCACCCAGCTCTTGCCATCGGCATCGGCGACCAGCGCGCCGCTGCCGATATCCAACTGCACCGAGCCGCGCTGTGGCTGGCTGTTCTGGATGCGTCCGGTCAGGCCGAGCCAGTCGTCCTGGCTCGGCACCAGGCTGAAGCCGGTAAACGGGTCGAACAGGGCTTGTACCCGTTGCTGGATAAAGGCGTCGGGGTGCTCGATGAGTTGCTGGCGGTCGGCGGCGGACAGCATCGCCAATCGGCCTTGCAGCAATTGCGTGCGCAGCGCCGGCAAGTCGGCCTGCAGGTTCCACTGGACCTTTTCGAACACGCCGCTGGCCTGCCACTGCTCGCCAAGTTTTTGCGCCATGGCGATGGCTTGCTGGCGGTCTTTATGGCCGACCAGCACCAGCATTTCCCGGTTCAACGGTTCTTGCATGCGTTGTTCGGCGCGCAGCTCCAGCGCGTCGGGCGCGGTGCCTGGCACCAGTTCCATCAGGTTGGCCGACAGCGGAGTGCCGTCGCGCCATTGCCAACCGGCGAGTGCGAGCACCGCTAGCAGCAGGACCAGAAACAGCCGCGGCAGCATCCGTTCACTCGGCAAAGTCATGTTGCTCCGCATCGCTCAAAGGTTGGGCGCTGGTGCTGTCCTGCATGCGCAACAGGGTTCGGTCACCCTGGGTTTCGAGCAGCTCGATGCTGTGCACCAATTCGCCGCCGTCAATGTTGATCTGGTTGAACACCTGCTTGAGCAGCATCGAGCGCGGGGTCAGGGTCAGCTTCCAGTTCTGGGCATCGCCACTCAGCGACAGCTCGAAATCCCGTTGCAGGCCACTGCTGTCGCCTTGCAGTACGGCGAGGAACAAACGGTTCTGTTCGGCGCCGGCACTCTTGTTCGGCAGCATTTGCCAGCCGTTGGCATCACGCCGGGCAATGCCCTGTGGGCTGATGCGGTAGTCCTGTTGCAGCGGCGTTTTCAGCAGCCAGAGCAGGCCGTGATTTTTCGCCAGAACGAAGGTGCCCTTGCTGGTCAGCGGCTGGGGCAGGGCGCGCAGGTGTTTTTCCTGGATGAAGTTGCCGTGGATCACATCGGGTTTGGCCAGTTGATCGCTCAGTTGCTGCAGATCGAAGGCCTGCGCCAACGATGAAAAGCCAAACATCAATATCAAGCTCACCCCAATCCCGTAGCAGCTGCCGAGCCGGCGAGGCTGCGTCCGGCGGCGAAGCCGTCGTAAAACCTCAATTTGCGGTGCGCCAGACAGATCCGGTGGCGACTGCTGCGCAGTCGAACGCAGGCTTCGCCAGCTGCTACAAAGGGATCGCAAGTTCATGGCAGCACCCTTGCAACCGCGTCGGTGAACACCTTGGGTGAAGCCAGCTGCATTTCGCGGCTGCTCATGTCGACGGCGACCTGCACTGAAACAGCGCGGGTCAGACGTTCGCCGCTTGCAAGGTCGCTGATCAGGTAATTGATCTTCAGGCGATTCTCCCATTCCACCAGGCTGGCGCGCACATTCAGCTTCTGGCCGAACACGGCGCCGCGCACATAGCGCAACTGCAAGTCGATCACCGGCCATGCGTAACCCGACGCCACCATGGCGTCGTAGTTGTGGCCGATCCGGTCCAGCAGCGCACAGCGGGCGACTTCCAGGTATTTGACGTAATGGCCGTGCCAGACCACGTTCATGGTGTCGACGTCAAAGAACGGGACGAGGATTTCCGTATCGGTGTGAAGCACTCCCTTGCTACGCATGCAGCCTCCAGTGTTGCTCGGCGATGCGTTGCAGGCACAGGCGCAACTCGCCTTCCAGGGCACGGTCTTCGATGACCGGCGGGAAGTCCTTGGCCAATTCTTCGTGCATCGCGGCGAGGGCCGGTGGCAGTGGGCGCGCGTCTTCAGCCTGGCCGCGCAGCCAGACGCCTTGATTGGCGGCCAGCAGCGTGGCAGCGGCGACCTGTTCGGTCAGCTCCAGTACGCGGATGGCGTCGCGGGCGGCGATGGTGCCCATGCTGACTTTGTCCTGGTTGTGGCACTCGGTGGAGCGCGAGAAGACGCTGGCCGGCATGGTGTTTTTCAGGGCCTCGGCGGTCCAGGCGCTGGTGCCGATCTGCACGGCCTTAAAGCCGTGGTTGAGCATCGCACGGTCGGCGGTGGCGCCGGACAGGTTGCTCGGCAAACCGTGGTTGTAACGTTCGTCCACCAGCAGCGCGAGTTGACGGTCGAGCAAGTCGGCGACGTTGGCCACCAGGTTTTTCAGGCTGTCCATGGCGAACGCGATGTGGCCGCCGTAGAAATGCCCGCCGTGCAGCACGCGTTCGGCTTCGGCGTCGATGATCGGGTTGTCGTTGGCACTGTTGAGCTCGATCTCGATGAACGAGCGCAGCCAGTTCAGGCTGTCGGCCAGCACACCGAGCACGTGGGGCGCGCAACGCAGGGAATAACGGTCTTGCAGGCGATGCAGCGGCGCGGTCGGTGCATCGATCGCCAGATCCTTGCGCAGCCACGCAGCGACTTGCATCTGCCCCGGATGGGGTTTGGCGGCGAACAGGCGTTCGTCGAAGTGCTCCGGGTTGCCTTGCAACGCGACCACGTTCAGCGCGGTGATGCGCGTGGCCAGTTGCAGCAGGTAATCGGCGCGGGCGTAGGCCAGGCAGGCGAGGCCGGTCATCACGGCGGTGCCGTTCATCAGCGCCAGTGCTTCTTTGGGGCGCAGCACCAGCGGCTGCCAGCCGAGTTCGCGGTGGACGTCGGCGGCTTGTCGGCGCTCACCGCGGAACATCACTTCGCGCTCGCCGGACAAGGTTGCGGCGACGTAGGACAGCGGCGTCAGATCACCGCTGGCGCCCACTGAACCTTCTTCCGGAATCAGCGGCAGGATGTCGTGTTCGAGGAACGCTTGCAGGCGCTCCAGCAGCTCCACGCGTACCCCGGACACGCCCTGGCACAGCGACTGCAAACGCGCCGCCAGCACCGCGCGGGTGGCCTGGGCGTCGAGCAGTTTGCCCAGGCCGCAGCCGTGGAACGTGTACAGATGACGGGGCAACGCCTCGACGTGATGCAGCGGCACCGCCACCACGCAGGAATCGCCATAACCGGTGGTCACGCCATAGATCACGCCTTCCTTGTCCAGCAGGGAGTCAAGGAACTGCGGACCCTTGGCAATGCGCCGGCGAAAGTCGGGGTCGCCCTGCAACTGCGTCGGCACCTGACGATTGGCCAGGGCCAGCACGTCTTCGATGCACAAAGGGAGTTCGCCGAAGGTTACCGGCTCAAGCGTTGGCGTCGTCATCGGTCTTCCAGAAAGGGTAAAAGTTGAACCATTGTTGGGGCGCTTCGAGGCAATAGTGACCCAGACGTTCGGCGTAGCGGGAGGCCCACTGATGAATGACCTGTTCGCGCTCTCTGCGTTTCCATACCACCGCCTCGGTGAACGGTTCGAGGGTCAGTCGATAGTCGCCCGTGGGTTTCTTCAGGCACAGCAGCAGATTGACCGGGCATTTCAGCAGACCGGCCAATAGCCAAGGGCCCTGAGGGAAGGCCGCCTGATGACCGAGAAAATCCACCGTCACGCTGCGCCCGCCATGCAGCGGCACGCGGTCGCCGGCAATCGCCAGCCACTCGCCGCGCTCCAGGCGCTCATGCAGTTGCAGCATGATCACCGGGTCGAGCTCGCTGACCTGAATCAGCCGCAGATTGGTTGCCCCGGCTTCGCCCAGAAGGCGGTTGAACTGCTCGGCGTGCTTGGTGTGCACCAGCACGTTCATGGTGACTTTCTCGCCGATCTCGGCCAGCGCCCGGCAGACCTCGAGATTGCCCAGGTGCGTGCCCACCAGCATCTGCCCGCGTGTGCCGCGCAGTTTATTGCGCAGCAGCGCCGGGTCGATGATCTCGATCTGCTCGATGCTCAGCTTGCCGTTCCATACGTCGAGTTTGTCGAGCATGGAGTCGGCGAAGGCCATGAACTGGCCGAACACTCGCCAATGGGTCGGACGCAATTCGCTGCGCCCGCTCCAGTCGGCGAGCCGCTGCTGGTATTGCCAGGCGCTTTGGCGGGCGCTGCGTCCGAACAGGAAAAAGTACAGCACGATGCCGTAGAGCAGCGGGCTCAACAGTCGGCGGCCCAAGACCTTTGCGCAGAATGCGGTGAACTTCATCAGCCAGAAACTGCCACGCTCCTGGCGGTCGGCCCAGTGCTGTTTGTCTGCGTTGTCGCTCATGCTCGCCACCGTCGCCAGAGGATCACCGGTGCCCGCAGCAACATGCCGAAGAACAGCCGGGTGTGCATGCTCGAAATCAGCACGTTGTCGTAGAACAGACGGAAATGCGAAACGCCATCCAGAGGGTAATGGACCCTGGTTTTCAGCCACTGCATCGGCTGATTTCTCCAGGCCAGGCGCACCAGGATGTCGGAGTCGAAGTCCATGCGCTTGCCGATCCTGGCCGAGTCGATCAGTGCCAGGGTTGGCGGTAATGGATAGACACGGAAACCGCACATCGAGTCGCGAATCTGCAGCGACAGGGTGTTGATCCAGACCATGACGTGAGTCAGGTAGCGCGCGTACAAACGACCTTTTGGCACGCTGGCGTCGTATTGCGGATAGCCACAGATCACCGCCTCGGGATGGTTGCGTGAGTATTCGATGAAGACTTTGACGTCTTGCAGGTCGTGCTGGCCGTCGGCGTCCACCTGCAAGGCATGGCTGAAGCCCAGGCGCGAAGCCTCCCGCAGGCCGGTCATCACCGCGCCGCCCTTGCCCTGATTGACGGTGAGCCGGATCAGATAAACCCTGTCGCGCTGCGCCAGTTGGTCGAGTACCTTGGCGCAGGCGGGGCTGCTGGCATCGTCCACCAGAATGCATGGCAGGTCACAGGCAAGCAGCGCATCGACCACGGCAGTGATTGCGGTTTCGTGGTTGTAGACCGGGATTACGGCGCAGGGGTTATGCATGTTGGCTCACTCCCTCGCCCTTGTAGCAGCTGGCGAAGCCTGCGTTCGGCCGCGAAGCGGTCGTAAACCGGTATGCAAGGTCTTTCAGAAAAAACGTGGTGGTCCAGATACGAGCGCTTCGCACTCGAACGCAGCCTTCGGCAGCTGCTACAGGGAATCTCAACTTATCCACAGTCAGCCTCCAGCAAAATCCGCCCGCTGGAGCAGGTGGCGGTTTCGTTGCGATAGGCGAAATACAATTTGCCGCGCGCCGGGTCGAAGCGCAGGTGTAACTGGATTTCATCGCCGGGACGCACCAGTTGCTGGAATTTCAGCACTTCCATGCCGGCGAATTTTGCCGGCAAGTCCATCAATTGCTGGCCCAGGCTCAATGCCCACTCCACCTGCACCACACCGGGCAATACCGGCGCCCGGGGAAAGTGCCCGCTGAAGTACGCCAGGTCCGGGGGGACGGCCAGTTGCAGGCTCCACTCGCCATCGATTTCGACCTGCTCCAGCACGTGCGGCGCCTTTGGGCGGGGCGCCAGCAGCAAGGCTTCAACTTCGGCCTGGGGCAGTTTACCTTGCGCGTTCAGCGGCAGCTGCCGCAACA
>NZ_AKJT01000036.1 GCF_000282195.1 Pseudomonas sp. GM18
GATGCACCGCAAGGTTTGGCTTGACGACTGCTGCGCAGCCGAACGCAGCCTCGCAGGCTCGACAGCTGCTACAGATGCATTACGTGGCCTAAGGCGCTTTTACAGAGCTCTGTTCAGCCACAACGGTGCAAACCACTACCCCGCAGGACAGCATCAAGGCTCCATGGCAGAAGCGGACTTCAGTTATCCTTCTCACCGGTGAGCAATTTTCGAGGCGCTGATAATGACCTGCGTACACGTTGTAAAAGTTGGGGTGGCGAGTTCTGCCGAACGCCATTCGAGTACCCGTTTTGAGAGAAGTGATGTCCTTTCCGCAAACATTCACCGCGTTCCTCATCAGCAGCCGGTGGTAACAGCATGATCGAGGTCACCGAGGTTTCCATTGCCGAGCTGCGTGCTGCGCTCGAATCCGGCCAGACCACGGCGGTTGAGCTTGTCCAGGCCTATCTCGCCCGGATCGACGCCTACGACGGTGCTGACACGCCCACCGCCCTCAACGCGGTGGTGGTTCGCAACCCCGATGCGCTCAAGGAAGCGCAGGCGTCCGATGCCCGTCGGGCCAGGGGCGAGACGCTGGGGCCGCTCGATGGTATCCCCTACACGGCCAAGGACAGTTATCTGGTGAAGGGGCTGACCGCAGCTTCTGGAAGTCCCGCCTTCGCCAACCTGATTGCTTATCGCGATGCGTTCACCATCGAACGGCTTCGCGCCGCCGGGGCGATCTGCCTGGGCAAGACCAATATGCCGCCGATGGCCAACGGCGGCATGCAGCGCGGGGTGTATGGCCGTGCGGAGAGCCCGTACAACGCCGACTACCTCACGGCCCCTTTCGCCTCGGGCTCATCGAACGGCGCCGGCACGGCAACCGCCGCCAGTTTCTCGGCATTTGGCCTGGCGGAAGAAACCTGGTCGAGCGGACGTGGCCCTGCCTCGAACAACGGCCTGTGCGCCTATACGCCTTCGCGCGGAGTGATCTCGGTGCGCGGCAACTGGCCGTTGACGCCGACGATGGACGTGGTCGTGCCGTATGCCAGGACGATGGCGGACCTGCTCGAGGTGCTCGATGTGGTAGTGGCCGATGATCCCGACACACGGGGCGATCTGTGGCGGATGCAACCCTGGGTGCCGATTCCGAGTGTCGCCTCGGTGCGCCCCGCGTCCTATGGGTCGCTGGCCGCGAAAAGCGATGCGCTCAAAGGAAAGCGCTTCGGCGTGCCTCGCATGTACATCAACGCCGATCCCGATGCGGGTACCAGCGACGCGCCTGGCATCGGTGGGCCGACGGGTCAGCGCATCAACACCCGCCCCTCGGTGATCGGGCTCTGGGAGCAGGCTCGCAAGGCACTCGAAGCAGCCGGCGCTGAAGTGCTCGAGGTCGATTTCCCGCTGGTTTCCAATTGCGAGGGTGATCGTCCTGGTGCACCGACAGTGTTTAACCGGGGCCTGGTGTCCAAAGAGTTCCAGCATCATGAGTTGTGGGATCTGACGGCTTGGGCGTTCGATGATTTTCTGCGAGCCAACGGCGATCCAAAACTCAATCGCCTGGTCGACGTGAACGGGCCGCTGATTTTTCCACACGACCCGGGGACGCTACCCAACCGCGAGGGCGATCTTGCCGCGGGCATGGACGAGTATGTACGGATGGCCGAACGCGGCATTACGCCGTGGGACCAGATCGACACGCTGCCTGACGGACTGCGCGGGCTGGAACACACGCGCCGAATCGATCTGGAAGACTGGATGGATCGGCTGGGGCTCGACGCGGTGATTTTCCCGACGGTAGCCGACGTTGGGCCGGCGAATGCCGATGTCGATCCGACGTCTGCGGATATCGCGTGGAGTAACGGGGTATGGGTTGCCAACGGCAATCTCGCCATCCGCCACCTGGGTGTTCCAACGGTCACAGTCCCGATGGGCGTCATGCCGGACATCGGCATGCCCGTCGGGCTGACATTTGCCGGCCGTGCCTATGACGATTCGACGCTGCTTCGCCTGGCTTCGGCGTTCGAGTCTACGGGAACGAAACGCTTGATCCCGCCTCGCACCCCACCATTGTCGGTTGGCAAAAAGTAGAAAAAATCGCAGGCTCCTACAGAGGTTAGGTACACCCGTTGCATCGTGGTTGTACACGGTCGATGTAGGAGCTGCCGCAGGCTGCGATCTTTGGGCTGTGTTCGCCATCACGAAAATCAAGATCAAAAGATCGCAGGCTTCGCCAGCTCCTACGCTTGCGCAGCAGCCCGGCCAGGTCGCACAAAACACTGCTCGATAACCGTTGCCCCCCACTGCTGCCCCTCTTGCTCCTGTTCCAATTTAAAACCGAAGTCTTCATACAGTTTGCGAGCCACATCCAGACCTTTGAACGTCCAAAGCCGCGTCGCGCAGAAACCGTGCTCGTCACAGAATTTTATCGCTTCAGCCAACAAGCGTTTGCCTGCACCCTTGCCTCGCGCCGAGTCATCAAGAATGAAACAGCGCAGAATCGCTTCGCCGCCCTCTCCCTCGCCGTCTATCGCGATGGAGCCGACAATTCGCTGGCCATCCAACGCCACCCAAACCTCGTTGCGTGGATTGTGCAAACGCCCCATCAACTCCGCCATGTCTGATGCAACCAGGCTCTCGAACGGCTGACCGAAATTCGAATGCCTTGCGTAGTAGTCAGCGTGCATTTGCACAATGCGGCCGATGATTCCGGGCCGGTAGCCCCGAGCGATATCCAGCTGCGCCGGGGGGCTCGGCGCTGCACCGAGTCGATGAGCTTGCAGGGCACCGGCATAGTTGGCAATGCCCTCACTCACCGCCTGCTGTTGTTCATGCGTCAGATAAACCATGGCAGCGTCCACCTGTTGCCTGGCAAACGAATCAATGGCTCGCAGGGTTTTCTTGCCCTGCGCTGTGAGTCGCAGCTTCTTGGAGCGCGCATCCTCCTCGTGTGGAATTTCTTCGATCTCACCGGCCTCAATGAGCTTGCGCACCATCCGGCTCACGGTGGATTTTTCCAGGCCGAGAAGCTCCACAAGCTCCCCTGCCGTCAGCGAACCCCGATCCCCAATCTCCACGATCGTGTGAACAAACGAAGGCGAATAATCCGTCGCCGCCAGCGTGGTTTGCATGAACCCCAACTCGCGCACCATGAAACGCGACGCCGAGCGGACTTGGTTAATCAGGTCTGATTGGGAATGGGTCACGGGGAGCACCTCGAACAGAATGTTTATTTAGTTGTATAGAACAACCAAATATCCGTCAATCGACGGCTCGCGGCTAAGGCATGAAACCAGGTAACTGCGTCCCCCGTTCGGTCAAATACTGCATGAATAACCGCGTGCGCAGCAGGCAGTAGCGGTGCCTGCAATCCGGGCCAGCCCACCATAGCTGTGCGTTATAGCGCTGGTTCACAATGGGTATATCCACACTCCACCATTCAGCTACCGTCTCATATATAACTTGATCGCGCAGGCTCTACTCCTGTGCATTGAAGCGATGTTTACCTCTGTTGCGACACACCCATAGCTCCCAGACACGAGGAAACCATGATGAGCGCCCACAAAGTTGCCGCTGTTTTGCTGGCCTTGCTCAGCGCAGCCTCCCTGTCCCCTGCCGCCTTGGCTGGGGAAGCAGGTTTCATTGCTGCCACCCCATCCGAACTCAAGTGGACGGCTGCGCCGGCGTTGGGGCCCGGCGTAATGATGGCGGTGATTGAAGGTGACCTGAAAGCCGCCGAGCCCTTCACCCTGCGTGTGAAGCTGCCAGCCAATACAAAAATCGGTGTGCATACCCATCCTGTGACCGAACGCGTAACCGTTATGTCCGGCACCTTCTACTTCGCCACCGGAAAAACCTTCGATCCAGCACGGGCCAAGGCCTATCGACCAGGTGACACTCTGATCATTCCAGTCGGCATGTCGATGTACGGCGCCAGTCGAGAACAGGAAACTGTGCTCCAACTCCACGGCACGGGGCCTTGGGGGATCACCTACCTCAACCCGGCGGATGATCCCAGAAACAGCAAAATGTAGTGCCCCTGACCAGAGATATCCCCCCTGGGCCCTTAGACTGGCTCATACGAGTGAACAGTTCCGTATGTGGCTACAGGGGAACGACATGCCGCTGCCCCAATCAGAGGCCATCGCGAGGTCGCCTCTGACAATCATTCCAGACCCCACGCATCAACTCCTTAAGCATCAGCGCTTCGGCCCAACGGTCGGTGATGTCACGTCCGTCACCCCCTGTGATGGCATAGGGTGGCGGGCCGAGTTCACAGGTGAAGGACAGGCTGGCAGGCGTGTTCGGTCGGGCCAGCCAGTCCTCGATCCCATAACGCCACCAGCCCAGGAAACGCTCCAGCCAGGGTCGATGCTGGGCAAAACTCAAGGGCACCTGGACCTGTTCGCTGCTGGCGACACGACCATGAAAACCCCAACTATTGCGCAGAATGGTCTGGATCTGTTCGTCGTCTTCGGCCGTGGCCGGCTCTGGCAGTTCGCGGCCCACGACATAGTGGGACAAGTCGGCCAACAGTTTGAGATCGGGCATTTCAGCAAGAATGTCGAGGGTGAACAACAGATCATTGGTGAGGCGATAACGGTGGGTTTCCAGCAGGATCGGAAAGTCCACCTGCTCGGCCAGACGCTGCCAGCCTTCGATCAACTTGATGGCTTGCGCCAGGGTGCGTGGCCGGACGTCGGCTTGCAGCGTGAGATGGTGGCAGCCGTAGCGAGACGCGACATCGATCGCCGCCGCCAGATCATCCACGGTGCGGGGGAACACCTGACCTTCGATTTGCAGGCCCTGTGCCTTGGCAGCTTCGTGCAGGCGTGCGGCATGATTCGCTACCCAGAAATGGTCAGTGATTCCGTCGAAACCAGCGGCGGCGATTTTCTCCAGCTGCGCTTCCAGCGCAAGCTCGCATTGGCCACGGTGATCTTGCATGGCCCAAAGGGACTGGAAGACCAGGAATTCGCGCATGTCAGTTCCTCAGCAGTTGTTTGAGCGATACTTCGGCGTCGGCCAGGGCCTCTACCGAGAGGGGGTTATGCGAAGCGATCATTCGTTCGCACAACTTGATGTCCTTGGCGACGCTATTGCCCTGGCCCCAGCCGCAAACGCCTTGCAAACGCTGCTCGGCATCGAGGTAGAACAACAGGAAACCGCCGCCCGGGGTTGTCCGGCTTACCGTGGGTTCGGTGTTTGAAATCACGCCTACGGTCTGTAATCCCCAGTGGTATTGATCGGACCAGAAACCGGGAATGACCTCAAAGGGTAGCTCGCCGCCCAACAGATTCAGGGCGGCGTGACGGCCCTGGGTTTCGGCGTTGCGCCAGGTTTCCTGACGCTGGAAAACCCCTTGCGGGTGCAGCCGGAATTCACAGACATCCCCCGCCGCAAAGATGTCCGGCGCGCTGGTGCGCAGTTGCGCATCGACACGGATGCCCTGGCCGACCTCAAGCCCTGCGGCCATGGCCAACTCAGTGTTGGGCTGCATGCCGATGCCCACCACCACCAGATCACAGGGCAGCAGTTGGCCGTCGACCAGTTGCACCGATTCAACATGAGTAGTGCCCTGCACCGCCTCGATGGCCACGTTCAATCGGACATCCACGCCCTGGCTGCGATGCAATTCCAGCAAAACGCTGGACAACCGTTCCGGCAACACCCGCCCCGCCAGGCGCGGCCCGGCTTCGAGCAAGGTCACCGTACAACCCAAGGCTCGGGCGGTGGCCGCGACTTCGAGGCCGATGAAGCCGCCACCGATGATCACCAGTCGGGTGTCGGGCTGCAACGAAGCGCGCAGTGCCAGCGCCTCGTCATGGCTACGCAGATAAAGCACATTGCGCAGATGCTCGGGCACCGAGGCGAGTCTGCGCGAACGCCCTCCCGTCGCCAGCAACAGTCGTGAGTAATGCAGCCAGCTGCCGTCGGCCAATTGCAGACGATGCTGCTGTGGGTCCAAGCCTTTTACCGGGTTGCCGGCCAGGTGTTCGATGTCCAGTTCGGCGAGCCGGGCGCTATCGCACAGGCTATAGCCCGCCAGATCGACCGTGCCCTGCAGCAACCCTTTGGACAGCGGCGGACGTTCATAGGGCGGGTGAAACTCGTCACCTATCAGGATCAGGCGACCGCGATAACCTTCGCCGCGCAAGGTCAGGGCCGCGCGACCACCGGCATGCCCGGCGCCGACGATGACCAGTGGAGCATTGGCAAGACTCATGGCACAGACTCCGTGCAGTTAAACCGTGATGGCCAGCAGGACACGCCCCGCCTCGACCCGGACTTCATAGGTCTTGAGGTTGACGCACACCGGTGCGCCAAGGGCTTTGCCGGAACGGTAATCGAAACGCCCGTTGTGCTTGGGGCACTCGATGACATGCTCCATCACCAGGCCATCGGCCAGGTGGATGGACTCGTGGGTGCACAGGCCCGCGGTGGCGAAAAACTCGCTGTCAGCGGAGCGGTAGATGGCATAGGTGTGTTGGCCATGGTCAAAACGGATGACATCTTCATCATCGATATCGCCCACGGCACATACATCGATCCATTGATCGGTCATGGCGTTTTCTCTGGTAGTGGTACAGACAGGAAGGTGTCAGGCCGGCGTTACTTGAGGCTCTGCCTGGACGTTGGCGACTGGCGCTGCGCGTTGTGGCAAAGGACGACAGACGAAATGGCTCGGGTCTTTGCGCTGTTTCCAGATCGTCGGGAGGATTTCCCGGAAGGCCTCGAACAGGCTGCTGTACGGTGGCGGGCAGTCGTGACGGATCTCTTCGTGAAGCTGCGCCAGCGCATGAAACGGCACCATCGGATACATGTGGTGTTCGAGGTGATAGTTCATGTTGAGGTACATGAAGCGCAGCACCGGGCTCATGTAAATCGTGCGGCAGTTGCTGCGGTGATCAAGTACGTCTTCCGCCAGGCCGACATGTTGCGAAAGGCCGAACAGGTAAGACAGCCAACCGCCATAGAGCGTTGGAAGACCGATCAACATCAGCGGCAACCAGCTCTGCAGATACAGCGCAGTGCCCACGGTAAGCGCATAAATCGCCAGCCAGACACGCGCGTCCCTCGCCACCTTGGGCCACTCGGATTCGGGGATGAACGTCTGCTCCGCTTCACCCATCCGCCCGACGGCATGCCGGCAGACTGACCCCATCGTCTTCAGCGCATAAGGCATTCTGAACAGACTCAGCACCATCATGATCAGGCTTGGCGGACGCGGCTCGACGATTTCCGGATCGCGACCGACGATAACGGTGTCGGTGTGGTGCCGTGCGTGGCTCCAACGCCAGACGTGGGGTTCGAACATGAACATGAAACTCGACAGCTGATAGACCGCATCATTCATCCAGCGAGTCTTGAATGCCGTGCCATGACCCGTTTCGTGCCAACGGGCATTGGACGCCGTGCCGTAGAGCAGCCCGTAGACGAAGAAGAACGGAACGCAGGCCCAGGAACCCCAGAACCAGTAACCGCCGAACCCGGTGACGACCATCGCCGACAGCCAGATTGCGGTATCACGCAGGGCCGGGCCATCGCGACGCTGCATCAGTTCCTTCATACGTTTACGGGAGATCGGCGATTGGTACCACGTTGCCGATACCAAACCTTTTTGTGCCGCTCGGGCGGCTTCGGGGCCGGTCAATCGATAATCCCTTGGCACGGGTTTATCGGGTTTTTCAAAGGCTGCGTTGTGTTCGGGCATTTTATTGTTCTCCGCAAGCTTGATGGTTTTAAGCACTTGCTTTCGATGCGGGATGGCATCGCTGGAGAAAATATAGGGAGCGCACAAATCCCCCTCAAGCCCTTGAATACATTCCCTATCAAGCTATCATCCAGGCCCATTGCAGCTTGATAGTTTTCTATCAAAGCGACTCAAGGGCCCACCATGAACAACAAAAAACGCCCCACCATCGCCACGGTCGCCGAGCACGCTCGCCTGAGTGTCGCCACCGTGGACCGGGTGCTCAACGCCAGGGCTCCGGTCAGCCCGGCCACCGCCGAGCAGGTGTTCCAGGCCGCCGAAGCCGTCGGTTATTTCGCTGCCAGGCTGATCGGCCAGCGCATTCGCGAACGTCGTCCCAGCTATCGTTTCGGCATCCTGCTGCTCGGTACTGCCCAGGCGTTCTATGCCAACGTTGCCGCCGCCATCACCGAAGCGGCGCAGCGTCAGACCGACGCCAATCTGAGCTGCCAGTTCGAATACGTCTTCGATCGCACACCCGGCGCCATCATTGCCCAGATCGAACAACTGGCGGTGCAGTGCGATGGCCTGGCGGTGGTCAGCTTCGCTCACCCGCTGATCAATGCCGCCATCGCGCAGATCAGAGCGGCGGGTGTTCCGGTGATCGCGCTGCTGTCCGACATCCACGAGGCGGCGGATGAGCCTTACGTCGGTCTGGATAATCATGAGGTCGGGCGCACCATGGGCTGGCTGCTGGCTCACACCTGCGGTGCACGCAAGGGCAGCGTCGGCGTGCTGCTCGGCGGCCATCGTTTTCTTGGTCATCAGGCTCGGGTCGAGGGGCTGCGCAGTTACCTGGCGGAGCGCGCACCGGGGTTGCGGCTACTCGAAGCGGTGATCAACCTGGACAACTGCGACGTCACCGAAGAGGCGACGCTGGAACTCCTCGCGCGCCATGCCGACTTGCGAGGGCTATGCGTGGTTGGCGGTGGTGGCGACGGCATCATCAGCGCCCTGTCGCAGCTGCCGAAGCGGCCGTCGCTGTGCTGCATTCTGCAGGAGTCGACCGAGCTGTCGCGACAAGCCCTGGATCAGGGATTGATCAGCCTGGTCATCGATTCCCAACCACGATTGCTGGCGGCCGCGCTGGTCGAGTTGCTGGTCGAGTTGCAGACCACGCCGGACTTCGATCCGCTCCGGCATCGGGTGCATATTCCGTTGCAGATCATCACCTCGCAGAACGCTCGAGCGTGAACGCCCTCAGAGGCTGGCGCCCGCACGAAAAGCATCAGCACTCAACCCGAACCGATTCATCTTGTTGTACAAGCCGCCACGAGAAACGTTCAGCTGCCGGGCAGCCAGGCGGATGTTGCCTCGGGCATCCCTGAGGGCGGCGATGATCGCGTTCATTTCATGGGTGCCAAGGTCCAGTGCAGCCCGAGGTTCGGGCACACTTCCCGGTACCGATGGCCGCAGCCTTTGCTTGATTTCAAGTGGCAGATCACCTGGCTGGATCAGTTCGGTCATCGCCAGATTGGTTGCGCGCTCGATGGTGTTTTCAAGCTCCCGAACATTACCCGGCCAGCTGTGGGCCGAAAGAATATCCAGCGCCTCGGGCGAGATCCCCTGCACCGATTTTCGCAGCGAGCGGGCGCAACGACCGAGAAAATGTCGCGCCAGCAAGGGCACATCTTCCCGGCGCATCCTCAGCGGCGGAACCGTCAGGTTCAGGACGTTGAGCCGGTAGTAAAGGTCCTCACGGAAAGCGCCATCGGCCACCGCCTGGCTCAGGTTGCGGTGGGTGGCGGCGATGATGCGCACATCCACCTGCTGCGACTTTTTCGCCCCCACGCGCGTCACCTCGCTTTCCTGCAAGACGCGCAGCAGGCTGACTTGGGCATCGAACGACATGTCACCGATTTCGTCGAGGAAGATCGTGCCGCCATCGGCCAATTCGAACTTCCCGGCAGATCCGCCGCGAGCCGATCCGGTGAAGGCGCCCTCGACATGACCAAACAGTTCGCTCTGCACCAGATCCCGTGGAATCGCCCCACAATTGACCGCCACGAAAGGACCGCCGCAACGCTCGCTGGCGTTATGGATCGCCTGGGCGAACAGCTCCTTGCCGGTACCGCTTTCACCCAGGATCAGCGTGGTCGATTCACTGCGACTGGCGATCCGTCCCAGGTGCAAGGCGTCTTGTATCGCTCGCGAATTACCTTGAATGGTCTCGAAGGTGTAGCTGGCTTGAGTGCCGATGACCCGCCGGGTAATTTCGCGGATGCGCCGGTTTTCACGCAACGAAACAATCCGCCCACCCTGCTCCAATGGGCATACCGACACCAGACACGCCAAGTGGCTGCGATCATGCAGCTCAAACGTGCAATCCAAATCTCGTAGCCCTTCCCCGCCGCGCAGCAGAATCTGGTTGGTCAGTTCGCTTTGCCCCAGACGCTGGAACGGGCTGCCGAGCAGATCCTGGCCTACGCGAAACAATTGCCGGGCATAACGGTTGAGCGCCTTGATGCAGCCCTGCTCATCCAGCACCACAAGTCCCTCGTTGAGCACTTCAAGCACGGTTTGTTGTTCTTCCAGCAGGGCCTGTAGCGCCATCTGCCGCGAGACTGCTTCGGCCGCGGCCTGGACGGTGCCCAGCGTATGGAAATGAAACCAGCCCGGCTCGGCGGTCAGGGTCAGCATGGCGAGCGTCCTGCCCTGGGCGTCCCTGATCGGCGCGGCGGCGCAATGCATGCGCCGTCGACGCAAGCCGCTGGCGAAGTTTTCCTCAGCCAGCACATACACCAATCGGTCCTCGGCAAGCGCCAGCCCCGTGCAGTTGGTGCCCTGCACCGACTCCAGCAACCGGCTGCCCACCGGCGTGAGGTCCAGGCCACAGAAATACAGGGTCGTGCCTTGAGCATCGGTCAGGTTGATATGGCCCCTGGGGTTGTAGGCCAGCAATCCCCCCATGACCTGCGCCGCCGCGGCAATCAACGTGCGATTGGCCGCCAGCGTCGCGGCCAGAACGGCAGGAGCAACAAATCGATATTCGCTATCTTCAGGATCGAGGCTGGTATCGACGCTGCGCCGCCAGGAATCCCAAATCACCTGCCTGACCCCGACAGGTCGATCGGTGCGCCCTTTCAGGCAGTCCAGCCAAGCCTGCTCCAGCGCGGCGATCGGGCCTTCGTTCAGCGACGCAGGACCGAGAGCGGTGATGTAATCGAGGTCTTGCGCGCTGAAGGCTGTTACCTGTGGGTTGACCATCATCGACATCCGCTTCCATGTTCATGTTTTTGACATGTCAGTGTAGACATGTCCTGAGAATGAACACTCCTTTCAGGAAATATTGATCAAATCCTTAAATATCAATGAGTTAAATATTGGCACAGCGCTTGCTCCAAGGGTTATGCCAGCGAGGACATTCCTGCGGCCAAGTCATTGAACAACAATAAAAGGGAGTCAATTCATGAGTACGTCCAAGATCATCCGCCTGGGCCTCATCGGCGCCGGCCGCATGGGCAGTTTTCACGGCCAGACGGCCGCCCGGCACATTCCCGGCGCCTGCCTGGCTGCCATCGCCGACCCGACACCCGGCCAGGCCGCCCGGTTGGCGGCAGAGTTGGGGGTGCAGAAGGTCTATACCGATCCACAGCAACTGCTCGATGACCCGGAAATTGACGGCGTCCTGATCGCCGCCCCGGCCCGCAGCCATGCCGAACTGGTGATCAGTGCGGCACGGGCGGGCAAAGGGGTGTTCTGTGAAAAACCCATGGCCATCACCCTGGACGAGGCCGACCGCGCCATCGCCGCAGCCGCCGATGCCCGCGTGCCGTTGCAAGTTGGCTTCAATCGTCGTTTTGCCAAAAGCTTCCGCGCCGCCCATCTGGACGTGGTCGCCGGCCGTATCGGTACGCCGCAACTGCTGCGCTCATTGACCCGCGATCCGGCGCTGAACAATCCGGCCGCATCGCCGCAGTGGGTGATTTTTCTCGAAACCCTGATCCATGACTTCGATACCTTGCGCTACCTCAACCCCGGCGCCGAAGCAGTCGAAGTTTATGTCATGGCCGATGCGCTGATTGCACCGGACTACAAGAGCAAAGGGTTTCTGGACACCGCCGTGGTGACAATCCGTTTCGACAACGGCGCCATCGCCACCGCCGAGGCCAATTTCCAGGCCGTTTATGGCTACGATGTTCGGGGGGAAGTGTTCGGCAGCGCCGGCATGCTGACCATGGGCAGCGTCAATGACTCTGACCTGCTGCGCTACTTGGCCAATGGCATCCAGGCCGACACCCAACGCATGGACACCGACCTGCTGCGGGATGCCTATGTGGCCGAGCTCAATCATTTTGTCGACTGCCTGCGCACCGGTGAAAAACCACTGGCCAGCGGTGAAGATGCCCGAGCGGCACTGGCCATTGCCCGCGCGTGTATCGAGTCCGTCCAACAGGGCAAAGCGGTGCGCGTGCAAGGAGCCCGTTCATGAGTTTCATCCCGTTCAAACTGGCGATCAGTGCCGAGATGGTGTTCCTCGACCTGCCGTTCACCGAACGCGTCAAACGCATTCACGCGCTGGGTTTCAGCGCCGAAATTTGGGACTGGACCCAGAAAGACATTGCGGCCCTGGTCGCCACCGGCGCTGACTTCACCTCCATGACCGGCTACATCTCAGGCAACCTGACCGACGCCGAAGGCATCCAGCACCTGCTCGACAGTGCACGGGAATCGCTGGCCGTGGCCGCACAGCTGAATTGCCCGAGCCTCAACCTGCATGGCACTGGCCTGGGCGACAAGGGCCTGCCGGTCAAACCCGTGGCCCACACCACGGGACGCATGTGGTTGAGTGCCTGCAAGACCCTGGAAAAAATCGCCCGCCTGGGCGAAGACGCCGGCCGGGTATTCCTGCTGGAAAACCTCAATACCGAGGTGGACCACCCCGGCACGCCCTTCGCTCGCGCCGACGATACCCTGGCGCTGATCGAGGCCGTGGGCAGCCCGCATTTGAAGATGAACCTGGACCTTTATCACGCCCAGATCGGCGAAGGAAACCTGATCGAACTGATCCAGCGCGCCGGCAGCGCCATCGGCGAAATCCAGGTGGCCGATGTCCCCGGCCGCATGGAGCCCGGCACCGGTGAAATCCATTACCCGGCCATTGCCAAGGCCTTGTTCCGCATGGGATACACCGGTGTCGTCGGGCTCGAGGGCTGGGCCAGCGGTGACAGCGAAGTGGCGCTTGAGCGTTTTCGGCAAGCCTTCACGCTGGATTGAAATGCCGCTCTCTTTGTAGCAGCTGTCGAGCCCCAGCGAGGCTGCGTTCGGCGGCGAAGCCGTCGTCAAACCAGAAGTCGTGGTGCGTCAGGCAGACTGCATCAGCCGGATTCACGACGGCTTCGCCGCCGAACGCAGCCTCGCTGGGGCTCGACAGCTGCTACGGGTCGCGTTACGGCTTAACTGACTGGCTCATCTCATAACAACAAAAGGAAAACCATCATGCGTCGCTGCACACTTCTATTTGCCACGCTGTTATTACTCGCCAGCCAATGGGCCGCCGCCAGCTATCGCATCGGCGTCAGCATTGCCAGGGTTGACGACAACTTCATGACCTATGTGCGCAGCGGCCTGGAAAATGCCGCCAGGAAGGAAAACGTCCAGATCCAGTTCGAGGATGCCCAGGGCGATGTGGTTCGCCAGCTCAACCAGATTCAGGGCTTTCTCGGCCAGAAGGTGGATGCGGTCATCGTCCTGCCGGTGGACACCGCCGCCACCGCCAACATGACCCGCGCCGCCGTCGAGGCGAAGATTCCGCTGGTCTACGTCAACCGCCACCCGGACGAGCGCGTGCTGCCCAAAGGCGTGGTCACGGTGGCGTCCAATGACATCGAGGCCGGGCAGCTGCAAATGCGCTACCTGGCCGACAAGCTGGGGGGCAAAGGCAACATCGCGATCATCATGGGCGACCTGGCGCAGAACTCCACGCACGACCGCACCGAAGGGGTCAAACAGGTGCTCAAGGACTACCCCGGGATCAAGATCATCGAACAACAAAGTGCCGAGTGGCAGCGCAACAAAGGGATGGACCTGACCAGCAACTGGCTGCTGGCCGGCACCGGCTTCGATGCCATCGTCGCCAACAACGACGAGATGGCCATCGGCGCCGCCATGGCCCTGCAGCAAGCCGGCAAAGCCAAGGGTGAAATTGCGATTGTCGGCATCGACGGGCTGCCCGATGGCCTGGCGGCGATCAAACGCGGGATGCTGGTCGCCTCGGTCTTTCAAGACCCCAAGGCCCAGGCGGCCAGCGCGGTGCAAGCGGCCATCAAAATGATCAAAGGGGAATCGGTCGAGGCGGATGTCTGGGTGCCGTTTCAACTGATCACACCGGATCAGGTGGCGGTGTTTGAGCAGCATTACAAATAGCGTCAAAAGCCGTTCGATGGCTGCCCTGCGGGACGGGGCAGCAATCGGACCGGACGTCAGGTGCGCAGACTCGAAGGAAAGCCTTTATTTAACGAGCCGCTTTTCCTTGGAAGGTCTGTACCCGAAGTACGAGCTATAACACTTGCTGAAATGACTGGGTGACACGAAGCCACAAGCCACCAACACGTCGACCTGGGACAGTTCGGTGTGCTGGAGCAGTCGCCGCGCTTCGGTGATGCGCAGTTCCATGTAATACCGTTGCGGCGTTGTTCCCAGTTGCTCCTTGAACAGCCGTTCAAGTTGCCGCCGGGAACGGCCGGCGTAAACCGCCAGTTGCTCCAGCTCCAGAGGCTCTTCGAGGTTGGCATCCATCAGCTTGACCACCTCGCGCAGGGGTGCGCTCACGCAGATATTTTCAGCCGGCTTAATGCGCCGATAACGGGACTCCTCGAACGCCAGAATGTCCTCGATCCCCTCGACCAGGGCTTTATCGTGCAGGCCCTTGATCCAGTCCAGCGCCATATGAAATGCCCCCGAGGGGCTGGATGCGGTGAGCCGGTCGCGATCAATCACGTAGGGTTCACTGGTGACCTGCGTCGCCTTGGAGATTTCCGCGAGTGCGGGGCGATGTTCGGGGTGAATGGCGCAACGATACCCATCGAGCAAACCTGCGCTGCCCAGAAACCATGAGCCATTCCACAACCCGGCCAGACAGACACCCTGGTCCGCCGCCATTCGCAACAGGCTGATGAACTCATCATTAGCCTTGAGTTCTGTCCTGTAGCCGCCACAAATCACCAGCAGATCCAGGTCGTGAATGGCTGAAGCATCCAGACGTGCATCCGGCCGGATGACCAGGCCCAGATCGCTGATGACCTCGCCGTCGTTCAAGCCGAACGTTCGCGAAGAGAACAACCTGGGTCGTAGAAGATTCGCGGTGACAATGGTGTCCAGTGCCTGGGTGAACGCAGGCAGCGAGAAATGCTCGAGCAGTACAAAGCCTGCCCGGGTCATACGAGCAGGCTCATCAGGGTTTTCATTCAGATAGCGGAGATTTTTCCCCTTCATGCCTCCGCTGAATTGACGTCGTTCGATCAATGTTCGACCCACTCGGTTACTGCGTAGATAAAGCCTAATGCTAACTGTAGAAGCGCAAAAAGCCCTAGCACCATTATGCGACCGATCAAGCCAGTTGAAAGCCGTGACGAAGCGGGTCTTTGTCATCGACAAAAATAGTGTTGTGGCCCGATCCGGCACCACCCAAAAGACAGGTTCACATCACAGAGGAAGGGAACGGTCCTGAATGACCCGTTTCATCACCAGGGTGGATGTCAGGCGCTGGACGTTGGGCAGCGTGGAGAGGCGTTCATCATAAAGCTGCTGGAAAGCCGGCAGATCCCGGGTGACGACGTGGAGCAGGTAATCGGGCTCTCCAAAAAGCCTTTGAGCCTCCACGATCTGGGGTATCTCCTGAAGCGCAACCTCAAATGCTTCAACCGCCCGGTGATCGCCCTCGCGAAGCGTCGCAAACACCATTGCCGAGAAGTTAAGGCCGAGTGCGCCGGGGGCGAGTTGCGCGCGATAACCCAGGATCACGCCTGATTCTTCCAGGGCACGCACTCGACGGTGGCATGGGGACAGGCTGAGACCGACCCGCTCTGCCAGTTCAGTCACCGACAGGCGCCCGTCTGCCTGAAGCTCGGCAAGAATTTTCAGATCAATTCTGTCCATATAGAAGAATCTCCCTCAAACCAGTATCTGCATTGGAATAATAGGGAAAATATTCTAGCCGGTTTCAATTATTCTTTTTCGCGAACTTTAGCGCTGTTGGTCGTCCGCACTTCGAGACAAGTCGGTCGCCCCTCCCTGTCTGCGAGATAGAGAAATGCAAAAACCCGTTGAAATTAGAAGGTGGCGATCATGACCCTTAGTGTTTTCGCCGCTTTCTGGGCCGTGTCGTTTTTATTCGTGATTACACCGGGCGCCGATTGGGCCTATGCCATATCGGCCGGGTTATTCGGGCGCGTGGTGATGCCCGCCGTGGCCGGGCTGCTGATCGGGCATTTAGTCGCAACGTTGGTCGTGGCGGCCGGTGTCGGTGGACTTGTTGCGAGCAACCCCGTTGCCCTTTCGGTGCTCACCGTCGGCGGAGCTGCGTATCTACTATGGCTGGGCATCAACATGCTCCTGCATCCTTCGGTTCCTCGCGCGGGGCAAACCCAGCAATCCGGCTCCTGGGCACGCTGGACCTTTAAAGGGGTTTGCGTGAGCGGCCTCAACCCCAAGGTCTTTCTGCTGTTCCTGGCGTTACTGCCTCAATTCACTGACCCGACAGCCTCTTGGCCGGTGCCGATGCAGATCATCGCGTTAGGCCTGCTCCATGCGTTCAGTTGTGGCGTGGTCTATTTGCTGGTGGGGTTCGGCTCTCGGGTCGTGTTGCAGGCACGTCCCGTTGCGGCTCAAGTGGTCAGTCGGCTCTCGGGCGCGATCATGATCATCATCGCGGTGCTGTTGTTGATCGAGCAGATCTTGCGCTGATCGTTTATTCATCTCGAAGGAAAAAATAATGAGTGACACCTGCTCGCCCTACGGCAACAACGAAGTATCGAATGTGAAATCACGTATCCGGATTCCTCATCTGCAACAAATGAAAGTACGTGGCCAGAAGTGGGCGATGCTGACCGCCTACGACATGTACACGGCAACGATCTTCGAAGAAGCTGGCATTCCTGTGCTGCTGGTAGGCGATTCGGCATCCAACAACGTCTACGGCCATGAATCCACCCTGCCCGTCACGGTTGACGAGCTGATTCCACTGGTACGCGCCGTCTCCCGATCAACCCGCAGACCGCTGGTGATTGCCGATCTGCCCTTCGGCTCCTACCAGGCTTCGGCCGAGCAGTGTTTCCACACCGCCGTGCGCTTCATGAAGGAAGGTGGCGCCCATGCGGTGAAAATCGAGGGAGACATCGAGATGCTACCGCAGGTCGAGAAACTCACACGCTCGGGGATTCCGGTGATGGCTCACATCGGCTTCACCCCGCAAGCCGAACATCAACTCGGTGGCTACCGTGTTCAAGGGCGAGGTGACGATGCGCAGCGGTTGATCGACAGTGCCCGAGCCTTCGAGGCTGCCGGCGCCTTCGCGCTGCTCATTGAAATGGTGCCCGCTGAAGTCGCTGCACACATCGCAGCCGCTGTTGCCATTCCTACCGTCGGCATTGGTGCCGGCAACGGTTGTGATGCTCAAGTATTGGTGTGGCAGGACATGGCGGGATTGCGCACCGGACCTCTGCCCAGGTTCGTCAAACAATACGCCGACCTGCGAGGCGTGCTGCTCGGGGCCGCGCGCGACTTCGCCGGCGATGTGCAAACGGGCGACTTTCCAGGGACCGAGCATTCTTTTTAGTCGAAAGAGAAGGCGCTTAAATGAAAAGCTTCAGACAGCGTGCAGCCGAAGGGCTCCAGACAGGCGATAGCTTCACCCTCTCCCGCTGCTTCTCGCAGGAAGACATCCAGCGCTTTGCGCAGATCTCCCGCGACTACAATCCAGTGCATTTCGATACGCATTTCGCGCAAGCGCGACACTTCAAGGCACCGGTCTCCCAGGGCTTGCTGACAGCCAGCCTGATGACTGAAATCGGCGGCCAGATTGGCTGGCTGGCCTCGGCGATGACGTTCCACTTCAAGCGCCCTGTTTATCCAGGGGATACCGTCACCTGTTATTGGGTCATCAAGGACGTGGATGAAAAAGGTCGTGCGACGGCGGTTATCACGATGGCCAACGAGGACGGCATTACTGTGATGGAGGGAGAAACCAGCGGTGTTTTGCCTGGCCCGAGGGAGCGGGAAATCATGAGGCAGATGCTGGCCGAGGGTGATCCTACAAACGGGGTGGCGCGTTCTGATGGATGATTGCCATGGGTTGTGGATTCAACCGGTCGATGCACCGCACAACAATCGACCAATTGCACCCCGCATCGCTATCTGGCGCCCTGCTGGTATTCACGGGGCGTACATCCAAACTCGCGACGGAACACCGTGTGTAGATATTGTGCGGATTTGAAACCGCAAGTGCGGGCAACGTCCGCAATCGCTGTGTCGGTATTTTCCAGCCCGCGGGTGGCCGCCGCCAGTTTGAAACGCAGAATCTCGTCGTGCACGCTGCAGCCTCGCACAGTGCGAAAGTGCGACTCGAGCGATGAGCGCGACACGCCGACATAAGCCGCCACCTGCGCCGTCTTGATGCCCTGGCAGGCATATTGGCGGATAAACAACAGCGCCTGCATGACGTAGGGGTTGCCCAAAGGTTGGTGCAAACTCGACACCTGCACGTTGATCGCATCAGGCGGAATCAGGATGTGCGTGCCCGTGGACGGCTTGCCGTGCAGCATCTGGTGCAGCAGTTGCGCGGCGGTGCGGCCCATGGTTTCGGTGCCCTGGATGACCGAGCTCAGGGGGACCCGGGTCAGGCTGCGTGTCAGGGGGTCGTTGTCGATGCCGATCAACGCCACCTGCTCCGGTACGGCGATTCCGGCGGTCAGGCAGGCTTGCAGCAACTGCCGGGCGCGGGCGTCACTGACGGCGATGATGCCAATAGGCTTGGGCAGACTTTGGAGCCAGGCGATCAGTTGTTCGACGGCGCTGTCCCAGAGCGGTGCGCTGGTACCCATGCCGCGATAGACCTCGGCGTGCAAGCCGTCACGTTGCATCAGTCGTCGGAAGGATTTTTCCCGCTCCTGAGCCCAACGATTAGCCTGCGCTTCAGGCAGGCTGAAGCAGGCAAAACGCTGCAGCCCTGCCTCGATCAAGTGCGCGTAAGCCAGTGTGATCAGTGCGTTATTGTCGGTAGCGACGTACGGGATCCCTTTCGGATAGGCCCGCTCATCCTGATAAGAACCACCCACCGCCACCACGGGCAACTTGATGCCGGCCAGCGCCTCGCCAATCAGCGGATCGTCGAAGTCGGCAATGATTCCGTCACCTTGCCAGCGCTCGATCCCTTTCAACCGGCAGAGAAAATCCTCTTCCAGGAACAGGTCCCAGGACGCGCGGGTGCTGCTCAGGTAGTTGCCGATGCCGCTGATGATGCCGCGGTCATAGATCTTGCTCCCGTTGAACAACAGTGCGATGCGGTGAACAGGCGGTACGGTTTTCATTGTTTTTATGCTTGTTCCGGGCCCCTTGTCACGGAGGCGGTTTGCACAGACTAGGCGCGCAGACGACGAATCTCAATACGCAAAATCGCACCCTGTGTTGGTGATTTTCATAATCAGCAGGCACAGGGCCGTTGCTAGTATCGAGACACCGCCAAGAACAACAAGGACATTGCCAATGCCGTACTTCCCCGGTGTCGACCCGATTCGCTACGAAGGCCCTGCCAGCGATTCTCCCCTTGCCTTCCGTCACTACGACGCCAACAAAATCATCCTCGGTAAACCCATGCGCGAACACCTGCGCATGGCCGCTTGTTATTGGCACACCTTCGTCTGGCCGGGTTCCGATGTGTTCGGTACAGGTACTTTCAAGCGCCCATGGCAACACGCCGGCGACCCGATGGAGCTGGCCATTGGCAAGGCGGCAGCCGCGTTCGAGTTCTTCTCCAAACTGGGTATCGACTATTACTGCTTCCACGACACGGATGTCGCCCCGGAAGGCAATTCGCTGAAGGAGTACCGCAACCACTTCGCGCAAATGATTGATCACCTGGAGCGACACCAGGAAGAAAGCGGGATCAAGCTGCTGTGGGGAACCGCCAACTGCTTCAGCAATCCGCGCTTTGCCGCAGGCGCCGCCAGCAACCCGGACCCCGAAGTGTTCGCCTGCGCCGCTGCCCAGGTATTCAGCGCCATGAACGCGACCCAACGCCTGAAAGGCTCCAACTATGTGTTGTGGGGCGGTCGCGAAGGCTACGAAACCCTGCTCAACACCGACTTGAAACGTGAACGCGAACAACTGGGCCGCTTCATGCGCATGGTGGTCGAGCACAAGCACAAGATCGGTTTCAAAGGCAACCTGCTGATCGAACCCAAGCCGCAGGAGCCGACCAAGCACCAATACGATTACGACAGCGCCACCGTGTTTGGCTTTCTCCAGCAGTTCGGCCTGGAAAAGGAAATCAAGGTCAACATCGAGGCCAACCACGCGACCCTGGCAGGTCATAGCTTTCATCACGAGATTGCGACCGCCGTCTCGCTGGGGATTTTCGGCAGCATCGACGCCAATCGCGGTGATCCGCAAAACGGCTGGGACACCGATCAATTCCCCAACAGCGTCGAAGAAATGACCCTGGCCACCTATGAAATTCTCAAGGCCGGCGGGTTCAATAATGGCGGGTTCAACTTCGACTCCAAGGTTCGCCGCCAGAGCCTCGATGAGATCGATCTGTTCCATGGTCACGTCGGCGCAATGGACGTCCTCGCCCTGTCCCTGGAGCGGGCAGCCGCCATGGTGCAGAACGACCAGCTTCAGCGGCTCAAGGATCAACGCTACGCCGGCTGGCAGCAGCCGTTCGGGCAGGCGGTGCTGGCGGGTGAGTTTAACCTCCAGTCATTGGCCGAACATGCATTCGCCAACGAGCTGAATCCGCAGGCCGTCAGCGGCAGGCAGGAGATGCTCGAAAACGTCGTCAACCGGTTTATCTATCGCTGATTGCCAACGGAGTCTGCGGGCGCAACAACGCTGTGACATTCGCACGACAAATCTGTGTCCGCTGCGTCTGCAGATTCTCTACAGTTCCACCAGCCCGATACTCATCGTCAGGCAGTGTCTTTCAAACAAAAATAAAAGGACGCACCACCATGAAGAAAGTAAAACGCGCGCTATTTGCCAGCGCCCTGGCTCTGCTGTCGCTGCCGGTGATGGCCGATGCCGCCCACCCGAAAATCGGTTTCTCCATTGATGATCTGCGGCTGGAACGCTGGTCACGTGACCGCGATTACTTCGTGGCGGCGGCGGAGAAAATGGACGCCAAGGTCTTCGTACAGTCGGCCGATGCCAACGAGCAAAAGCAGATTTCGCAAATCGAAAATCTCATTTCCCGTGGCGTCGATGTGATCGTCATCGTGCCGTTCAACGCTACCGTCCTGACCAACGCAGTGGCCGAAGCGAAGAAAGCCGGAATCAAGGTCGTGTCCTATGACCGTCTGATACTCAACGCGGATATCGACGCCTACATTTCGTTCGATAACGAAAAGGTCGGCGAGATGCAGGCCAGCGGCGTGCTGCACGCAGCGCCCAAGGGCAATTACTTCCTGCTCGGTGGTGCGCCTACCGACAACAATGCAAAAGTCCTGCGCGAAGGTCAGATGAAAGTGCTGCAACCGGCCATCGACAAGGGTGATATCAAGATCGTCGGCCAACAATGGGTGAAGGAATGGAACCCTACCGAAGCGCTGAGCATTGTTGAAAACGCCTTGACCCGCAACGCCAACAAAATCGACGGCATCGTCGCCTCCAACGACGCCACGGCAGGCGGCGCCATCCAGGCACTGGCCGCTCAGCAACTGGCCGGCAAGGTGCCGATTTCGGGGCAGGACGCGGACCTCGCAGCGGTCAAGCGAGTGATCGCTGGCACTCAAACCATGACCGTGTACAAGCCGCTGAAACTCATCGCCTCCGAAGCCGCCAGGCTCTCGGTGCAACTGGCGCGTAACGAGAAACCCGCTTACAGCTCGCAGTACGACAACGGCAGCAAAAAAGTCGACACCATCCTGCTCACTCCGACTCCGTTGACCAAGGACAACATCGACCTGCTGGAACAGGACGGGTTCTACACCAAGGCGCAGATAGCCGGAAAGTGATCATCACCCCGTAATGTCCCCCGCAGGAGCGAGCTCCTGCGGGACCAGCCTCGTACCTGCCGCTTATGAGTCTCTGCCATGCCCGACTATCTGCTGCAAATGAACGGCATCGTCAAAACCTTCGACGGTGTCAAAGCGCTCAATGGCATCGACATCAAGGTCAAGCCGGGTGAGTGCGTCGGGCTGTGCGGCGAGAATGGCGCCGGCAAGTCCACGCTGATGAAGATCCTTTCCGCGGTGTACCCCCATGGCACCTGGGACGGTGAAATCCTCTGGGACGGTCAACCGCTCAAGGCGCAATCGATCAGCGAAACGGAAGCCGCCGGTATCGTCATCATTCACCAGGAACTGACACTGGTTCCCGACCTGTCGGTGGCCGAGAACATTTTCATGGGCCATGAACTGACGCTGCCTGGTGGGCGGATGAATTACCCGGCGATGATCCACCGCGCCGAAGCCCTGATGCGTGAACTGAAAGTGCCGGACATGAACGTATCGCTGCCGGTTTCGCAGTACGGCGGCGGCTATCAGCAACTGGTGGAAATCGCCAAGGCGCTGAACAAGCAGGCGCGCCTGCTGATCCTCGACGAGCCTTCATCGGCCCTGACCCGTTCGGAAATCGAGGTGTTGCTGGACATCATCCGCGACCTCAAGGCCAAGGGTGTTGCCTGTGTCTACATCTCCCACAAGCTCGATGAAGTGGCCGCCGTGTGCGACACCATTTCGGTGATCCGAGACGGCAAACACATCGCCACGACCGCCATGGCGGACATGGATATTCCACAGATCATCACCCAGATGGTCGGACGGGAAATGAGCAACCTCTACCCCACCGAGCCACACGACATCGGCGAGGTGATTTTCGAGGCCCGCCACATCACCTGCTACGACGTCGACAACCCCAGGCGCAAACGGGTCGACGATATTTCGTTCAGCCTCAAACGCGGGGAAATCCTCGGCATCGCCGGGCTGGTCGGTGCAGGCCGCACCGAACTGGTGACAGCGCTGTTCGGCGCCTACCCCGGTCGCCACGAAGGCGAAGTCTGGCTGGACGGCCAACTCATCGACACCCGCACGCCGCTCAAGTCAATCCGTGCCGGCCTGTGCCTGGTGCCCGAGGACCGCAAGCGCCAGGGCATCATTCCAGACCTGGGCGTCGGCCAGAACATCACCCTGGCCGTGCTGGACAGTTACTCGAAACTGACCCGCATCGATGCCGAAGCCGAACTGGGCAGCATCGATCGGGAAATTTCGCGCCTGCACCTCAAGACCGCGAGCCCGTTCCTGCCGATCACCAGTCTGTCCGGCGGCAATCAACAAAAAGCCGTATTGGCGAAGATGCTGCTGACCAAACCCCGGGTCCTGATTCTCGATGAGCCCACCCGAGGTGTGGATGTCGGCGCCAAGTACGAGATCTACAAGTTGATGGGGGCGCTGGCGGCCGAAGGCGTGTCGATCATCATGGTGTCTTCGGAACTGGCCGAAGTGCTCGGTGTTTCCGACCGCGTACTGGTGATCGGCGAAGGCCGGTTGCAGGGCGACTTCATCAACCATGAACTTACTCAGGAACAGGTGCTCGCCGCCGCACTCAGCCAGCCTGACAGCCATAACAATAAAGATCGGAAATCCGCGTAAATGAATCAGGTCAAACAACTCTTCACCCGCTACAAGATGCTCGCGCTGGTGTTTGCCGTGGCGTTTATCTGGCTGTTCTTCAGCTGGCAGACCGAGGGCGGATTCCTGACACCGCGCAACCTCTCCAACCTGCTGCGCCAGATGTCCATTACCGGGATTCTCGCCTGCGGTATGGTGCTGGTCATCATCAGCGGCGAGATCGATTTGTCGGTCGGCTCATTGCTGGGACTGCTCGGTGGCGTCGCGGCGATTCTCGACGTTATCTACCACATACCGCTGCTGGCGAACCTGAGCCTTGTCGTCCTGTGCGGACTGCTGATCGGCCTCGCCAACGGCTACATGGCCGCCTACCTGCGCATTCCGTCTTTCATCGTGGGGCTGGGGGGTATGCTGGCTTTCCGGGGCATTTTGCTGGGGATTACCGGCGGCACGACCATCGCCCCGGTGTCGCCGGAGCTCGTCTACATTGGCCAGGGTTATTTGCCACACACGATCGGCGCGGGCCTGGGCGTTCTGCTGTTCGCACTGACGTTGTTCCTGACCTGGAAACAACGGCGCAATCGCGCCCTTCACGGCCTGGCGGCACATTCACTGGTGCGTGACGTCGTACGCGTGCTGTTGATCGGCGCGGTGCTGGCCGGCTTCGTCCAGACCCTCAACAGCTATGACGGCATTCCCGTGCCGGTCCTGCTTCTGCTGATTCTACTGGGCGGGTTCAGCTACGTGACCAGTCAGACCGTCTTCGGCCGACGCGTCTATTCCGTGGGCAGCAACATGGAAGCAACGCGCCTGTCCGGTATCAATGTACAGGCCGTGAAGCTCTGGATTTTCGGGATCATGGGCGTGATGTGCGCCCTCGCCGGCGTGGTCAACACCGCGCGCCTGGCCGCCGGTTCGCCCTCGGCCGGCAGCATGGGCGAACTCGACGCCATCGCCGCCTGCTTCATCGGCGGCACCTCCATGCGCGGCGGCTCCGGCACTGTCTACGGCGCCCTCCTCGGCGCGCTGGTCATCACCAGCCTGGACAACGGCATGTCCATGCTCGACGTCGACAGTTATTGGCAGATGATCGTCAAGGGCAGCATTCTGGTGTTGGCCGTGTGGGTAGATGTGAGCACCCGGACTGGACGACGCTGATCCGCTGCGGATGAAGTCATCCACGACCGTTTGCTGCTGGCCGATAACTGTTGTCGTGAGGGGCTGAAACCAACCCATTGCGGACGATGGCAAAGGGCTGCGATAGACCTGGAGCAGTCCGCTAAGGCCGCACGGCTCGTGCCTATGGGGGTTATCAGAGGCTAAAGTAATGCCGCCATGGGAATGGCGAAAAGCAGGTAAAACAACTATAGGCCACCTTCGGGTGGCCTTTTAGCGTTAGCGGGTAATACTTCTCTGTATAGGCAGGCGTGTTGCTGGTGGCGCGAGCCGCGGGGAGGTGTGAGGTGAACAAGCTATCAATTGTGGGTGCCGGTATGGTGGGTGAGGCGGCGGCTCAGATCATCGCCCGGGAAGAGTTCTGTCGTGAGTTGATGTTGATTGATGTGCAGGGCGAGTTGGCACAGGGCAAGGCGCTGGACGTCTGGCAGGCGGCAGTTGAGTCAGGTTCTGATACCAGGGTTTACGGCGGGTCCAATGCCGAATTGCTGCAGGATTCTGACCTGGTGGTGATTACGGCGGGTGTGCCCCGCAAGCCTGGTCAGTCGCGTCAGGATGTATTGAGTATCAATCTGCCAATTCTCGATAGCATCATGCTGGATATTAATCGTCATGCTCCGGCGGCGACGGTGTTGGTGGTGTCGAACCCGGTCGACGTGCTGACCTATCGGGCTTGGTGTCTCAGTGGGCTGGGACGCAACAAGGTGTTCGGGCAGGCGGGGGTACTGGATACAGCGCGCATGAAGTGTTTCATTGCCGAGGCGACAGGGTTTTCTACTCGGGATATCACGGCGCTGGTGCTGGGAGGGCATGGCGATAGCATGGTGCCGCTGATGCGATACTGTGCGGTCGGCTCGGTGCCGCTGTCTCACTTCCTGTCCAATCAGCAGATAGAGCAGATTGTGGAGCGCACACGTCAGGGTGGCGGCGAGATTCTGGGTTTGAAGAAGGTGGGGAGCGCCTGCGATGCGCCGGGCGTGGCAATTGCACAAATGGTGGATGCCATCGCCAATGGGCGAAACCGCATTTTGCCGACGGTCGCGATTCTCGAGGGCGAGTACGGGCGAACTGGTATTGCCATGGGTGTCCCCTGTGTGCTGGCAGAGGATGGGGTTGCGCGGGTGATCGAGTTGTCTCTGGATGCGCAGGAGCAGGCGATGTTCGACCGCTCTGCAGATCAGGTGGTGCGTGATATTGCTGAAATGAATGCTTTGTGAGCGGGGCTATATGAGGGGGCGCGCAACGGGGAGTGGAGCGCCGGTCCCTGGCGCTCGGGGTCATGGTGTTACCTGGTGTCAGGCAGTGGCACTATGATCTTTTATGGGTCTGAACAGGTCGGATAGTCGCGTTTCTTCAAACCGGTATACAGCTGGCGCGGACGACCGATGCGTGTTTCGACTGTCCCCATCCCCTATCAGGCCAATCCTGTTTGTGAATCGCCCCTGAATAAGTGGACATTCAATGACCGCTTCTGGCCGATTACTGCCTGTCGCGAAGGGCTAAAACCGACCACTAGCTGCCAGTCATTTGTGTCTAAAGAATCAGGGACAATTCATAATGCTGTCCATCTCCACTAACTCCTCCAAGATCGACACCCATGCCTGAAGAGTTCGAAGTCCCCAGCCCACATGAGCAACATATTGAGCACACCACCCATCATGCGCATGCACAAGGCGACAGCTTTGCCAGCAAGATTGCGGTGATGACAGCCATCATGGCGACCGTCGGCGCCCTGATGAGCTATCAGGCCGGCTCAACGGAGAATGAGGCGGCCATGGACAAAAACAACGCCGCCATCCAGAAAACCGAAGCCGCCAACGAGTGGAATTACTACCAGGCCAAGTCCAGCCGGCAGAACCTGTCGGATCTGGCAAGCCATCTGCCAGGGCTGGATTCCGCCCATTATGTTGCTGAGGCGCGGCGGTACGGGGAACAGAAGGAGGAGGCGCGCAAGAAGGCTGAAGCATTCGAACAAGAGGCAAGAGAGTGGGACGAGAAGTCAGAGCAGATGCTGCATCAGCATCACCGATGGGCCCAGGCAATGACAGCGATTCAAATAGCAATTTCACTGGCGGCCATAACCTTGCTGACGCGTAAGGAATGGCTCAAGCGGCTCTCGTTTGGGGCCGCGGGTGTTGGCGTCATGTTGGGTTCGCTGGCTTGGCTGCATATCTAAGCGAGGCGCTCACCAGCAGGCCAGATGTCTCTCGATCAACCTCGCCACTTCGGCTGCGTGAGTAAAGCCCAGACTGTGATCGGCGCCAGGGAAAACGTGTAGTTCAGCACGGAGTAACAGTTGAGCAAGGCGCTGGCCGACGCGGACGGGGCTGATCGGATCAGAATCTCCCCAGAGGAGCAGGACTGGCATGCGCAATTCGATCGACCGGAGCGTGAGGTCGGTGCGGTCGTCGAGAAACCAACTCGGCAGTGTCGGGTCGGCGGCAGCAAAATCCGGGCGCCAGTCATGCGCGTCCAGAGCAGACATGTCCAGTGACTCCTTCTGGCCGTTATCTACCTGATGCAAAAGCCAGTTATCCCTGGAGCGCCTCGATCATGTGCTTGACCGTCGACCCTCGCGTGCACTCGCAGGTGAAGGACTGCCGCCGTCGTTCGGCCGGCAGGAAATCGTTGAGCTCCTCTAGAAGTGGAAGGTTGCACTGGTCATGCTGAACAATATGGCAGGGCTGCAGGATGAGCGAGTCTAGTCCGAATAAAGGTATCGCCATGCTTATCCCTGCCATCCAGTGCGCCAACAGTAGCTCTATCAGTCCTCCCACAGGGCACTATGCTCACCTCTGTATCGTCGGCGGGTTTGTGATGACTTCAGGGCGTATTAATTGCGCGCACTTCTGAAAATTTTCATATCAAAAGCGAGGCCCCTATGACCACGACGCAACTGACGCTTCCTACCTATCAAGACGTCCTTGATGCCGCCGAACGTATCCAGGGCCACGCTCATCGCACCCCGGTGCTGACCTCACGTACGTTGAACGGACAACTGGGTGCCGAGGTGTTCTTCAAGTGCGAGAACTATCAGCGCATGGGCGCTTTCAAGTTCCGCGGTGCTTTTAATGCATTGGCCCGTTTCGACGAGCGCCAGCGTAAAGCCGGCGTGGTGGCGTTTTCTTCCGGCAATCACGCCCAGGGCATCGCCTTGTCTGCACGTATCCTGGGTATTCCCGCGACCATCGTGATGCCCCATGACGCTCCGGCCTCGAAAATGGCAGCGACACGCGAATATGGAGCCAGTGTGGTGCTCTATGATCGTTACAGCGAGGACCGCGAAGCCATTGGTCGAAAACTGGCTGATGAGCATGGTTACACCTTGATTCCATCCTATGACCACCCGGATGTCATCGCTGGACAAGGGACGGCGACCATGGAGTTATTGCAAGAGACCGGCCCGCTGGACGCACTATTCGTTTGCCTCGGAGGCGGTGGACTATTGGCGGGCGGTGCCTTGGCAACCCGTGCACTGTCGCCTGACTGCAAACTTTACGGTGTAGAGCCGCAGGCGGGGAATGACGGTCAACAGTCGTTTCGCAGGGGAGAAATTGTACATATCGACACACCAGATACCTTGGCCGACGGCGCCCAGACCCAGCATCTGGGGCACTATACATTCCCAATCATTCGCCGCGACGTTGATGACATCCTGACTGTCACTGATGTACAGCTGGTCGAGGGTATGCGTTTTTTTGCCGAGCGCATGAAGATGGTCGTGGAGCCTACCGGATGCCTGGGGTTGGCCGCCGTACGTGAGATGGGCAAGGTACTGGGGGGTAAACGCGTCGGTGTGATCGTGAGCGGAGGTAATATTGACCTGGATCGGTATGCCCGGTTGCTGGCGTAGCTTTTAACGCTGACACTAGTCGATCTCTTAGGGGCGGACCCGAAGAGATCCTGTGCGATCTGTGCGACCGCTGCAATCGATGCGCATAGGTTTGAGTGACCGCTTCTGGCCGTCAACTGCCTGCCAAGAACTGCCATAAGTGCCCCATTCATGACTTGAAGGTCGCCTGTTGCTCACGTCCCCAGGGCCTGATCCGCGCTTTTTCGCCCCACCTGCCACTTTCGCCACAATCGGCGTGGATCTAAAGTCAGGGGCGCACCTCCAGGGGACTTCCAGTCATGTACAGCTCGCTTGCCATACCGAGTACCGCTCGCCAATTGCATGACCGGATCTATGCTGGCGAGATCATTCGCTTCACTGACCTGCAGCCCATGACGGCGCTGGTGGAATATACGCGTGCGTTCCTCGAAGACGCGCTGCATCCCTGGTCGCCGCAACAGATCCATCGCCATTTGAGCCACCCTGAGCAGACTGAGCGCTTTGCGAAAATTCAGAACAACTTCGCAGGCTTGGCTGAGGTCCAGCAGCGCTGGCAGGACGTCGTGCAAAGCCTTGGCATCGCCCCCGATACCTTGGCGTGCGATCGCCTGCATTTGCGTTTCCAGCCGCATTGCGAGCCAGGGCAGTCGACGCCGCGTGCCCGCACGACGGCCACCATCGCGTTTCACCGCGATACCTGGGGGTCGAATATCTATGCACAAACCAACTGGTGGGCGCCCATCTATCCCATCGCGGCAGGGCGTACCGTCGTCTTGTATCCAGGCCTCTGGCAGCAACCGCTGGGTAATTCGAGTGCAGATTTCGATATGCGCGCCATTTTGCAGCGATCCCATCGAGACGGCCGCAATGCCGTGGATGCCGACGAAGCCATTCCGCATCTGCTGGAAGCGATCGACCCGCAGGAGGGGATTGCCGTCGATATCGCTCCGGGGAGCCTGATCGCCTTTTCCGGAGCTCATGCCCATGCCGGCGTCGGCAATAGCACCGGGCTGACACGCATCTCTTTCGAGACTCGATCAATACTGATCGCCGACCTGTTGGCCGGATTGGGAGCGCCCAATGTCGATGGTCACGCGCCTTGGAAGACTATTGGACTGTTTCGCCGAATGAACGATGCGCAACGCCTGAACGAGATCCTTGGCTGCGGCTTTATCGAGCCCTATCTGCGGCCAGCAGAGCCCTGGCGCTGGCGCCGGTAGTCGCTTGGGGAAAGACCGGTGTGCTTGAATTCCATCTGAATTCGGCACACTCGCCCGTGCGCTGGCCCTAGCCGCGCTCGAGGCGTCATCGCAGACTATTCTTGATCTGGGTAACCGACCGGTCTGGGGCACGACCCCAGGCACTTTTGTCCGACACCCTGAAACGGAGACGCCAGCATGAGCACCTTGCAACTTCACCCTTCACTGGACAATGGTATCCAACCCGCCGCCGCGAATTTCACAGGTGGCACCCTGCAATGCCTGTGTGCGACCGACAAGGTCGTGGTCAAGATCGACGCACAAACTCTGCATAACCACGCGTGCGGCTGCAGCAAATGCTGGAAACCACAAAACGCGACATTCGCCGTTATCGCCGTGGTGCCTCGAGATAAGGTCAGCGTCATTGCCCACGGCGAAAAACTGGCGATTGTCGACGAATCCGCCACCATCCAACGCCACGCCTGCAAGCAGTGTCACGCCCATCTCTTTGGGCGCATCGAGAACAAGGACCATGCGTTTTATGGCCTGGACTTCGTCCACACCGAGCTTTCGCCACAGAGCGGATGGGCTGCGCCAGGATTCGCGGCGTTCGTGTCCTCCATCATCGAAACCGGCACACCGCCAGCGCAAATGAAGGCTATCCGCGAGCGCTTGCGCTCGATCGGTCTGGAACCCTATGACTGCCTGTCCCCGGATTTGATGGACGCAATGGCGACTCATGTCGCCAGACAGAAAGGCCTGCTCCCCGCCGCCTGATTGATCGGTCGCCGCGGTTTCTTTTCCGGACCGCGGTCCGATTCACCTTCTGCCCTGTAGCGTAGACCAGGAATATGCGGTTACCTGCACTGCTAGAATCCACGTACCTGTCCCAACCCTGGAGAACCAAGATGATCAGCAAGAGCACGATTTGTCTCTGGTACGACGGCACCGCGCTGGACGCTGCGACGTTCTACGCCGAGACGTTTCCGAACAGCGCGGTGGGTGCTGTCCTTCGCGCGCCTGGCGACTATCCGGCGGGTAAACAGGGTGATGTCTTGACGGTGGAGTTCACGGTGATGGGCATCCCTTGTCTCGGGCTGAACGGTGGGCCGGGGGTCAAGCACAACGAGGCTTTCTCGTTCCAGGTGGCGACCGACGACCAGGCCGAAACCGACCGCTTGTGGAACGCGATTGTCGGCAACGGCGGCCAGGAAAATGTATGCGGCTGGTGCCAGGACAAGTGGGGACTGTCGTGGCAGATCACGCCACGCGTCCTGAGCGCCGCGATAGCCAATCCTGATCGAGCGGCGGCCAAGCGCGCGTTCGACGCCATGATGGGGATGGGC
Source organism: Pseudomonas sp. GM18 (assembly GCF_000282195.1). Lineage (GTDB taxonomy): Bacteria > Pseudomonadota > Gammaproteobacteria > Pseudomonadales > Pseudomonadaceae > Aquipseudomonas. The sequence goes on from NZ_AKJT01000036.1 coordinate 31,071, forward strand.
AAGATCGACATCGCAGCGATCGAAGCGGCTCTGAAGCGTTAACCAGCGCGCACGGATGCGAGGGCATGCCGACGCACGGGTTCAGACTAAGCCTGCGGTTGGTGACTGGTCACGCAGTGGATTCCGCCACCACCGGCGGCGATCGCGTCGATGTTGAGCTGTACCACTTCACGTTCCGGATAGAGTTCAGACAACAGATCAAAGGCCCGGATATCTGCCGCCCGGTCACCGAACTCCGGCGCAATGATCGCCCCGTTGATGACGAAGTAGTTGATGTAGCCGGCGGCAAAGTCCGGGTTGTTGCGGCTGAACTGGCTCTTTCGTGGATTGAGCGGTGGCGACACTGTGTGCACCTGCAACTTGCGGCCGTCGGCATCCGTGGCCTGTTTGAGAATCTCCAGGTGGGCCAGTGTCACTTTGTGGTCGTATGACTCAGGGTCGTTGTCGAGGTTGGCGATCACCACGCCTGGCTTGACGAAGCGGGCGTAGAAATCGACGTGGGCGTCAGTGATGTCCTTGCCCTTGATGCCCGGTAGCCAGATGATTTTACGCAAGCCCAGACGGGCTTTCAGTTCTTGTTCGACTTCGGCCTTGCTCCAGTCGGGGTTGCGGTTGCTATTGATCCAACTGCTTTCGGTCATGATCCCTGTTCCGTGACCATCGACTTCGATACCACCGCCCTCTCCCACCAACCCGCTGCGCATGTGGCGGGCATCCACGGTACGGGCAACCAAAGCGGCCAACTGCGCATCCTCGGCATGTCGCTGTTTATTGCCCCAGCCATTGAAGTTGAAATCCACGGCGCCGAGCCCGCCCTCCCCGTCGACGACAAAGTTGGCCCCGGTATCACGCATCCAGATATCGTCGAGTTCGGTGGTGACGTAAGTGATATTGACCGTGCCGCAGTGTTCTTCGGCCAGATCCCGCTCGCGCTCGCGACAGAACACCGTCACCGGTTCATATCGGGCAATGGTGCTCGCGATCAGGCCAATGGCTTCTTGCACGTGAGGGGTGAAGTCTTTCCAGATAGCCTTCTGTGCGCCAAAGGCGACGAAGGCACGCTGGTGTTTGTCGGCCTCATCCGGCATACGCCAGCCGCCCTGAGTGGCTGCTTGCACGCGCAAAGGTGTCAGGCCCAGTCCGATGGATGCGACTGCGCCCAAACCGGCAACGATCGAAGCCTGCTTAATGAACTCGCGACGAGTCGACATGGGTTGATCCCTGGAATATGTACTCATTTTACGGTGGCCGTCTTGAACTTGGTCCAGGTTCGCATGCGCGCCCGCATATCGGGCTGGGGAATGTCCTTGCCGGGGATCAGCCGTTCATACGTGGCCTCGTCGAGATAAATATCCGGATTGTTGCGCATGACTGCATCGACGCTCGGACGTGCCTTGGCGTTGGAGGTGGGGTAGCCGGTGAAGTTACTGATCGCGGCCATATTCTCCGGGCGCATGATGAAGTTGATAAACGCATAGGCGTACTCAGGATGCTTGGCGTCGACCGGAATCGCCATCGTGTCCATCCACACCGTAGTGCCTTCACGGGGAATGCGGTATTGGAACGTGGTTTTCTTGCCCGCGGTATCCGCCGTCCGTTGCGCCTGAGTCATGTCCCCGCTGTAACCCAGCGACAGGCACAAGTTACCGTTGACCAGATCGGTCACCGGCTGCGACTGGAACTTGCGAATGTATGGCCGTAGCTTGAGCAGCAGCTCACTCGCCGCGACCAGGTCCTCAGGCTTTGCGCTGCGTGGCTCCCGGCCCAGGTAATTGAGCACCACCGCCAACACTTCATCGGGCGAATCGATTATCGAGATACCGCAATCGGCAAACCTGGCGGCCAGTTCCGGTTTGAACAGCATGTCCAGGCTGTTGACCGGGGCATCCGGCATGCGCTGTTTGATCTGTTCGGCATTGTAGGTCAGGCCGATGGTGCCCCAGGTATAGGGGACGGTGGCCTGGCTCGAATGCACATAATGGGTACGCAGCTTCTGCAAGCCGGGTTCGATGTCATCCAGAGCTGTGAGCTTTGAGCGGTCCAGCGGCAGCAGACTGCCGGCGCGCATCAAGCGTTCGGCAACGGTATCGCCGGGGAAGATCAGGTCATAACCGCTTCCGCCGGCCAGCATCTTGGCTTCCAGCGTCTCACTGCCATCCATGACGTCGTAGATCACTTTGATCCCGGTTTCGGCGGTGAATCGGGTCAGGGTGTCCTCGGCGAAATAGTCGGCCCAGTTGTACAGCCTTAAGTTTTTTTCCTCGGCGTGCAGTGACGGCATGACACCGCCAAGCGCCAATCCCAGGGTGCCGATCAACAGCTTGTTGTAAATGCGCATGTCAAATCCCCTGAGTGCTCCAGCGTGCATGGATGTGACGACCGTCCTGGCTTAACAGCGCCCCGTACATGTCCGGGCGACGGTCGCGGTAGATGCCCCAGCTCTGGCGCTCTTCGCCCATGGCGGTCAAATCCAGGCTGTGCATCAGCACGCCGGTGCTGTCACGGTCGGCCTCGGCGAGCAATTTGCCCTTGTGGTTGCAGATAAAGGACGAGCCGTAGAAGCTCATCTGCAGGGTCGGATCGGTGGTCGCCACCTCTCGGCCGACGCGATTGGCCGCCACGACCGGAAGGATGTTGGCAGCCGCATGACCGCGCATGGTCATTTGCCAGTGGTCGCGTGAATCCAGCGCTGCACAGCCAGGTTCAGAGCCAATGGCGGTGGGAAACAGCAAGACTTGCGCGCCCATCAACGCCAGGCAGCGCGCGGTCTCGGGGAACCACTGATCCCAGCAGATTCCCACACCGATACGCCCAAAAGCGGTGTCCCAGACACGGAAACCCGTATCACCGGGGCTGAAGTATTCCTTCTCCTGATAACCGATGGCGTTGGGAATGTGGGTCTTGCGATACACACCCAACAAGCGCCCATCGGCATCGGCCACGCTCAAGGAATTGAAGTACGCATTGCCCGCCTTCTCGAACCAGCTCAGCGGCAGCACCACACCCAACTCCCCGGCCAATGCGGCAAAGCGCTTGAGTACATGGCTGTCTCGATATTCTTCGGCCAGCGCCAGGTGCTGGTGACTTTGCTCGATACAAAAATACGGTGTGGCAAACAGTTCCTGCAGCAGGATGACCTGGGCGCCCTTGGCCGCCGCCTCACGCACCAACTGCTCAGCTTGATCGAGGTTGTGTTGCAAGTCCCAGGTGCAGGGCATCTGGGTGGTGGCAATCGTCAACAAGGTCATGGCATCAACCCTCCAGTGGCCAGGCGGGCTGTTGCTGGGTGATGCAATGCACACCGCCGCCGCCATGGGCCAGATGATTGATCCGCACCGGTACCACTTCACGCTCGGGGAAGACCTGGGCCAACACTTTCGCGGCCGCATGGTCGGCATCAATGCCATAGGCCGGCATGATGATGGCGTTGTTGGCGATGTAGAAGTTGGTGTAGGAGGCGCAGAACACTTCAGCGTCGGTGTCCACGGCATCGCTCGCTTCATACAACTCGATCAGCTCAAACTGTCGGCCCTGAGCATCGGTGGCCAGTTCAAGCGCGCGACGGTTTTCCCGTACCACCTCGGCATACACCGACTGCTTGTCGTGAGTGGCGTCCACCAGCAGCACACCAGGGCGGGCGAATGCACACACGCCATCGACATGGCCGTCGGTCATGTCGCCGGTGACATGGTCCGGATCACCCGGCAGCCAGATGGTCTTCTTCACACCCAGCAGACGCGTGAAGATGTCCTCCATCTCAGCCTTGCTCATGCCCGGGTTGCGATTGGCGTTGAGCAATACAGACTCGGTGGTGATCAGCGTGCCCTCGCCGTCCACATGAATGGCACCACCTTCGTTACTCAGGGGTGTGCCAAAGCACTGCACGCCCAGGTGATTGAGTGTGCGGCGCGCCAGGCTCTCATCCAGATCATGGGCCGACTTGCCGCCCCACGCGTTGAAACGCCAGCTCACACCGCCCAACCCTTGTTGCGGGTGGCAGACGAAGCTTGGGCCGGAGTCTCGACACCAACTGTCGTTCACCGCCGATTCGATCAATTCGATGTTGGGCCCACACAACGCTTGGGCACTGGCGACAGCGGACGGGTCGACAACCATTTTCACCGGTTCGAAACGGGCGATGGCGTTGGCCACACGGGCGAAGTCCTCTTGCACCAGCGCCAATGTGACGCCCCAACCCGACTCCCAGAGTGCCTTGTTGTGCGGCCAGACCATCCAGGTCGCGGCGTGCCGGGCCCACTCTGCCGGCATCCACCAACCACTGTTTCGAATTTCATTCTGCTGCATGACAAAAAGCCCTTTTAGTTAAGTTATTGTGTTCACTAAAACTGCCTTGGCGGTCTTGGCATGCATGCTACGGCTGTAAAAACGGGCAAACAAACGATGGATTTTGCAGATAAATGATTAGAGGAACTTATCAGTATGCTCAAGCACTGGCCGCCTCTCAGCACCCTTCGCGGCTTTGAAGCCGCTGCCCGGCTGGGCAGTTTTCACAAGGCTGCTGCCGAACTGCACCTCACCCAATCGGCAATCAGTCAGCAAATCCGCAGCCTTGAGGCGTACCTTGAACAGCCCTTGTTCTTTCGCAGTGGCCGCAGCGTCAGCCTGACCGATGCGGGTCACGATCTGCTCAGTACCACCCAGGCGCTGTTGCAACAACTGGCCGTCGGCATACGCCGGCTTGGGCAGTATCAGAAACCCAACCAACTGGTGCTCAACACCACTCCGGCGTTCGCCCGTCACTGGCTGCTGCCGCGCCTGGGGGATTTTCGCCGTCAGCATCCGGAAGTCGATCTGTGGATTTTCAGTACCGATGAGGTCCCGGACATGACCAGCCAGACCATCGACCTCGCCGTGCGTGACGACATCAGTTCCCAAGCCGAATGCAGCTTCAAGGTGCTGCACGCAGACCGCCTCTACCCGGCTTGTCACCCGCACCTGTTGGCGGTGCCCCGCGAACAACGCACCACCCTCCACGGCGAGCGGGAAATGGACTGGAGTCACTGGGCGGTAGAGGCCGGTATCGATGTTGGGCAGAAAGATCAGGGGCTGAATTTCTCCGACCCCGGCCTGCTGCTGGATGCTGCGTGCTCGGGGCTCGGTATCGCCCTGGTCAGCCAATTACTGAGTCGGCAGGCGCGCGCCAACGGGCTGTTGCAACCCTTGGTGGAGCAAACCATTCGCGGCCCGAACTGGGCCTTGCTGACCCATCGCGACAGTGAGAACAATGCGCTGGCGCGAAGCTTCAGCGAGTGGCTGCTGAGTAATCTGGAGGTTGCAAGTCCGACAGCCTGACGACTGGCGGCGATTTTCACTTCCTTTGCAGCAACCAGTGCAACAACCCGCTTTTCTTGATATCCACGGGCTTTTGCATGACCACGGCCTGACGGATTTCCAGGCGCTTATCTTGTAGTGTGCTCAGAACAGACTTCAAATCAAATGAGAATGACCTTGCAGAACCTAACCCCGATACCCGCCCTCACCGCCCGCGAAGTCTGCCAACGCCTGCGAGACGCCGCCCTGGAAGTCCTCCCGTTGCGGCACCTCCACGAACCGTGCGAACCCGGCCAGGTACAGGTCGATATCGAAGGCTGGCATCTGACCCTCGACTTCGACGGCAACCGCTTGCACCACTGCCAACACTGCCGGAGCCCGGACGGTCGCGAGGGAACACTCCAGGCCTGGCGTTACGGCACTGACCCGGTCAGTTTGCTGAGCACCTGGGAGTTGGCGCAGGTCGAGCGACTATTGAGATAGCGACGCCCCGTCCACTGGCGAGGGGCCATTTGGAATATTGGCCGTAACGTACTGGATCACCTCTTCAAGCGTGTCTATGTCTGGAGCATTGCTCACTAACGCTTGCGGGCGGCACCATGGGTAATCCAGATGCGACACCCACTCCATGATGCAGTGCAGATCAGTCGCTGGCAGGGTTTTCATGTGCTCGATGGTGATAGTGAGCCTCTGGACAAGTCCCAACTCGGGGCTGAACTGCCATTCATACAGACCGCAACCGACCCGGGCTTCGCCGGAGTGCTTGTCGGACATGCCGACCAGCCATTTGCACTGGAATGTTTTGGCATGCGGTTCAGGTGGGTGTCCCAGGCAGAAGGTATAGACGTTTTCGAAGGTCTGGCCGAATCGCCTGACCAGCACATCACCGATAGGCCCAAGGCCTTCGACGTGGGGTGGAAACGAGATGGATCCGGTGTGCACGACCATGTCCAGTATCGCGTCTGGCGCAAAGGCCTGGTGCAACAAATGTGGACGGTTGCCGTCCTTGGCGTTGATGTACTGTCGAATCGATAGTTGAGCAGTGTTCATTGTTTGTCCGTCGTATCCATACTGGGTTGAGAGCCGCCTCATACGAGGCTCACATGACTATGACACATGAGCCTGTACGCCTTTATAAAGCGCTATTCCATAAATCCGTCACCCGCATGCAACGCCGGAACTCCGAGTCGCCTCGCTTGGAGAGGCGGCGCCTCACCACGGACGACCCAGCTTTCGCAGGTTGGCATCAGTTGGTCAGGAGCATCCATGAAAGACGCGCCGACGTGACCTCACAAACGGCCATTATCGGTGGTTGCACAATCCCTCCCGCTCTTCCCGTACAGGGAGCGCCACCTGGACAAAAACATTATCTAACATACACTCGAGAAACAAAGGCACGGCTTCTTTATGCTGGCTAGCCTCAGGTCATGCCTATGAACCCTCGCTACCGCGAAATACACAAGGCCGAGATCAAAAGAAGGCTGTATCGCTACGCCGCTCAACAGTGGGACGCTCCTTTTGGTGGGTTCACCACAAGCATTTTCCTTGCTGGCTTTGGGGTTAAGTTGTGTTTTTTACCCATGTCAGGAAGCTGGATTATAGGGTTAGCTTTCTTTTCCTTGAGTGCTCTTTTTTTTGCCATGTATAGACGATCCCTTCGCACACTGGGAAAGCAAGAAGTAAACAGGGGGTGGCTCAATACGTCTGATCAATTAATTGTCGCAACACTTATTTGTCTGGCTGTATTTTTATCTGACTCCAATCAACTGGCATTGCTTTTTTTCTTTCTTTGCGCAGGCGCATACGGTACTTGGCGGCTAAGGCAGAACGTGCGAATTCATTTAAGGCTCTACTACTTTCGCGAAGCGCGCGAATACATTCGAGAGATAGAACATTACAACCCTCGCCCTAAACGCCCGCCCAAGCCGAAAGCGCCACAATAGGAAAAAGGCAGCGATGGTTACTTTCTGGCAAAGGGATTCAGCCTCATGATGCATCGTATCGGCTTTTTGCTAAGCGGAACTCTTGCACTGGCACTGATCCTGCCTCGGGGTGCCTATTGGGTCGGTCTGTACAGAATTTCGCAGTATCCTTCGCCCCCCTCTCAAGCTATATCCACTGCGCAGCGCGAGTGGGTATGGAGCCTGGCCAAAGACTCAGGCGAGCCGGTAATAGTGCAGTTGAGCCCGTACTCGTATCTGTACGACCTTTTCATTTTGAAAGGTAACAACGATAGGAATAGGCAGGTCGCCGCCATCAATTTATTTCAGAAATGTAACTTTAGAAAATTCGCCAAACGAAACAACTACTTACCTCGTCTGACTTGAAGGGACTCTGATGGGTATGGCAAATCTTACAATTCCGGAGGAGCCGCATAAGTAATTGGCACCTCGGGGGTGGTATTGCCGACGACTTTGTATAGACCGTCAGGATGACCAATTTCCCCTCCACCCAAACCGATACCGAGAGCAGTTGCATTAGTACGACAGCAAACAAGAAGAAATGAAGAATACTTATCCCTGAACGAAGAAACTAGTCCCTCCCCATTAATCTCAGGCGGCACAGGACTATTTAGGAAATCAACAAAAGTAATATATTCACCATGCCCACCATCAATATCAAGAAACAACATTAAATCGCAGTTAATATTAGGCGCCACTGCCGCGAGCGCTTCCAGGATTTCATCACTTCCAACTCTAAAAGAATAGAGATGTAGAAATGGAGCACGACTAGCGAATTTTTTTGCGAAACCTATGAAGGTATTGGCATACAACGTTAATTTTTGGGGGGTGCGCGTAAAATCAGGATTGAATAATGCATATCCAAACGGAATAGTAAAAGCGTAGTTTCGAGGTGGCACTGGTATATACCCTACACCCTCGGGAATCGGCTCGTAAAAGACTTCTTCCTGCATGCCGTGTGCCCAGAGAACCAATGTTTTCGACGGGTTTGCTACTTGCTCAGAAGATTCTTTGGATTCGGTTTTGGGGGCTGATGCAGCTGATGCTTGGGCTTGGTGTCTTCCGGCTTGCCAGATTTTGAATTTCGCCTTTCTTTTTTGATTGGGGTGGGGAGCTTGCGCAGCTGATGCTTTCGCAGCTGACATTCGCGCATTGAATGCGTTGATGTCGGCTTGGGCTTTTAATGCTGATGCATGGATTTTGAGATGGCCGTTGGGAGCTGCGGCAGCGGATGGCCCAGCTTTGGCAGCTTCTGCTAACGCAATGGCTGCTTCGGCCTTCGCTTTCTTTTGCATTATTAGTGAAGTCGGTCGCGGTTTTGGAGGGTGTGCTAGAGGTACTGCTTGAGGTAATGCCTGAGGTGGCGCTTGAGATGCTGCCTGAGGTGATGCCTGAGGTGGCGCTTGAGGAAGTACCTGAGGTAACGGCTCAAAATACAAAAAGAATTCAGTCATAAATGTCCTAGAGTTGAGGCTGTAAACTCTGCATTAAATGAGATAGCTCTTCGATCTAATCATCAACATTAGCTTATTTTCGCGACAGCAAATTTATAATGGCCGACCAAACCGTTGAGTCTGCTTGTTCTCGGTATTTCATCCGATATCGGGGCTAGCTTTGTCGTTTGACCGGGGACAATCATGAAACACACCTAGGAGGTTAGACGATGCACAAAATCAGGGCGATTTTCCACTCCAAGCAGTCATGTCCGCTGTTAGCATTCGACTAGCCTTCCGATAGAAGGCGAAGAGCGCGGAGAACGGTAGTTCCCAGGTAGTCCATTGAAAGCAGCACTTTGACCGGCTACATAGGGTCGCATGCCGCCCTTCGCAACAGACAGCAATAAGCCAAAAGCAGTCAATTTCGCTCCATTTCGGCTACCCTCACAAAGCGCCAGGCAGCAATCAGCTTGTGCCAGGCGCCTCGACATTCTTCCGTAAATGCACCGGAGATCTTCCATGCTCAAGCGTACCCTGGCAGTGGCCGTCGGCTTGTCCTTGTCTTTTTGCACCCTGCTGGCGCAAGCCGCCGAGACCCTGAAAGTCAGCGCGATTCCCGATGAAGCCCCGACCGAACTGCTGCGCAAGTTCAAGCCGCTTGGCGCCTATCTGGAACAACAATTGGGCATGAAAGTCGAGTTCGTGCCTGTGAGCGACTATCCGGCGGTGGTCGAGGCGCTGGCTACCGATCGCATCGACCTGGCCTGGCTGGGCGGCTTCACGTTCGTGCAGGCACGCTTGAAAACCGGCAATGCCATTCCGCTGGTGCAGCGTGAACAGGACGCCCAATTCACCAGCAAATTCATCACCGCCGACCCAGCCGTCAAGTCCCTCGCCGATCTCAAGGGCAAGACCTTTGCCTTCGGCTCGGTGTCCTCCACTTCCGGCAGTCTCATGCCGCGCTATTTCATGCTCAAGGATGGCATCAAGCCGGAGACCTACTTCAGTCGCGTCGGCTACTCCGGCGCCCATGACGCCACCGTTGCCTGGGTCCAGGCCGGCAAGGTGGACGCCGGGGTGCTCAACGCCAGCGTGTGGGAAAAACTGGTCGCTGCCGGCAAGGTCGATACCACCAAGGTCAAAGTGTTTTCGACCACCCCAGCGTACTTCGACTACAATTGGACGGTGCGCGGAACCCTCGACCCGGCGCTGGCGGCCAAGATAAAGGCAGCCTTCCTGGCGCTCGATCCGGCGAACCCGAAAGACAAGGAGATTCTGGACCTGCAGGCCGCCAGCCGCTTCATCGAAACCAAGCCTGAGAACTACAAGGGCATCGAGGAAGCCGCACGCGCCGCCGAACTGCTCAAATGACATTGCATCTGACCCAGGTCAGCCTTACCCACGCCAACGGCGTCCAGGCGCTGCGTGGCGTGGACCTGCACATCGGTGCACGCGAACAGGTCGCGATCATCGGTCCGTCCGGCGCGGGTAAGTCGAGCTTGCTCAATCTGCTGGCCACCGCCCTGCGTCCGGGCAACGGCGAACTGCAGGTGCTTGGCGAGCGCGTCTGGCAGCTTTCTGCCCGTCAGCGTCAGCGGCTGCGCGCGCGCATCGGTCTGATCCACCAGGCGCCTCCCCTGCCCCCGCGCCAACGCGTGGTCACCGCGGTTCTGGCCGGCAAGCTGGGTCAGTGGGGTCTGGGCAAGAGCCTGCTGAACCTGTTGCATCCACTGGACGTTCCGGGCGCACGCGCGGCATTGGCCAGACTGGACCTGAGTGACAAGCTGTTCGCGCATTGCCAACAACTGTCCGGTGGACAGCTACAGCGCGTGGGCATTGCCCGCGTGTTGTATCAAGCGCCCGAGGTGTTACTGGCCGATGAGCCGGTATCGGCCATGGACCCGGTGTTGGCCGAGCACACGCTTTCGGTTCTGTGTCGCCATGCCCGGGAACAGAACGTCACCCTGGTCGCCAGCCTGCATGCGGTGGAGCTGGCCCTGGCGCACTTTTCGCGCATCATCGGCTTGCGTGATGGACAGATCCTGTTCGACCTTGCGGCCAGCGCCGTCGACCGCGAGCTGCTCGATAAGCTCTACGCTAATGAACAGTTGCAATCCTCGCCGGCTCCTCTGCCCCCCCTGAGCGTGCAGATTCCCCGATGCTGACGTCTGACACCCGCGATCCAGCTGCCCTGCCGCGCCTGCTGCTCACCTTGCTGGCCCTTGCCTTGCTGTGGCCCGGCATCCGCTTCAGCGAGCTGGACCTGAGCGTACTGGTGGCGAGTGACAGTCAGAGCGAGATGGGCCGGTTTGTATCCGCCTTCTGGCCACCGGCCCATGGCGAGGAATTCATTGAGCTGTTGTTGCAAGCCACCCTGCAGACCCTGGCCATCGCCACGGCCGGCATGGCCCTGGCGTTGCTGTTGGCAGTCCCCGCCGGCCTGCTCGCCAGTCGTGCTCTGTCGCTGTCTGCTGCCTCGCGTGCAGGCCACCCGAGCTATTGGGGCCAACTGCTGCGTTGGCCCATACGCGGTTTACTGATCTTCCTGCGCAGCGTGCCGGAAATCGTCTGGGCCCTGCTGTTCGTGCGCGCCGTCGGCCTCGGCCCGACGGCCGGAGTACTGGCCATTGCCATCACCTACAGCGGCATGTTGGGTAAGGTCTACGCGGAAATTTTCGAGTCGGTCGACCAGCGCCCGGTACACGCGCTACTGCAATCCGGCAGTGGTCGGCTCGCTGCCTTTTGCTACGGGATCCTGCCCAATGTCGCTGCGGAACTGCTGTCGTACACGGTGTACCGCTGGGAATGCGCAATCCGCGCCTCGGTGGTGATGGGTTTCGTCGGAGCCGGCGGCCTGGGCCAGCAAATGGATTTGTCGTTGCGCATGTTCGCCGGTGGTGAAGTGGCCAGTCTGTTACTGACGTTCCTCGTCCTGGTGCTGCTCGCCGATCAACTCAGCCGCCTGCTGCGCTGGAGGCTGACATGAATCGCCTGTTCAACCTGGCACTGCTCCTGTGCATCGGCGCAGCGGTCATCGCCTCGTTCAACTACCTGGGCATCGACCTCGGCGAGCTCGGCGGCGCCGGCAACCTGAAGCAGATGGGTGCTTATGCCCAGCGTTTTCTCAGCCCGGACCTGAGCTCGGGCCATCTGCAAGCCATCGGCCACGGCGCCCTGGAAACCCTGGCCATGTCGGCCCTTGGCACCCTGCTCGCGGCGGTGTTCGGCCTGTTATTGGCATTGCCCGCAGCCGGGCGCTACGGCTGGCCTTTGCAGAGCGCGTCACGTCTGGTGCTCAACGCCTTGCGCGCGGTGCCGGAACTGGTATGGGCCGCGCTGATGGTCCTGGCCGCCGGGCTCGGTCCCAACGCCGGCACCCTGGCATTAGCCCTGCACACCACCGGCGTGCTCGGCCGGTTGTTCGCCGAAGCACTGGAAAATACCCCACCCGAACCCGCCGACGCGATCCGCCTGCAGGGCGCCAATGCCGTATGGGCGTTCTGTTACGGCACCCTGCCCAACCTGTTGCCACAGCTACTGGCCTACATCCTGTACCGCTGGGAAAACAACATCCGCATGGCCAGTGTGCTCGGCTTCGTCGGCGCCGGTGGTTTGGGGCAAATGCTCTATGTCAGCCTCAGCCTGTTCCAGGAAGCTCAAGCCAGCACGGTTATTCTGGCGATGCTGTTCTTGGTCTTGGCCGTCGATACATTGAGTAGCTGGAGCCGTCAGCGTTGGGTCAAGGCTTGAGCCAGGAAAGTCGGTGCCCTTGATCTCACACTTTGTTACCGCATACCCCAGCCGGGGGTAAAAACCTGCTTTGGTAACAGCCTCACAGGCTGCCTCACCCCCTGCGCTCACCTGCCTGCCAAGCCCATACCAGAGCGCTGTACGCGCTTTCTCAAACGCCCAATCGGCAAATTGGCCGGTTGATTGCATATGCTTGTCTGTACAAGTATCTGCGTGTGCATAAGACATCTGCCACGCAGTTACACGCGCTCTTGCGGCACAAGCGCTTTCGATGGTCCTTGGGAATAAAATAATGAAAAAAGCATTTCTCACTCTTTCTGCATTGGCTTTGTGTGTGGCTGCCGGTTCTGCGCTGGCCAAGGAGTACAAGGAGTTGCGCTTTGGCGTCGACCCCTCTTATGCGCCGTTCGAATCCAAGGCCGCCGATGGCGGCCTGGCGGGCTTCGATATCGACTTGGGTAACGCGATCTGCGCTGAGCTGAAGGTCAAGTGCAAGTGGGTTGAAAGCGACTTCGACGGCATGATTCCCGGCCTCAAGGCCAACAAGTTCGATGGCGTGATCTCTTCCATGACCGTCACGCCGGCGCGTGAGAAAGTCATCGATTTCTCGAACGAGCTGTTCTCTGGCCCGACCGCGCTGGTATTCAAGAAAGGCGCGGCCATCGGCACCGATCCGGCCTCCCTCAAGGGCAAGAAAGTCGGCTATGAGCAAGGCACCATCCAGGAAGCCTACGCCAAGGCCGTGCTGGACAAGGCCGGGGTAGAGACCCAGGCCTACGCCAACCAGGACCAGGTGTACGCTGACCTGATCTCCGGACGCCTCGATGCCTCAATCCAGGACATGCTGCAAGCCGAACTGGGCTTCCTGAAGTCGCCACCAGGCGCCGACTTCCAGGTCAGCGAGCCGGTCGAAAATCCCCTGCTTCCAGCCAAGACCGCCGTGGGTCTCGCCAAAGGCAACGCCGAGCTCCAGGCCTTGCTGAACAAAGGTATCAAGGCACTGCACGACAATGGCACCTATGCGGCCGTCCAGCAGAAGCACTTTGGCGATCTGAATCTCTACAGCGGCAAATAATGACCCTGCGCCCATTTCCGGATGGGCACTTTTTTGATTGACGTAGGGCTGCTCAATGCTAGAAAACCTATTGCAGATTCTCGGGCTGTCAGACTTTAGCCTTAAGGGTTTCGGCCCGCTGTTGCTGCAAGGCTCCTGGATGACTGTCAAATTATCCTTTCTGTGCTTGCTGGTGAGCGTTGGCCTGGGCCTGATCGGCGCCAGCGCCAAGCTTTCGAAATCGGCACTGCTGCGCGTCCCCGCGCAGGCCTACACCACGCTGATTCGCGGGGTGCCGGACCTGGTGCTGATGCTGCTGATCTTCTACAGCCTGCAAACCTGGCTGTCCTTGTTTACCGACTTCATGGAATGGGAATACATCGAGATCAACCCGTTCAGCGCCGGGGTCATTACCCTGGGCTTCATCTACGGGGCTTATTTCACCGAAACCTTCCGTGGCGCCATCCTTGCCGTACCGCGAGGGCAGATGGAAGCGGCTACCGCCTATGGCCTGACCCGCGCTCAGCGCTTTCGCTTGGTGGTGTTCCCGCAAATGATGCGTTTTGCCCTGCCGGGCATCGGTAACAACTGGATGGTGATCCTCAAGGCCACCGCGCTGGTGTCGATCATTGGCTTGGCCGATCTGGTCAAGGTGGCCCAGGACGCGGGCAAGAGCACCTATCAGCTGTTCTTCTTCCTGATTCTGGCCGCCTTGATCTATCTGGTGATAACCACCGTTTCGAACTACGTCTTGCGCCGGATGGAAATCTTCTACGCCGCAGGCACCCGGGAGGCCGTGCGATGATCGAGCTACTGCAGGAATACTGGAAACCTTTCCTGTTCCAGGACGGCAATCACATCACCGGGCTGGCCATGACCCTCTGGCTGCTCAGTGCCTCGATCTTCTTCGGCTTCGTGACGTCGATCCCGCTGTCGATTGCCCGAGTCTCGAGCAATGTCTGGGTGCGCTGGCCGGTGCAGTTCTACACCTACCTGTTTCGCGGTACGCCGCTGTATATCCAGCTGCTGATTTGCTACACCGGCATTTACAGCCTGGCCGCGGTGCGTGCTCAGCCAGTACTGGATGCGTTCTTTCGCGATGCGATGAACTGCACCATCCTGGCCTTCGCCCTGAACACCTGCGCCTACACCACGGAGATCTTCGCCGGGGCGATTCGCAGCATGAACCATGGTGAAGTCGAAGCGGCCAAAGCCTACGGGCTGACCGGCTGGAAGCTGTACACCTACGTGATCATGCCGTCCGCCCTGCGTCGCTCGCTGCCTTACTACAGCAACGAAGTGATTCTGATGCTGCACTCGACCACCGTGGCCTTCACCGCGACCATCCCGGACATCCTGAAAGTCGCGCGGGACGCCAACTCGGCGACCTTCCTGACCTTCCAGTCGTTCGGCCTCGCCGCGTTGATCTACCTGGCAGTCACTTTCTCCCTGGTCGGCCTGTTCCGCCTGGCTGAACGCCGCTGGTTGTCTTTCCTTGGCCCGGCTCACTAATTCAGGATGCTTGTTCATGTACAAACTGACCGTTGAAAACCTGCACAAAAGTTACGGCAACCATGAAGTCCTCAAGGGTGTTTCGCTGAACGCCAGGACCGGCGATGTGATCAGCCTGATTGGCGCCAGTGGTTCGGGCAAGAGCACCTTTCTACGTTGCATCAACTTCCTGGAAACGCCCAACGACGGCGCCATGAGCCTGGACAACCAGCCCATTCAAATGGTCCATGACCGCCACGGCATGCGCGTGGCCGACGCCAATGAACTGCAACGCATCCGCACTCGCCTGGCGATGGTGTTCCAGCACTTCAATCTGTGGAGCCACATGACCGTGCTCGAGAACATCACCATGGCCCCACGCCGGGTGCTGGGCGTCAGCAAGAAGGACGCAGAGGATCGCGCCCGGCGCTACCTGGACAAGGTCGGTTTGCCGGCACGGGTTGCCGATCAATATCCGGCGTTTCTCTCGGGTGGTCAGCAGCAACGGGTCGCCATTGCCCGCGCCCTGAGCATGGAACCGGAGATCATGCTGTTCGACGAGCCGACGTCGGCCCTGGACCCGGAACTGGTGGGCGAAGTGCTCAAGGTGATCCAGGGTCTGGCCGAAGAAGGCCGCACCATGATCATGGTGACCCACGAAATGAGCTTTGCGCGCAAAGTGTCGAACCAGGTGCTGTTCCTGCACCAGGGGCGGGTTGAAGAGCAAGGTGCGCCCGAGGACGTATTGGGCAACCCCAAAAGCGAGCGCCTGCAGCAATTCCTCAGCGGCAACCTGAAGTAACCGGAGCGCCTTAGAGCGACCGCAGGGTCGCTCTAAGGCCGAGGCTTATTGACCATTACAAGTCACATTCGCGCTGAGCAGCTGGACTCATTCTTCCTGCAGCCCTGCCATACTGTTCAGCATGACCCGTGCAACTTTCCGCTTCTACGAGGAGCTCAACGATTTCCTGCCGGCCGAGCGTCGGCGGCAGTCCTTCACTTGCGAGTGCGCGCAAGGGGCGACGGTCAAGCACATGATCGAGGCGCTCGGGATACCGCACACCGAGGTCGAGATGGTGCTGCTCAACGGCGAGTCGGTGGGCTTCGAGCGGGTAATCTTCGACGGTGACCGGCTGGCGGTATATCCCAAGTTCGAAGCGCTGGACATCAGCCCGTTGCTCAAGGTTCGTGCACAACCTTTACGAGTGCTGCGCTTCGTTGCTGATGCGCACCTTGGCGGGCTGGCCAGCCTGCTGCGCATGAGCGGCTTCGACACCCTCTACGACAATGGCTTCGAGGATGCCGAGATCGCCGAGATCGCTGCGCAGCAAGGACGCATCGTGCTAACCCGCGACCGCGAACTGCTCAAGCGGCGGATCATCAGCCACGGCTGTTACGTGCACGCCCTGAAACCGTCGCTGCAGCTGCGCGAATTGTACGAGCGCCTCGACCTGGCGCGTAGCGCGCGGCCATTCAGCCTGTGCCTTCATTGCAACCTGCCGCTGCACGAGATCAGCCCGGAACTGGCCCGGCCACAGGTGCCGCCACGCGTTGGCGTCCTCTATTCGCACTTCCTGCGCTGCGACGCCTGCCAACGGATTTACTGGGAGGGTTCGCACTGGCGCGGCATGTGTGCACTGCTGGCACCTCTGCTGGACCGATAGCCGAGTGATGCCGACGGGCTCGATCTAGAGCCTGGCACGGTGGTCATTGACGGCCAACATGGCCTGCCACCGCTGCTGGATGCTGATTTCAGGCTGATATGGAATGCCACGGGAAAGACGCCCGCGGCCAATGCATTTGGACAACTGCTGGTGGAGATGTCTGAGTCGCCATCGATCTGGAACAAGCTGACTGCCATTGGCATTCCAGAGTAAGTGCCCTGTTGATTGCGAAGGGTTGCTTTGAGTCCAGAGTGCGTAAAAAGCCCCTAATCTCGAGAGCCCTGTGTAAAACTCTTATCTCGATGGACGTTGAGGTCACGAGCGACCTTGCTCCTGGAACATCTTATTTGTGTGACGAACACCGTCCACAGGACTCGCGAGGAAGCACATGATCGATGGTTCCGCCGTTTTGACAGTCTTTTTGGTCTACCTGGCCGGTGTCGTTATTCCAGGGCCAAATTTCGTTGCAGTGGTCCATAAAGCGGTGGCTGCTACACGGTCAGAAGCTCTGGCCTTGGTAGCGGGCATCGTACTGGTCAATTTGTTCTGGTCCACCTGTGCAATTGCAGGTCTCGGGGTTGTATTTGCTGCGCTCCCTTGGGCTGCGCTTGTTGTAAAGGTTCTGGGCGCCACCTACCTGATGTGGTTCGGATTCCGACTGCTGATCAACGCAGGGAAGAATGCGCTTGGCCCGCTAAATGATGCCGTCGCCGGTAGTTGCCGGCAGTCCTTCATTCAGGGGGTGGTTACCAATATCGGCAACCCCAAGTCCATGGCCTTCTATGCCGCTGTTTTTTCAGCAGCAGCCCCCGCCCACGTTTCACCAGGCACGTTTTCGTCGATGCTGGCAGTTGTCGTGGTGGTTTCAATGACCTGGTATGGAATGGTCGCAATCACTCTTTCGCAACCCAAGATTGCTTGCGCGTATCAAGGGAGGAAAAAAGCTATCGATCGACTGTGCGGCGGTTTGATTTTGTCTCTGGGGGTCCGTCAGTTGGTTTAGCAATCCCACGATTGATTCGCCTGACAAAATCCCCCTACCCCGCACTCAACTCCCACAACACATCCAGCACATGTTGCGTAGGCCGTTCGATGTCCCGACTACGGTGGGCAATACCAAGTTGCCGCCACAATAAGGGCTGTAATGGTCGCATGACGATCCTGGTATCGGGCAATGGCGTGGAGGCTTCATGCGGTAACAACGTCGCACCATAGCCAGCCGCCACCAGGCTTTTGATCGCATCGTTGTAGTTCAGTTGAATACGCGGCGCAGGCTGCCGCCCACCACTGGCGAACCACTCCGAGGTCAAGCGCGAAAGGCGAGTGGTGTTGTCATTCAGAATCAATGGCTGAGCGGACAGCCAGTCGGGGGTCACAACATCCGGGGCTTCCCAGCGAGCCGGCAAGAAGGCCATGACCGGGTCCCGTCGCCATGGCTCGATCCGCAAGTCTTTCACCGGGGGTTGCGGCAGCGCGACCAGACCGATCTCCAAAGAGCCTTCGGCAAGCTTGTGCAACGTTTCCTGCGACGTGAGCACCGCGACCTGCACATCAATAGCGGGATGGCGTTGGCTCAACGTCTCCAAGGCTTGCGGCAGTAACTGTGCGATGGCCCCTGTGGAGGCGCCTAGTCGCACACGCCCGGCCAATCCCTGTACCTGACGTTCCACGTCTTCAAGCGCCTGCTCCGCATCCGCCAACAGGCGTCGGGCACGTTCCACCAGTGTGTGTCCAATCGCCGAAGGCTGAACGCGCCCACGCGTGCGCGACAACAGCTTGCCGCCCACGCGCGACTCCAGGTCAGCGATATGCAAACTGACCGTGGGTGGCGCGAGGTGCAGCACGCGGGCCGCCTCGGCAAACGAACCCAGGTCGGCAATCGCCACCAACGTGCGCAGACGGTCCAGGCTGATTTCGCGCATGAGTGACTCCTTGTTCAGAAAAACTGAATTTCATCGTTTATAAATTCAACTTTTCCTATCTTAGCGCCTCGCTGAAGATTGGAACTCCTGATTTCCTATGTCCGAGAGCATTCCATGGCAAGTCCTCTTGTATTCATCGATGGCGACCAAGGCACCACCGGGTTGCAAATCCATCAACGCCTACGAGACCGGAGCGACCTGCGGCTTATCACACTCAGCCCCGAATATCGCAAGAATCCGCAACGTCGCGCCGAAGCCATCAATAACTGCGACATCGCGATTCTCTGCTTGCCCGACCAAGCCGCGCGCGACGCTGTAGCGACCATCGAAAACCCCGCCGTTCGGGTGATCGATGCGAGTTCGGCGCACCGTACCCATCCAGACTGGACCTATGGTTTCGCGCAGATGAATCCGCAGCAGAGCCAACGCATCGCCGCCGCGCGACGGGTGAGTAATCCCGGTTGCTATCCGACGGGGGCGATAGGGTTGCTGCGCCCTTTACTGG
The DNA here is from genome assembly GCF_000282195.1 of Pseudomonas sp. GM18. GTDB lineage: Bacteria > Pseudomonadota > Gammaproteobacteria > Pseudomonadales > Pseudomonadaceae > Aquipseudomonas. The sequence goes on from NZ_AKJT01000036.1 coordinate 50,146, forward strand.
AGGCCGGATTACTGCCCAAGGATTACCCGATGAACATTCATGCCGTGTCGGGTTATTCCGGAAAAGGGCGCATCGGAGTGGAGGAACATGAGGGAGAAGGCGCAGCACAGGCGTCGGCGTTTCAGGTCTATGGGCTGGGGCTGGCACACAAACATATTCCGGAGATTCAGCAGCAAAGCGGTCTGACGGAGCGGCCAATGTTTGTGCCGGCCTATGGCGCTTTTCGGCAGGGGATCGTACTGACCATCCCCTTGCAAACCCGGTTGTTGGCGCCAGGTGTGAGTGCGGTGCAGTTGCATGCGTGTCTGATGCGGCACTACGTCGATGCGAGCCATGTACAGGTGATGTCGATGCAGGAGGCTAAAGGGTTGACGTACCTTGATCCTCAGGCACTTAACGGGACTGATGATTTGCGATTGTCAGTGTTTGAGAATGATGAGACGGGGCAGGTTTTGTTGGCTGCGGTGTTTGACAATCTTGGGAAGGGAGCCGCTGGAGCGGCGGTGCAGAATCTGGATTTGATGCTTGCAGGGGCATGACTCCGAGGGCTCAAGCCAACAGTTCGGTGATCCACCGAGCCTGCCGGGCGACGTCCTGCACCTTATCCTCAGGCACAGCCTGCCGCGCCCGGGCGAAGTTGTTCAGGGTCCGCTGCTTCTCGCGCAGCAGGCGCTGCCACTTGAGCAGGAACGCCGGGCTGCGTGCCTGCATCTGCAGCGGGCCGAAGTACAGCTCCTCGGCGGTGTACGTCACCGGCCCGGCGCGCTCGGCGACGATGATTTCGTAGTCGAAGCGGTTTTCCCGCAGCACTTCCTCGCAGAGGATGCGGTAACCATTTTCCATCAGCCATTGGCGCAGTGGTTGCTCGCCGCCGTTGGGCTGCAGGATCAGGCGCTCCTGGCCGCTCAGGCGTGCCTTGCCGCTGTCGAGGATGTCGCGGATCGTCTCGCCGCCCATGCCGCAGATGCTGATCGCCGTGATCCCGTCTCCCGGCTCGATCGCCCCCAGGCCATTGGCCAGGCGCACGGTGATCCGCTGCTCCAGGCCGTTCTCACGCACGGTGCGCTCGGCCGAGCGAAACGGCGTCAATGCCACCTCGCCGGCCACCGCCGCAGCGATGACGCCACGGCGCATCAATGCCACCGGCAGATAGCCGTGATCCGAGCCGATATCGGCCAGGCACGCGCCTGCTGGCACATGCGCCGCCACGCGCTCCAGGCGCATGGACAATGTCTGTTGGTTCAACTGCAGCCCCTTTTCACCACGAACGTCCGGCACCTTTGACCGGATCGGGGCGCGATTCTGGCGAGCAATGCTGTGCATTTCAAATTTATGCGACCAGGGTCATGGCTCGAGCCGTCCCTACCGCTTGCGTATCGGCCCAAAGCGGACCCAGGTTATGGGCCGCTTTGGGTCGACCTGAGACCTACTGCCGAGCTGTCCAAACGGCCAGTTCATAGCCGTCTGGATCAATGAAGTGGAACCTGCTTCCACCAGGGAACGAGAATGTTTCGCGGGTGATAACAGCGCCCAAGGCTTTGAGCCGCTGCTGCGCCTCATCGAGATCATCCGAGTACAAAATGATCAAAGGGCCACCAGGTCGAACTGGCTCTCCCGTAGTGAAGCCACCGGTAAGACGGCCATCACTGAATTCCGTATAGGTAGGGCCGTAGTCAACGAATGTCCAGCCGAACGCACTTCCGTAGAAAGCTTTGCTGCGGGCAATGTCGTCGACATTAAATTCAATATTGTCGATCTGCCGGTCTTTACCACGCACACTCATGGATGCCTCCTTGGCTGATTTCAAAGAGACAATGATAACGCATTGGCTATTGCAGCTACCGGTAAGGAGCCGCCCCCCCCTCCGGCCAAATGCAGACTTTAACGCCGGCACGCGGTTATGATCCGGGATAATCAGGTTCCCTTGGACGCACACTTATGCCCGCCTCGCAAATCCGCCCCTCACCCGCGCCGCTGCTCAAACCAGGAGAGACGGTGGTCTTGTTCGACGGTGTCTGCAAGCTGTGCAATGGCTGGGCGAGGTTCTTGATTCGCCATGACCGCCAGCAGCGAGTGCGGTTGGCGGCGGTTCAGTCACCCGAGGGGCAAGTTCTGCTCGCGTGGGCAGGTTTGCCCGTGGATCAATTCGACACCATGGCGGTGATCCGCGACCGACACTACTGGGAGCGTTCGGATGCATTTTTCGAAGTCATCGCCCAGTTGCCTGCACTTTGGCGCCCAGTGAACCTGTTGCGCATCTTCCCTCGCAGGCTTCGAGACTGGGCGTACGACCGCATTGCACTTAATCGTTATCAGCTCTTCGGGAAATACGACACGTGCCTGTTGCCGGATCCCGATCATGAACAGCGCTTTTTGAAAGCGCCGCTATGAACGCCCTCACACGCATTAACTGGATCGCCCGTGGGGGACTGGCGTTCATGTTTGGCTACCACGGTCTGATTCCCAAGTTGCTGTGGCTAAGCCCGGGCGAGCGGACGATGATCCAGTCTCACGGGATCACTCAGGTTGAACTGTTCGCCAATATTGCCGGGGTCGCAGAAATTGCACTGGCCTTATGGATACTGCTCGCGTCGCGCAGTGCCTGGCCTCTTGCCGTCGCCGCGACGGCGCTATTTGGCCTGCTGCTGGATGTGGCAATTTTCAATCCATCGATGCTCAAGGAGGCCTTCAATCCGGTCTCGTTGAATGTGGCGGGACTTGCCTTGTGCGCAGTGGCCTGGAACACCAGGTCTTGAGCCAACCGATCCTGCTATCCCAATAGCCCAACCAGTTGCACCGGCGTCATCTTCGTCACCATCATCAGCACAATCACAAACATCCCGACAAAACCGACTACCCCCATCCACCACCATTTTTTGTACACGGCTCGGTATTCATCATCGAGTCCACTTCCAGCCTCAACTGCGCAAGACGCCATCAGGTACAGCCGCTTCTGCAGCACCAATACCGGCAACCAAAGCGAACCTACGCTGAAGAAGATGATCAACGAAGTCAGCACCCACTCCGTGGTCATGGGAAGTCCGGAGAGCCTCATCAGCAGGTAGCCCGTGATGATCTGGACGAAGCCTGCCGGCGTGGTAATCCAGGTGTCGAAGCGCACGACCATTCGGGCCACATGCGCAATCACTTGAGGGTTGGCCGTGCGGCTGGCAGCGATCAGGTAGAGGTAGGAGCCCATGCCGAATCCGAACAGGAAAATCGCGGCAATAATGTGGAGGTACTTCAGGCACAGATAGAGCATGTCAGCGCGGCTCCTCAGAGAACTGCACGGACAGGCTCAAATTGTCCGGATCGTTGATCGCTGCCATGTATTCATCCACGGTAATTTCGCCCACGCAAGCCCGGGCACCGGGTTGCGGCACATAGCCCTGGGCCATTTTCGCGGCCAAGGCTACGGATGCGCAGCTTGGGATTTCCGGCCCCTTGTCATTCAGGGCCGTCAGTTGCACGGTCATGGCCAGCGGTTTCCCATCGACTCCCCTGCCCTGAACGTCGATGTACATCGCGCTTTTGCCATCGCCAAAACGTTCAAACCGGGTCCCCAGCCGATGCAGTCTTGCGGCCCAAAGGGCATGGTCGCGAACCAGCCCGATCTTCAACGCCTGAGCCAGCAGATAGTTGGCGACACCACCCAGCTTCAAGCCCGCACCGGCCTTGAAGCTCAGGGTTTGCGCGCCATAGCGGCTGGCGAAAATATCCATGTCCGGCACATCGACGTTAGCCAACACACGAGTGCCCAGATGCGGCATCTTGCGCAGCGTCAAATCCTGCCAACCCGACACTTCATGCACCTTGCCATTCTTGAGTTGTTTGATCGGTTTACCTGCGTAGGCGAGTACGCCTTCAACGGTCGACAATCCCGGCATCTTCGCCGAAGAGGAAATGCCATGTTCGATCGAGTCGATACGACTGAAGCGATAGCGCTGCTGATCGATGATGGCTGACGAAAGTGTCGGCACCGAACTGCAGCCACTGAGGATTGCTACTCCGGCCTGTTTCGCCAAAGCGTCGAGTACACCAACGCCGTTAACGAAGATTCGGCAGTCAGACAGGTCGCAGTAGTTCACGCCAGCCTCAATGCAGTTCTCGGCGACCGCATAGGATTGCCCCTGAAACGGGCCGCCGGTATGGATGAGCAACTGGATGTTCATCGCGCGCAAAACGGATTTGAACTCAGTGCCCATGGCATTGCCGCACCAACTTTCGGCGACAGTGCCCGATTGGCTTTTCAACTCATCGACTTTGCGCTGCAACTTGTGTGGATCGCGGCCCGAAATCACCAGTTCCACATCTGGCATCACCGCCAAATGCCTGCAAACGATGCTACCGAAGTTTCCGTAGCCACCGACCACCATCACTCTGAACACCATTCAACTCTTCCCTAACTGACAGGCTGCTTTCAGCCAATAATGACTGCTTTGTGCCCGTAATGTCAGGGAGCTTCGCTACCCTTCAGTGAGTCCCTCCCCGCACCGACCGTCGAACCTCAGCCTGTATGGCATAAGCCGGCGCCTCCACAGCATTGAAATCTTGTGTATACCGCTGGGCAAATCCTTCTACCCCCCATTCCTGGAACTGCTGCACGTGCTTCAGTTCGTGAGCCCAGAGCGCGATGTCCTGTTCTGCGGTTTGAGCGTCCCGGAAGAGGATGATGTCGATCAGGGTCACGGCACCGACATCGGGGTTCTGCAGCATGGAAGTGGCGGCGCTGAATTGGCCATTGTCACTCACTTTGTAGTGCGCGGCATCGAGGACGCTGGGGTCGTACCAGCGCAGCAGTTGCTCCCGGATGTGCGGTGGAATGGGCTGGATGTCGGCGTTGGCTGCTTCAGCGCGGGCCTGGGTCAGCCACAGCGCCAAGGCAGGTGCCGCGACCTGGTAGACGCCATCAGGCATCTGCCCCAGATCTGGCAGGCAGATGCAGCCGTTCAGGCACACTTGTTTCTCGCCAGGTGGGCAGGCGTTAGTCTGGGCTTGCACTACAAGAGTCAAGCCAAGCACAGACAGCGCCACCAGGAATGTGATGATGGGCGGCATTGGACCCTCCTGGGAAGGAAGCAGCACGAACAGTGGGGTCACAGTTGATCGACGCCCTGCATAACTTTAGCGTATCAATACAAGCAGTAGCCGCCACGCAGGTCACGCCTCCTTGCCAACCAGGTACCGTGCAGATATTGTCTACTTTATGAATCAGCCACGCATTGCCTCGACCACCACGACCACGACCGCCCAAGGCGGGTCGTGAGAGGTGTCGTGAGCCAATAACGCACGAACTTCAAAGGCCCGCCAGCGATGGACAGGGCCTTTTCTTTTGCCCTTGTGTCGCTGGTCCAAACGCAAGGAAAGCACTATGTACGCACTGTTGATTCTCGATATGCAGGCTGGATTGTTTCATGGTCCGGATAAACCATGGGCTGGCGAAGCGCTGCTGAACACTTTGAATCACCTGTTGAGCAAGGCCCGCACGGCTGGCGTGCCAATTTTCCTTGCTCGCCACGTCGGTCCTCCTGGCTCGCCTATCGAACCTGCAAGCCCGTTGACGCAACTGGTACAGGAACTGCTGCTACAAGGCGACGAAGTAATCTTCGAAAAAAACCGACCCAACGCTTTCGTTATGACTGACCTGGCCGATCGGCTGAAGGCTTGTGGATCTCAGGGTGTGGTTATTGCCGGAATGAAGACCCAGTATTGTGTCGACAGCACCTGCCGCGCTGCACGCGATCTTGGATTCGATGCAGTGCTGATCGCCGATGGTCATACCTGCACCGATACCCCTGAGTTGAAGGCCGAACATATCATCGCTCATCACAATGCGACCCTGGCGGGTCCATTCTGTCGCGTCGTTCGCGCTGAGGACTGGCATTTTTAACCGTTTACATTGCCTTGGAAGAGATCGCATCGGCCAACCCAAAACGTACGTTGAGCAAACGCGGCTAGGCGCGTTCGCGCCGCTATAGTCGACTCTATTGCCGACCGTACTTCCAGGAGCCTTTTCCCAGTGTCTGACATGCCGAGCAACTTCGCTTACACAAAACGCTTCAACGCCGTACTCGCCTACATTGATGCCAATCTCGAAGGTGATCTGTCGGTGAAGACGTTGAGCCATGTGGCGAATTTTTCGGTGTTTCACTTCCATCGACAATTCACCGCGTTCGCCGGAGTGCCGGTCTCACGCTATGTGCAACTGATGCGGCTAAGACGCGCGGCACATCGCCTGGCCGCCCTCGCTGATCACTCGGTACTCGACGCCGCACTCGGTGCCGGCTTTGAAAGCCCCGAGGCATTTTGCAGGGCGTTCAGGCGGGCGTTCGGCATGACGCCGAGCGCGTTCAGGAAGGAACCGAACTGGCAGGTCTGGAATACGGTATTCGCAATCCCTCACTTTTCCAGGACTATCATCATGCAAGTACGAATCGTGGAGTTCCCTGAAGTCAGGGTAGCAACGCTTGAGCACTGCGGACCCGCCGGGCTCGTCAATGAGAGCGTGCGCAAGTTCATCGAGTGGCGTATGCAGAGCGGACAGTCGCCGGTGGCATCGAGTCGCACCTTTGGCATTCCCTATGGCAACCCCGATACGACACCTCCACAAGCATTCCGCTTCGCAATCTGCGGCGAGATTCACGAGGCTGTGGCGCCGAATGAGTTCGGTGTGCACGAGATCGTCATTCCTGGCGGTCGCTGCGTCGTGGTGCGACACGTGGGGTCTGCGGATCACATCGGCGAGACGATTTATCCGATTTACCGCGATTGGCTTCCTGCCAGCGGAGAGGAACTTCGTGACCACCCGCTGTTTTTCAATTACCTGAGCGTCTATCCCGAGACGCCGCAGGATCAATGGCAAACTGATGTGTATGTTCCGCTGCAATGTTGACGAGTGTACGCTCAGGGCCGCAGCCTTTCGCAACAGGCAGGCATCGGCCAATAACGGAATTCGGATCAGGCCCGTCTCCGCCCTCGCATGTATGCTGTATGACGGCGTGTAGAGCGCGCTTGGGGTGTCCGTATTACCAAGCCAATGGATACAAGGAAGAAGCACCATGGCGCTAACCAGCAAGATTTCCCCTTATGACAGTCGATGGCCCGCGCTCTTCCTTAGCGCCAAAGAGCAGATCGCGAAGGCGTTCGGCGCTGAGCTTGTTGCCATCCATCATGTCGGAAGCACCGCCGTTCCCGAGCTCGCTGCCAAGCCAGAGATCGACCTCCTGGTCGAAGTTGCGGAGCATCGAAACGAATCCTGCCGAGACAATGTCATGCTTGGGTTTGGGTATGCACGGGGAAGCGATCTGTCGGCAGGACACCATTTTTATCGTCGCGATGTTGATGGTGTGCGAACACACAAGACCCACGTTTGTATCACCGGCCACGGTCAAATCGAAAGGATGCTCCGCTTTCGTGATTTGCTCAGGAGCGACCCTGTGCTTCGCCAGCGGTATCAAGACTTGAAGCTTGAACTGGAAGCAAACAACACCGGCGGCATAGGTGAATACCTGGCACAGAAGGCACCCTTTATCGACGGTGTTATCGGGTCGGTTCGCAGAGATGCCGCCGGATGCACCAGGCTTGCAACAAAAGCCTGCCCTGTCGTTTTGCGCACGATTCACGGGATCGTACACAGCCTCGCGTTCAAACATCCTGTCGCTGGTTACCAGTTTGTGAAGGGCACTATCGAATCAGGTGAGTCTCTTCCCAATGCGGCTGTACGCGAACTCAGCGAAGAGTCAGGAATTTGCAACGCCCGGGCAGTGAGGGATCTCGGCCTTTGGGATACTGAGTTCGAGGAACAGATTTGGTCTTTTCAGTTATGTGAGGTTTCAGACCCATTGCCCGACAAGTGGAGTTTTGAAACAGATGACGATGGCGGCCGCATCTTTGAGTTTTTTTGGCATCCGTTGAAGCTTGATCTTCCTGAACCCTGTCACAGGCTGTTCCAGTCAGCATTGGTTCAGATCAGAAACAGAGTTGAAGCTCTGACCACATAGAGCCAGGACCAATCGGCTGCCTGGATATTTGAAGCGTTGTTCGCTGAAACCTCCTGGGCACGCTTGGGTAATGATCAACATCTGTCCGGGAGCAGGAAGTCTACCTCGTAGATACCCCGCGCCGCGCGGATGGGCACAAGGTGTGTAACTGGCCTTAAGTCACTCAACTCCCAGGCGAGCCAGCCCTCCTCAAAATAACTCGCACAGGCTGCTTGCATGTCAGCGAGGACGAATGGGCGCACAGATTTTACGCGCACGATTGCGACGGCGATGCCGTCATCGTCTTCGTCACCATCGGTATGGAGAAATCGTCTATTTTCAACGATCAGGATATCTTCGGAAGGATCCAGGCCTGGATGCCAACGACGAACTTCGAGGGTTTTCTCCCCGGAAGCGATTCGACCACCACTGGGCCGTACAATTGATAAAGCCTTGATGGTTCTCTCCTAAAATTTATGCATCGCTGGGCGCCCGTTTAATCATGCAAGGTGAGTGGACTAGCTGATCATCAGGCGCCAATCACGAACGCTGACGCTCTATGCGTCTTCCCTCATCCCACGTCGGCAAATGCATCCTTGATAAATGCCTCCAGCTCTTTCTCTTCAAGCAGCTCAATGGAAAAATGCCCGAAGCGTTTCGGTAACCAGAGTATGCGTGTCCCACTTGGCGACTGGAGATTATCGCGAGACAGCGGCTTACCGTTCTCATTTTCCGGCTGGACACCTGCGTCGATCAATTCGTCGTAGGCTGCCTCGATGTCCGGTGTGGAATAGCAGTGCCGGTAGATTGTGCCTTCGCCGTTGGCGTCCATCAGAGCCTTGAGATTTCCGGTAAACGGTTGCACCAGCATAAGGCGCTCCGTGCCAAACATGACAATCGCATAACGCACATGCAAACCGTCGCGCTGCCAATCAAGTGTCTTTGAAATTCTGGCGCTGAAGACTCGGGCGTAATACCTGCACGCTTCCTCGAGGTCTTTGACGAGAACATCGACGTGGCTGAACTTTAATTTCAATGGCCTCACCTTTTTCAGATATGCGATTTGATACCGAGATCTCTCCGCTATGTATCACAGTGTGTCTGATTAGCCTCTCGATACATGGTTTTTCACCTGGCCTGCGATTCGACACAGGCCAGATACGTCGCCGCGTTCAAATGCAAGCAAGGTTTCGAGGGGATCAGCCAGAACCCCTGGCCAACGGCTTGCAACGGAGACATCACATGAAGATGGCACTGCAGAACAAAACCGGCAAAACCCGCCACCGTCTGGTCGGCTCGTCGATCCTCGCGCTTACCCTGTTCGGCGTTCTCGGTGCGGCCCACGCACAAACGACCGCAGCCGCGCAGCCAACCGCGATCAATGCTGGCACCACTCATGCAACACCCTCCCCGTTCGGCCCGCTCAAGCATGTCAACGCCGGACTGCTGGACGTGGCATACGCCGAAACAGGTCCGGCTGACGGGCCGGTGGTGATTCTTCTGCACGGCTGGCCGTACGACATTCACAGCTATGACGAGGTCGCCCCGTTGCTTGCCGCAAAGGGCTATCGAGTACTGATGCCGTATGCGCGTGGCTATGGCGATACGCATTTTCTGTCCGATAAGACCGTTCGCAATGGCCAACCGGCTGCGCTGGCCAGTGACGTCATCGACTTCATGGATGCGCTGAAGATCAAACAAGCCGTACTCGGTGGTTATGATTGGGGCGCGCGTTCGGCCGACATCGTCTCGGCGCTGTGGCCAGAACGGGTCAAGGCGCTGGTCTCGGTCAGCGGGTATCTGATCGGCAATCAGGCGGCCGGCAAGAACCCGCTTCCACCTAAAGCTGAATTGCAGTGGTGGTATCAGTTTTACTTCGCCACCGATCGCGGTCGCGCCGGGTACGAGAAAAACACCCACGACTTCGCCAAGTTGATATGGCAACTGGCTTCGCCGAAATGGGCGTTCGATGACGCCACTTTCGACCGCAGCGCCAAGGCACTGGAAAACCCCGACCATGTCGACATCACCGTGTTCAACTACCGCTGGCGCCTGGGTCTGGTCCAGGGCGAGAGCCGATACGAGGCGCTCGAACAGAAACTGGCCACGGCGCCTTCCATCAGCGTGCCGACCATCACCCTTGAGGGCGATGCCAACGGCGCACCGCACCCGGCCCCCGAGGATTACGCCAAGCGCTTCACCGGTAAATACGAGTTCCGGCTGATCAGCGGCGGCATCGGCCACAACCTGCCGCAGGAAGATCCGCAGGCGTTCGCCAAGGCTGTGATTGATGCGGATCACCTTTGAGGTGATCTGACAGCCGTGTACTTGCCTCGATGAACACCTTCACAAAAACGGCTCGTTTATTTAACGAGCCGTTTTAACCAAGACAGACGCAACACCGTCTAATCTGAATAGAGCAGGACCACAAACACACCTCCAGCCTCTTGATACAGGGGGAAACGGGATGATCGGCAAAACAGCACGCCAATGCTCGTCATGGATCCTCCCTTCCCTGCTCGCCATCAACCTGGCGCTGACTGCGGGATGTGCGAGCAAAACTTCCACGGCCCGCTATTCGGCCTCAAGCACAGACTCAAGCGCAGGCTCAAGTTGCTATGCAAAAGCGCTCCCCACTGCCGGCGAGGGTGGCCTGGCCTGGGGCTCCACCCTGGACGCGGCTCGCCAAAAGTCCATGGATAATTGCATACGCTATGCCGGCCAATCCGGTGGCACGCCGACTACCTGCCATGTGGTGATGGCGGAGTGCAAAAACTGATAGCGCGGTAGCGAAGCGGGCCTTGTTTATTGACGCGGTTATGGGGCAATGCCAGTCAGTTAAGCCGTAATGCGATCTGTAGCAGCTGCCGAGCTCGCGAGGCTGCGTTCGGCTGCGTAGCAGTCGTGAGTCCGGCTGGCGTGGTCTGCCTGATGCACCGTAAGTTCTGATTTCACGACTGCTACGCAGCCGAACGCAGCCTCGTGAACTCGGCAGCTGCTACAAAAAAGAATGCGTCGTGGCTGAAATTGCTTAACTGAACTTCATTGGGCTTAGGGGGCGGCAATTAGTACCGATACGTTGCCTGCACTGAAATTCCATTCGCACTATTTTCGTAATGGGCACTGTATTCCGGTTGAAGACCGGAGTCGTTCGAGTGCTTTACGGAGGCTTTTGAATCCCAGAGATAACCATAGGCAAAGTCGATCGTCAGATCGGGGTTCGGCGAATAAGCGCCGCCCAGGGTCACGGCCTGACGATTCCCAACCGGAACGCGCACGCTGCGATCGGCATTTCCAACGGGCGCCGGGTCATAGGCATAACCTGCGCGTATCAGCCATTGCGGGTTCAATTGATAGGATGTGCCGACCGCGGTGGACCACGTGTCGTGCCAGTTCATTTGTTCGGCCACACTCCCCAGGCCAGCAGCCTGGCCCATGGCGGAAACACCGCTGTTGATGGCCTCGACCTTCTGGATCCGGCTCCAGCGTTTCCAGGTGGCCCCCAGGTATCCGGTCCAGCGGCTATTGAAATGATGGGTGATGGACGTATCCACGGATTCGGGCATCGTCAGATCTATCTGGGTGTCATATTTTCCGTCCAGCGGGATAACGCTCGGGGAGCCGGAAACCTCTGTATGCCCTTTGAGGTGATAGCTCACTTTCGAGTGATAAGTAATCCCCCAACGGGTGGCCTCACTGAAGTCAACCAAGAGGCCAACGTTGTAGCCAACTGCCGTGTCATCGCCTTTGATGGTGACCAGTGTGTCCTGGCCGTTGTTCAGGGCGCCGGTTGCCATGTAATTCTGAAGCTTTGCATCGAAATGGTTCAGGGTCGGTCCGCCACCAATGGACACGTAATCATTGATCCGATAGGCCAGTGTGGGTTGCAGGGTTATCTCCTTGGTGGTGCTATAGGAACCATGGTAACGACCCTGAAAAGTGCTCTCGTAATCATTGATCAGACCACTCGGCGCATAGAGGCCCAGCCCCATCGAAAAGCGATCATCAAGCGGTGTCGACATATAAGCGAATGGCACGACTCCCAAAGGTACCGAGTCCCCCTTATTCGTTCCTGCGGCACTGCTCTGCGCATCACTGATGTCGTCGCTCACCGAGACGATTGCGGCCCCGCCGGAAATCTCACTGCGCTGCAACTTGGTCAGGCCTGCAGGGTTTCCGTAAATGGTGCTGGCGTCCAGCGCAGATGACGACCTCCCCGCATAAGCAGTCCCCGCACTGCTTGCACTTTGTTCGTTCAGGCCAATGCCATTGGCGCCGGCAATGGTCGAGGCGCTGAGCAGTGCCATGGCACTGGTGAACTTGATCCAGACAGCACACGTTCGCTGAACAGAGAGACACGGGATCACACGGCTATTGAGTTTCATTTTCCACCTCTTATTTATTGTTTTTGTTGATTGCACGCAGGCAAGGCTTCGCCTTCCCGTGCATGTTTCAGTGCCGGCTGGAGTTGATCTAAGTTGTGTAAAAGGCCCTGGCGGAACAGCGCCAGGGCATGACTGCTGGACTTACAGACGCGAGTCAGGGGCTCAACTAAGCCACTCGATCTGGAAGCTATAGCGCCCTAAAAGCGGCGCCAGGATTTCCTGGTCAGTGCCGGCCCGAATGCAGGCGACGGGCCCACGACGATTGTCCTGCACGACCTCAACAGCAATATCCGCAAGCCCCAGGCGCCCCGCTTCCTGCTGGACGACTCTGGCAATCTCCCGCTGCTGCAAAGCGGGCTTGAATATCTTGCCCACGGCCGTCAGTGGCAGTGCTTCGAGGATTTCAATGCGTTTGGGAACGGCTGCCCGCTCACTGATGTGGAGATGGGCGAACACCTCCAGTTCTTCGGCATTGCAAACTTGCCCGGGGCGCAATTGAACGTAGGCCACCGGCACCTCGCCCGAGTAGACGTCGGGGCTGCCGATTGCAGCGGCCAGGGCGACAGCGGGATGCGCCTGCAGAGCCTCCTCGATTTGCTTGGGATCGATGTTATGGCCGCCGCGGATGATCAACTCCTTCTTGCGTCCGGTCAGCCAGAAGTAACCCTGCGCATCCTCGCGACCCAAATCACCCGTATTCAGCCAGCGCTGACCGTCGATATCGATCCAGAGCCCCCGGTTATGACTCTCCTCCAGATAGCCATCGAAGAGGTTCGGACCACTGATCGTGATGACCCCGATCTCATCCACGTTGGCGTCGCGCAGGTACTCACCCGCATCATTGAGCAAGACCGCGCGCATATTCTGGTAGGCGATCCGTATCCCGATGGAGCCGATACAACGCTCGCCATGGGGCGGATTGATTGAAGAAACGCAGGCGCCCTCAGTAAGGCCGTAACCCTCAAGGATCTTTAGCCCGGTCCGGCGCTCGAACTCTCGCAGAAGCTCGGCCGGCATAGGTGCGGCGCCACACATTGCGTAGCGAAGACTGGACAGGTCGCGGCCCTGCCATTCATTTTGCAGAAGTGCGGCATAGACCGTTGGCACGCCGGAAAAGAAGTTGATACCGAAGTGCTCGACCATCTCCCAGAATCGTGGGATCACCCCCTCGCCACGATACCCTTGAGGCGTCCCGAGGATCACATGGTCGCCTTGAGTCCAGGGCATCAGGCCAGTCACCATTTGTCCATTGACATGAAACAGCGGCAGGCCACAAAAGATAACCTGGCCACTTGTGCGTGGCTGCATGTGAGCGGCCATGGCCCATGCATTGAATACTTCCGAGCCATGGGTTCGCGCGGCGATCTTGGGGAGCCCGGTGGTGCCACCCGTACAGATATAGGAAGAGCACTCATCCTGGCGGATTTGTCGACCGCTAATCAGGTGTGTGTGCGGCTGAGTATTCATCAGCGATTGCCAATCGTGGATCGCGATTCCGCTGTGTAAGTCTCGTTCCTTCAGCGCCATGGCTTGCAGGATCCCTCGCACAGGTTCGGCGACATAGGGCTCCATGCTGACCCAAACGACAGACCTGACCGCGGGCAACTGATCCAGCTGCGAAGCCAGTTTGGGCCACAGATCGCTACCCGGAGTCGGTGCGAGCGTCACCACCACGGAGGCCTTCGCGGCATTCAGCAAGCCGGCCATCTGCTTGGCCTCGAGCAGAGGATTGATCGCCATGACAATGCCAGCCGCCTCCCCGCCCCATATCGTGAAATGGGTTTCCGGCAGATTGGGCAGGATAAAGGCAAGCACCTCGCCCGGTTTTATGCCGAGGTCATGGAAAGCATTCGCCGCGCGGGTGATGTCCGCGAAGAGCCGGGAGTAGTTCCACTCGCTGGTGCGCCTGAAATCGGCGGCATTGGCGAAGAAGCTTAGCGCCGGCGCCTGAGGGGTGCGCTCAGCCGCCTGTCGCAGCGCTTCATATGTGCTGGATGCCAGGCCACGCTCCGACAACGGGACTCGTTCAAGACTTTCGATGTCATTCAGGGTCTGCACCGTCATCAGGCTTCCTCCACGACTCGGTTACGTTGCACGCCGAGGTCGATCACACCATCGGCGCTGCGAATGCGCGCCTCGACCACGTCACCTGGCTTGAGATACTGCGATCGGCCTTCCTGCGCCTTGAGGAACAGCTTCCACTTGGTAGCTTCCGGCATCAGGGCCGCAATGCGCTGTTTGGCAGGCGAAGGGACTGTTAGTGCACAGCCGGCAGGCGTACCAGTGGCGATCAGGTCTCCAACGGCGAGATCTTGCACGGCGGAGAGTTCGGTAAGGGTTTCAGCGGGGCCGTAAACCAGGTTGGCCGTGCTGTCGTTCTGTCGCACCTGGCCGTTGACTGTCAGGCGCAGTTGCAGTGCCTTGAGATAATGCATGCTCTTGGCATCCAGAAGGCAGAGGTACGGGCCGACCGGGCCAAACGTGCGGAAGCTCTTGCCCTTGTAGAACTGCATCTGGGGAATCTGAATGTCACGAGCCGAGTAGTCATTGACGATGACGACGCCTGCGACGAACTCATGCAGATTGGCGTCGGTGACCGCAATAGCACCGGTGATCGCGCGTTTCATCACCAACCCCAGTTCGATCTCGTAATCAAGAAAGCGCACGGTGCGCGGCTTGATCAGGTCGCTGTCCGCTGCCACCAGGCAACTGGTCGCCTTGGTGAAGATCATGTTGAATTTCTTCGCATCCGGGTCCATGCCCGACTCGATCATGTGCTGACGATAATTGGCGCCCTGGCAGACGAACTGCTGGTTACGGGTCACCGGCGACAGCAGTTTCACTTCGCCTTCATCCAGCTCCGTACCCTTCAGTTGAGCGAGATCGTCGATGCTGTTCTGGCGGATGAAATCACCGGTGCTTTCAAAATCACCGGGGACAACCGTGATACGGCCTTGGCGTAGCACGCCCCAGTGGATACCGTTCTGAAATTCAAAGCGGACAACGTGTACAGCAGACATTGAGGGTACTCCTGGAGCAGCGTTTGTCCCGCGCTCGGCGGCGCGAGATCGATGGTGTTGTTCTGTGGAGGGGCTGACAGCTCTACCCGAACATCCGCATGAGTGTTACCAACTTGCGAAAGGTCAGGTCCGGGCTGCGTCGCAGGTTACGGATCAGCGCACGCAGCTTGGTCAGGCTCATCCTGGGTTTTGTAAAACTCTTGGGCATGCGCTGCCCCCACTGCGCCATTGCCTCCGGGCTCACGGGATGAATGCCTGTAGGCTGTATGGCCGTGAACACATCCCCGTCGCAGTAATGCTCGTGCTTGTCGCCCCAAGGGTCTTGCCAGTAATCGAAGATCTGGCTGCCCAGAATGTGTCGGCCAATTCCCCATGAGTGCTCCCAACCGCGTTCGCGCAGGACGCGCTGCCCCATTCCCACCGCATCGGCATCGACGACCTCATAGGCGCTATGGCTATAGGTGGCCATGAACCCTTGCGCTATCGCGAGCGTATGGTGAGCCGCGGGAACTTCACCGAGGTCGAGGCGCATGAAGGTAACGATAGGTGTGCCATCGGGGAGCACCTGCACATCGCTGGGAATAAACCCGAAATGCTTGGTGTACCAGGCACAGGTCGCCTGGTAGTCGGCCACTTCGATGACGATATGGCCGAGTCTGAGTACTTCAGGGGGAGCGATCGGCGGACGCTGCGTGGCATTGATTCGCGGTTGCTCGTGGACCAGATTCCAGGAAAGAGGCGCTCTGTGTACCAGCGTTTTACCTGGAATCTGCTCGCAAACAGCTTCCACGATGAAACCGGAAGGATCGGTCAGCCGGACGCAATACCCGCCACCCGGATGTTCCGATTTCTCGACCGCTGACGCGCCCGGGATTCGCGTCAGTTTCTGCAGATCCTTGAGCGACTGGACTGCCAATCCGAACCCGACAAAACGTGCCTGTTCTGCACGATGGACGCGGTAGCAGTATGCAGTGGGATCGGTGGCGCGCAGATAAAGCGTATCGGCGTCCTGCTGACTTACTGTCAGGCCGAAGTCGGTCAGAAACCGCGCCGCCTCATTCAAGTCCGGCCGTTGAAAGATCAGGTGAGTCAGCCCCTGGGCCTTCACCGTCGGCTGCGGATGCCGGGCGGGTTGTGGTGTCGCCAACCGGTGCAATTCGTTTTTGTTGTTCATTGTTTTTGTTTTCCGGGTTTTGAGGGTAAAGCCGTCCCCGCACCCCTGAAAATCCAGGGGTGTTGTTTAGTCAGGTCGGTTAACGCGGCTCAGTCGAGAGGCGGAAGTGCCGGCAACTCTGTGGTCGCCAGCGCACGGGCCTCATCTGGCGGTATACCCAATGCCCGCAGCACCAGCTCGGCGGTGTCAGAGCCCGACTCGCGCCACGTTCTATGCCCTTCCAGCACCAGGAAAATCGAGCCGAGGACACTGCTCGAGATCAGCGTCAGTACTGAGATCAATTGCCCCTGCGCAAACGTGTACCGCCCACAGGAAAGTCCGCTCAGAAGATCGGTAGTCGCCTGGCTGCTGAACATTTCGCGCAACGAAGCATTGCTCATGGCGAATTTATGGATGAACGCCCCCCAATGGGAGTCCTCATGAGCTCGACGAATGAAGAATCGAATGCCATTGGCGAGGCGCTGAGCGGGATCGGTGAGAGCGTCGAAGCTCTTGTTGACGCGTTCATGCATCTCCCTGGCGAGATGGCTGGCAACCGCCTCGAACAGGTTTTCCATGCTGTCGATGTTGCTGTAGATCGTTCCGCGCGCTACTCCTGCCTCTTGTGCGAGATCAAGGATGTTCACCTGGGAGGTGCCTCTTTCAGCGAACAGGCGAAAGGCGGCTTGATGAATGCGGCGCTGTGTCGGATTCAGGGATTCCACGTTCTCTCTCCAAAATTACCTTATGACTCAATTGAACACGCGTGTTCATCTGCAGTCAACAACGTTTTTTGAATCAAGAACGAAACCATCCAAAAAAATCATTCAATCCCATATAAAAGCGGATTAGCCGAATGATTTTTCAAGGCTCACGAAGGGATTTGGAGTTCTATTCGCCAGCTAAAATGAACACGAATGTTCAGATGATTGGGCCTAGCGTAATGCCAGTAAGTTAAGGCGACGACACGGTCCGTAGCAGCTGGCGAAGCCTGCGTTCGATCGCGCAGCGATCGTAAAATCAGGAGCTGCGGTGTTACAGATTAATCGAGGTTGCAGGGTTTGCGACTGCTGCGCAGCCGAACGCAGCCTTCGGCAGCTGCTACGAGGAATGCGCGAAACCAGTCCTTCTTACTGGCGAATCGAGGATGATCTCAGGACTAGGGTAGCGGCTTGCCGGCGATTTTCTTGGCTCTGGCCGGTGTTACGCCCAGCGCCTTGAGGATCATCTCGGCGACCAACAGATCGTGTTCCGCCGCCGCACGCCCCTCGACAACCGAGCGCATGGCTCCGGTTGTGCACGATACGACCATGTCCAGGGCGACCCCTTCGTCCTCGTAAGAGAAAGTGCCCGCGCGCTGTCCTTCACGCAGATCGCCCAGCACATGGTCAGCCAAACGCGAGCGCATGGCCTGATCAGAATGGATGATGCGCAGCAGTGCGTTGGCCCACTGATGGTCGTAGGCGGCCCGGCGGACGAACATGCGCACGCCGATCGAAAGCCGCTGTGCGCCGCAGTGCACGTCCGAGCTCAAGGCGGAAATGGCATCGGAGAACTCAGACGCCATGGCGATGCCAACCGCCTCGAGTACTTCGTCGCGCGTACGAAAATAGTTGTAGATGGTGCCGTTGGATACCGCAGCCTCCGCGGCGACCTCGAGCAGTGCAATCTCCCCCACCTCCTTGCGCGCGACAAGACGCAATGCCGCGTCCACCAGGCCGCGACGGGTGCGTTCACGCTTCTTGTGGCCTCGAGTGAGAGGCTCTTGCGCAGTTGCTTCTGAAGGAAAAGTGGGGGACGGCATCTTCACGCTCTTAATCGAGGGGGCTCGTTGATGGTAATGGAAACGCTATCGGCAGTGGAATCGGCGCAAGCCATCAGGATCAGGCAGTCTCGAACCAGACTGCCTGCATCTGCGCCTGGAGCGTGGTGCATGATGATACGGTCGGGGCGAATCGCGACAAGCGTGCCTTTGGTAGCCAGCGGCAGGATGTCATGGTTCAGGTCTTCGATGAAGTCGCAACCGCTGTCGGAGCGCTGACCGCAGGGTCCGATCTGCAAGAAGTGACCGCCCATCTTTGTCCACGAAGAGACCTCGGCAGCGCTCAGCAGTGACAACGGGTCAACACCGAAGCCGACCAGGGTCAGGTTGTGTCCAAGCGCATCGTCGCTCAGCTGGATCCGCTGTTGCGTGTTGCGAACCCAGGCCTGGGGAAACAGACTGCCACGAACCAGTTTGTCGCCACGACGATGCTGCATGAACAAACCGTTTTTGAAGATGTTCTTCGGCTTGATGTCCAGCTGTTCGAAGTACTTTCTGGAAGCGGGCGTCAACGCCAGCGTCCGCATCAGGCCGTGGATGAAGAAAGCGGCGACCTTGTTTCTCGGCATCACCAGACGGCCCATGAGTTTCGCCAGATCGATCATCGCCTGGGCATGGGGCCGGCGCTCTACGTCATAGGTATCGAGTATTGAAGGCGCGGCTTGGCCGTGAAGGACCCAGGCCAGTTTCCAGGTAAGGTTGGCGCCATCTCGAAGTCCCGCGACGAGACCTTGCCCGACAAAAGGCGGAGTGATGTGGGCGGCATCCCCGGCGAGGAAGACTCGCCCCTTGCTGAATCGGTTGCAGCAGCGCGCGTGGAATCGATACACCGCCTTGCGCTCGACTTCCAGCTCCTGCGGATTGATCCATGGCGCGATCAGCCGGGCTATGCTTTCCGGGCTTTCCAGCTCTTCCCGGGATTCGCCCGGGTGCAGCATGAACTCCCAACGTTCCCTTCCGCCGGGAGCGGGCATGTGCGGCGTTGGGCGCTGTGGATCGCAGATAAACTCAATGTGATCAATCGCTGACTGATGCCGGTTCCTGGTATCGACAATCAGCCAATCCTCTGCATAGGTTTGCCCTTCGAACTCCTGGCCAATCAAGGCCCTGACCCTGGAGCTGGCACCATCCGCACCTATCAGGTATCGGGCGCGAACGGAATGCATCTGGCCATCCTGGTCCCGTACGGAGGCGACGACACAATCCGACTCCTCGACCAGATTCTCGAGCTCGAATCCACCCAGGCTGGTCACTGACTTCAGCCGGGAAACCTGGTTGCGCATCGCGTGTTCGAGGTCGGGTTGATAGAACGTCACCAGTTTGGGATGGCCGTCGATGCACCCCGCGGTATTGGCCCGACTGAATTGACCGAGGACCGGGGAATGCATCTTCACTTCAGGGATAACGATCTTCTCGAAAGCGTCTTCCGACAATCCGGCCAGTTGCAGGATGCGAAGCGCCTCGTTGTCCAGAGCAATGGCGCGGGGCATCAGCAAGACCTCATGGGTCTTGTCCAATACCAGTGTCTTTACACCATAGCGGCCGAGCAGCGCCGCGATGGTCGCCCCTACCGGACCGTTGCCGACGACCAACACATCGACATCGGTGGGAGGCAATTCGGAACCTTTCTTGTTGTTGTTCATCTCGAGCCCTTGTTGTGATTGAAGTCGTGAGACACGCAGGTCTCATCGTCAGGCAAGGTGAAGGTATGTAAAATTGAAACATATTTCAATATTGAAATTATTGTCATTAAATTTTTCGGATCGCTGGCAACCAAGAATGCTTTGCTGGATGCCAGCGATTCGGTGCCGCCGCTCAATAGCGTCAGGCGGCACCAGGGACATTTGTTCCCATGCCCGACGGCAGGAACGGTCGAATTTCGTCGATTTCCGCAGCGCTAAGGCGCAACTCCAGGGCTGCAATCAGCCCGTCTACTTGTGCGCGATGGCGGGCCCCGACAATGGCGCCCGTCACGACCGGTTTGCGAAGTACCCAGGCGATGGCGACCGCCGCAGCGCTCACCCCGTGCCTTTCTCCAATGCGAGCCATGACGTCCACCAATGCCAGGTTCGCGCTCAAACGGGGCTCTTGGAAATCAGCACTTCGAGCCTTGCGCCAATCGTCTTCGGGCAGTTGCGAGATGCGTTCGCGCGTCATGCTGCCGGAAAGTAGCCCTGATTGAAGCGTGGAATAGGCAAGAACACCCATCCCGGCCTGCTCACAGAATGGCAGAACGTCCTTCTCGATATCCCGCATCAAGGCCGAGTACGGCGGCTGGAGCGAAACGATCTGTGTCACCGCCTGCGCCCGCTTGAGTTGAGCGACATCGAAATTCGACACACCGATAGCGCGAATCTTTCCTTGATCGCGTGCGGCGGCCAAAGCCGAAAGCGCCATTTCAATGCCTTCACTGCTGGCGTCAGCAGGAAAAGCAGGCCAGTGGATCTGATAAAGATCGATGGTCTCGACTTGAAGTCGGCGCAAGCTTGCGTCGATCTCGGCAAGCAAGGATTGAGGGGTCAGTGAATGTGAAATCTTCTTCGTGACCGGGTCCCAGACCAAACTGCCTTTGGTGAACACCAAAGGACGCCGTGAAGCCGGCACCCGCCGCAGCAATTGCCCCACCAATTGCTCTGCATGGCCCAAGCCATAAACCGCAGCGGTATCAATCCAGTTCACGCCGCGTTCGACGGCATATTCAAGTGCGCCCAGGCTGTCCTTGTCATCCTGCGTTCCCCAACTGTACTCCCAGCCGGTGCCGGCGATTGCCCATGTCCCCAGGCCAATGGGCGAAATCAGAAAATCCGACGATCCAAGACGATTCTGTTGCATAGCGACCTCTCCACGAATGATGGAGGAAGTATCCGGCAGAGGTCTCATGACGATAAGATAGGTAATCGTATTTGAACTACTGAACAACACTCATGAGTTATCACCCCGATCTCTCTGAGCTCGACGCCTTTGCCGCCGTCGCTCGCCATCGCAGCTTTCGCAAGGCCGCCGACGAACGTGGCGTTTCGGCTTCCGCGTTGAGTCACGCAATGCGAGCGTTGGAAGCACGTTTGGGCATCAGACTGCTGAACCGAACCACTCGTAGCGTGACCCCGACGGAGGCCGGCCAGCAGCTATTGGCGACGCTGGTCCCTAGCCTGCACCAGGTTAACGATGCATTGGCGCAATTGACCTCGATGCAGGAAGTGCCCGCTGGCAAACTTCGCCTCAACGTGGCGCGTCCGGCGGCTCGCATCGTGTTTGCAAAAGTGCTCGCGCCCTTCGTGGCCAGGTATCCACGTATTCAGTTGGACCTGATCACCGATGATGGATTGACCGATATCGTGAATGAGGGGTTTGACGCTGGAGTCCGCTTTGGTGAAAGCCTGGCCGGTGACATGATCGCAGTCCCTGTCGGCGCACCTCAATCGTTCGTGACCGTTGCTGCGGACGCCTATCTGGCCGCGAAGGGAACCGCACACGTCCCCCGCGACTTGCTCGATCATGCGTGCATTGCCAGGCGTTTTCCCAGTGGCAAACTTTACGCCTGGGAGTATCAAGCCGACGGTCAACCGATACGGTTGTCCATCACCGGCCCGCTGATTCTGGAAGACGATGCGTTGATGATCCAGGCGGCGAAAGATGGCGCTGGTATTGCCTATGTCTACGAGGAGCTGGCGCGCGACGATATCCGGAACGGGCATCTCAGAGAAATACTCCAGGAGTGGAAGGCACCGCCCAGCCGATTCTTTCTTTATTATTCCAGCCGGCGCCATGTGCCACCGGCCTTGAAAGCGCTCATCGAATTTATCAGAGCGAGTGACTTGCGAGCCTGATTTCCAGGCTGCATTACGAACCGATAAACTTGAATACCCACAACACTCCCATACCGACTGCCAGCGTCAGGACAGTATTTCGTGTTTTCCAAGCGACCCAGGCAGCAATAATGGCTGCAGGTATCTGGGGGTTATCGAGCACGAATTCACCTTGCCCGTTGGGGTACACCACGGCGGGTAGCACAAGGGCCGCCAGCACACTCGCCGGTACGTAAACCAAGGCTCGACTGAGCAACGCCGGGATGCGCAACCGGCCATACAGTTCGACAAAGGAAAGACGCATGGCGAACGTTCCCAAGCCAACCGCCAGGAACATCCCCCACAAGGATAAATCGCTCATCGTGCCTCCCTCTCGACGTCATTGCTCAGCGCATTGCTCAACGGGCGCTTGCGCAGACTCTCGATCAACACACCCGCCACAACGCCACCTATGGAAGCTGTTACCAGACCAAGGTTGTAGGGCATATTGACCGCAAACACCGCGAGCAGCCCACCGACCAGGGCGGCGCCCAGACTCGCCGCGCCACGAATGCCGGGAACCAGCAGCGCCAGAAAAGAAAGAGGGATGGCAAAGCCTAATGACCAGGTCTCGGGGATGCTGGCTCCGAGGTAGATACCCGCCAATACCGATAATTGCCAGGACAACCACATGGCAACAGCCGTGCCGGCATAGAAGTGGTGTGCGAATTGCCCAAGTTCACCTGAGGAAAACTTGAGGCTGCACAGCGCATAGGACTGGTCAGAAAGCAGGTAGGACACGGGCCACGTCCAGCGCCGGGGCAACTGGTGCATATGAGGGGCCAGCGAAGCGCTGTACATGATAAAGCGCAAGTTGATGACCAGGGCAGTGACCACAATCGCCAGCGGCACAACACCGCCCTGTAGCAATTGGAGTGCGACCATCTGGGCGGATCCAGAGTAGAACAGCAGCGTCATGCCGATGGTCGTGCCAGGCGACATGCCCATTTTGATAGCCATGACCCCCGTCACCAGGCCGAATGGAATGACGCCGGGAGTCAATGGCATGAGCGCCCGGACACCTTGCATGAACGCTTGCCTTCCTATTTGGTACGGCATCTCGTCTCCTTATTTTACCCAGTGGTGCGCAGCGCATCGCGCGGTAGAGTGTGGACCCGGGACCCGATGGGCAAAACCGACTTTTTTTCCGGGAAAACAGGTAATTTTTGTTATGGCTAAAAGCTCCCAGCCTGATCAGTCCCTGATCGCAATGCCGTCGTTCAAGGCCATGAGATCGTTCGTGGCAGCCGCCAAGTATCGGAACTTTACCCGGGCCGCCGAAGCGCTATGCGTCACTCAGGCGGCGATCAGTCGGCAGATACGCGAGCTTGAAACCTATTTGGGTACAGAGTTGTTCACGCGTACAGGGCGGGAGGTCAGGCTGACAGCCTCGGGAGCAGCACTCTTCGATGCTGCACAGCTGTCGCTGCTCAACATATTTCAGGCAACTGAAAGAATTCGCCGAGAAAAAAGCGATAAGCGCACGCTGACACTCTGCTGCTCACCCGCGCTATCGGCTCTTTGGCTGTCGCACAGACTGAAAGACTTCTTCAGCGCCAATCCTGATGTCGACCTGAACGTCATCACCACTCAACATTTTCTGGTCATGGAGCCTGGTGTAAATCCCGATATCTTCATGACCAAAACGTTTGATCTTCGCCCCGGCTACCTGCGCATACCGCTGTTTCATGAAGTCGTCTATCCCGTGTGCACACCTCAGTATCTGGAAGCTCACCCTGAACTGAGCACGTTGGAGGGCATGCGAAACAGCGTACTGCTGGATCTGAACCCTTACGGCCGTTCCCAGCTGTCAGAGCAGGTCGACTGGAACGTGTGGTTCGCTTTCCAGTCGCACGATTTGCAAATCCCGACCTCGGAAAGCCCGCATTACTTCAGTAGCAATGACTACAGCCTGCTCATGCAAATGGCGCTGGATGATCAAGGGGTCGCTCTGGGCTGGGATCATCTGGTCAGCCATTTTGTGCAGCTGGGGCGCCTGGTTCGGCCCGTATCGGAGGAACTGGTTCTCAGGGAAGCGGTTCATTACCTGATGATCAATGAGAACAAGGCCGATGATCCAGCGTGTTGCCGCCTGAAGGATTGGCTGATCGCTCAATTCAAGTAAGGAAAACAGCAAGCGGCACGATTTAATTCACGATTTTTTCAACAAACGGAGTCACCTACATGGAAGTCATCAATCAGTTGCAGCCCGCAGAGTGTGCAGGCATGGAAGATATCCGACGCGAAATCGATGCCCTTGATCAAGCCGTTATCAAGCTGTTGGGCAAGCGTTTTCACTACGTGCTGGCCGCCTCGAAGTTCAAGACCTCGGTGACTTCGGTGCGCGCGCCGGAGCGTTTCAAGGCCATGCTGGCAACACGACGCGAATGGGCCGAAGCCGAGGGCCTGAGCCCGGATGCCATCGAGAAGATGTACAGCGATCTGGTGAACCACTTCATTGCCGAAGAGATGAAACACTGGGCGGCTCATCGATCCGAAGCCTGACGCTAGTGACCCGCAAGGAAAGCGACCTTATGAAACCCGTCAGAATTCGTACCCTGGAAAGTACCGATGCCGAGGCGTTGCTGACATTCGAAGTGGACAACCGCGAATGGTTCGAGCGCCACATTGACCCGCGCGGTTCTGCTTTTTACTCAGTGCAGGGCGTCACCGACCACATTGCGGCTTATTTAGCTGATTTTGCCGCCGGAACCTGGCACCCATTCGTCATCGAAGATGACGGCGGAAACATAGTGGGTCGGGCGAACCTCAAAGGCATCGACATGTCCGAGCAGTCGGCAGAAGTCGGCTATCGGATTGCCCAAAGCGCCTGTGGACAGGGACTGGCAACGCTGGCGGTGAGGCATCTGATCCAGCAGGCGCAGTTGCATTGGAACCTTAAACAACTGGTTGCCACCGTATACGCTGGAAATATCGGCTCGGCAAAAGTTCTCGAACGGTGTGGCTTCTTGATCGAACATGCGTCTCGGCAAGAAGGGACACGGAAAGAAGGGCCAGGGCACGAATATCGGTTTGGTCTTTCGATTTAGCTGAGTGAGTGTCCATCGACACCGGAACTTCTCATGCTGATTGTCTGCGCCAAGTGCCGGGTGACGTGCCGAACTGGCGTTTGAATGCGCGACTGAACGCGGCTTCGGACTCGTAGCCAACGGCAAAGCCAATTTGCGCCACATTGCCGCGACCTTCGCGCAGGTGTTGAGCCGCCACGTGCATACGCCAAAGCGTCAGGTATTGCATCGGTGGCTGTCCGACCAATGCCGTGAATCGCTCCGCGAATACCGAGCGCGACATGCCCACTTCAAGAGCCAGGGCTTCTGCAGTCCAGCCTTCGGTTGGACGAGCATGGAGTAGCGCCAGTGCGCGCCCGACATGCGGGTCTCGCAAACCCGCCAGCCACCCGCGCCGCTCGGCGGGAAGGCTGGCGACATACTGGCTGACGGCTTCGACGAATAGCAATTCGGACAGCTTGGCGATGACCGTTGTCGAGCCGACGCGTCCCGCCGCGATTTCACTCACAGCAAAACGGAAAGAGCTTTCGATCCAGGTGCCCGAAGCCGTCGCCCGCAGGTCCAGTTTCAATAAGGATGGCAGCGACGAAAGCAACGGACTGAAGGGTGTTTCAGAGCCGAGGAATCCGCACAATAACTGCGTGGCCTCGCCGCCCCCGCCGTACTTGATTCGTGAAATGCCGCCGACGTCTGGCGGCTGAATGACTTCCCTCGCCGGCATGGGCGCAATGCTCAGGTCACTGCCAAAAGAATGAGCGTCATTGCGAGGAAGCAGAACGAGTTCGCCTGCCCCTACGTCGAGGGTGGCACCACCGTCTATTCGTATTTGCATGTGCCCCGCGGCGACAAAATGCGACGCAATGATATGTCGAGGTGCCGCCAGGAACGGTTTGCAATCATCCGCCGAGATTCTGCCGTTGATGCACCAGGGCGCAGTGAGTTCCGCCTCGAGGAAGACCCCTCCAGACAGCCTGATCACACGCAAGACATCAGAAAGCGCATCCAACACTTGCCTGTCCTCTTTTCCGGACTCCGGAGCAGGTATTCAGGCGCATCGGTCATTCACCGCCTGAACTGCGACGCCTAGATTAGCACCAACGCGGACTCAGAGATCGATGGTCGTTGGCTCCGACGTCAATCGTAATTGCCCCATTCCAACTCGACCAAGGCAGCAGGAGATCCATATGAACACCGTCGCTACCCTACCCAGCTCAGAGTCAGGCAACGCCGCCCGTTATGCTCAAATGGTCAGATCATCGAAAAAAACCGAATGGCAAATCGATCGCGATTTGATACAGGACCGGAGTTTCGACTTCTCGCGCAAATTCTTGCCCGATGGACTATCGCAGATCGACCGCCTGACCTTTCTCGCCGAGACCGAGGCACGCCTGCTCAGTCAGATTCAGGGCCGAACCTATGCGTATATCTTTGGCCTGGTCGAGCGCTTTATCAGTGCCAAAATGCTCGATCAAGGTCGAGCCCATGTATTTGACGATCAGCTCGCACTCGAAGCGCTGGTGCGCTTTTCCAACGACGAGATCAAGCACCAGGAGTTATTCCGGCGCATGGAGACGATGATTGGTTCGCAATTGCCAGCGGGATATCGTCAAGTGGCCGATCCAAACGATGTGGCGCGTGCGGTTCTTGCAGCCAGCACGTGGTCGGTGCTGGCGCTGACCTGTCATATCGAGCTGTTTGTTCAGGCGCACTACACACAGAGCATCGCACCGCGCGAGGAGTTGTGCCCCCTGTTCAAGGATGTCTTCAAATTTCACTGGAAGGATGAAAGCCGGCACGTCGTACTCGATGAGCTGGAGTGGAAGGCGGAGCATGCGAAACTCTCGCCAGCCGAGTGTGACCAGGCAGTGAACGATCTGATTGCGCTGGTGGCGGCCGTCGACGCAATCCTGCAGGCACAATCGGCATCCGATGCCGACTACTTTATTCGAAGTGCCTCAAGACCGTTCAGTGTCGATGAGACAGCGCAAATCCATGCCTGCATTCTGAGCGCCTACCGCTGGCAGTACATTATCTCGGGCGTGCAGCATCCACACTTTGGCCGGCTGCTGACGCACATGACAACGCCAGCACAGATGTCCAGGGTTCAGACCGCACTGGCACCCATCATGAGCAATTGATCGACAGCGCGCGACCGACCGTTTGTCGGCCGCGCGGCTGTGGCATGACGTGCTGAAAATGATTGATTGAGGATGGCAGCCATGACGATACCGATGTGGATGTTGCTTGGATTTGCGACCTGGACCTTGCTGCTCTTGATGGCAACCGTCGGGGTGTATCGCTGGGTCGGCATCCTCTTCTCAAATGTTCCGATTGCCTCTTTCCGAAGCGATCAGCTCGAAGGCGAGGACTGGTATCGGCGCGGGACAAGAGCACACGCCAACTGCGTGGAAAACCTGCCTGTCTTTGGCGTCATCGTGTTGGTGATTTCAGCCCTTGGTGTCGACGGCCCTGCAGTGAACTACTTGTCCATATGCGTCCTGATCGCTCGCGTGTGCCAGTCTCTGGTTCACGTATCCCATGTGCAAACCGATACGTTCGTAGCGGTTCGGTTTACCTTCTTTTGCGTTCAGTTGGTCTGTTTTCTCGCGCTCATTGTCATCGCTGCCTGTTACGGCGCATGAATACGCAAATAGAGGGATAAATCCGGGCCAAGGCAACAAACAGTGGCCGCAGCGGTCATACGCGTGGTTGGACGCCGGGTGCGAGCTACCAGAAGCATCTCCTGCCGACCGCCACTACCTCTGGGAGAACCAATTGTCAGCTGTCTTTTTACGTCAAGTTTTCCGGCTATCGGTACTGCTCTTTTCCGTTGGCACTTCGTTTTCTGTTTACGCCTGCCCAGCAGGGCAGTACGAAGCCTGCGTGGTCACTTGTTTTTGTGCTCCAGGCTCCAAAGAGGAAATGGGGCCGATCTTTGAAAGCATGAACAAAATGGCTTCCACTGGATTACAGAGTTGGATTGTGCAATCGCGCAACACCGCGGCAACTGGCGATATTCGGACAATCCCGCTGAATATCCGAGCCCAACTCGAACCCTACTATGACATTCAAGTGCTTGATTCGGCTCGCTACAAGGTAGGCGATGATGAGGAGCTTAACGCCGCAAACACCATGCTGCAGAATCCCGATGTCACTGCAGTCACCCTTATAGACATCATCGTCTTTCGCAGTCCCGACGATGCACTTAACAATGTCGCGCTGTGGGCGCATGAACTGAAGCACGTGCAGCAGTACCAGCAATGGGGTGTTCGGGAGTTTTCTACTCGCTATGCCCGTGATTACACAACCGTCGAGGCGCCTGCTTACGAGATTCAAGCCAAGGTAGCCAGAGCGCTAAGAGCCAGCGTGGCCCAGTCAGAACCGCCTCGACATCCTTAATGTTCAAAGGGTTAGGCGTTTGCTCCATAAATGGATCAGTCAAATCCAAAAAACCATATTTATCCCAAAAACAATAGAGCGGATGATGCGCCTCCAGCCATTTATGTGAGAGCCATCATGAAGCGTGACACCAGCCTGACGTGGCGCCACGTCGATGCAGAGAACCTTGACCTCAACGGGATGCGGGTTGCCGTTGTGGGTGGCACCGGTGGCATCGGGCAGGCATTGAGTCGCTTGCTGGCCTCTCGCGGCGCTCGCGTCCTGGTCGTTGGGCAAACCTTTCGTGATGCTGGCACGCAGGGAATCGATTTTCTCCAGGCGGATCTGAGCCTGATGAGTGAGGCTCTGCGAGTCGCCAAACAGCTGCCGGCGGAATCCCTGGACCTGCTCATTTTCACCACCGGTATCTTTGCCGCCTCCCAGCGTCAGGAAACAGCAGAGGGTATTGAGCGCGATCTGGCGGTCAGCTATCTGAACCGCATGGTCATCCTGCGCAGCGTCGGGCCGAAGTTGGGTACAGACAGGCCCAAGACTACGAGCAAACCAAGGGTGATTGTCGTGGGGTATCCCGGCACGGGCCAGATAGGGACGTTCGACGACCTCAATGCTGAAAGATCCTACAAGGCCATGTCCGCGCACATGAACACTGTGGCCGGCAACGAAATGCTCGTTCTGGATGCGGTGAAGCGCTACCCGCACCTGGACGTTTTTGGCCTGAATCCCGGCCTGATCAAAACCAGTATCCGCGATAACTTTTTCGGCAAGGGCTCTCTGAAATCACGCATCGCGGAGGGCCTGATCGGGCTGCTGACACCCACCGCCGAAACGTATGCGAAGAGAATCGTCCCGCTACTGGTTGCCCCTGAGATCGAGGATCGCGGCGGCGCGATGTTCAACAACAAGGGCCAAGCGATCCTGCCGTCTGCAGGCATGACTGAAGCGCACATCAGCCAGTTCATGATCGCCTCCGAAACACTGGTTTCCCGGACGGGTATTTCAGTCGCGGCCTCTTGATCGCCCTCCATCACGGACGTTTGAAGATCACACCGCGAGTTCCAACCCGGTGACCTGCTTACTCCTGCCTGACAATATCGACCGAGATCTCCACCGCCGCAATCGTGCCTCGGTTCTCAAGCCAGTGCGTGGTGTGCCTGTCCTCAGGCCAACCCACGCCCGGCCCATAGTCCGTGGCGACGCCATTTCGATGATCAGTGATTGTTCCTTGCAGGATGTAGACGGTACCGGGTCTGTCTTTATGGTTGTGAACCGGCCCGAAGACGCCTCCAGGCTCAATGGTCACCATGCGCATTCTAAGTTGGCGCCCCGCCATGCCTTCGATCTCGGGGCCAAGGTCGACCGTTGCCAGTAACTTCACCGCAACACCTTGCGTTTCGGGTGCCGCCTGTTCGTTGCTCATCGTGCTCTCCTCTCTGTACATACAGGGCCTGACTGGAAGTAAAGACCCTAAGAACAGACAGCGGTGTAAATCCGCCCGGCGACGGTCGCCGCCAAACCGTCGCCAGCCGGCCAAAAGTGGCCGGTGGTCGTGGCATGTCGCTTGTCACCGGCGTTTGGCTAAGCTGAATAAATCGGGGGGGAACTGAAACCGGAATGATGGCAACCATCAGCAGATCTGGATGGGCATCAAGACGGTACCCCCAAAGGAGACGACTATGTATGCGGTGATAAGAACCTACCTGGGTGCTGGCGCAAAGCAGCTTTTCGAGTTTCTGGAAGAGCGCAATGCCGACGTCGACGCGGCCCTGCGGACAGTGCCTGGCCTCGTAAGCTACACACTGCTCAATACGGGTGATGGCGGTACATCAGTGACGGTTTGCACGGACAAGACCGGCACCGATGCGAGCTTGAAAGTCGCGCGCGACTGGATTCAGAAAAATGCTTCGCATATCCAAGCGAAACCGCCGATCGTGACGGAAGGTCCGGTCATTGTGCAGATAAAATAGATTCAACCGATCGATGCAGCACACTAAACACTGTGTAAACAGGAGGCGTGTTGCATCGACGGAAAACATCGCGCTCAACGCTACAACAACCCCATGGGCAAACCCGATCATAGCGCTCTATGATTGAACCCCATGACGACCTCTCTTCCGATCCGCCAACCCTGCCCTCCCGGCGCCTGCATCTGCGAGCGTGAGCAGCTGTTGGAAACGCCCGGCACGGACCTGCGCATCCTGAGCCTGACCCAGTCGGAAGAAAAGCGCCTGATCGAACGCCTGGAAAACCTCCAGAGCCTGAGCGACCTGGAACGTCTGCAACGGCGAATGTATGAGCAGTTGGGCCTGCGGGTGGAGATCGCTCCCGGCTTCAATGAAGTGCGCACCATGCGCGGTATCAACATCACCCTCGGCGAACTGCCGGGCCTGTGCCGCAAAACCCGTCAGTCGATCCCGGCGGCCATTCGCCGAGGACTGGAGAAGCACCCGGAAGTTGCCTACGAGCTGCTCAATGCCAACGACTTGTTGCGTGATGCCTGATACCTGATGGCTTGCACCGTTATCCCGATACGTTCATTCGAATGCCCTGAAACAGGATCAGCGGTCGTACGCGCGACACGGTCCACTGCTATGCCTTCTCATGGGAGAACAGGTTTCAGGCCAGCCAGGACGGAGCTGGAAACTCAGGCGTGACCGTGGCCCCGGCGCCAGCCAGGAACGCGAAGTTAAAAGGTGCCAGTCCGTAGCAGGAGGTGGCAGATGTTATTCATGGTCCGTTGGTCCATCAGTCCGCAACAACGTAACAGCGCGATCGAACGTTTTCTCAAGACCGGTGGCGCCCCACCCGCAGGCGTCAGCATGCTGGGGCGCTGGCATGCCGTCGGCGGTTCCAGCGGTGTAGGCATTGCCGAAGCCAGTGATCCGGTGGCGATTCAGAAGTGGGTGCTGGAATGGAGCGACCTCATGAACATGGAAGTCCACGCCGCATTGACCGATGAACAGGTGGCACCGCTGCTCGCTGCCGCAGTCGGCAAGCAATAGTTGTCGAGGCGGCGAGTCTGTGGTGAGGGGGCTTGCCCCCGTTGGGCTGCGAAGCGGCCCCAAAATCTCTGATGTACCAAAGATTTTGTGAGTGCTACGCACTCAAACGGGGCGATGCGGCGTTCCGACAAGCCCCCTCGCCACAGCCTTCTGATTCACTGCTTTTTCATCCCGATCCGCCGCCGCATCTCGGCAGTTATCGTCTGCCGGGTTTTCTTCAGGTCGGCCCAGGGTTCATCGCCGACCTCGGCCAGGCGCTCATGCACGGTGTGCAGGTTCCATTGATTGGCGCCCTTGAGCTCAGCCACTTCTTCGCGAAAGATCGGCACCGACACTGGCAGCCCTTCGCGAGTGCGCACGGCATAAGCGCAGATCGTGGTGGCGCCGAGGCCGTTGCGCAGGTAATCGATGAAGATGCGCCCAACCCGGTTTTTCGGCCCCGACACCGCGGAAAAACGTTCCGGCAGCAGCTTGGCCATGTGACTGACAATCGCGTGGCTGAAGTCCTTGACCTCATCCCAACCGTGTTTGCGGGTCAGTGGTACGACCAGGTGAATCCCCTTGCCGCCGCTGGTCTTGAGAAACGCCTTGAGCCCCAGCTCATCGAGCACCGTGAGGGTCAGCCGGGTCGCTTCGACCATGCTCCTCCAGGGCAACGCCGGATCCGGGTCGAGGTCGAGGACGAAGCGGTCGGGTTTGTCCAGATCGACCGACGTGGCGTTCCAGGTGTGCAGCTCCACCGTGCTCATCTGCACCGCGCCAATCAGGGCTTCGGCATTGTTGATGACCATCATCGGTTGGCCCGTCAGTGCCTTGTCCAGAGTGATAATGCCTGGTATGGCCAGATTCTCGGCGTTCTTCTGAAAGAACAGTTCGCCCGCGATGCCGTCCGGTGCGCGCACCAGCGCCACCGGCCGGTCCTTGAGTTGCGGCAGAATCCACTCGGCGACACTGGCGTAATACTCCGCCAATTGCATCTTGGTGGTGCCGCTGCTGGCATCGATCACCCGCTCCGGATGTGTGATGCGCACCTTGCCCCGCCCCAGACCGACTTGTGACGGTGCGGCTTGGGTGTTTTTCGTTTTAGTGCCTGAGGTCTTCACGGTTGTCGGACGCTCCTCAGTGATGCCTGCGGCAGGCTTGTCCTCGCGCAGCCCATGGAACACGGCCTGGCGCACCGAGCCGTCCTTGGTCATCTCGGCGAAGGCCACTTCCGCCAGCAAAACGGGTTTGAGCCAATGCACAGCCTTGGCTTCAACACCGGTGGGCGGGTTGACCACCGACGGCTTTTTCGTCAGCAGCGGTTTCAGTTGTCCGTAAAGACGCTTGAGGCTCGCCTCGCTGAATCCGGTGCCGACCTTGCCCGCATAGCGCAACTCGCCGCTGTCACGGTCGTGCAGCCCCAGCAGCAACGCACCAAATGCACTGCGCGAGCCTTTGGGGTCGGTGAAGCCGACCACGATAAATTCCTGCCGATGCTTGCACTTGAGTTTGATCCAGTCACTGCTGCGCCGGGACACGTAAAGCGAGCCCAGGCGTTTGCCGATCACCCCTTCCATGTGCATTTTACAGGCGCTGTCGAGTAACGCCTCCGGGGATTCGTTGAACGTATCGGAGTATCGCAACAGCGGGTTTTCATTGGGCTTGAGCACAGTCGCCAGCGCCACCCTGCGCGCTTCGACAGCGACTTCGCGCAGGTCCACGCCATTGAGGTAAGGCAAATCGAACAGGTAGTAAACGATGCTGGCGCTATGACCGGCATCGAAGGCGTTTTGCAGCGCCTGAAAATCCGGAACGCCCTGCTCGTCCGCCACCACCATTTCGCCGTCGAGCCAGGCCGACTCCAGGCCCAACGCCGCCAGCGCTGCGGCCTGCTCTGGCAATTTGTGGGTCCAGTCGTGACCGTTGCGGGTGAAGAGTTTGACCTCATCGTGGTCGATGCGCGCCATCACCCGGTAGCCGTCGAACTTGATCTCGTAGCTCCATTCGCCGTCCGGCGCGGATTCCACCAGTGTCGCCAATTCGGGTTTGAGCAGCTCCGGCAGCCTGGCTTTGCGAGCGCCTGTCAGCTGTGATGAGCGCTCTCTGCGCGCCCTCGCCGCTGGCTTTTTTACGGGACCGGGTTTCGACCTGGCGACAATGGTGCGATCGCTGAGCACGCTGTCGGGCTCGGCGGCGACCACGTCGTAATCGCTTTCGGGCCTGGCCGCGCCGTCCTGATGTTTGATCAGAAACCATTGCTCCTGCTTGCCCGGCATGTGCGTGCGCACGAGGTTCCACAGGCCGCCGAGCTTTTCCCCTTGCAGCTCGAATTTCAGCCGGCCCTCGGCGTACGCCTTGGCCGGGTCGTCCTGGGGAATCCACACCCCACGATCCCACACGATCACCTCGCCGGCGCCGTAATGCCCTTCGGGAATGGTGCCCTCGAACGTGGCGTAATCGAGCGGATGGTCTTCGACGTGGATTGCCAGGCGCTTGACCTTGGGGTCCAGCGACGGGCCTTTCGGTACGGCCCAACTTTTCAGCGCGCCATCGAGCTCAAGGCGAAAGTCATAGTGCAGGTGCGACGCGTCGTGTTTCTGAATGCAGAATTGCAGCGCATGATCCTTTGCCGTTTTTTTGCCCGAACGCTTGGCGGCGGCCGGTTCCGGAGTCGCCACAAAGTCACGTATGCGGTTGTAATCGTCCAGGGTCTTGTTCATGGCTTACCGGGTGCTCGCTGGCGGACGCTGAATCGGCACGTCTCTACATCAGCAGAGCGACAGGTCCGGAAAAAAATTCCATCACCATTGGAATTGCCCGGACAGACGGCTGGGTTTATCGGGATGATGGCTCATGGCCTTGATGCGCAAGAAGTTGCGCAGTTTTTCGCCCCAAGCCCCCCTCAACAACGCTGAACACCAGGTAGATCGAGCCCTCCAGCCGAGTGCGCAACTTCTTGCGCACCACTGCGCAACTTCTTGCGCACTTTCTCAGGTGATCGTTGCTGAAAAACCTCTGCGCGCTTTAAAAATCTCACCAACCACCTGATTTATATGGCAAAAATCATTTTTGGCACGCTCCTTGATAACAGTCAGGCACCCACCGGGCGATACCGCCTCCCGGGCACCCTAACTTTTAGCAAGGAGCACATCCATGGCTACACCAGCGTACATGTCCGTTACTGGCGAGAAACAAGGCCTGATCACTGCCGGCGCATTCACCGCCGACTCCGTTGGCAACACCTACCAGGAAGGCCACGAAGACCAGGTCATGGTTCAGGCTTTCAGCCACGACGTGATCATCCCGCGTGACCCACAGTCCGGCCAACCAACCGGTCAGCGTGTACACAAGCCAGTCGTGATCACCAAGGTCTACGACAAGTCTTCGCCACTGCTGCAAGCGGCGCTGACCTCCGGCGAGCGCATGAGCGAAATCGTTATCCAGTGGTACCGCACCTCTGCTCAAGGTACCCAAGAGCACTACTACACCACCAAACTGGAAGACGCGATCATCGTCGCCATCAACAACAAAATGCACAACTGCCAGGATCCGTCGAACTCGCACTTCACGCACCTGGAAGAAGTGCAATTCACCTACCGCAAAATCACCTGGACCCACGAAGTATCCGGTACTTCGGGTTCCGATGACTGGCGTGTTCCAGTCGCTTAATCGCGGCTGACGGTTCCAAACATCGGCCAGCTCTGCTGGTCGATGTCATTTGCGCCTTCCAGGAATTTTCGCGTCCGTTGATCCGGCTTTCGGGTGTCAACGCGCGCCGCAGCACTGCACGAGGAACAAGGGATGTTCGCGCCGGCCAATCAGACTCACTTTGCCCTGACTGTCGAAGGTCTGGAAAACGATCTCCAGGTCCTTGCCCTGCAAGGTCGGGAAGCCATCAGCCAGCCTTTTGTGTTTGAGGTGGAGCTGGTCAGTGAACAGCCGTCCCTGGACCTCGAAACGCTATTGCACAAACCGGCCTTCTTGCAGCTCTCGCCTGATGGCAGCGGCATTCATGGCCAGATCTACCGCGCCGCCCAGGGCGATTCGGGCAAACGCCTGACCCGCTACGCCGTGACCCTGCGCCCGCAGCTGTCCTACCTGGCGCACCGCATCAACCAACGCATCTTCCAGAACCTCAGCGTGCCGAAAATCATCGGTATGGTCCTCGAAGAGCACGGCATCCAGAGCAATGCCTACGAATTCAAAGTCGGGGCGATTTATCCCGAGCGCATTTATTGCGTTCAGTACGATGAATCGGACCTGCAATTCATCCAGCGCCTGTGCGAGGAAGAAGGTATCCATTACCACTTCCAGCACAGCGCCACGGCCCACAAGCTGGTGTTCGGCGATGACCAGACGGTGTTCCCGAAACTCGCGCCCGTAGCCTACCAGCAAGACTCCGGCATGGTCGCCAACGACCCGGTGATCAAGCGCTTCGACCTGCGCCTGGAAACCCGCACCAGCCGTACCACCCGCCGCGACTACGACTTCGAAAAACCGCGCCTGAAACTGGAAAGTGAGAACCGTGGCGACGCCCTGCCCGACCTCGAAGACTACGACTACCCCGGCCGCTTCATCGACCGCGAACGCGGCAAGCACCTGGCCAAACGCGCCCTCGAGCGTCACCGCAGCGACTTCCAGTTGGCCGAAGGCCGAAGCGATCAGCCGTTGCTGGTCAGCGGCCACTTCCTGGCCCTGACCCAACACCCCAAGGCCAAGTGGAACGACCTGTGGCTGCTGACCGAAATCCTCCACGAAGGCAAACAGCCGCAAGTGCTGGAAGAGTCGGTGACCAGCAACACCACCAACCTCAAAGACGATTTCCACCAGGGCTACCGCAACCGCTTCCAGGCCACCCCCTGGGACGTGCCGAACCGCCCGCCGCTGAACCACCCCAAGCCACGGATCCTCGGCAGCCAGAGCGCCGTGGTCACCGGGCCAAAAGGTGAAGAGATCCACTGCGACCAATACGGCCGCGTCAAAGTGCAATTCCATTGGGACCGCGAAGGCCAGGCCGACGACAAGACCAGCTGCTGGCTGCGTGTCTCCTCCGCCTGGGCTGGCGCCCATTACGGCGGCATCGCCATCCCGCGGGTCGGCATGGAAGTGCTGGTCACCTTCCTCGAAGGCGACCCCGACCAACCGCTGATCACCGGCTGCCTGTACCACAAGGAAAACGTCGTCCCCTACGACCTGCCGGCGAACAAGACCCGCAGCACCTTCAAAACCCTGAGCTCTCCGGGCGGCGGCGGCTTCAACGAACTGCGCATCGAAGACAAAAAGGGCCAGGAACAGATCTTCCTGCACGCCCAGCGCGACTGGAACGAAAACGTCGAGCACGACCAGAAAATCCGCGTCGGCAACGAGCGCCACGACACCGTCGAGCAAAACAGCTACAGCGAATTCAAGGCCGAAGAACACCACACCGTCTACGCCGACCGCAAAGTCGAAGCCCGCGCCAACGACCACCTCACCGTGGGCGTCAACCAGCACATCAAGGTCGGCACCGGCCAATTCATCGAAGCCGGCCAGGAAATCCACCTGAGCAGCGGCATGAAAGTCGTGCTCGAAGCCGGCAGCGAACTCACCCTCAAGGGCGGCGGCAGCTTCATCAAGATCGACGCCAGCGGCGTCACCCTCAGCGGCCCGGCGATCAACATGAACTCCGGCGGCAGCCCGGGCAGCGGCACCGGCGCGGCACCGCTGATGCCTGGGGCGCTGAAACAGGCTGATGCCAACAAGGCTGGCGCGGTACTGACGCCGGCGCAGATCAACACCCTGAAACGCAATGCGCCGTTCTGCGAAGAGTGCGAGAAGTGCAAGGCAGGTGCTTGTGCGATCTGATCTGGTGACTCCACAGGCGTGGCTAGCTGAACGGCCGTTGCGGACGGGTGAGCGGTTGTACTTGATTGTTAGTGCGGCCAGTGATGCTGAAGCGCTCAAGTCACTTTACCAAAGCGAACCCACAACCCAGGCGATCCCGATTTGGGGCGGTACACCCTATGCCGGGTGGCAGCCGGTGATGCCCTACCTCATTGAGTTGAAACCCAACTCAAGTTTTCTGCCGTGGATTGCCGAAACCGATGCTCAGGACTGGGGTTGGTTGGCGGTATCCACCAGTGAGCCGGATGTGGTGTTCGAACATCTGCGCAGTCTGACTCAAGTGCGGATGCCCGACGGTAGCGAGGTGTTTTTCCGGTTCTGGGATGGACGGCATATCTACCCGATTCTGGAAGGCCTCGGCGATGCCGCTGGTGAGGTGTTGCCGGTGTTTGATCGGTATCTGATCAATGGGAAGAGTCTGGAAGTGGGGCCACGCGCGGTGCCACCGGCGAAAGACTGGCCGTGGTGGGAAGTGCCGCAGAAGCTGCTCGACAGCCTGGCGAAGCAAAACCCGTCGACCCTGATCGGTAACCTGATGCAATGGCTGGAAGAGGAACGTCCAGACATCTACGCCGCTTACCCCGAGAGCAATCTGAAGCTGAAAATCGCACGTTTCGTGCGCCGGCCCGATGCTCCGAAAAACCTTAATGAAGCACTGTTAAACCACCTGATTCTGGAGCAAGGCTGATGGATCGCGTTGCCTACGTTGACAACCAACTGAGCACGTTCAAGGACAGCTTGAAGCTGTATCAAGAACAGACCAAAACCTGGTACGCGAAAGCCGCCGACAAAGGCAGTCGAGCCGCAGACCTGCCCTCCCTGCTGGGCATGGAGCGCGTGATAAAAGTCGGTAACACCAGCAAATCGGTGAGCATGACCGATGGCGACTTCACCTCGAACGTTGCCCAGTGCCCGCTCAAGGGACCGTTGCTGATCGAGAGCAAGTTCGAATCGGTGTATGACATCCCATTGGGTGACATCGAAGTTGAAATCGTTGCGGTGGAAGGCGGTGCGGTCAGCAAAGTTACGTTGGACGCTCAGGGTAAAGCTAGCTGGACAGAAGGCGTTCCAGGCAAGTTTTATAAGATTCGCGTTCATCATGAAGTGACGCCGGATCAAATCGATACCTTGTTCAAATCCTACGGCGGTCTGACAGACCAACTGGAAGGTTTTCTGCGCAAGGAATGGGCCGGTTTCAAACCGCAATGGTCGAACATATCCGCCTTGGGAACGGTCTCGGCGATTGGCAACGGCATCCTTGAAGGCGGCTGGGAAGCAATCAAAGGGGTTTGGGACGGCATCAGCCTGGTGCTCGATATCCTGCAAGACCCGAGCAAGTTTGCCAAAGACCTCGGTGCCGGTACCCAAAAGCTGATAGCACTGGCAAAAGAAACGCCAGACGTCATGAAGAAGGCCATGCTGTTGGCCAGCGACGAGGCCGCTCTGTTCCTGATGGTACGCAGTGCCGTGATCTGGCTGGCCGGTTTGCCACCAATGAAGATGGCCGGTGACGCCGCAAAAATGACCACGGCAGCGGTAGTCGGCATCGCGATCGACATCGTGATTTCGATCGTGCTGACCGTTGCTGCAGAGGGTACCGGGGTCATCTACCTCGCCGCGCGCTTGAAAAAGTACGGTGAAATCGTCATCAAGGCCGTGACCGGTTTTGTTGAGGCGGTGTTCAAGATCATCAAAGGCTTCATGGAGTACGTCGCGAAGTACACGGCGGTGGCGGCTCGTGGCGTGACGGCTCAGGTGAAGAAAGGGATTGCACAGGTTCGTTTTGACGGGAAGCGAGTGACTACCGTAGAAACGCCGAAAGTCCACCACGATGTACCCGCTCAGTCCAAGACTCCTGACGAAAAAAGTGCTAACTGCGCCAAAAGCACCTGCACCAATGGCTGTCCGGTTTCGATGGTGACGGGTGAGGAACTGTTGACCCTGACCGATGGTGAACTCGGAGGGCTACTGCCATTCAGTTGGACCCGCCTCTATCGCACCAGCGCCGCGGAAATCGATTGCGGCCTCGGCTACGGGTGGAGTCACGCTCTGGCGCAAAGGGTGGAAATCAACGGTGATGAGGTGGTCTGGACCGACCACGAAAACCGCATTACGACCTTCCCATTGCCGAGTATGCAACGACCGGCGATTACCAACAGTTTGTCCGAAGCGGCGATTTTCATCGGTGACGATCCTTCCGAACTGATCCTCACTCAAGCTGACGACCGTTCCCAGTTCTATCATTTCCGCTACAACAGCAAAGGCGCGACGCTGATCGCCATTAGCGACACCTACAACAACCGCCTGCACATCACCCGCGACATACACGGCCGGATCAAACGTGTCGACAATGGCGCCGGTCGCGCCCTGCTCCTGCGTTATGACCGCAAACACATCGTCGCAGTCGATTACCAGCAGTTCAGTCCGGCAGACAATCTGGAAGATGCCTGGAGCACCGTCCAGACCTTGGTCACCTATAGCTATGACGCTCAGCACCGCCTGATCGAAGCCAAAAACGCGGCAGGCGAAGCCGAGCGCTACGCCTACAATGAGCAGAACGTCATTCTTGAGCGCCGACTGGCCGGTGGCGCCAGTTTCTACTGGGAGTGGGAAAAAGAAGGCAAGTCGGCACGCTGCATTCATCACTGGGCAAGCTTCTCGCAGATGGACGCGCACTACGCCTGGGATGACAAGGGCAGCGTTACTGTCACCAATGCGGACGGCAGCGAAGAGATATATACCCACGACGATCAGGCCCGACTGATCGCCAAAATTGACCCGGATGGTGCTGAGAACCTCAAGGCCTACGACGAAAAGGGTCGTTTGATCGCAGAACAGGATCCGCTCGGCGCAATCACGGAATACCACTACAACGAATCCGGTCACATGGTGGCGGTTATTCCCCCGGAAGACCAACCTACCGGCTACGAATACAGCAATGGATTCGTAAGTAAAGTAAGTCGCGGCAAGGCGACCTGGAAGTATCAACGCAACATTCAGGGCGACATCACTCAACAGATCGACCCGGACGGCAATTCCACCCTCTACAGCTACGACCGCCAGGGCCGTCTGCTGGAAATTCG
Organism: Pseudomonas sp. GM18; assembly: GCF_000282195.1. Classification (GTDB taxonomy): domain Bacteria; phylum Pseudomonadota; class Gammaproteobacteria; order Pseudomonadales; family Pseudomonadaceae; genus Aquipseudomonas. The sequence goes on from NZ_AKJT01000036.1 coordinate 90,725, forward strand.
CCATCCCGATGGCAGCCGCCATCAACTGGGCTGGAACAACCTCGGCCAGTTGCTGGAAGAGCGCCTGCCCGACGGCGGCCAGCGCAAATACCGTTACGACGCACTGGGCCGGCAGATCACCCGTCAGGAAGAAACCGGCGCCATCACCCAATACCAATGGGACGCCGCCAACCGCCTCGCGCAAATCACCCTGCCCGGCGGCGCAACCCGTGCGTTCACCTACAACCCCTATGGCCGCGTCACAGCAGAGCGCGATGAGCTGGGTCGCGTGACCCGCTACGAATATGCCGATGGCCTGCATATGGTTAGCCGTCGTATCAACCCTGATGGCAGCCAACTGCGTTATCGCTACGACAACTCGCGCTTGCTGCTCACTGAGATCGAAAACGAACGTGGCGAGCGCTACCACCTCGATTACTACCCCAACGGCCTTATCCAGCAGGAAACCGGTTTCGATGGTCGCCGTACGGCCTACGAGTACGACCTCAACGGCCAACTGCTGAAGAAAACCGAATTCGGCGACGACGCCAGTGAGCTGGTTACCGAGTACCAGCGTGACGCCGCTGGCCGCCTGCTGGTGAAAACCCTGGCCGACGGCGAGGAAATTCATTACAGCTACGATGCCCTCGGCCGCCTCGTGAACGTCGACGACGGCCACTGGCCCCTCGCATACGAATACGACCTGCAAGACCGCCTGATCACCGAACACCAGGGCTGGGGCACCACGCGCTACGAGTACGACAACCTCGGCCAACTCAGCCACTGCCGCCTCCCCGACGGTAGCAAACTCGACTACCGCCACCAACCCGGCGGCCGCCTGAGCAGCATCGACCTCAATGGCTCGCGCCTGACCACGCACCAGTTCAACGCCGGTCGCGAACAGCAGCGCCAACAAGGCCTGCTGCTCAGCCAATACCAGTACGACGAACAAGGCCGACTGCAAGCCCACACCGTCAGCCAGCAAGACCGCAACCTGTTTCGTCGTCGCTACGCCTATGATGCCAACGGCAATCTTGCCGGCATCGAGGACAGCCGCAAAGGCAACCGCAGCTACCATTACGATCCGCTCGATCGCCTGATCAGCGTGCGCGGAGCTACGCCTGAAAGCTTCGCCCACGACCCGGCGGGCAACCTCCTGGGTCAAGGCGATCAACCGACCGCGAACCTCGCCAACGTCAAAGGCAACCGTCTGCTCATGCAGGGCGACCGTCATTACGACTACGACGCTCACGGCAACCTGATCCGCGAACGTCGCGGCGCCGGCCAGAAACTCGTTACCGAGTATCGCTACGACTGCCAGCACCGTTTGATCGGTGTCAACCTCCCCGGCGGCAGCATCGCAAGCTACAAGTACGACGCCTTCGGCCGTCGCATCGCCAAAACCGTCGATGGCCACACCACGGAATTCCTGTGGCAAGGCGAACGTCTCATCGCCGAGAGTTCCGACAACCGCTACCGCACTTACATTTATGAACCGGGCAGCTTCCGCCCGCTGGCCATGCTCGATGGCGAAGGCCCGCTGAAAGCCACGCCGTTCTACTACCAACTCGACCACCTCGGCACCCCGCAAGAACTCACCGACTACAGCGGCGAGATCATGTGGTCAGCGAAATACCGCGCCTACGGCAACCTCGCCACCCTCGACGTTGCAGAAATCGACAACCCGTTGCGCTTCCAGGGTCAGTATTTCGATGCGGAAACGGGCTTACACTACAACCGGCATCGCTACTACAATCCGGGGACTGGGCGGTTTTTGACGCCGGATCCGATCAAGCTTGCGGGTGGGTTGAACAACTACCAGTACGTGCCTAACCCTACGGGGTGGGTGGATCCATTGGGGTTGAATAGGGAATGTCCAGGCGGAGATGCATGTAAACCGCCAACAGGCACTGAAAACCCAGCAGGCAAGGCAAAAGTAAATCAAGGGGAACCACCAGTTCCTGCGCCCGCAGGCAACGCAGAGAAAACGGTCCGAGTCCGCCATTACACCAACAGAAAAGGCTCAACAGGTATTGAAAGCGATGGCGTAATTAGCGCCCAAGACAACAATAGAGTATATGTAGAACCTGCCAACAAAAAAGCTCTTAGCCAACTCACAGCTGAAGAAAAATATCAAATAGGAAGAGGCCGAGGGCGAGACTATATAGAGACGGATGTACCTGAATCACAATTGGAATGGGTTAAAAATCCAAGATACGGAACCATGGAGTTAACAATCAAGGGAAACCTAAAACTAGAAAACCCAACATTCACGAGGAGAAAATAATGCTAGACACAAACAAAGAAATTATTATACCCGGAGAATCCGCACTCGAAGCACTAGCAGAGATAGAATTCATCTTAATATCTCTACATAAAATGGGTAGCTATTATAGTGATAAACCTATTGCAGACTACCAACGCGCGACAACCGATTTTATAGACAACGAAAAAGTCACACAAAAACTCGCCAAGGTACGACGAATTCTAAGCGAAAGTTTTGATAACACGCTTGGCGAAGACGACATGGATGACATAGAGAGACGCATGGAAAACATTGAGTTCTGGAAGCCAGAATAAAAAGTAGAGATATTTATTTTCCACACTAGGAAATACACACCCCACCTTTAAGAAAAGTGGACTAGAAAAGGAGGCATCCATTTGACTGAGCACCCTTTTTACTCAAAGCAAAAAATTGAATGGACACTAAAAAAAATAATTGAACTTGGCGGAATAATCACATTTGATGACATACCCCATATCAATCAGCTTATTGACACTTCAATGATCGTCGACGACTTAAAGGAGGATCTATTCCAAGCCGTCTTCCCCCATGATCAATTTATCGATATAGGTTGGTACCCTGAGTTCTGTGAAAACGGCGCATTTAGAATTTCTTTAATTAAAGCCAATGACTGGGAGCACCCAGCTTTCAGCGAAAAAGCAAAAAACTGGACGGATCTAAACAAAGAAATTTCTAACGCCTTAAACAAACTAGAACAATGACCACCCAAGAAAAATATAGACAGACACTCTTCTGCGTGCTCTCGAAAATAAATCCGTCCACTTTTGGCTGATTAAAAATGAATCTGTTTGCTTTTGGCTGCCTTTAGCCAATATTACAACTAAGAACATCGCCATGATTTTCAAGTCCGCTGGACAGACTATCAACCCGTCTACTGTTGGTTACCGCAGCCTTGGCTTTGGAGAAGACACGAAACTCAAAACAGAAAATTTTGAGTTACTTACAACCACACAAGAGTTAGCGATGGACTTTTTGGAAAGGGCAAACTCTTTCATCACTCAATGCAAGATCGATGATGAACAACAAGGCTATGCAGGCATTCATGCATTGAAAAAATCAAACTACCAGAACTTTACAGACCTAATTAAAAACGCACCTGACTTAGCTGCCTTGCTCATTAGAGATTATCTTTACTTTGATCTGCTGGATGCGTTATTCCCCACATCAGAAAACTTAAAATTAGTCATAAGCAATATAAAGAGTGTCAAAATAATAGACAACACCTTGATCATTAACGGCGAAACCTTTCCATACCTAAACGTCTAACGCAGCGCCCAATGACAAAAAGCATCCCTGCGGTTCCCTCAATACACCTTACAGGAGCTTCGGACATTTCCCGCAACTCCCATCACCATCCATGAACTTGTACATCCCCCTCCTCCCCAGATAACCTCCCCCAGTCACTGCAACCTCAGCGACCGGTTCTGACAGACCGAACACGATCAAGGCATGCAAATGCCGCTTTGCGGCTCCGTTGATTCAGGAGCTTCACGATGAAAAAGTTTCCACCCGAGTCTCTCGATCCCCTCCAACTCAGCCAAGCAACCCAACGCGCCGTCAGCGCCCGCCTCCGCAACCCCAAAAATCCCGACCCCATCAGCCACGTCTTCACCCTTCTCCCCAACATCCGCACCGAAACCCTGCTAAGCCACGCCTGCGAAACCCTCGCTTCGCTCAACGTACTGACCACCGACCTTGCCTGCGAACTCGAAGGCTCACACCGAAGCCTGGCGCTATCGATTCAACAATTGGCCGTCCTGGGCGAGTTGTTGGTAAACCGGGCGCTGGACAACCTCGACCCACCCGGTGGGGCGTCCGACGCTCAGGAGGTTCAGCCATGACTCGATACATGCCGATTACCGGCATCGACTGCACGATCCCTTCGCTGCTGATCGACACAGAAGCACCTGTCGACGTGTTGCACGACACGGCGGCGCATCGCATTCGTTGCGTCACTCAACTGTTGGAAACGCTGTCTATGGGCGAAGCGCCTGGCGGTGACGCTGCACTGTTGCAAGAGTTTGCGCGGGTGTTGGCAATCCCATTGCGGGACGGCTGCGATTTGCTGGATGTAGTCGGGCGACGGTTACGGGCGCAGCTTTAATTCAGCCAATAAAAATGGGCGACTCCTGGGTCGCCCATTTTTATATCCGACGTTTAATATCATCCCTCAATTTTATACACAGAGCATTTCGCAAGGGGCTGCTAAAACTTCGTCTGCAAATTTCTTGATACAGGAGCAAAATTCTTCCAATTTCCACTATGGTGGACTCTTCCACAAAATCCCAATCACCCCAAAAACCCAGAAAAACTGGCTATTCGGTCAAGTAACTTCCTCACTGAGAAATATTGGTTTTGAGCCAGTCTTCAATCTATGCTTGGGCTGACAGTATGGAGGCTGTGATGAATGTTCAAACTCAGACGGAAAACATGGGCTTTACTTTTGGTCTACATCGTAGGTGTCAGTGGTTATATCTACTACCTCTATGTCGAGACTCAAGGAATCCTCACTGACAACATTAATAACAAGCTGCTGCATGCCGCGCTGGGCGCGTCGGCCATCCTCGGCGACCGCTACCATGACAATCTGATCGACAAACAATCGAAAACGGAAGCGCAAGACTGGGATGCCATTCAGCGACTCTCCAGGTTCAACGAGTCCATGGGCACCGCCTTTGTCTACAGCGTGGTCAAACGCGCTGGGGAAGCCTATCTGATCAGCTCCAGCGCATCGAAAAAAGAAATTCAAGAACAGAATTACGTACGTTTTTTTGATCCTTATCCAGATGCCAGTCAGGCTCTGCTCGACAGTTTTGAGCGCACCGAGCCCACCTGGATCGATTATTCGGATCACTGGGGAGACTTTCGCGCGGTTTTCGTCCCGATGAAATCCCAGGATGGGACGGTTTATGTGGCGGGCGCGGAGATGACGTTGGCGGACTACTACCAACAACTTAATCAGGACTCTCTGCACCATATCATCCTTGCCATTCTGGTATTTCTCGCCTTCAGTCTTTTGTTCGTGATCGACTTATTGCGCATGCGTGCTCATCTTCAGCAACTGCAAATAAACGAACAGGTATTGAGTCAGGCAAAAGATGCCGCCGAAGACGCGGATCGTTCCAAGACACGTTTTTTAGCCACCATGAGTCATGAAATCCGCACGCCCATGTACGGTGTCATCGGTGCGACCGAGTTACTGGCCGGCTCCGCCCTGAATCCCGAGCAAAGCGGTCTGGTCAATACGATTCATACCAGCGGACGAACCCTGCTGTCGCTTATCGACAACATTCTCGACCTGGCAAAGATCGAAGCGGGCAAACTTGAATTGAGGCCTCGTGTATTCGAAGTGAGAGCATTGGTTTCATCCAGTATTGAAATGATCCGGCAAAACACCCAGGGCAAACCAATAATCATTGAGGCTCAGGTATCACCGAATGTACCGCACTGGGTCAAAACCGATACCGATTGCCTTCGCCAGATACTGATCAACTTGTTGGGCAATGCGGTCAAGTTCACCGAAACCGGAACAGTATCGCTCGAGGTCAAGACGAGCGGTGACGGCCCTCGAGCCCGACTCGACTTCTCCGTACGCGATACTGGCATAGGTATCCCTTTGGCGCGGCAAGACAGCCTGTTCAAGCCCTTTGTTCAGTTCAAAGGGCCGGCCAGTCAACGCTTTACCGGGAGTGGGCTCGGTCTTTCAATTTGCAAGAGCCTGGTCGAGGCGCAACAGGGGACTTTATCCTTTACCAGTCAACCTGGCATCGGATCGACGTTTTCCTTCTCACTCCCCATGGAGCCTTTTTCCGTCTCGGAAATACCCCTCGGGGACGATCATGCAACGGTTGGTTTCGACTCATCTTTTGCCAGGGATTACCCGCTCGATATCCTACTGGTGGAGAACCATCCCATTAGTCAGAAAGTTGCCTTGGCGATGTTACAGGCGTTGGGTTATGCACCCGCCCTTGCGTCAGATGGTCTGGAGGCGGTCAACGAGTGCATGACGTCGACTCCAGATATCATTTTTATGGATATCAATATGCCCGTTATGGATGGGCTAGCGGCCATCCATAAAATCCGCGAACTACCACTGGGCGATACTTGCTACATCGTTGCGTTCACCGCGAGCGCTTTTTCGAGCGAGATAGAACGTTTCAGGGCTGCCGGTGCCAATGACATTTTAACCAAGCCGGCAAACTTCCAGGCCTTGACCCAAGTACTTCAGCGTGCAGCCAACTACCGGCGACAGCTCCAGGCCAGTACTCCGGTAGTGGATGCAATTTCAAATTGAAATGGGCTCAGGGTACAAACGCCATTACGGAAACAGGAGAACCCGACCCCTCTTTGAGCCGAAGCACGCCAATGACCAGTGTCGTGCCTTTCGCAGGTAGCTGATCGAGATTAGTCAGACACTCCAGGACGATGCCATCTTTGGCCAGAATCTGGCTGTTGGTGGCGTAAACCGTATCCTGACCTGGATCAGCGCCATGTGTATCGATACCGACACCGGCGATTTGGCGTTCTTCAAGCAAAAATTTGGTCGTAGCAGCGCCCACACCGGGAAAGTGTGGGCCTTTCGCGTCTTCATTGATAAAGCGCTTGGGATCGTTCCACAGGGCTTGCCATCCCGTATAAAACAGCACAACAGAGCCTTGGTCGATGCGCCCGTTAGCCTGTTCCCATTTTTCGATGTCCTGGACGCCAATCACATAATCCGGGTTATCCCGAGCCTGGGTTCGTATATCAATCACGACGGCCGGACGCACCAGGGACTCCGGTTTATAGGCATCAATCCCGATGGCATTGGGGTGAAAGCTATTGGGCGCGTTCATATGGGTAGCGCTGTGCTCGCCAATACTGAAACGCCGCAGGTAATAACCGTCTTTTTCCTGTGTAGCCACCACATCGAATGTCACTGGAGGGTCGTTAGGCCACAGTGGAATCGTCGTGCTAATGACATGGCTGAGGTCAATGACCTTTCGAAACTGAATACTCTGCATTCCTTTGACGTCCTTATCCTCTGCGAAACTTTTAGCGACGCCGACCGACAGCAAAGCGGCCAGCACGCCGATGGATACCCGTTTAAAACAGCTCTTGTTTTGCTTTGATCTCGCCATAACGATTGGCTCCCCCTTTGATCATTAAGGACTCCTACCCTCGAGCCCAGCTGTGGCTCCAGCCATTCTCTACTCCCTGTTCGTTGATCCTGAAGAGGTTTGTGTATTGGAGAGTATCAATATTGATCGTTTCAATGCATCACCGTAACCGTCCAGGCGCCCCACTATGCATCGACATCATCTCCTTTGAGGCTCGCCGGGCATATTCGCAGCACTTTATGCGGGTTGGTCATCCCGTTGCAGGACGGTTGCGATTTGATGGATGTGGTCGGGCAGCATTTGCGGAAGCAGCTTTAGATCTTCCAATAAAAATGGGCGACTCCAGGGTCGCCCATTCTTATATCCGAAACTTTTAAACAGCACCTCCCAAAGAAGGTGTTCGCCCAGTGTAATGGCCTTGGCAATCCATGCACCGGTAAAGAGCCCTGACACCGGGCGAACGGGAAGGATTTTAATAGAATTTGGCCGATATGTCCTCGTGTATAAACGTGAAATTTTGTACACGCAATATTTCGTAAGGCTTCGCTCACACAACGTCTACAAACTTCTGAAACACACCAGTTCGACCATTAAAATTGATTGTTCTTATACAGCTATCTGCACAAGAACAATCAATACGTACAAGTAATGATCAGCTTGGGTGCTGGCTGGTCATCTTCAACACATCGGTATAGATCAGCACAACGCTTTGCCCTACTTTCAGATCCTTCAATTTCGCCCAAAGCTCCAACTCAATACCCGGTCATCTCCAGATACCCCTGCCCCCCATGACTGCCGCTCAGCCGCACCGGCCCTTCCCAATAGGGGATGCGCAAGTCCATCCAGGCCTTGGGGTTGAGGGCGTCGATGGTGATTTCGAGGTGCTTGCCCGGGATTTTGATCGACCAGCGCACAGGCATCGAACGCCCGGCGACCTTGGCGGTATCTTGCGGTGTGAGGCTGAGGTCGTCGGCGTGCAGCAACTGCGTCTGTCCTTGGGCGTCGATCCAGGTGCCAGTGAGGTATGGCGCGCCGTCCTTTTGCCGCATGCGGTAGAGCATCACCTGCTCGCCGCCGTCCAGGTGCAGGGAGAACCAGTCCCATCCGGTCTGGTTGGCGGTCAGCGGTTGGCTGCTCCACTCGCGGTCGAGCCAGGCCGGGCCGTTGACCGTGTAGGTTTTGCCGTCGATTTCGAGTTGGCCGCTGGCCTGGAAAAACGGCTGGCTGTAGTAGTACGACGCCTGGCCTTGTTCGGATTTCTGGCTGAAGCCTTTGTCTCCCTGAAGCACCAGTGGCCGGGTTGAAGTCAATCGAAGCTGGTAGCTGAACGCCTTGTCGCGGGCGCTGAGTTGCAGGTCTGCCAGCGGGTTTGCGTCGGTGGCCTGACTGCTGAAACGCCAGTCGTCGATCCACGCGTTGAACGGCGCCAGGATCACACCGGCCTGGCCGACGCCGCCTCGGGCGTAGCGTTCGGCGGCATGGTGCGCGGTGGCGGATGTCACGGCCGCATGGCCCAGCCAGATGGTCTGATTGCCCCAGCCGGGTTGCTCGGGCGTCGCTTGCAAGGCGCTGCGAAACAGCGTCCATTGCGCGCCGAACTCATGGCCCTGATCGTCCTTGAGGTTGGCGGTGACGTACCACCATTCGATGCGAAAGCCATCGTGGGGGCCATGGTCCGCCGGGAAACTGAACACTCGCCCGGGCACCACCGGGGTAAATGCGGCGGCCTGATGGCCGAGGCCGGCGAAGCCTTTTTCCGGTGCAGACGTGTTGTCACAGCCGCTCAGCAACGCCAGCAACAACACGCCGACTTTAATCTTCATGAGCAAACGTCCTCAGCAGATCCGCCGGTTGCGTGCGATACAGCGAGTACAACGGCCACGCCGATGCGAGCAACGTGGCGAGCAAGGCCAGGCCCATCAACTGCAACAGTTGCAGCGGAAACACCCGTAGCGGCAAGCGCCAGCCGAAGGCCTGAACGTTGATCACCGTGTCCAGGCACCACGCCAACGCGATGCCCAACGGCAATGCCAGCACCAACGTCAGCACCGCGAGCAACCAGGTTTGCCCGAGGTTGAGCAGCATCAACTGCCGCCGCGTCACGCCCAGCGCCCACAGCGGCGCGAGTTGTCCGAGGCGGCTCTGGCTCTGGGTCAGCAGGCTGATGAACAGCGCCACGCCCGCGACGCAAAGCGTCAGGCTGTTGAGTGCGGCGGTGGCGGCGAAGGTGCGCTCGAACACTTGGGTGGACCAACCCTTGAGCCGGGCCTGATCGACGATGCGGCTGTCGTCCAGGGCGAAGCGCGCTTGCAGCGCGGTCAGGAACGCGGGAATCGATGCCGGCTCGATGCGCAGGTTGAAACGACTGGGGGTCAGCTGCGGCCAGCCGCGCAGTAGGTGATTGTTGTTGACCAGCAGATGGCCCTTGGGATTGCCGTAGTCAGCGTAGATCCCGACGATCCGTGGCGACCATGGACCGTTGGGCGTGGCAATGGTCATGTGATCACCCAGGCGCACCTTCAACCGCCGGGCCAGTTGTTCGCTGAGCATCAGCGCGTCGTCCTTGGCCAGCCGCTCCCAAGGGTCGTCGCCCAAGGCTTCCAGCAGTGGCCAGTGCTGGCGATAGGTTGGGTGATCGATCACGCCGAAGACGTCCGCCGGCCAGCCCTGTAACTGAATCGACACTTGCCAGTTGGGTAGCACCGCGCTGACGTGGGGTTGTTGTTTGAGCCAGGTGTAAAGCTCTCGGGCCTGGGCCGGATTTTGCGGATTGACATACAACTCGGCGGTCAGGCGTTGTTCGAGCCAGTTGCTGAAGGTCTGGCGGAAACCGGCGGTCATGCTGCCGGCGCCGATGTTAGCCGCCAGCGCCAATAACAGCGCCATCAGGGCCAGGCTCAGGGCCGGCAACTGCTGACGGCAGTCGGCGACAAACCATTGGCCGAGCACCGAACGACTGTGCCGAAGCACCCGGTTGAGCACGCTGTTCAACACTACCGGCAAGGCCAGTGCGGCGCCGATCAACAACGCGGCCATCAGCACGAAACCACTGCTCAGGCTGTCGCCGAACATCAACGCCAGCAACGCGATCAACGCCGCCATCGCCGCGACCCAACCCTGGCGCCGCAACCAGCGCGCGTGGGCCTGATGCCAGGCTTGCGGATCGGCCAGCGCCAGCAACGGCAAGCGCGCTGCTCGCAGCAAACTGTTGGTACCGGCGAGCAAGGCGCCGAGCAGGCTCAGACCGATACCACTGAACCACCACAGCGGGCTTAGGCTCAACTGGCCCGGCACTTCGGCGCCGTACAAGCCGCGCAAACTGGCGGCGACATCCGGCAACAGCACGCCGGCCAGCAGGTAGCCGCTGACCACGCCGGCGACACCACCGATCAACGCCAGACATCCCAGCTCGACGGCGAGGCCGGCAATCAACATTCGCGCGCTGACGCCACAGGCGCGCAGGGTTCTGAGCAAGCCTCGACGTTGCTCCAGCGCCAGGCCGATCGCCGCGTGCACGATGAACAGGCCAACCACGAACGACAGAAAGCCCAAAGCGTCGAGGTTCAGGTGGAAGCTCTCGGTCAGGCGCGCAAGATTGTTTTCTTCGCCGCTGCTGATGAGCTGGAGTTGGCCCTTGAACTGATCAGGCAGGGGCGCGGTGAAATCCTTGGGCAGCAGCAGGCGCGACAGTTGATCGGGCATCTGCAGAATCTGCTGGGCGAAGCCGATGTCCACCAGCAACACACCGGGGGCCATGTCGGGCTGGGCACGCAGGGGCGGCAAGGCGATACCGCTCTGGGCCACCGGTGTTTCACCTTCACCCAGGCCCAACGCCTGCAAGGTCTGCGGCGAAATCCAGGTGCTGCCCGGCGCCGTGAAGAACTCGACAACCTGCTCGATCGGCAACAACCGCCCGGCCACTGCGGAACCGGCCGGCAGCGACACCGGCTCAATGCCCATCAATTGCAAGCGCTGGTCTTCATGGCCCTTGAGCGTCACCCGGCCTCGCAACACCGGCGATACCGGCCAACCCGCGCGACGCAGGTCGATAAACAATTGCTGAGGGAACACTCCGCCGCCGGGCGCGCTGAGGCTGGCTTGAGGTTCGCCGCCGATCAACTGACTGGCCCGCGCGTAGCTTTCTCGCGCTTGGCTGTTCAGCGCCTGCACACCGGTCAGCAGACTGGTGGCGAGCCAGAGCCCGGTCAGCACACTGAAAAATTGCACCGGGTGTTGCCGCCAATGGCTGAGCAGCGCCCGCAATGTCTCGCGAAAAACCCGCACTTCAGCGCTCGTCCGCGCCAGCCAGACGGCCACCGTGCAGCACCACTTTTTCCGCCAGCCGCGCGGCGACCCGTGGGCTGTGAGTGACCATTAGCAACGTCGTCGGGCTGTCGTCGAGCAGCTCCAGTAATAACTTCAACACCTCATCGCTGGTGGCTTCATCAAGACTGCCGGTGGGTTCGTCGGCCAGCAGCAGTTTCGGTTGCGAGGCCAACGCCCTGCCAAGTGCAACTCGTTGTTGTTGCCCGCCAGACAGTTGTTCCGGATAGCGCAGCAGCAGGTCTCCCAATCCGAGACGCTGCACCAGATGCGCCTGCCAACGCGGATCGTGGCGCCCGGCCAGACGCGCCTGAAACGCCAGATTGTCCTCGACCCGCAAACTGCCGATCAGGTTGAACTGCTGAAACACCAGGCCGATTTCGGTGCGCCGCCAGTTAGCCAATTGGCCTTCGTTCATCTGCTCCAGCCGATGCTCGCCGCTGCGAATGCTGCCGCGATCGACCTTGTCCAGGCCGGCGATCAGGTGCAGCAAGGTGCTTTTGCCACTGCCCGACTCGCCCATCAACGCCAGGCTGCTGCCGGGTTTCAACGTGAGGTCGACGCCTTGCAGCACCGGCAATGGGCCTTGGGGGGTGGCGTAGCTTTTGAAGACGCCCTGGACGTGGAGCATGAAGGGAAACTCTCTTTGATGAGCTTGGGGCAAGGATAGAGAGTACACCCGATGATCTTTGGTTGAACGGTCTGACGACTTGCCCGCGAATAGGCCCGCTCATTCACTCAAAATCTCACTCCCCCACCGCCACACTCGGCACCACCGGCCCCGGCGTCACAATGCTCTTCAGGTCAATGTACTTCCACGCCGGCACAGCGCCGAGCCGCGCATTGAAGCGATAGTTGAAGGTGAAATCATCCGCCGTCGACACGCTCAACGGTTTGCCATACACCGCCTCGATCCCCGCCAGGTCATAGCCCATCAACTGCAGCAACGTCGGGAAGATGTTGTAGTGACTGGAGCGATCCTTGTTGGCCGGCAATTGCGCCTGCCAGTCCTGGGTCTTCAAATCGCTGCCCGAAATCACCACCAACGGCACTAAGCCCTCCTCCTCTACCGGATCACTGCCGCAGTGAGTGTTGAGCCCCGGGTTACCGCGCTCATGCAGATCCTGCCCATGGTCCGAGGTGTAGATCAGCAACGCATTGCGCAAATCCGCCTGGGCGAAAACCCGTGCGAAGAACTCGCCGACATTCCACAGCACAGTATTTTTGTAGGCATTGCGGTACAGCACCCAATCATCCGGCTGACCGTTGAAGCCATCGCGCTTACCGGTGTCCGCCACCTCGACAAACTGCCCCCGAGGCAAGGTCGGGCGGTAGGCCATAAACGCATCCGGGTATTTGTCGTGTACCGGAAAATGCGCGCCGACCTTGTTGATCACCACCAGTTCCGGCGTGCCGTCGTTGAGCAGATCGATCAACCTGGCCGCCGCGGCCATGTCGCGGTCACGCACACTGGTCTGGTCGAATTGCACGAACTCGTCGATGTCCTGCTTCTCGGCAGCGTTCATCAGGTTCTGCAAGTTGCCGCCCGTGCGCTGGGCATCGATATAAACCGTGCGCAGCCCGGCCTTTTTCGCGTACTGCCAGATCGACGGCAGCGTGGTGTTGATCCGCATGTAATCGGCGCGGGTGCCGCCATAGCGCAGGGTGACGTTGGTGTCGGCGCTGCAATTGGCGATGGACGCGGCGTAGCCGTAATTGAAGATATCCACGCCCGGATGCGCTTCCTTGAGGTTGCTGTGCACACCGAACGGCGTGTTGATGTCCAGGTAGTTGCCGGAAATGCTCTCGTCGATGATCAGTACGATGTCGTGGCCCACCGGCTGATCGATGCGCGCCAGGCTCACCGGCTCGCGCGGGCCGACGGTGTTGTGCAGCGCTTCATAGGTAAACAGATTCAGATAAGCCAACGGCGTGTACATGATCGGCAAGCCACGGGCGCCCTCGCCGGCCCGCACGAACAGCACGACACTGAGCAGCAACACCCCGAGCACCGGCGCCGCCACCAACAGCGCCCCCGGCAACGGCAGCCGTCGACGCGGCTTGAGCCCGATACCCAACAGCAGCAACAAGCCACTGACTATCGCGCCGATGATCGCATCGCGGTACTGGTAAGCCGCTTCCTGAATGAACCCGCCGGAATACACCAGCGACACAAAACTGCTGTAAGTCAGGTAACCGGCAGTCACTTGCGTGTAAACGTCAAAGAAAACCGCCGAGCCAAACATCGCCAACGCAAACAAATGACGGATCAGCGTCTGACGAATGTACGCGGTCATGAACAGCGCGATCGTCAGCACCACGAACATCCCGCCATACAGCAACATCGGCAAACCGATGCCCAACGCGTCGAGACGGTCGAGGTAAAAGTCGTAGCTTTTGAGTAAATACAGAACCAGCAACAGTTCCTTGAGGTATCGGATCATGGTGGTGCAGTACCTCCATGGCCGCCATTAGCCTATGGAAACCAATGATTATCAGCCATTTTCTGACACTAGCACCGAGCCACGGAAGCGCAAGAAATGCCGGTTTTTTGCCAAAAGCGTCAAAAAAACATTGACTCAAATCTGACACCCAAAAACGCCTGTAACCCTTGTAATACAAGCCTTTCGACCGTTTATCGTTTTCTTGAAACCCTCAGCAAGCCCTCAAAACCGCGACAAATCCAGCAACGGCAAGCACTTGATAGCAAATAGCCCTTGAAATCAGGGTTTCCAGCCCACGCTACCCGTCATTTTGCTGACACGCTTTCCCAAGGCTGGGCTATACCCCTTTTGACAGTCTCATTTCAGTTACATCCACCGTCTTACGAGGCGCGCCAATATGGACGTAAGCGTATTTGGTACGGGCTACGTCGGCCTGATCCAAGCTGCGGCATTGGCTGCTCCCGAGGCGCCACGATCATGAAGATACTCGTCACTGGAGCCGCCGGCTTCATTGGTGCCCATTGTGTGTTGCGGCTGTTGAGCGACGGGCATCAGGTGTGCGGGCTGGACAACTTCAATGACTACTACGACCCGCAACTCAAACATGATCGCGTGGATTGGGTACGCGAGCAGGTCGGCGATTTCCCCCTCGCAAAAGTCGACCTGGCCGATACCGAGGCCCTCGACGCACTGTTCGAGTGTGAACAACCGGAAGTGGTGATTCACCTCGCGGCCCAGGCCGGGGTGCGGCACTCCCTGGAAAATCCCCGGGCCTACCTCGACAGCAATCTGAGCGGGTTCCTCAACATTCTCGAAAGCTGCCGTCACCACCCGGTCAGGCACTTGATCTATGCCTCGTCCAGTTCGGTGTACGGCGCCAACCAGCACACGCCTTATTCGGTCAAGGACAACGTCGACCATCCGATGTCGCTGTACGCCGCGACCAAAAAAGCCAACGAGTCGATGGCCCACAGCTACAGCCATCTGTTCGGCATTCCCTGCACCGGTTTGCGTTTTTTCACTGTGTACGGGCCCTGGGGCCGGCCCGACATGTCGCCGATCCAGTTCGCCCGGGCGATTGTCGAAGGTCAGCCGCTGAAACTGTTCAACTACGGCCAGCACCAGCGGGACTTCACCTACATCGACGACATCATCGAGAGCATCGCCCGCCTGATCGAACGCGCGCCCCAGCCCGCACCGGACTGGAACCGCGAGCAACCGGACCCGGCCAGCAGCATGGCGCCATGGCGCATTTACAACATTGGCGGACAGCAGCCGGTAGCGCTCAAGGACTACCTGGCGCTGCTGGAAAAGCACCTTGGGCAAAAGGCCCTCGTCGAGTTGTTGCCCCTGCAACCGGGTGACGTGCTCAACACCTGCGCCGATGCCAGCGATCTGGCACAGGCCACCGGTTTCCAGCCACGGATAGAGCTGGATGAAGGACTCGGACGATTCATCGCCTGGTTCCGTGACTACTACCCACTGCGTAGCGCCCACTCGCCATTCATGGCAGGGCTTTAGCGGAGGACTCTATGACTGGACATGAAAAAGGCATGTTGCTCGATCACATGCAGAGTGACAACCGCCTGGATCCCGAGCACCGGATGCGCCTCGACAAGGCGATCCACGTGCAGGGTCACGGCTGGGTGACCGGCCGCAACGGTGGTCGGCCCTGGACCCTGTCGCGCACCAATCGGGTGCTCGCCTGCCTCGGTGCACTGGTGATTTTGCTGTTGATCTCCCCGGTGCTGCTGGGGCTGGCACTGGCAATCAAGTTCAGCAGCCCGGGGCCGGTGTTGTTCGTGCAGAAACGCACCGGCTACCGCGGCCGCATGTTCGGCATGTACAAATTCCGCACCATGGTGGCCAACGCCGAGGAGCTCAAGGAGTCCCTGCGGCATCTGAACAAGCACGGCGCCGACGCCATCGACTTCAAGATCGACGACGACCCGCGGATTACCCCCATCGGCAGCTTCCTGCGGCGCAGCAGCCTCGATGAGTTACCGAACCTGATCAATGTGGTGAGCGGCGACATGCGTTTAGTCGGCCCGCGACCCACCTCGTTCAATGCCCATCGTTACAAGGACAGCCATCTTGCACGCCTGAGCATCTACCCCGGCATGACCGGCCTGTGGCAGATCTCCGGGCGCAGCAATATCGACTTCGACCAGCGCGTTGAGTTGGACCTCACCTACATCGCCGAGCAGAGCCTGTTGCTTGATCTGAAGATTCTGTTGAAAACCCCCTTCATCGTATTCAACGGCCACGGAGCGAGTTAAATGGACGGTTCATCGAACAACAGCCTGACCATCGCCAGCCCGAGCGAGTCCAACCTGACCTCGACCGTGCTCGACCTGGATCTGCGGATCCTTTTTCTGACCGCTGCCAACGCAGGCACGGGCACCACCACCAGCGCCCTGGCGCTGGCCAGCCAATTGGCGGCAATGAGCAGCGGCCAAGTGCTGCTGGTGGACGCCAGCCAGTCGGCGGGCAACCTCACGCAACAGCTGGGGCTGAGTAAAGAGCGCGGCTTTCGCGACCTGCTGTTCAACGACTCCCCGCCGTTGCTGCAGGACTGCCTGGTGAACGTCTCCAGCCTGCCCTTCCACATCCTGCCGAACGGGCGGCACATCCGCGGCACCGAGCACCTGACGAGCGAACAGCTGAACCCGTTGCTCGAGCAGTTGGTCGATCGGTATCGCTTCGTGGTGATCGACGGCGATGCGGTGTATGCGGCCGTCGACACCCTGGTCATCAGCACTCTGGTGGACGGCGTGATCATGGTGGTGCGCGCGGAAGACACCCGCTGGGAAGTGGCCCAGGCCGCGGCTCAGCGCCTGACCCAGGCCGGCGCGAAACTGGTGGGCAGCGTCTTCAACCGACGCAAGTACTACATGCCCAAATGGCTCTACAAAAACCTGTAAGCACCCACCTGAAGGATGAAGTCATGAATGCCAAAGTGCTTGTCCTGCTGTTGCTACCGCTTGCAGGTTGCTCCAGCACCAGTGAAACCCAGAACATGCCGGTGCAGATCCTCACGGCCGAGCCGGCCAACGCCCAGGCCACCGACATGCCCAAGGTCGAACAGACCTTGCGGCCCAAGGACGTGCTGGACGTGATCTTCCACGTCAGCACCAGTGGCTCGGAGGCTTACCGCATTCAGCCCGGTGACCAGGTCGCCCTGAACTTCACCGCGGCCAGCCAGCTCAACGGCACGCAACTGGTGCTGCCCGATGGCACCATCGAACTGCCGGGGGCCAACACCGCGGTGAAAATCGGCGGGATGACCTCGGTCCAGGCCCGGGAGGAAATCCAGCGCGCCTATAACCGCAAAGCCCTGTTCCAGCCCAATCGCAACCAGTTGACCGTGCTGGTCACCAGCCCGCTGAGCAACGAGCAAAACCTCAAGAGCGCCCTGAACCACCCCGCTACCGGCATGAGCCGGGAGATCACCGTGGGCAACGACGGCTATGCGAGTTTCCCGGAAATCGGCTCCGTGCCGCTGCAAGGCATGACCGTCAACCAGCTCGAAACGTTCCTCAATCAACGTTACGCGCAATTGCCGGGACGGATGACAGTCGACGTCATGCTCAAGTCCACATCGGGCAACGAAATCTATGTACTGGGTGAAGTCGGGCAGCCGGGCTCCTACCCGATTCGCCGCCCGGTCTCGGTGCTCGAAGCGTTGACCCTGGCCCGTGGCACCAGCGTCAAGGCGCGCCTCGATTCGGTGGTGATCATGCGCCGCACCGGCAACCAGGTGCAGGCCGTGCACTACGACGTGGAAAAAGCCTTGGCCGGTGACGCGTCGCAGATTGCTTACCTGCAACCGGACGACATGCTCTACGTACCCAAGACCAAACTGGCCAGCGCCGGCGAACTCGCGCGGCAACTGGCGGACGTGGTGTTGTTCCAAGGGGTCGGCTTCAGCTTCGGCTACCGCGTCGACAACAAAGGCAGTAACAACTAAAGCTCAGGTGACCGATCATGAACCCAAAGGAAAACTACCTGCATGAGTTCTTCAGGATCTTCTTCGCCAACAAGCGGTTGGTGAAGCGAATCTTCCTGATCTTTGCAGTGATCGCCCTGCTCCTGCCGCTGGTGCTCAAACAGAGCTTCGATATCACCGCGCAGGTGCTCGTGCAGTCCAAAAAACTCTCTCAGGGAGACGCCACCACATCCCTGACCCAGGGCGACGCCTCTTTCATTCCGCCGTCACTGGCAGACATGGAAACCGAGAGCAATATCCTGCGCTCGCCGGCCCTGATCCGTCAGACCATCAGCGACCTGCAGGCCAAAGGCGAGTACACGCCCAACCCCGGGGCCTTCAACAAACTGGTGACCGAACCGATCCAGCGTTTCGTGACCAACCCCTTGCGTGAATACGTGATCAACCCGGTGCGCGGCGCGCTCGGGCTTGCAATCGATCCGGTGCGGGACACCACCCTGGATACCTTCACCCAGGAGGCCATCGATAGCCTGAAGATCGACACCCTGCCCGGCTCCAACGTGATCTCCATTATCTACAGCTCAAGCGATCCGACCCAAGGCACCCGGTTTGTCGCAACGATGTTGCAAAACTACCTGGCCAGCCGTCAGGAACTGCAATCGATCGACCTGCCACAGAGCTTCTACGAAACCAAGAAGAAGCAGTATCAGGTGCGGCTCGATGGCCTGGAAGGCACTCGACTGGCGTTGCTCGAAAAGATCGGCGCGTCCGATCCGAAGGAAGAAATCACCTTCCGCCTCAACGCCATCAACACCGAGGAAGAGAACCTGAACCAGTATCAGGATCGCTTGCTGCAAAGCCAGCGCTGGCTCGACTACCTGAAAACCGCGCTGGCGGCGGCCAACAATACCACTCGGCTCAACGACTACACCTTCCCTTTCACCTTCACCACCACGGTGGACAACATTGCCTTCGAAGACCGGGAGATCCGGCAGATCGGTGAGCAACTGACGACTCAAGTCAGCCGCTACATGAACGACCTGGCGGTCTTCCAGCCGGGCAGCGAACCGATGCTGCTGGCCCGCGAGCAAATTACCCGCACCCGCCAGCAGTTCCTGAAAATCGTCAGCAACCGGATTCAGGAGCGCACCAGCGACCTGGCCATTGTCACCTCGGTGATCAACCAGAAAACCGCGCGCATCGCCGAGTTCAAGAACCGCATCCACCAGTTGCAAGTGGCGCAGAGCAAGTTGCAGCAGATGGATACCGAGATCAATGCCTTGCACGCGGCGTTCTCCACCTACGCCCAGCGCTTTGCCGAAAGCAGCACCGCCCGCGCGCTGGACAGCGATTTGTCCAACGCCCGGGTGCTCAGCCCGCCGTTCGAACCGACCGAGGTGGCGTTTCCCAAACCGCTGCTGATCATTCCGTTCGGGATGCTGACCGGTCTGCTGCTGGCGATTGCCTTCGTCTACGTGCGTGAGTTCTTCGATCACAGCTTCAAACATCCAGCGCAAATCACCCATGAACTGGGCTTGCCGGTGCTGTTGGTGATCAACGATCAGGACGCTTTGCCGAACAACCCGCACAAGAACTGGACCGTGCCTAGCTTCATGTATTGGGTGCGCCATTGAACGGGCCGCTCAACGCCAGCGCGCTGCCGATCATGCATTTGATCAGCAGCGGCGGCTTTTATGGCGCTGAGCGGATGTTGCTGGACCATTGCCTGGCGACGCCGGGACACCACCAGGTGCTGTTTCTGGATGCGCCGCAGGCCCTGATCGACCGCTTCCGCGAGGCCGGGATCGACTGCCGCGCTTTCGCGGGACTGGGGCAATTGCTGGGTCATTTACGTTATCGGCGGGCTGAACATCCGCTGATCAATACGCACAATTTCAAAGGTCTGGTGTTTGGCTGGGTCGGCGCGACATTGTTGGACTTGCCGTTGGTGATTACCCAGCACGGTTTCACCCCACGCAGTCGCAAGCAACGCTTCTACGGCTGGCTGAGCCTGCAACTGTGCCGCACGGCGTCGGTGAATCGGGTGGTGTGCGTGGCCGAAAGCATCGCGGTGCTGCACCGCAAGGCCAGTGTTCGAACGGAGAAGCTGCAAGTGATTCCCAATGGTCTGCCAACCGCCAACGGTCTTCTGCCCCACAACGCCAGACACCCACGCTGGCTGGCGGGCTACGTCGGTCGGCTGACCCATGAAAAAGGCCCGGACCTGTTTCTCGATGCGCTGATCCCGCTGTGTCAGCAACACCCACAACTGGACGCGGTGATGCTCGGCGATGGCCCGGAACGGGACCCCCTGCAGGCGCGAATAGCCGCCACCGGTTTGCGCAACCGCATCACCCTGCCGGGTTACCAGACCGACATGAACCGCTGGTGGCCGCAACTCGATGCGCTGGTGATCAGCTCGCGCACCGAGGGCACGCCGATGATTTTGCTCGAAGCGATGCAGGCCGGAGTGCCGGTGGTGGCGTTCAGCGTCGGCGGAATTCCCGATGTGCTGGAGGATCGGCACAACGGCCTGCTGGCGCCCCCCACCGACAGCGTCGCCCTCGCCCGGCAGCTCGACACGCTGCTGAGTGAGCCGGCACTGGCTGGCGAACTGATCGACAACGCAAAACGTACGCAACAGGACCGTTACGACCTGAAGGCCTTGGCCGAACGCTGGTCGCAGCTTTATATCCGTACTGCACGGGAGGCACGCACGTGATCTTTCCGCTCTCGATCGTCAGTCTGCTCGCCCTGGTCTGCCTCGGTTTGCTGGCCAGCCCTTTCCCCTATCTGGCGCCCGGCGCGGTGCTGGGCATGGTCGCTGTCGGTGTTCTCTACCGAAAACCCGCCTGGGGGTTGTTGGGCATCGCGGCGCTGGTGCCGTTCGAAGGTTTCTTCAAGGGCAGCGCGCTGTCAGGCACCAAATTCATCGGTGCGTCACTGGCCCTGATCCTGATGTTGCAACTGGCCATTCACCAGATTCCGTCCGAGCGTCTGCGCAGCAACATCTGGCGCTTCCTGATCGGCTTCGTGGTGTTGTATCTGTTGAGCATGATCAATACCGACAACATGGACATGTCCCAGAGTCATCTGCGGGACATGAGTGTCGGCATGGTGCTGTTTGTGATCACCTTGCTGATCGGCCGTGAGTTGAACCTCGATCTGTTCGCCCGGCTGGTGACCCTCAGCGTCGCCGCGACCTCTGTGCTGGCCATGTTCTCCACCAAGTATCAGGACCAGGGCCGCGCCGCCGGGCTGCTGGAAGACGCGAACTCGTTTGCCCTGCTGATCGCCTTCGCCGTACCGTTGGCCCTGCTGCTGGTGATCCGCGGCCCGAACCTGTTGCACCGATTGTTCTGGGGCGGCTGCTGCATTTTGCTGCTGGGCGGCATGACCAAGACCGATTCCCGTTCCGGGCTGGTGGTCCTGTTCCTGAGCTTGATGATCGGCGCCTGGCACTACCGCGCGCAGTTGCCACGCATCCGGCCGCGCCACTTGGGTTTTGCCATGCTCGGCCTTGCGATCGTGATCCCGGTGGCGACTTATTCGATGCCGGCTGGTTACCTCAAGCGCATCCAGTCCTTG
This sequence comes from Pseudomonas sp. GM18, assembly GCF_000282195.1. Lineage (GTDB taxonomy): Bacteria > Pseudomonadota > Gammaproteobacteria > Pseudomonadales > Pseudomonadaceae > Aquipseudomonas. The sequence continues at coordinate 112,412 of NZ_AKJT01000036.1, forward strand.
AGCGTCTTGAAAGAAGGCTCCAAAAGCCAGGACGAATCCCTCGGCCGCCGCGCGTCATACCTTGTGGTCGGCAGCCAGATCATTCGTGAGCATCCGTTACTCGGTTCCGGCCCCGGCACCTTCCCGCTGCACTACGCCACCTCCGGTTACGCCAAGGTGTTTTCCGCCAACCGCAAGCCCGGCGACTTGTACCGTCGCGCTCACAACACGTACATGGAAATCTTCAGTGAACTGGGGATTCCCGCCGGGCTGCTGTTCGTCGGCATGCTGGGCCTTGGGATGTATAACCTGGTCCGCGCCCGTCAAGCCTGGATGCTGCGACGGGATTGGGAACAGGCCGACCTGATCACCCACCTGGGCATAAGTTATCTGTCGTTGACACTGTTTTTGATGTTCCTCAGCGCGCCGAATCACAAGTACCTGTGGATCATGCTCGCCCTGACCTGGGTGTTGCGCCTCAAGGCGCAAGAACGTCCGCTGACGGAGCCCGTGGCATGAACCGCATCAGCATTGCCATCCCGATGTACAACGAGGCCAGACACATCGGCCGCACCTTGCTTGCCGCGAAAAAAGCCGCGCAGGCCGCCGGGATGGAATGCGAGCTGATCGTGGTCGATAACGGCTCCGACGATCAGGGCCCGCACATCGCTCGCCAGCTCGGGGCGCAGGTGCTGGTGCTGCCCGGGCTGCTGATCGGCGCCCTGCGCAATCGCGGGGCGGCGATGGCGACAGGCGAATGGCTGGGTTTCATCGATGCCGATATCGAAATGCCCGAGGACTGGCTCACGCTGTTGTTGAGCATCCAACACGCGGTTCAGGTCGACGTCCTGGGACTGGACCTGCACACCCCGGCCGAAGCCCCGTGGTATGCCAATGCCTGGCAACGCCGCACGTTGCGCCCGAACGATGAAACGCTGAAAACAGTGCGATGGCTGCCCAGTTCCAACCTGTTGATGCGTCGTCCATGGTTCGACAAGGTCGGCGGCTTCAACGAAAACCTGCGCACCGGCGAAGACAAAGATTTCACCATGCGCCTTTCCCACTCTGGCGCACGCCTGCTGTCCGTCAACCAGAGCGTTGCCCTGCATTGGGGTTACGAGAGCAGTTGGCGCGAATGGATGGGCAAGGAGTTCTGGCGTCAGGGCAGTCACCTGCAATTACTGCGCAGCCACGGCATGAATCTGCGTTTACTGCGTTTCCCGATGCTATCGATCATCGCCTGGGTGTTGGATTTCATGGCGCTATCCGCCCTGCTCAACGGCTCCCCCCGACTGGCGCTATGCATGCTGTTCGTCACCAGCCTGCCAGCGCTCGCCCAAAGTCTGCGCCAGAGCCTGAAACACCGCGACCTGCGCCTGATGCTGCAACTCTGGGGCCTGCATTGGGTGCGTCTGCACCTGGCCGGTGCCGCGTTCATCCTGAGCCTTTGTCGCTGGAATGCCAGGAGACCCGCCCGTGGCTGAATTCGTGTTCTGGTGGTGCCTGTTATTGCCGGTGTATGCCTGGCTCGGCTACCCGCTGCTGCTGACACTGCTCGCGCCGTTGTTTGCGGCGCCCCGTCATGAGCCCGCACAACCGATGAACGTGAGCATCGTCATTGCCGCGCACAACGAGGCCCAGTACATCGAAGAAAAGCTGCGCATCCTGCTCGCCCAGGATTATCAGGCGCGCTCGCTACAGATCATTCTGGCCAGCGACGGCTCCACCGACGACACCGTGGCCTGCGCCCACAAAGTCATCGACCCGCGCATCAGCGTGCTCGATCTGCCCCGTCAGGGCAAGGCAACCACCTTGAATGCCGCCGTCGCCCTGAGCATGGGCGAGATTCTGGTGTTTACCGATGCCGACAACCAATGGTCAACCGACACCCTCGGCCAATTGCTCGCGCCCCTGGCCGATCCACAGGTCGGGGCCTGCGCCGGGCACATGTTGATCCCGGTGGCGGGCCAGGGCCTGAGCCTGGGCGACAGCCTTTATCGGCACTACGAAGGCTGGCTGCGCATGGTGGAAAATCGCACCGGCTGCATGGTTTCCGCCGACGGAGCCCTGCTCGCCCTGCGCCGCGAGTTGTTCCAGAACGTGCCGGTGGAGGTCAACGATGATTTCTTTATCAGTACCTGCGCGCCGGTGGCGCTCAAACGCATTGTCTATGTGCCCACAGCCCGGGTGATCGACCAGGGCGTCGATGAGATCGACAAACAATGGCGCCGTCGTCTGCGCGTCACCGTCGGTGGCCTGCAGAGCCTGGCCCAGCGTCGGGAACTGTTGAACCCCTGGCGCCATGGCTTGTATGCGATTGCGCTGATCAGCCACAAACTGATTCGACGCCTGGCCCCGGTCCTGTTGCTGCCATTGTTGCTGAGCAACTTCTGGTTGTGGAACGTCCATGGCTTCTATCGCTTGAGCCTGATCGCGCAACTGCTCGGTTATGCGGTGGCCATCGCCGGCCTGCTGGATGTGCAACACCGTTTGCCCAAACCCTTTCGCCTCGCCGGCTTCTTTCTGGTGACCCTTGCCGGGATGAGTATCGGCCTGTGGCAGTTCCTGCGTGGACAGCGGTACGCGCAGTGGAACCCCGAGCAAAATCGTTGAAAGGACCGCGCCATGGCGATCAGACAACTATTAAAACGCACCAGTGGCTGGCTCTATCTCAACTCGCCGGTAGGCCGTCACCAACTGCACGGTGCCGGGGTGATCCTGATGCTGCACCGGGTGCTGCCCAATGACCGCGCCGCCGACCTGCCCCATCGCAACGAACTGTGCGTCGGACCGAAAGGCTTTGCTCACCTGCTGCTCTGGTTGAAAAAACACTTCGATTGCGTGCCGCTGATGGAAATTCTGCAACCCGGCACCGCCATGTCGGAGCGCCCCAAAGTCACGCTGACCTTCGACGATGGCTGGCGCGACAACGCGCTGAATGCCTTCCCGTTGCTGAAAAGGTATCAGATGCCGGCGAGCATTTTTCTCTCCACCGACTTCATCGGCAGCCGGCAACGCTTCTGGTGGGAAAGCCTGGGGGAAACCCTGTGGCACAGCCACGGTGAAAAAGCCCGGACGCACTTGATTGAATGCCTGCGACAGATCGGGCGACCGTTACCGGTGCTGCTCGATGATCTGGATGTGCAGCGCCGAAGCCTGGCGCTTTTGCATTTTCTGCAAAGCCTGAAAAGCCTGCCGCCGGGCGAACTGAACCGGCTCACCGATCAATGCCCTGAAGAATCGTTGCCCCAGGCGCTGGACTGGCATCAAGTGCGCGCGCTGGAAGCCAGCGGGTTGATCCGCTTCGGCCCTCACGGCGCCAGCCACACGATCCTCACCGAGCTTGACGATCAACACCTGGATGAAGAACTGAGCCGCAGCCGCAATGCACTGTTGAACGGCTGCAACCGGCCGCTGCCAGTCTACTGCTACCCCAATGGCGACCATGATGCGCGGGTGCGCGAACACGTGGCCGATCACGACTTTGCGTTTGCCCTGGGCACCGCCAGCGGGATTTACCGTGGCGTCGACGATCCATTGGCCTTGCCACGGATCGGCATCAGCCAGCGCACGGCACGCAATCCGGAGTTGCTGTCGTGGCGCATCTACCGCGGAGCCCGGCCATGAGTCGCAGCCACTACCTCAAACACCTGGCCCTGAGCATGGGCACCAAACTGGCAATGATCGGCTTGCGGCTGCTGCGCAACGTGTTGCTGGCGCGGATCCTGGGGCCCAGCGAGCGCGGCCTGTTTGCGCTGCTCAGTACCCTGCCCGACTTGATCAGCGCCGCCACCAGCGGCGGGCTGAACTCGGCAGTGGGTTATCAGGCGGCCAAGCAACAGCCGATGGGTTTGCTGCTGAGCCAGGTGCTGGTGTTCGGTTGCCTGCTGGCGGGTTTGCTGACGTTGCTGGTGGTGGCGCTGGTGCGCGAGTTCGGCAGCGAACTCGACATCACCACGCAACTGGGATTGCTCGCCTGGCTGTTGCTGCTGGCGGTGCCGCTGACCGTGCTCAAGAGCGGCCTGCTGACCTTGCACAACGCGTCGGGCGCTGTGGTGGCGTTCAATGCCTTGCGACTGGTGGAATCGCTGGCGCCACTGCTGCTGTTTATCGCCTTGTTCTGGATGTGGAAAGACGCTGCGCTGGAGGCGGCGCTGATCAGTTGGCTGGCCGGCATCAGCCTGGTGGTGCTGGCCGGTTGGGTCTGGCTCAACCGTGCGCAACCCTTGACGTTGCAATGGGACCGCGCCAGCCAGAAAGAACTGTTGCGCTACAGCGCCCGTAGCCATCCCGATTTGTTGTTCCAGCAAGTGATTCTGCGTTCCGATTACCTGTTCATCGGTGCCTTGCTCGGCAGCACGGCGTTGGGTCATTACGCCATGGCCAGTGCTGCCGCCGAGTTGCTGCTGATCGTCCCGGAAGCGGTGACCACACCGCTGATGAAACGCCTGCTGCAGCAAGACGAAGGCATGGAGCGCCTGACACCGTTGGCCCTGCGCCTGACCGCCACGGTGATGCTCGGTGCCTGCCTGACCATGGCCGTGATCGGGCAATGGCTGATCGTCACGCTGTTCGGCATTGCTTATCAACCGGCCTACCCGGCCTTACTGGCGCTGCTGCCGGGGCTGCTCGGTCTTTGCTATGCGAGCATCTTGCGCCTGGACTTGCTGGGCAAAAATCGCCCCGGCACGGTGTCGCTGCTGGTGGGCCTCGGCGCGCTGCTGAACCTGGCCCTGAACCTGTTGCTGATCCCGATATATGGCATCGTCGGCGCGGCGGCGGCATCGTCCATCGCCTACCTGGCGGTGACCGTCGCGCTGCTGGTGACGTACTGCCGGTTGAGCGGCGTACCGGTCTGGCAAACCCTGATCATCCTGCCCAGCGATGTGGCACCGATGCTTCAGATGCTGCAACGGAAATCGGCATGAAACGCCTGGTGCTGCTGTTGAGCCTGGGCCTCGGTTTGAGCGCGCAGGCGGCGCCCATGCGCTGGGCCGACATTCGCGACGGCAGCCTGTACCTGCAAGCGGATCGACCCGACACGTTGACTATCCGTTGGGTCCCGGCGTGGCAGGCCGATGCCAACGAAGAACACCTGTACCTGCTCGACGGCAACGGCAATCTGAAGGGCGATCGCCTGATCGCCGCCAGTGAAACCCGCGGCAAGCAGAGCTGGCCGCTGGCGCCGGGTGCCGCCAGTTATCGACTGGAAATTCCGGGCTACAGTTTCCGCCGCTACACCGTCGAACACGACGAACGCACCGTGGCGTTGTTCGCCCCGGCCAAGGTGCATTTCAGCGCCGAAACCCGTGGCGGCGATGAGCTGTATTTCAAAGTCGCACCGGGGGAACACGCGGTGCTGGCCGGCAAGTTTCACGGTGGCGTCAGCGCTCTGCTGGCCCAGCGTGTGGGCGATAACAAACAAGTGACGCTGGCACTGAAACCCTATCGCGCCTATTGGCAATTCGATCAGCTTGAACTACCCGTCACCCAGGACGAACAAGTCTGGCACCTGCGCCTGCAAGGCAGCGGCAAGGTCGCGTTCTGGCTCGATGGCACGGCAAACCTGTTCGCCCAGAATCCGCAGCAACTCAAGCCGCTGCGCGAGGACGATGGCCAGACCCGGTTGACCCTGCATAAAGAGACGCTCGGCCCGACCCCGAACCTGGGCATTTACTTGCCTTACGTGCTGCCGCCTCAATCCAGTTTCGCGGCGCTCGACGTCCTCAATCCTCAGGCAGGCTCCTATTACAGTTTCGTCGACGTCACCGCGCAAAATCCGCACTACGAAGATGCGTTCCGCCAGCTCTATCAGAACCGCTTCGGCATCACGCAGGACATCACGCTGTTGGCCGGCAGCCAGCGTCAGGCCGATCTGCGCGCCGACACCATGAGCAACGCCGGCCTCGACGCCTGGCTCGCCGCCACCCGCGCCCTCGGTGGCACCGGTACTCATTACATCGCGTTCGCCGACGAGCCGAACCTTAACTACTCGAGCTACGCCAACTACCAGGCGATCTTCAACAGCATGGCCCGACAAGTGCGTAGCGACCCGGCTAACGCCAAGGCCGGCATTCGTATTGCCATGCCCGCCAGTTCGCGCTTCGTCAACGGCCCGTTCACCGACGATGCCGCCGACAAGCGCGGTATCGATTGGGCACGGCGCCTGCTGGCCGAATCCGGCGAGCAGATCGACGCCCTCGCCTGGCATGAATGGATGGTTCGCGACCTGCTGGCGACCCGGGTCTATCGCGACAGCGTGCGCCGCGCCGCCGAACTGGTGGGCCTCGATGCCAAGGGCCGGCCACGCAAGGCCTTGCTGCTGGACCAGACCAACCTGTCCAGCGGCTCAAGCCTGAGCCCCTACGATCAGGAAACCCATTTCGCTTCGCTGTGGTGGGCCTCGGTGGTCATCAACTCGGCGCAGGACGGGTTGCTGGACATGCTCAACTGGTTCCAGGCCGCCGATGAACCGAACTACCCCAAAGGCATGGTGCGGGTGCTGGGCGGCGATCGTTTCGAGCTCAAACCGGTGGGCCTGGCCCAACAATTCATCCGGCAGCACTGGCTGAAAAACGTCATGCGCCTGGACAACGACGCCTTCGAAGTCGACGTGTTGGCGATGGCCACCGAGCGCCAGCGCAGCCTGTTGGGCGTCAATAAGGGCGCGCGCTTGCAGCGTGTCGATCTGGCCGGGGCGACCTGCCCGCTGACCAAGGGAGCGCTGGTGTATTTCGGTGCCGACAGCCGCAGTCGCGAAGGCAAATTCAACTGTCAGGACGGCCGCGTCAGCTTCGATCTGCCTGGGCAAACCTTGTTCGCCCTGAGCTGGAGCGCCTCATGAACGTCCATGAGTTATGCGGCGGCCTGAACCTATGATGGCTCGATTCGAATGGCGCACTTCGCTGTGCGCTCCGGACTTTCCGACAACCGCCTATGAGGGGTTGCGCTGGCGCGTGACGGACCATACACCGTTCAACACCCTCGCCTGGCTGCGCGCATCGGAACAGGCACTGGTTGCCGGGGAGCGCTTGCACGTTCTGCTCGGCTGGCACGGCGATGAATTGGCCTTGTGCCTGCCGTTGGTGGTATCCGTGGAGCACTTTGGCGGGCTACCGTTTCGAGTCCTGCATCACCTCGGTTATCCCCTCACCGATCGCCTGGCCCTGCTCAGCTGCCTCGATGCCGAGAGCATGCGCAAGGCGCTGGTGATCATTCGCCGTCGCGTGCCCCATGCAATGCTGCAACTCAATGAATTGTCCGAACCCACCGGCGAGGAAAGTGCGCTGACCACCTGGATGGCCCACAGCTCGACCGGCGAACGCCGCCTCAGTTGTCGGGTGCCGGTGCACCTGATCAGCGACGCCGACCACCAGGAAGTGTCCGGCGACCCGCGCTACAAACTGCGCCGTGCGCGTAAACGGATCGCGGCCTGCGGGGCCGAGGTCCGGCGGATAACCCCCGACACCGCCACCATCAGGCCACTATTGCGGACCCTCGGCAAAGTCGAAGCGCTGAGCTGGAAAGGCCTTCAAGGGGTGGGGATTTTCACCAACGACCGCTACCGGCAATGGATCGAGCAAGCCTTCACCGCCCTCGCCGAACAGGGACTGGTGCGGGTGGTGGTGCTGGAACTGAACGGGCGCTGCATCAGCTACCGTATCGGCTTGCTGGAACAGGGCCGGTTGTACGACTACAACCTGGCGTTCTTGCCGCAATACGCCGACCTGGGCAGCGGTCGCGTGCTGCTCGAAGAGTGGATCCACTGGGGGCTGGACGACAATTGGCACTGGGTCGATGCCTCACGGATCAGCCTGGAAAACTCCAGCCATCAACTCCTGGAACGCATGACCGGGCAACTGGAGCACTGGCGCTGGAGTTTCTACTCCTGGCGCCCCAGCGGCCTCGCTCTGGGGCTGGCCCTGCGACTCTGGCACCACATCAAACCCTGGTTAAAAAAATGGCAGGCCAGGCGTGCAGCAGCGCTGGTTGCTCCTACGCTTACACCTATGCAGGCGCCTATTGTCGCCAAAGACGCTGCACCCACCGAACAAGAAAGAGAGGGCAGCCATGCCTCGCCAAGTCATAGTCAACGCTGACGATTTCGGCCTCAGCCCGAGCGAAAACGCGGTGATCCTGGGCGCCTTCCACGCTGGGGTCATCAGTTCCGCGACCGCCATGGCCAACATGCCGGCCTTCGAAGCGGCCTGCGTCCTGGCCCGACAGCCATTGCTCAAGGGTCGGGTCGGGCTGCACTTCAACCTCACGTATGGCCGACCGTTGAGCCTGTCGATTCTCGCGCGTTCGACATTCTGCGACAGCCAGGGTGAGTTCGACCTCAGCCTGCCCCGCCACAGCCTCTGGCTCAACCGCCTGGATCGCGACGCGGTGCTGGAGGAACTCGAAGCCCAATGGCAACGCTGCCTGGACAACGGCCTGCACCCCAGCCACCTCGATTCCCATCAGCACGTGCACAACATCTGGCCCATCGGTGAAATCGTCGCGCGTTTTGCTGCTCGCCAAGGGGTGCCCGTGCGACTGGCGCGCGATCTGGGCAGTAATTTGAGCGTGCCCAAGCGAATGTTCAAGACGTTGCTCAACCATCGATTGAACAGCCTGTCCGGAGCGACCGCCCAGAACGTCTGCACCCCGGTCGACCTGCGCACCGTGGCGATGCCAATCGACGGCCTGCTGGAAATCGTCGTCCATCCGATCCATATCGGCGCCGATTTTGGCGATGCCTATCTGAATCCGGGTGAGTCGCTGAGCCATGTGCTGGAGCAGCGTCTTGCGGGTGTTCCGAGGGTGTCCTATGCCGTTGTGCCGAGAGCGTCCCAGGAGGAACCGCAATACCCGACCGAACTGCACCCGTTGAAATCCTGATTTATCGCCATCGAAAACGTTACTCACCACACCCTGGCTTCAGCCTCGGAGGACTTCATGAGCGTCATCGACAAGCTTAGCGAACGTATCAAACAAAAAGGCCTGCTCTACACACTCCAGACGCTCTGGAAGCGTTATGTGTACTTCCATCGGGAGCTGCTGTGGCTGGGGCGCGATCTGGTGACCCCGGTGGCGCCGCAAAATCTGCGGCCCTATTCGGGCTTGCGCCTGGTGAACATCACCCCGGAAAACGCCACGGCGTTCACCAAGTATTACGGTAACCGCGTCAAGGCCATGGCCGAAATCGCCGCCGAGGGCCACACCGGGCACATGTACGTGGATGAGCAAGGTGATGCCATCGGATTTATCTGGGGCAGTGCCAGGGACTACTTCGACCGGCACTATTACGGCTGCTGGTTCCGGATCAACCCCGGTGAGTTTTTCGAGTTCGGCGGTGAAATGATCCCGCTCTACTTTGGCACCAGCCTGTCGATGGACGCCCAGTTCAAGCTCTGGGACGCGATGCGAGCCAAAGGGTGCAACAAGATCGTCGACGTCTGCGACACCCGCAATATCCAGGCGATGAAAATGCACATCCGCATGGACTACCAGGAGCAAGGGCGCATCACCCACGTCTACGACCTGTTCGGCCGCTGGCGCTTCTTCCGCGAAACCTACTACAGCGCCTCACGGCTGACTGCACTGCGCAAACCGGAACAGCGGCCGGTGACGGCGGCGCAGGCGTGATTGGCTTCCGCTCCCACATTTTGCCGCATTTCCCTGTGGGAGCGGGCTTGCCCTAATGCCAGTCAGTTAAACAATTTCAGCCGCGACGCACTCCTTGTAGCAGCTGGCGAAGCCTGCGTTCGGCTGCGCAGCAGTCGTAAAACCATAACTGCGGTACGTCAGACAGATTGCATTCGTCGGACTCACGACTGCTTCGCAGCCGAACGCAGCCTCGCCAGGGCTCGACAGCTGCTACGGCCGAACGCAGGCTTCGCCAGCTGCTACAGATTGCATTACGGCTTAACTGACTGACATTAGGGCTTGCCCGCGATGGCGTCATGTTGCCTACGCAGTTCTGGGAAAAATACAGCCAACTCAAAAGAACCAACTGACTCCTCATGCCTGCGCTAACAGATACATTCGCACAGGAATGAGGAGCCAGAAGCATGAATCAAAAACTAACAAACTTCGACATGGCGGCACTGCTCGACAGTGACGAAGCCATCAGCGAATACCTCTCTCAGGTATTGGCAGACGGCGACAACGAAGAGTTTCTTCGTGCTATCGGCTATGTGGTAAAGGCCCGCGGCATGACACAAATTGCCAAAGATTCCGGAATGGGGCGCGAAAGCCTGTACAAGGCCTTCGCACCCGGGGCGAAACCACGTTTTGATACGGTTCTAAAGGTCATTCATGCCTTGGGCATTGATCTCTGCGCGCAACCAGGACACGCGGCAAATCACTCAACGCTCTGAAAATACCCCTGGCACTACGTTGCTCGCTTCACCGCCACCAACGTGTAACACAACGGCAACTGCGCTTTTTGCTGCTGATACCGATCGTAGAGCTCTTCGCGGTTGGAATGCGGGTACTCCTTGAAATGACTGATCTGCAACCCCGCCTCCACGGCACCGGTGAAGATGGCGCCCAGGGTGTGGACGAACCAGTAGGACGCCGAGGCCTGCTGTTCGACTTTGCCTTCGTAGACGATCGGTTGGTCCTGGACGAAAGGCTCGCTGCGGAAATACGAGCTGTCCGGGCGATAGGGATCGGCTGACTCGGGGTCGAACATTTCCAGGAACGGGTGGGTTTCGTAAATCACCAGGCTGCCGCCGGGCTTGAGGGTTTGCGCGACATGGCGCAAGAACTCGCCGATGTCCGGCATCCAGTTCAATACGCCGATGGTGATCAGCGCCACGTCGAAACGCTGATGAAGTTCCGTCGGCAGGTGATGGATGTCAGCCTCGATGAATTCGGGCTGATGAGGCGAACGGGATGCCAGCTCCCGGGCCTGATCGAGAAAGGCCCCGGACTGGTCGACGCCCACCACGCTGCGGGCACCCAGCGCAAACAGCGAAAGACTTTCCCGGCCATTGTTGCAGCCCAGTTGCACCACATCCTTGCCGTCGACACCGACCTGTTGGAGCAACCCGGTGAGGGTGTCATCCAGGCAGGAAAAATCGCCATGGCTCACGGCACTCAAACGGGCCTGCCACTCGGGGGTACCTTTGTGGTGTTGGGCGGAGTCATTCCATGCATCGCGATTGCTGGCGATGGCTTTTTCTTTTGTCGGCATTTCCATTGCACGCTCCAGATTCCGGGCCTTTGATTGACCGGCACGAGTCTAGATCAGCGTCAGGAAAAACCACATCAGGGGTTTGTTGCGATCTTGTAATCACCGATGACGCGAGCCCTCTTGCTGATTCAACCGCTCACGCAAGAACTCGATCAGCGCCTGCACCGGCCGCGAGGCCTGACGATGCTGCGGGTAGACCGCCGACAAGGTCAGCGGCTCGGGGCGGAAATCATCCAGCACCGGCACCAGCCGGCCGTCCTCCAGGGCCGAGCCGACGATGAAGCTCGGCAAGTACGTGATGCCCATGCCGGCGATGGCCGCGTCCTTGAGCAGTTCACCGTTGTTGACCCGCATCCGCCCGGTGACGTTGACGGTCAGCGGTTTGCCCCGCCCTTCGAACCGCCATTGCACCTGGCGGCCATGGCCGTAGGGCAGGCAATCATGGGTGTACAAATCCTCGGGTTTGAGCGGTGTGCCACGCTCGGCCAGATACGCCGGGCTGGCGCAGTACACCCGCTCGATGACGGCGATGCGGCGGGCGATCAGGGTCGAGTCCTCCAGCACGCCGATGCGCAAGGCCAAATCGTATCCTTCGCCGAGCAAGTCCACCGGCCGATCGCTCAGGTCGACCTCCACGGTGACATCGCGATAACGCTGCAAAAATACCGGCAGCAAACAGCCCAAATGTGCCACGGCAAACGACAACGGTGCACTCAGGCGAACGGTGCCGCGAGGCTCGATGGTCTGGCCAGCGATGCCCTGCTCCACTTGCTCGACTTCACTGAGCAGGCGCAGGGCCGATTCGTAATAACTCTGCCCCAGCGGGGTGACGTCCAGCCGTCGGGTGGAGCGATTGAGCAGGCGCACGCCGAGGCGCTCTTCGAGTTGCATCAGGCGGCGGCTGACGAATTGCTTGGACAGGCCCAATTGATCGGCTGCCGCCGTGAAGCTGCCGGAGTCCATGACCTGGCAAAAAATACGCATGTCTTCGAACGGATTCATTGTCACTCTCTGGTTGACAGTTAATCGCTTTATAGCCGCTTTTTCACTTTCCGGCATCTCATTAATCTGTGCTCACGGTGTTGCTGAGGCCTGACCCCCAGCGCCACAGCAGCCCGATCCCAAGGCATAAAAACTCAAACGATTTAAAAAGGATTTGCACATGAACATCAAGAAAACCCTCGCCGCTTCCGTCCTCGCCCTGTCCATCGGCAACGCATTCGCCGCCGGCAGCCCCGGTGTCGAACACAACACCCAGGCCTTCCTCGATGCCCTCGCCGCCGGCGGTGGCAAACCGCTGGAACAGCTGAGCCCGAAAGACGCCCGCGCGGTGCTGACCGGCGCCCAGGCTTCGGTGAAGGTTGATCTGTCGGGTGTTGAAATCAGCGACAAGGCGATCAAAGTCGATGGCCAGACCATCAACTTGAAAGTGGTGCGTCCGGCCAAGGTCAAGGGCGAGTTGCCGGTGTTCATGTTCTTCCACGGTGGCGGCTGGGTATTGGGCGACTTCCCGACTCACCAGCGCCTGATCCGAGACCTGGTAGTGGGCTCCGGCGCAGTCGCGGTATACGTCGACTACACGCCGTCGCCGGAAGCGCAATACCCGACCGCCATCAACCAGGCCTACAGCGCGACGAAATGGGTGGCCGAGCATGGCAAAGAGATCGGTGTCGATGGCAAGCGACTGGCGGTGGCCGGCAACAGCGTCGGCGGCAACATGGCGGCGGTCGTGGCGCTGATGGCCAAGGAGCAGAACACCCCTGCCCTGCGCTTCCAGCTGTTGATGTGGCCGGTGACCAACGCACAGTTCGACGACGGCTCGTACCAGCAATTCGCCGAGGGGCACTTCCTCACCAAAGGGATGATGCAGTGGTTCTGGGACAACTACACCACCAACCCGGCCGAGCGTGCGCAGATTCATGCCTCGCCGCTCAACGCCAGCGCCGAACAACTCAAGGGCCTGCCTGCCGCACTGGTGCAGACCGCCGAATTCGACGTGCTGCGTGACGAAGGCGAAGGCTACGCCCGCCACCTCGATGCGGCCGGTGTGCCGGTGACCTCGGTGCGCTACAACGGGATGATTCATGACTTTGGCCTGCTCAATCCGCTGAACCGGATTCCGGAAGTCAAAGCGGCGGTACGTCAGGCCGCGGCCGAGCTCAAGACGCATCTGAACTAAGCCCAACCTCTCGCCACACCCCAGGGTGTGGCGAGTTTTTTTGTGCCCGTTGGAGTGCAATCCATGAGCCTTTTCTCTGCCCACCTGTTGCCTTGGAGCGCCCTGCTGCTGGTGCTCGACGCTCTGCTCTGGCACCTCGTCCCGTTCAAACATCGCGCGCCAAAGGTCGGTGTGCGGCTGGTGCTGTTTCTGGTGTTCAGTGCGCTGGTCATCAACGCCGGCGTCAGCCCGTTGCAGGCGCCGTTGTTTGCCGATGACCCGGTGGCGCAACTCGGTGCGACAGCGCTGGGGATTCTCTGGTGGCTGTATGCCGCACGGGTGCTCACGGAAGTGTTCGGTCTGGTGCTGATGCGCCGCATAGGTCACAGCGGCCGTTTGTTGCAGGACGTTATCGGTGCGCTGGTGTTTCTGGCCTCCATCGTCGCGGCCGCCGGTTATGTGCTGGATCTGCCGGTCAAAGGCCTGCTCGCGACGTCCGGCGTGTTCGCCATCGTGGTCGGTCTGGCGTTGCAGAGTACGTTGGCCGACGTGTTCTCCGGCATCGTGCTCAACACCACCAAGCCCTATCAGGTGGACGACCTTGTCGTTATCGATGGCGTCGAGGGTAAAGTGCTGGACATCAATTGGCGCGCCACGCACCTGTTGAGCAGCGCCGGCACGATGGCCGTGGTGCCGAACTCGGTAGCGGCCAAGGCCAAGATCGTCAACCTCAGCCGCCCGAACAACCTGCACGGGGTGTCGATCAGCATCAAGGTGGCGAACCACATCCGCCCACGCCGGGTGCTCGACGCCCTCGACCGCACGCTGCAAGGCAGCAGCAGCCTGTTGCTGAACCCGGCCCCCAAAGCGGTGTTGAAAGAGGCCGGTGAAGAGATGTCCGAATACGTGGCCAGCGGTTTCATCGCCGAGCTGGGCAAGAAAAGCGACGTGCGCAATCAACTGTTCGACCTCGCCCATCGCCATCTGGAAGCGGCCGGCATCTCGCGACACCCCGACGGCGTGATCGAACCCTCGACCCGCGCCCGCGCGCTGCTCGATGAAGTGAAGATCTTCCGCTCGCTGAGCCATGAGGAACGTGATCGCCTCGCCGAATCGATGGTCGCGCAACAATACGCCGCAGGCCAGGTGGTGCTGGGACTGGATGAAGTGCCGGACAGCCTGTTCGTGATCGCCACCGGCGTCGTCAGTGCCAGCGTGCCGGACGGCAATGGTTTCACCGAGGCCGGTCGCATGGGGCCGAGCGAAGTCATGGGCGAACAGAGCATCCTGGCCGATACGCCGTCGCAGGCGACGTTCACCGCGCTGACGTCTTCGATCATCTACCGTCTCGACAAGAACCTGACCCGCCAGTGCATGGAACAGCGCAGCGAAGTGGGCCGGGCGTTGGACAAGTTGCAGGCGGTGCGGCAGCAGAACAGTCGGCTGGCGTTGATGGCCAAACCGGCACCGATCAGCAGAGGTGGTTTTTTGGGATGGCTGCAGAAGCGCTGATGTATCGGACATTCGATCAGCACAAAAAAATGCCCGCACATTGCGGGCATTTTTCTTCAGCATCTTACTTGGCAGTGAACTTGGTGTAGCTGTTGATCAGGTTGCGGTAGTTCGGCAGACGCTGGGACAGCAGGTTGGCCAGGCCTTCCATGTCGTTGCGCCAATCAACTTGCAGCTCGCACGCCACGGCGAACCAGTTCATCAGGTGTGCACCCGCCGCCGACATCCGCGCCCACGCTGCTTGCTGCACGGTTTCGTTGAAGGTGCCGGAAGAATCGGTTACCACGAACACTTCAAAACCTTCGGCCAGCGCCGACAGGGTCGGGAACGCCACGCAGACGTCAGTCACCACGCCGGCGATGATCAGTTGCTTGCGGCCGGTAGCCTTGATTGCCTTGACGAAGTCTTCGTTGTCCCAGGCATTGATCTGGCCTGGACGCTGAATGAACGGCGCGTCCGGGAATTGCTCGCGCAGTTCAGGCACGATCGGGCCGTTCGGGCCTGCGTCGAAACTGGTGGTGAGGATAGTCGGCAGGTTGAAGAACTTGGCGATGTCGCCCAGGGCCAGCACGTTGTTCTTGAATTCGTTGGGCGAGAAATCCTGCACCAGCGAAATCAGGCCGGTCTGGTGATCGACCAACAGTACAACGGCGTCATCTTTGTTCAGACGTTTGTAAGGTACGTTGCTCATGTAAAACTCCTCGGAGGGTGGCGATATGAAGCGTCGACCATGATGGCCGACGCTGTGTTGCAAGATTCAGAACGCGAAGCAGGAACAGCCGAAGGCGCCCCAGAAACCGGCGAAATCACTCACCGGCACGTTCGACATACGGGCCTTCTCATGGCTGTGGGTATGCACGGCGCACGGGCCGCTGCACTGGTGCACCTGCGCCTGCATCGGCGCGTTCGGCCGCCAGTGCCCCGGAACTTTCGCCACCGGCGACCAGTCCGGCAGGACCGGCAGGCTGACAGGCCCGAGTTTTTCGAAGTCGCCGGCGGCGTACACCACCTTGCCGCCGACCACGGTCAGTACCGACTCGATCCACTTGATCGCTTCTTCCTCGACGCTGAAGAAGTCCGCGCTCAGCGCCGCCAGATCCGCCAATTGTCCGACCTTGATCAGGCCTTTCTTGCCCTGTTCCGACGAGAACCAGGCACTGCCATGAGTGAACAGTTCCAGTGCAGTGGTGCGCGGCAAGCCTTCCTCGTACAACGCCAAGCCACCGACAGTGCGGCCACTGACCATCCAGTACAGCGAGGTCCATGGATTGTAGCTGGACACTCGCGTGGCATCGGTGCCGGCGCCGACCGGTACGCCCTCGGCGAGCATGCGCTTGATCGGCGGTGTAGATTCGGCGGCCTGCTTGCCATAGCGGTCGACAAAATACTCACCCTGGAACGCCATCCGGTCCTGGATCGCAATACCACCGCCCAGCGCCCTCACCCGCTCGATGTTCTGCGGAGTAATGGTTTCGGCGTGGTCGAAGAACCATGGCAGGCCGTTGAACGGAATATCGCGGTTGACCTTCTCGAACACGTCGAGCATGCGACTGATCGATTCGTTGTAAGTCGCGTGTAGACGGAACGGCCAGCGCTGTTCCACCAGATGGCGGACCACCGGTTCCAGCTCCTGCTCCATTGTCTGCGGCAGGTCCGGACGCGGTTCGAGGAAGTCTTCGAAATCCGCCGCCGAGAACACCAGCATCTCGCCGGCGCCGTTGTGCCGCAGGAAGTCGTCGCCCTGATGCAACTTGACGCTGCCGGTCCAATTCTGGAAATCGGTCAGCTCTTCCTTCGGTTTCTGGGTGAACAGGTTGTAGGCGATGCGGATGGTCAGTTGCTCGTCCTTGGCCAACTGCTCGATCACCTGATAATCGTCCGGGTAATTCTGGAAACCACCACCGGCATCGATCGCGCTGGTCAGGCCGAGGCGGTTGAGCTCACGCATGAACTGGCGGGTCGAGTTGACCTGATATTCCAGCGGCAGCTTCGGCCCCTTGGCCAGGGTCGAGTACAGAATCATTGCATTGGGCCGCGCGACCAGCATGCCGGTCGGGTTGCCGTTGGCATCACGCACGATTTCGCCACCCGGTGGGTTCGGCGTGTCGCGGGTGTAACCAGCAACCCGCAATGCAGCGCGATTGAGCAAGGCGCGGTCGTACAAATGCAGCACGAACACCGGAGTATCTGGCGCCGCCTGGTTGAGCTCTTCCAGGGTCGGCATACGTTTTTCGGCGAACTGGAATTCGTTCCAGCCACCGACCACCCGCACCCATTGCGGCGTCGGTGTGCGGTCGGCTTGCTCCTTGAGCATGCGCAAGGCATCGGCCAGGGACGGCACGCCTTCCCAGCGCAGTTCGAGGTTGTAGTTCAAACCGCCACGGATCAGGTGCAGGTGCGAATCGTTGAGGCCAGGGATAACACAGCGGCCCTTGAGGTCGATCACCTGGGTGCCCGAGCCGCGCAGGGCCATGGCCTCGGCGTCGGTGCCGACCGCGACGAAGCGGCCATCGCGGATCGCCACGGCGCTGGCGAGGGGTTTTTCGCGGTCTACGGTATGAAATTGGCCATTGAACAGAATCAGATCGGCGTTCATCGCAGTTCCTTCGTCATCAGTGAAATGAAGCAAAAAGCGCCAGCTCAGCGCGGCGAATTTGCGTTGGATTCGAGGTGCTCCCGTGGCTGACTGACCGTCAGCCACGGCGCAAACAAGCGAGTTGCGGCCGGCATGCACACGTACACCACCGACACCACGATGGTCACGGTGATCAGGAACGTGGCGACCAGGTAGTTGGAGAGAAAAGCGTTGAGTTTGAGCAGCGGCCCCCAGAGCAGCGGCACCAGCAAGGTGTGCGGCAGAATCACCAGCAAGGACAACACGGCCTGCTTCCAGCGCGGCGGTGGCGAGGCGGCATCGGCCAGCGGCGCGAACCAGAATTCGTTGACCGGGTTGACCTCGGTCTGGTCGCCGTCGGCCAGCATCGGCGAGGCTTCATCGATCAGCGCCTGACGTTGCGGCGAATCGAGCCAGCGCTGCATGGCCTCGGTGGAGCAAAAGCGCAGCACGCAGGTGAACATGTCCAGGCCTGCGTTCTTGCCGCGGATCACGTCCACGCCCAGATGTCCTTCCATGCGCCCCGCTACGCTGACGATGTTGCGCAGCCAGGCTTCATAGGCCGCTTCGAAACCGGCCTTGACCCGGTGCTTGACGATCAGCGTCACGATCTCATCGGACCCCGGCGCTTTTTGAGTTTGGGCTTCAGACATAACGGAGCACTCCGGGCAAACGAACATTGAGCGCCAGCCGTCCAGGCCCGGCGATAAACACAGAGGTGAAGATGATCAACAACAGCCAGCCGAACTGCCCTTCGGCCACACTCCATTCCGGGTGCACGACCAGCAGCGCCACCAGCAGCACAAACAGAATAGGCAAGCACGCCAGCCGCGCCAGAACACCGGCGACGATCAATAGCGGGCACAGGACTTCGGCGAAAATCGCCAGGCTCAGGGTGAGGTGGGCGCCGAGGTGGAATGGGTCTTCGATCAGTTGCAACTGCGCGTTGAAGTCCAGCAGCTTGGGCAAGCCGTGAACCCACAGCAGGAACAAGCTGCCGGTGACCCGCAGAAACAGCAGCCCGAGGCTTTGCGCCTGTTCATTGCGTTGCGAAGCATTCATGGCCGCACCCCTGTTCAATCATTGGCTTGAATAGTGCCGCCAAGGGGTAGGGAAAAATTGAATGTACGTGCTCTCTTTGCGATACGAAGAGCTTAGGCTCAACGCCCCCCGTAGGAGCTGCTGAAGGCTGCTCCTACGGGGGGCGTTGTGGCGAGAGAGTTTGCCCCTCGCCCAGGGTGCCATAATGCGATCTGTAGCAGCTGTCGAGCTTGCGAGGCTGCGTTCGGCTCGGGCCGCGTTCGGACGCAGCAGTCGTGAGTCCGGCTGACGCGGTCTGCCTGACACACCGCAATCACTGGTTTGACGACTGCTGCGCAGCCGAACGCAGCCTTCGGCAGCTGCTACAAGGAATGCGTCGCGGCTGAAATTGCTTCAATGAACAGCATTACTCGCCACAGGGATGTTTTGTGATGACCCGGTCAGACGGCCGGGTCAGCCTTCAGCTCCAGACTATCCAGCGCCCGACTCACCGCCAGTTCACCAAACATGATGAGCTGCGCGACACCCAGTATCGTATTGCGCTGCGGCCCCTGCAGAAACCCGGCACAGTCACTGGCGATCACCTTGGCCGAGGCAAAGGACTCGCAGGCATTGGCCAGTAACTCTTCGATGTCGATGTTGGGGGCGACGGTGTAAATCGTGCTCGGTTTGCGTGGGGGCTTGGTGTCGGACGGTTTGAGGTAGTAATCGAGGGCGCGCTCGGCGGCTTCGTTGAGTTTTTTTGAATCGGGGGTTTCGTAGGGGGAAACGTCGTCGGTTTCGGGTGGGTTGGGTGTGATCTTGAACATGGTGAAACTCCTACAAGAAATGGAGCCACCAAGACCTGTCGCTAAACAGGTAAGGGTGGCGGCTGCACGCAGGTTAGCGAACCGGGTGTAGGCGCCCGGCAGACCCGAAGATCTCCCGCGCACAGCCGCCATGACATCAATCGCAGACATGAACAATCTGCAAGAGAGTTTGGAGCGCTGTTGCGCCTACAAAGGTTCGGGTCGCTAAACCCGATCGCTGATTCGTCAGTGACCGGGAAACAATAGAGCCCGGCCCTTAGGCACACAAGCCGGCGGATTCTGGCGCAGTCGTAGGCAACGGCGCAAGGATCTGTAGCTTGAGAGAGTGTCTGGAGATGTCTCTTAAACATCGCTGTTTATAGATTGGAGAGCGGTTATAGACAGCGGGGACGAACTAATAAATACGTCCCCTTTTGCCTTTCTTTTGCCTTTACAGACGATGGGGTGAGGTTATCCAGCACCCGAGTCATGGAGCCGGCTGCGTCTCCATATTGAGGGTGCGCGAATGCTCAACCGATCAGACACAACGCTGGTCGTCTATAGCCGTCACCATGGAGGCCATATGGAACGTTACCCCCGTGGGCCGGGGCTCCGGTAAGGTTGAAATAATAATGTGAGCCTCCGCCCCCATCCGCCACCCAAGCCCCATACAACGCACTGGGGTGAGCTTGTATGAGCGGCCACCCCAGTAACGCTGCGACATTTCCTCCTTCTCGGGCATAAAGGTTATAGAACGCCAGCATTTCGTTCAGCGTGGCCAAGCGGCCGCCTCTTGCCTGGCAATAGTTGAATGCTTCTGGCCATGTCCGCCAGGTTGAGTCATTTTGCAGCAACGTTTTGATTCCGCTGACTGTTACCGTGTAGAAAACCTGGACATCGTTTGCATCCCGGACATGGATTCTCGTAGAACCATTGGCTCTGCACGTCACTGTTCCACCCTGGCTGGTGACGCTGGCAACGTTGCTGTTTTCGGAAGTGTAGGCATAGGGTGGTCGACCTCCTGAGGCCGTTTGCGTGAAGATGGCTTCGGGTGGAACACTCGCTGGTGGGCGACCTTGTGCAACGATGAAGTTGACTAGATTGAGAGTTTTATTAGGGCCTGGGTTAAGCGCCGGTAGTATGGTCAACGTCCGGGCCGCTGATTCCGGCAATGTCCCGTAAGTCGCCTTCGCCGTATAGCTGTGAGCGCCCTGTGCTTGCCCCGTCAGGGTACGAGTCCAGCCACCTGTGGCGCCGACGGTGATTGTGGCTTGCACAGCGCCCTTGTCACGCAGTTCGATCTTCTGATTGGCACTCGCCTTGCCGGTGAACACGAACGTGGTCGCGGTGGTGGAGGTGCCATTGGGAATTTCCGGACCGCTGGCAGAATTACCTTTCACTGAGGTGATCGTCGGCGCCACGGCGGCGATTACCGTCAGCAGACGCACATTGGAGTAGGTCGCGGTGGGGTGATATAGCGATTTGAAATACAAACGGTGGCTGCCCTCCCCTACAGTGATCGTGCACTCCACGTCCCCCGTCGTCGCATGGGCAGTCGCCGCACCCTTGGACACCGCGCTCGGACCGCTGCCATCGAAAATCTCCACTTGTTGATCGTTGCTCGCCTTGCCCTTGAGTTTCAATGTGGTGCTGGTGGTGCTGTTGCCCTCCGGCACTTCAACGTTGTTCGCGTCCAGCACATTGACCAGCGTCGGCACGATCACGGCCACCACCGTCAGCTTGCGCACGTTGGAGAAAACGTAGTCGGGGTGATACCGCGACTGGGCATACAAGCGACGACCACCCACCGGTACGCTGATTGTGTGCTCCCAGATACCCGTCGTCGGGTTGGCGGTTGCTATGCCCTTGGACACCGCGCTCGGACCGCTGCCATCGAAGATCTCGACGGGCAGCCCCTTGCTGGCGAAGCCCTTCAGCTTCAGGACGGTGCTCACGGTCAGCCCGCCCTCCGGAACTTCCTTGCTGCCAGCGTCGGTTACGCTGCTCAACGTCGGAACCACCAGCTCCACCGCCTTGATGGTATAGGTGCGATCCGGAAACACCGTGGCCGTCGCCGGGTTGTTGCTCTCGTCCAGCGACGCCTTGAACTTGATCGTTAATGTAGAGCCGTGCCCGAGCAGCTTCAGGTAGCTGTTGACCAGAACCTTGGGCCAGAAGCCCTGGCTGACCCACGTGGCGTTGACCTTTGAGATCCCGCCACTCCAGACTTGCAGGTTGTGCGCCGTGCCGTCCGCTTTTTCCCCCTCCAGCCTCATCCACACTTGCTGGCCCGCTTTGATCAGCGTCCAGAGCAATGCGTGGATGGTCGCGTTGCTGGTGCCCAGTGCCATCACATCCAGCACGTTGTTGGCATCGGCCTCGACAATCTTCGGCGGGATCAGCGCCGTCGTCGGCAACGGCAGAATGTTCAGCGACAAGAGCAATGAGGGAGTGGTTATGCCGTTGTGTTCGATAACGTAACTGACGGTCACGGTTTTGCCCAAGCTGTAGGCCAGCACCGAGCGTGGCACGACAAACTCCAGCCCGGCGCTGACCAGGCGTTGCGGGCTGGTGAAGGAGCCCGCCGCTGGCGTGCCGGTCGCGCCTTGCCACTTCACGGTCACCTTGTAGGTAGGCAGCAGCGAGCCTGGCGGCACCGCCACCCGGACATCCTGCAGGGTCGGGTTGAAATTGTTGCCTGTCTGGCCCTTGACGGTCGGGGCCAGCAGATTGAGACGGTTGGCGTGGATATCAAGATAGGTCGTCGCCGACTGATTTCCGTTGCCCAACTGATCGGTCACCGTGCATTTGACCGGTGTATTGGCGTTGTCGCCGATCTGCTGGAAATCAGCGGCGGTCAGGGTCAGCGTGATCGGCTTGGAAGGATCAGTGACGGTAAACGTGGTGTTCCAGGTACCCACATCCAGGCGAATCTCATCAAATGGCCGCGCGAAGCTGACGTTGAAGGTGACCAATACCCCCGCCGCCGCTTCTGCGGGGCCGACGCCGTTGGCAACGATGTTGGGGGGAAAGACGATGGTGATGCCGGCCGGCGCGGGGTTACCGGGTGCCGGATCGTGGTACAGCACATCCAGTACCGGGGTCGAATCCTCGAAATTCCCGCTGGGCCGGGTGACCCGATAAAACAGCTGATTGACGCCGTTCACCAGCCTCCCCAGCGGCAGGTACAGGAGAATGCGCAGTTGCTCTTCTCCCGGCAGGATGACCTTGCTCACGGAAGTGGCTTTGCCGTTGGCCCACACTTCCACGGTGTCGAATGCATCCAGCGTAAACGTTTTCAGCATCGTGACGGGATCAACCACCAGTGCCAGACCATTTGGCATCTGATAGATGGACTGGGGTATGCCGAGATGGGCGTATCCGGGCGGAAGCACCGTTTGTTTCGAGCCAGGGATGAACATGGGAACCAACAAAAGTCCGGCGCTGGCCTGTGCGGAATTGACGTTGATGCTCATCTTTTTCTCCTGGTGCGTTGTGCCTGAGTCATTTCGGGATCAAGCCTCATCACACCGCGAAAGGAGAAAACCGGCTACTGTCAGATCTGACAGGTGACGGTGGCTTTACGACGAGCGGTCATGTGCGATGGTTTTTCAGGATTTTCGCAAGGCACAAAAAAACGGCCTGTGAAGGGCCGTTTTCGGTTGCAACGGAGTCAGATGCCAGTCAGTGCGTTCACCTTTCCTGTGGCGAGGGAGCTTGCTCCCTCGCCACAGGAATCAGCGTTTGACCTCAAGTTACAGGGCCGGATCGGCCTTCAGCTCCAGACTATCCAGCGCCCGACTCACCGCCAGCTCACCGAACATGATGAGCTGCGCGACGCCCAGTATCGTATTGCGCTGCGGCCCCTGCAGAAACCCGGCACAGTCACTGGCGATCACCTTGGCCGAGGCAAAGGACTCGCAGGCATTGGCCAGTAACTCTTCGATGTCGATGTTGGGGGCGACGGTGTAAATCGTGCTCGGTTTGCGCGGGGGCTGTTTGGCGCCGTCGGGGTCGGACGGTTTGAGGTAGTGATCGAGGGCGCGCTCGGCGGCTTCGTTGAGCTTTTTGGGATCGAGGGGATCGTAGG
This sequence comes from Pseudomonas sp. GM18, assembly GCF_000282195.1. GTDB lineage: Bacteria > Pseudomonadota > Gammaproteobacteria > Pseudomonadales > Pseudomonadaceae > Aquipseudomonas. Next base: position 135,779 of record NZ_AKJT01000036.1, read on the forward strand.
GGGAAACGTCGTCACTTTCTGGCGGGTTAGGTGTGGCTTTGAACATGGTGAATCTCCGTTATACCTGATGGAACCACCAGTACCTGTCGCTAAACAAGTAAGGGTGGCGGCTGTACGCAGGTTAGCGAACCGAGAGGTATAAGACCCGGCAGGCCCGAGGGCCTCCCGCGCACAGCCACCATATCGAAACTGCAGACATGGAATGCCTGCAATATGACGGAGCGTTGTTGCGCTTATACCTGTTCAGGTCGCTAAACCCGATCGCTGATTGGCAGCGATGCGGAAACGATAAAGACCAGGCCCAAAGCGCACAAGCCGGCGGATTCTGGCGCAGTCGTAGGCAACGGCGCAAGGATCTGTAGCTTTCAGGAAGTAACGCTAAACACCATTAAACACTGCACGTCGAATACCAAAAACCTCTCGCCCCTTCTCTGGTCAACGAGTGTCCTTGATAGTGTATTCCTGCGCATTGAAATCCGTCCTGGCCGCCGAACCAGGCACCTGATCCATGTACACCGAGAACACGATAGACAATTTGCTCCCGGGCATGAGCGCCAGCAGATAGCCAGATTGGATGATCGTGCTGTAACTACCAGCCGTAACCCATGCTCGATGAACCGCGTTGCGCGTGTCTGTCCATAGAGTGAGGTTATGCTCGGCGCCGCTGGTATTGCGGCCCATCAACATCAACGACACTCGTTGTCCGGTCAGGATATGTGGCCAGATGCCAAACCGCAGGGTCGCTCCGGCAATGACGTCCTTCAGATCAAGCTCGGTTGTACCGTTCGCTTCGGCAATCACCGGGGAAACGAGCGAGGCCTTCGGGATAGGCAGAACATTTAACGGCCAGGGCGGTGAAGTAACTGGCGCCGATGAGCCACGCGTGTAGGTGAACGAGATACCCGCCGCCTTGCCGATGCTGAAAGGCACCAATGGAACGGGCAACGGTATTTTCATGGGCATGGCGCCCACCGGGACAGGGCTTGTGGTGCGCGAACCCGCCGCCGGCGTGCCTGACTCGGCAGTCCAGGTCACACTGACCAGATCGGTAGACTCACTCGCATAATTCAAGACAGCGGTCAAATGTGTCGTTGCGTTAATCGGGTTCAAATTGGCGTCATCTAGCGCTTCCTCGATCGTCACTTCCCGGCTTACCACTGCGCTCGTCAGGACGATGTAGTTTCGATGGGCTAACGGCTGGGCAAGGGACGGATCCTGACTCCCTTGCAGCCCCACCATTAACTTCAGGGTCAGTACGCTGCGGTCCTTGAGCCCGTGCAGGGCAGTGGCGGAGTGGCTTCGCTCGTAGTAACCGAAACGGTTGAATTGATCGGTGATGACATCGCTCGGCGGTTTCCAATACTCCTCATCGAAAACGCTGTCATCGGCGTTGGTGCCTGTAAGCCGCAGCCAGAGGTATTGGCCCCGACCACCCAAGGGCCACGCGTTGATTCGGAGGATAAAGTCGGTCAGGCCCTTGACGTCCAGCATCGGACCTTCCCCGGACTGTTCTGCCTGGGTGATGAAGGGACGAGGCCAATCGCGTTGCGCCAGAGGCAGCACGTACACCACCTGTGGCTCTGAAGTCACGGGGGCAGCGGTGCCGCGAATGATGGTGTAAGTCACCATCACCGTGTTGCCCAGATTGAAGATCACCAGCGAATTAGGGAGTCGACTCACCAGCGGCCGGGTGCTACCGGCGTTGATGAAAGCCGTGGTGAGAGAGCCGTTTGGTCCGGAGCCCGGAGCACCTGTCCAGGTCACACTCACCTGATCGGCGTCCTGCAACGCCGGATCGGTCACCTCGATCATGAGGGTGTTCCTCACGTCCACCGGATTGAGGAGGGACTGATTAGCGCTTTCCTGGATGACAGGAGGCGGTGGGCTGCCGGCGTTCACTGTGGCGGTAGCGATGTTCATTGTTCTGTCCCTGTGCATGATCGATCCGGCCCCCGAAAGAGCATTGAATGAATCACACACCGACGTACGGGTACGCGCTACTGTCAGAACTTATAGGTGAGTGGCTGTTTCAGACGAACGGTGCGGCGCGGTTTCGCCTTACACAGCCGGAATATCCAGCGAGGCCGACATGAACTGGCTGATCCGCGACCGCAGCCATTTCTCGGCAGGATCGTTGTCATGCACCCCGCTCCAGGCCATCGACAGTTGCGCGGCGTCGATGGGGAACGGCGGATCTTCGGCGCGCAAACCACAACCCTCAACCAACGCACACGCGGCGTAATCCGGCACGGTGGCGATCATCTCCGTGCCGACGAGCAACGCGCGCAAACCACTGAATTGCGGCACGCCCAGCACCACGCGGCGGGTGCGGCCGACCTTGGCCAGGTCGAGGTCGATGTTGCCGCTCAAGTCTCCGGAGAACGACACCATCGCATGTGGACGGGCGCAGTATTCGTCGAGAGTCAGAGGCCCCGGGCGGTCATCGCCACGCAGGACTTTGCAGGGGATGTCCCGCAGTTTCTTGCGCTTGGCATTGGCTGGCAGGTCGGTGGTGTAGCTCACGCCCACCGAGATTTCCCCCGACGCCAGCAACGCCGGCATCAGCAGATAGTTGGCGCGACGCACCACGACCACGATCCCCGGCGCCTCTTCCTGCAACTGGCGCAGCAACGGTGGAAACAGCCCGAACTCGGCATCGTCCGACAGCCCGATGCGAAACACATCGCAGCTGCTGGCCGGCTCGAACTCTTTGGCGCGGCTGACCGCCCCCGAGATGGTGTCCATGGCCGGTTGCAGCTCCTTGAGAATCGCCAGCGCCCGCGCCGTCGGTTCCATGCCGCGACCGTTGCGCAGCAACAACGGATCGTCGAACAAATCACGCAACCGGCCCAGCGCGGCGCTCACTGCTGGTTGGCCCATGAACAGCTTTTCGGCGACGCGGGTCAGGTTTTTTTCGAACATCAGCGCTTCGAAAATCACCAGCAGGTTCATGTCGACGCGGCGCAGATCATTACGGTTCATGGGCACGGTTCCCTTTTGTGTTCAGCCAGGCGCAAGTGTGTCGGACTTTACTCGATCATCGGTACTTTCGCAGCTCAGAGCCAATGCCAGGCCAAATCCGCCAAGCAGGCAAACGCGGGAATGCTTCATGAGATCACCCTTGCCTGAGCCAGAAAAAGCAGCCCTGCCCAGGCCGCTGCACGTCGTCAATCTTGCATGACCATGCATCGGCGCGAATTGCAGCGATGTGCTCAGTTGGCGCATTTTCACCCTTAAGCCTGACTACGGAATTAACAACGTTTAACTCGCAAGCCAAAGCCCTCGCGACCAAAAATGAAGCCTTCTGCGCAGACCTCTTTTTTTAGAGTTTTTAGAAAAAGAAACGTGCTGACCCACCGTGCAGCGCAACCGCGCGCGCCCATCGACACGGACATTGGCCATGGCTCATTTTCAGCAAACCGCGATCAGTGCGCGTGCCACTGAAACACGAAAAAAAGCCACGGGCGGCCTGAGTCCCTGGCGTGAAACCCTCGTCAAGCAGTTGATCCTCGATAACCTCGGTGAACCCCTGGAAGTGACGGAACTGGCACGGGCCTGTGCCCTGTCGCGAAGTCATTTTTCCCGGGCGTTCAAGTGCAGCACCGGTGTTTCACCGCAGGACTGGATCCGACAGCAACGCATCGTCCGGGCCAAGCAGTTGATCCAGAACACGGACATGACGCTGACGCAAATCAGCCTGGAATGTGGCTTCTGCGATCAGGCACACTTCTCTCATATCTTTACCCGCAGCGAAGGCATTACACCGTTTGCCTGGCGCTGTCGGGCCCTGCGTACCCTACCCTATCCCGAGATCAAAAGATCGCAGCCTTCTGCAGCTCCTGCGGGTGTTCACATCACCTTGTAAGCGCTGGCGCAGCCTGCAAATGAACAGCAAAGATCGCAGCCCTCGCCAACGCCCACAGACGTTCACTTAACGCTGTAGGAGCTGGCGCAGCCTGCGATCTTTTGATTTTGATCAGCCCTTGATGAACGCCAGCAGATCTTCGTTGAGTTGATCCTTGTGGGTATCGGTCAGGCCGTGTGGAGCTCCCGGATAGACCTTCAATGTGGAGCCTTTGACCAGCTTCGCCGAGGCGATGCCGGCGGCTTCGATCGGCACCACCTGGTCGTCGTCGCCATGCACCACGAGGGTCGGTACGTCGAACTTCTTCAGGTCTTCGGTGAAGTCGGTTTCAGAGAATGCCTTGATGCAGTCGTACGCGTTCTTGTGACCGGAGGCCATGCCCTGCAGCCAGAACCAGTCGATCATGCCTTGCGAGGGTTTGGCGCCCGGCCGGTTGAAACCGAAGAACGGACCGCTGGCCAGATCCTTGTACAGTTGCGAACGGTCGACCAAGGACGCCTGGCGAATACCGTCGAACACTTCCATTGGCAGGCCGCCGGGGTTGGCCTCGGTCTTGAGCATCAGCGGCGGCACCGAAGAAATCAGCCCGGCCTTGGCCACGCGACCGGTGCCGTGACGACCGATATAGCGTGCCACCTCGCCACCGCCGGTGGAGAAGCCGAACAGCACGGCGTTTTGCAGATCCAGGTGCTCGATCAACTGCGCCAGGTCATCGGCGTAGGTGTCCATTTCGTTGCCGAACCATGGCTGGCTCGAACGCCCGTGACCCCGGCGGTCATGGGCGATGACCCGGTAGCCTTTGGAGGCCAGGAAGATCATCTGCGACTCCCAACTGTCGGCATTCAACGGCCAACCGTGGCTGAAGACGATCGGCTGACCGGTGCCCCAGTCCTTGTAGTAAATCTCGGTGCCGTCTCGGGTGGTGAAGGTGCTCATTTTGATTCTCCTGATGCATGGGGTTTACGACGGTTGATAAGAGGTATGAGCCATTCGTTCGGCCAGGCGCGCCACCCGCTCGCCCAAATGTGCGGCGGTACGGCGGTCTTCCAGGGGAGGTGCACATTCGGGGGATTGTTCGACGTTTGATTGGGCCATCGCCCCCAGCGAACTGCCGAGTCGGTTCAACTGCCCGTCGAACACGCCGATGCTGCTGCGCGCGGGCAGCAGGTCGAGGCCGACCCAGATCATCGAGTGCTGGGCGGCGAACACCGCCATCTGCAGCAACGTGTTGAGCTTGTCGCCGCACAGGCAGCCGGAGTTGGTGAACCCGGCGGCGAGTTTGTCGCGCCAGGGTTGGGCCAGGTAGAACGACGCGGTGGCCTCCATGAAGCCCTTGAACGCCGCCGAGGCACTGCCCATGTAGGTCGGGGCGCCGAAGATGATTGCATCGGCACGGTGCAAGCGTTCCCAGTGTTCGTCCACGTCCTCCACCGGAATCAGCCGACAGGTGCTGCCCAGGTGCCGTTCCACCCCCAGTCCCACGGCTTCGGCCATGACCCGGGTGTGCCCGTAACCACTGTGATAGACCACCACCACGTTGCTCATTCCGGCTCCTCCAGAAGTGTTCGTCCTTTTGCGGCACGCTTTTTGTTGCACTTTCTGTTGCAAAAAGGCCGATACCTTCGGCTAATTGAAGAAATGGATTTTTGAGCGTAGACCGGACACAACACGAGTTAAACGTTGTTAATTTTCTACTGCGCACCTGACGCTGCGTTGCGTTGCCGAAAAAACTTGAGGAACATGCCCGAATAGCGCGTGATGACAGATGCAAGCAGGAGTGACCCGTTGACCCTTTCCCCCGAACAGGCCATCCATTTCGGCCCCTACCGGATCTACCCCGGACAACGCCTGGTGATGGAGGCCGACCAGCCCCTGCGCCTGGGCCGGCGGGCCATGGACATTCTGTTGATGTTGCTGGAGCACGCAGGCCAGGTGGTGAGCAAACAACACCTGATTGCCCGGGTCTGGCCGAAAAGCGTGGTGGAAGACATCAACCTGCGCGTGCACATGGCGGCACTGCGCAAAGCCCTCGGTGACGGTCAGGCCGGCCAGCGCTACATCGTCACCGTCGCCCAGCGCGGCTACAGTTTTGTCGCGCCGTTTTCCCTGGAATCCATCGAACAACGCCCCCAAAACGACGCCAATGAACCGGGCGGCCATAACCTGCCGGTCCGCCGGACTCGCATGATCGGCCGTCAGGCCTTGGTCGACAGCCTGTTGGCGCAACTCTCACAGCAGCGTTTCATCACCCTCGTGGGCCCCGGCGGGATCGGCAAGACGACCGTGGCGCTGCGTGTCGCCGAGCAACTGATCGGTCGCTATCGAGACGGCATTCGCCTGGTGGACCTGGCACCGATCAACGACCCTTTGATGATCGGCGCGCACCTGGCGACGGCGCTGGGCTTGCGGTTGCATGACGACGACCCCATGAACGGGCTCTTCACGTGCTTGCGCGAACGGCAGATGCTGCTGGTCATCGACAATTGCGAACACCTGATCGATGCCATTGCGTTGCTCAGCGAAAGCATCCTGCGCGCGGCGCCCCAGGTGCACATTCTGGCCACCAGCCGCGAAAGCCTGCGGGCCGAAGGCGAATGCGTGCAGCGCCTGGAATCGCTGGACTGCCCGCCGCCCATCGCCGTGCTCGACCGCGCTCAGGCCCTGACATTTTCGGCGCTGCAATTGTTTGTCGAGCGGGCGATGGCCAGCCACGACAGCTTCGAACTGAGCGAAACCGACCTGCCGCTGGCGATTGAAATCTGCCGTCGCCTGGACGGCATACCGCTGGCGATCGAACTGGCGGCGGCGCAAGTCGGCAACCTGGGTTTGAGCGGCTTGCTGTCGCAACTGCAAGACAGTTTTCGTCTGCTTGCCCAAGGCTGTCAGACGACCCTGGCCCGCCATCAGACCCTGCGCGCCACACTGGACTGGAGCTTCGAACTGCTCAATGCCTGCGAGCAAACCTGCCTGCGTCGATTGGGGATATTCCGGGGCGGTTTTACCCTGGAATCGGCGGCCGCCG
>NZ_AKJT01000037.1 GCF_000282195.1 Pseudomonas sp. GM18
GGGTTTGGCCTTGTGGGGTACGGTCGGTACCGTCAGCGGCCAGGGTTTGGCCTTGTGGAGTGCGGTCAGTACCGTCAGCGGCCAGGGTTTGGCCCTGTGGAGTGCGATCCGAACCATCCTGAGTGATCAGGCCTTTTTCTTTCAGGCGCTCGTTACCGTTGGCACCATCGGCAACGGTTTGGCTGAACACCGAGTGGCTGTCTTTGACTTGTGGAGTGGCCTGATCAGCAGCCGGCAGAGCAAAAGCGGTGCTGGCTAACATCGAGAGGGTCAGGCTAAGCAGTAATTCGCGTTTCATGATGGGTTGCTCCTTGGGAGGGCGATAAAGTGGGTACGAGGTCAATGCTACTCTCGATAAGTCGATATAAAAGTTCATAAACGCAATGGTAATAATCAACGGAATTGATTGTTTGGCCGAGCGGCTCTAGATCGGGCGTTTCCGGCGAACGGTTTTGCACTGAGGTGGGTATTTTCGACTCATTTTCGCCTTGCAAAAGTGCGGGGCCGGTAACGCTAAAAAGGGCGGGGGCGAGCCGGCTATTTACGTTCGAATCGGCCTTCGGGTTAAACCTGCGGGCCATTTTCCAGTCGTACATTTCATGGCAGGCCGGTTCTGGCCTAACGTTTCATCGGTGCGTCGCTGTCAGGGCGCTCAGTCGTATTCAGGAGCTCTGTGCAATGACGCGCACTCGTAAAATGCTTGCCTGGACCTCCGCCAGCCTCGTTGTGCTGCTGGCCGTCCTGGTGCTGCTCATCGCGTTCTTCGATTGGAACCGGATCAAACCGCCCCTTAACGCCAAAGTCTCCGAAGAACTGCATCGTCCATTCGCCATCAATGGCAACCTCACGGTGGTCTGGCAGCGCGAGCCCGACGAGGGCAGCTGGCGGGCCTGGGTGCCGTGGCCGCATGTGGTGGCCGAGGACCTGAGCCTGGGCAACCCGGACTGGTCGAAGCAACCGCAGATGGCCTCCCTCAAGCGCGTCGAACTGCGCATTTCGCCGCTGGCCTTGCTGACGCAGCGAGTAGTGATCCCGCGCATTGACCTGACCGAACCCAATGCCGACTTGCAGCGTCTGGCCGACGGCCGCGCCAACTGGACATTCAAGTTCGACCCCAAGGATCCGAACGCCGAGCCTTCAAACTGGGTGTTGGACATCGGAGCCATCGGCTTCGATAAGGGCCATGTCTTGCTCGATGACCAGAAGCTGAAAACCCAGCTCGATCTACTCATCGATCCACTAGGCAAACCGATTCCGTTCAGCGACATCGTCGGCGATAAAGCGGCAAAAAAAGCGATTGAAAAGGGCGGCTCGCCGCAGGATTACGCGTTTGGCTTGAAGGTCAAAGGGCAATACCACGGCCAGAATCTCGCCGGCCAAGGCAAGGTTGGCGGTCTATTGGCATTACAGGACGCCACCAAGCCGTTCCCGCTTCATGCGCAAATGAAGATTGCCGACACCAGCGTCGAACTGGCCGGCACGCTCACCGACCCATTGAACCTCGGCGCCCTGGATCTGCGCCTGAAACTGGCCGGTGCCAGCCTGGGCAATCTCTATCCGCTGATCGGCGTGACCCTGCCGGATACCCCGCCGTACGCCACGGATGGGCATTTGACCGCCAAGTTGCATGAGTCGGGCGGGGCGGTTTACCGCTATGAGGACTTCAACGGCAAGATCGGCGAGAGCGACATCCATGGCAACCTGGCTTATGTCGCGAGCCAACCGCGGCCCAAGCTCAGCGGAGCGGTGGAGTCCAATCAACTGTTGTTTGCCGACCTGGCCCCACTGATCGGCGCCGACTCCAACGCCAAGCAAAAGGCCCGCGGCGGTGAAAGCAAGCAGCCGGCAGACAAGATACTGCCGGTCGAGGAATTCAAGACCGAGCGCTGGCGCGATATGGACGCTGACGTTGAGTTCACTGGCAAGCGCATCGTCCACAGCGAAAAACTGCCGTTCAACGACCTCTACACCCATTTGGTGCTGACCGATGGTGTGCTCAGTCTCGAGCCCCTGCGTTTCGGCGTGGCTGGCGGCAATCTGGATGCGCAGGTTCGTCTGAACGGGCGCGCCGAGCCATTGGAAGGCCGGGCCAAACTGACCGCGCGCAAGTTCAAGCTCAAACAGTTGTTCCCCTCCATTGAACGGATGAAAACCAGTTTCGGTGAGCTCAATGGTGACGCCGACCTTACCGGTCGTGGCAACTCGGTGGCCAAGCTGTTGGGCACCGCCGACGGCAATTTGAAGATGCTGATCAATGACGGCGCGATCAGTCGCGAGTTGATGGAGCTGGCGGGGCTCAACGTCGGCAACTATGTGGTCGGGAAAATCTTTGGCGACAAGGAAGTGAAGATCAACTGCGCGGCGGCCAATTTCGACATCAAGTCTGGTTTGGCGACCACGCAGTTGTTCGTCTTCGATACCGAGAACGCGATCGTCTATATCGATGGCACCGCGAACATGGCAACCGAGCAATTGGACCTGACCATCACCCCGGAATCCAAGGGCTGGCGCTTGATTTCGTTGCGTTCGCCACTGTATGTGCGGGGCAAGTTCATCAAGCCGGATGCGGGGGTCAAACCAGTGCCGCTGATGCTGCGCGGGGCCGGGATGGTGGCGCTGGGTGTGATTGCCGCGCCGGCGGCGGGTTTGCTGGCGCTGATCGCGCCAAGCGCTGGCGAGCCGAATCAATGTGCGCCGTTGCTGGAGCAAATGAAGGCGGGCAAGGCGCCGGTGACGGTCAAGCCCACCCGGTAGATCAAAAGATCGCAGGCTGCGATCTTGGCAATAGACCAGACAATCGAGCCTCCTCCTGCAACCACGCAAAAAACGCCCGCACCGGCGGATGCCGTTCGCGCCCTGGTACGCACAGTGCGCTGTATCCGGCCCCGTCGACCTGAATCTCACCCCGGTAAGGCAGCAACAGACCGATAGCCACACTCTCCGACACCAGAATATTGCTCGCCAGCACCAAACCTTGCCCGGCGATGGCGGCTTGCAGGGCGTAATGTTCTTCGTCGTATTCACGCGCCGCTGGCTGCCCGGTCAGCCAGGTTTCGCCGGACTGCGCACACCAGGCCTCCCAGCCGTGGGCATACAGTTTGGAGTTGTGCCAGCGCACGCTGATCAGGGTCGGCGCCCGACTGGTTGCCAGGGCCACTTGTTCAGGCGAGCCATAAACCCCGAAGGATTCATCAAACAGGCACAACCCATACAGGTTCGGATAATCGTCGAGGCTGTAACGCAGCACCAGATCGACGCTGGCGTCCTGATGCAAATCGATGACTTCGCAGTGAGTGTCCAGCCGCACGCTGATGTGCGGATGCCGGGCATAAAACCGTCCCAGCCGTGGCACCAGCCAAAGGGCGGCGAAAGCGGCGGTGGTGGAGATCGTCAGGCTCGTGCCGCTGCGTTGCGGGCGCAAGGTATCGACGCTCTGCGCCACTTCCAGCAGCGCGCCGTGCAGGCTGCGGAACAGGCGTTCACCGCACTCGGTGAGGCGCACCTGGCGTGGCAGGCGTTCGAACAGCGGCACGCCGAGCCAGTTTTCCAGGGCGCGGATCTGGTGGGAAACCGCCGTCGGCGTCACGGACAGCTCTTCGGCGGCAGCCTTGAAACTCAGCAGGCGCGAGGCGGATTCGAAGGCCCGCAGGGCGGTCAACGGCAACGAGGCAAACATTGAAAACTCCATGGATGAAATGGATTCATCCTGACTGATTTTTGCTCATTTGAAGGCAGGCGGCTGCGCGCTTCAAGCTGCAAGCACAAGCCGTTTCAGTTTAGCCCTTAAGGAGATTCAGATGAGCAGAATTCTTGCCATTCACGCCAGCCCCCGTGGTGAACGCTCTCATTCGCGGCGGTTGGCCGAGGTGTTTCTTTCAGCCTGGCAGGTCCGCAACCCACAGTCGCATTTGACCCGCCGTGAAGTCGGCCGGGCGTTGATCCCGGCCGTCAACGAAGCGTTCGTAGCGGCTGCTTTTCATCCGGAGCCTCAAGCGCGACCGCTGTCGATGCAGGCCGACCTGGCACTCAGCGATGAGTTGGTGGGGGAGTTGTTCGGCCATGATCTGTTGGTGATTTCCACGCCGATGTACAACTTCAGCGTGCCCAGTGGCCTCAAAGCCTGGATCGACCAGATTGTGCGGCTCGGGCTGACGTTCAATCACACCCTGGACAACGGCATCGCGCAGTACGAGCCGCTGGTGCGGGGCAAGAAGGCGTTGATCGTCACCAGTCGCGGCGGGTTTGGCTTCGGCCCCGGTGGTGAGCTTGAAGCGATGAACCATGCCGATCCGTTTTTGCGCACGGCACTGGGGTTCATCGGCATCACTGACGTCACAGTCGTCGCCGCCGAGGGCGAAGAGTCCGCCGAGCGCACCTTCCAGGTTTCTGTGGCCGAGGCCGAGCAGCGTTTGCAGGCGCTGGCCAGGGAGTTCTAGATGGCCTGGCTGTTCTTGCTGATCGCCGCCGGGTTCGAAGTCACCTTCGCCATGGGCATGAAGTACGCCGAAGGCTTCACCCGGCTCTGGCCTTCGGTGATGACGGTGATAGCTGCAGTGGGCGGGATTTACTTCCTGACGCTGGCCATGCGTGAACTACCGGTGAGCATCGCCTACCCGATCTGGACCGCCATCGGTTCACTGGGCACGGTGTTTCTCGGCTTTGCGCTGCTCGGCGAAAGCCTGACCGCGCTCAAGCTGGTGTCGGTCGGGCTGATTGTGGCGGGCGTGGTGGGGTTGAAGTAGGGTGGATGTCATAGACTGGTCGTCGAGTTGTCATCTTGGGTGGCGATGCTTGGCTGAGGCCTTGCATCCAGCCTAGCTTCATCTCACCGACCACAAGGATGTTCATCCATGTCGCAAGGCTCCGCCACGCGTTACCCGTTGGTGCTGGTTCCGGGGATGCTCGGGTTTATCCGTCTGCTGCTCTATCCGTACTGGTTCGGGATCATTTCGGCGTTGCGCCGGGATGGGGCGACCGTGATTGCAGTGCAGGTCTCGCCGCTCAATTCAACCGAGGTGCGCGGTGAACAATTGCTGGCACGGATCGAGGAAATTTTGCGCGACACCGGGGCCGAGAAGGTCAACCTGATCGGCCACAGCCAGGGCTCGCTGACCGCCCGTTATGCCGCAGCCAAACGCCCGGACCAGGTCGCTTCGGTGACCTCGGTGGCCGGACCGAATCACGGTTCGGAACTGGCGGACTACCTGCACACCCATTATCCGGCGGATAGCGCCAAGTGCCGGCTGCTCAGTTTTTTGCTGTGGCTGATCAGCGCCTTGATGTGCCTGTTGGAAACCGGTTATCGCGGGCCAAGGCTGCCGGTGGATATCCCGGCTTCGCATCAGTCGCTGACCACGGCAGGCGTGGCGCTGTTCAATCAGCGTTATCCACAGGGGCTGCCTGACACTTGGGGCGGGCACGGCCCGGAAATGGTCAATGGCGTGCGCTATTACTCCTGGTCCGGGACTTTGCAGCCGGGCAAGACCGATCGCGGCTGCAACCTGTTCGACGGCACCAACCGCAGTTGCCGGTTGTTTGCCAGAACCTTCGTGCGTGAAGCGGGGCATTGCGACGGGATGGTCGGGCGTTACAGCTCGCATCTCGGGACGGTGATTGGCGATCAATACCCGATGGATCACTTCGATATCGTCAACCAATCGCTGGGGCTGGTGGGCAAGGGGGCAGAGCCGGTGCGGTTGTTTGTCGAGCATGCGGCGCGGTTGAAAGCTGTCGGGTTATAAGATCTTTTGATCTATTTACGGCCCAACACACTGGTCCAGCGCTCGGAAAGAATCACCCCACCCAACGTCAACACCCCACCCACCAGGTGATACAGCGCCAACTGCTCATACAGCACCACCGCCGCAATCAGCGCGGTGATCAACGGCAGCAGGTTGAAAAACAGCGTGGTCCGGCTTGGGCCCAGGCGCACCACGGCCTGCATCCACGCCAGCGGCGCAAGCATCGAGGCCAGCAGGCAGGCGTAAAGCACCAGCGGAATGTTATGCAGGGTCGGGCCGATTTTCGGTGAGGCGAGGAACAACGGAAACAGCACCACCACTGCGACCATCACCTGCAAATACAGCAACACCAGCGGCGGCAAGCGCAGCTGCCATTTTTTCAGCAAGGTGCTGTAAACCGCATAAGCCAGCGTGGCGATCAGCATCATCGCGTCGCCCAGGTTCACCCCGTGCTCCAGCAACGCGCCAAGGCTGCCGGACGACACCACCACCAACACGCCGGCAAACGACAATACCGCACCAGCCAGGGCACCGGCGGTCAGGCGTTGGCCGAGGCTGAGCATCGCCATGGCCAGCGACATCAACGGCATCAGCGACAAAATGATCCCCATGTTGGTGGCCGACGTCAGCGTCGCGGCGAAGTAAGCCAGGCTCTGATAAACCGCCATGCCGAGCACGCCGAGGATGAAAATTTTGCCCAGGTTCGGGCGTATTGCCGGCCAATGGGTTATCACCGGTTTAAGCATGAAAGGCGTGAACAGAATCCCGGCCAGCAGCCAGCGGTAGAAGCCGATTTCGGCGGGGAAGATTACGCCCACCGCGAGTTTGTTGATCACGGTGTTGCCGGCCCAAATGAAAATGGCCAGCAGGGGATAAGCGTATTGCATCGGGAAAAAGCCAAAACGTTAATGAGGGGTGATTATCCGTCTGTCTGGATGCAAGCCTATACTGCGATCCAGACAACCTGCCTCTGATTCCGGACAGCATGAACAGTAAACACATCGACCTGCTGGACTTCAGCGAACTGCCGTCGGCGGTGTATTTCCGCTACGCCGACTTCAACGCCCACGAATACGCCGCGCCTCACCGGCATCCGTGGGGCACGCTGGAGTACGCAGCCCATGGTGTGCTGCACATGGATGTCGATGGCAGCCGTTTCATGTCGCCGCCGCAATACGCGATGTGGGTGCCGCCCGGGACCGAGCACAGTTTTTATAGCAATCAGCCGATCAACTATCGCGCGGTCTGCCTGGCGCCGACGCTGTGTCACGATTTGCCGCAGCAGGCCTGTACCTTGGCGATCAGCGACATCCTCAAGGCGATCCTGAAAGACTTCGCCGCCCGCGATGTGAAAATTCCCGAGCACGACGCGGACCGGCGTCTGGCTCAAGTGCTGGTGGACCAACTGCAACAGGCGCCCATGCATGAGTGCTATTTGCCCTACGCCAGCAGTCCCGGGTTACTCGGCATCCTTGAGTCATTACAGGCCGAGCCTGGGGATAACCGACCGCTGGCGTATTGGGCCGGGCAGATTCACGTCAGCGAACGCACGTTGGCCCGGCAGTTTGTTCGCGAGTTGGGCATGAGTTTCGGTGAGTGGCGGCAACGGTTGCGGTTTCTGGCGGCGATCGAAGCGCTGGACAGCCACCGCAGCGTTCAGGAAATCGCCTTCGACATGGGTTACAGCACCGGCTCGGCGTTTATCGCGATGTTTCAGCGCCAGGCCGGGTGTACGCCGGAACAGTATCGGCGCGGCCACCTCGATAGCAGGTGAACGTGTAACAGGCTTTGTCTACACTCCAGAGCGAGGCCGTACCCATCGGTGCGGTAACAAGGAGAAAACTCCATGAAGATGTTGCGTGTCCCGTTGTTGATGATCGGTCTGCTGCTCTGCTCTCAGGGTTTCGCCGCCACCGCCCAGCAGAACAAAATGACCACCTGCAATGCCGATGCTACCGCCAAGAGCCTTAAAGGCGACGAGCGCAAAGCCTTCATGAGCACCTGCCTCAAAGCCGCGCCGGCCGCCGATGCCGCCAAACCCCTGACTCCTCAGCAAGAAAAAATGAAAACCTGCAACGCCGATGCCGCCACCAAAGCCCTCAAGGGCGATGCGCGCAAAGCGTTCATGAGCGAGTGTCTGAAGAAAAAATAAACATCTTCTCCTGTAGGAGCGAGCGGTGCGGCGATCCTACAGGTTATGCACAATCCCTAGTGCTGGCATCCGAACGCTGGCAGACTGCCAATCCTTTTACGTCGTTCGTTTTGAGGCTGTATGTCAGCGTTTTCTCAGCGTCAGGTCTTGTTGCTCATCAGTTGGGTCATCATCTTTGGCGGTTTGCTGCTGGTGATCCCTCTGCGATTGCTGCCCAGCCTGCTGGCCGGGTTGTTGGTGTTCGAACTGGTCAACATGCTCACGCCGCAATTGCAACGGCTGATCGAAGGCCGCCGTGCGCGCTGGTTGGCGGTGGCATTGCTGGGGACATTGGTGGTCAGTGTGCTGGCGCTGATCTTCGCCGGTGCGATCAGTTTCCTGCTGCACGAGGCGGAAAACCCCGGTGCTTCCCTCGACAAATTCATGGGCGTGGTCGACCGCGCACGCGGGCAGCTGCCGCCGTTCATCGACGCTTATTTGCCGGCCAGTGCCGCCGAGTTCCGGGTGGCCATCGGCGAGTGGATGAGCAAGCACTTGAGCGACTTGCAACTGGTGGGCAAGGACGCGGCGCACATGTTCGTGACGCTGCTGATCGGCATGGTGCTGGGGGCGATCATCGCCTTGCAGCGCGTGCCGGACCTGACCAAGCGCAAGCCCTTGGCTGCGGCGCTGTTCGACCGCTTGCACCTGTTGGTCCAGGCGTTTCGCAACATCGTATTCGCGCAGATCAAGATTTCGCTGCTCAACACCTTTTTCACCGGGATTTTCCTCGCGGTGATCCTGCCGATGTTCGGGATCAAGCTGCCGTTGACCAAAACCCTGATCGTGCTGACCTTCCTGCTCGGCTTGTTGCCGGTGATCGGCAACCTGATGTCGAACACTCTGATCACCATCGTCGGCCTGTCGCTGTCGATCTGGGTGGCGGTGGCGGCACTGGGGTATCTGATTTTTATCCACAAGCTCGAATACTTCCTCAACGCGCGCATCGTCGGCGGGCAGATCAGTGCCAAGTCGTGGGAGTTGTTGCTGGCGATGCTGGTATTCGAGGCCGCGTTCGGCCTGCCGGGGGTGGTGGCGGGGCCGATTTATTACGCGTACCTGAAGAGTGAGTTGAAGCAGGTGGGGATGGTGTAACCCCACCCGATCGTTCCCACGCAGAGCGTGGGAACGATCATTAACAGGATCTCGGATCAGGCCAAAGTGCCGTAACGCTTCATCGCCTCAATTGCCAACCCGCTGCCAATGCTGCCGAAGATGTTCCCCTCAACATGCTGCGCCTTCGGCAACATCGCCGAGACGCTGTTGCGCAGCGCCGGAATCCCGCTCGAACCGCCAGTGAAGAACACCGTATCCACCTGATCGACCCGCACATTGGCGTCGTTCAGCAATTGGGTCACGCTGTTGCGCACCCGCTCCAGCAAGTTGTCGATGGCTGATTCGAACAGCGCACGAGTCAGTTCCACACTCAAACCGGACTCGATGCGATCCAGCGGTACATGGCGGCTGTCGGCGTGGGTCAGCTGGATTTTGGTTTCTTCCACTTCCATCGCCAGCCAGTGCCCGGCGCGCTGGTCGATCAGTTTGAACAGGCGATCGATGCCGCCGGTGTCTTCAATGTCGTAACGCATGCTGCCCAGGGCCAGGGTCGATTTCTGCGAGTACACCGAGTTGATGGTGTGCCAGGTCGCCAGGTTCATGTGATGGCTGGTGGGCATGTAGGCGCCGCTCTTCATGCGGCTGCCGTAGCCGAACAGCGGCATCAGGCCCTGCAGGCTCAGCTGCTTGTCGAAATCGGTCCCGCCGATGTGCACGCCGCCGGTAGCGAGAATGTCGTCGTGACGGTTGTCGTGGCCACGTCGCTCAGGGGACAGGCGCACCAGGGAGAAGTCGGACGTACCACCACCGATGTCCACAATCAGGACAAGCTCTTCCTTTTCGATGGTCGACTCGTAGTCGAACGCCGCAGCGATCGGCTCGTACTGGAACGAGACTTCCTTGAAGCCGATGGCGCGGGCCACGTCCACCAGGGTGTTCTCGGCTTCCTGGTCGGCCAGTTCGTCGTCATCGACGAAAAACACCGGACGGCCCAGCACCACTTCCTCGAACTCCCGACCGGCGGCGGCTTCGGCACGCTTCTTCAATTGGCCGATGAACAACCCGAGCAGGTCCTTGAACGGCATCGCCGTGCCGAGGACGCTGGTGTCGTGCTTGATCAGCTTGGAACCCAGCAGGCTCTTGAGCGAGCGCATCAGCCGGCCTTCGTAACCTTCCAGGTATTCGTGCAGCGCCAGCCGGCCGTATACCGGGCGGCGTTCTTCCATGTTGAAGAAGACCACCGAGGGCAGGGTGATCTTGTCGTCCTCCAGCGCGATCAGCGTTTCCATGCCGGGGCGCAGCCAGCCGACGGTGGAGTTGGACGTGCCGAAGTCGATACCACAGGCACGGGCTGGAGATGCGTTTTTCATGTCTTTCAAGTTCCGGTTAAAAAACGGCCGCGCAGTGTATGTCAGTGCGGCGCAGATTCGAAGGCCGACTATCTGTTAAATCACATTGATCTGCGCTTGAAAGATGCGTCATCACCCCCAAACTTCCCTGCATAGGTTTGGCAATCCTTGGGCGACAGCAAGAACTGCGCCCTGTTGCCGATAAACTTCTGATGCGCTGCCCGGTCACAAAATTGAGATCGGTCAATCAAGACGCTGCAAACAAGAGCATGCTGTGCCGAGCGGCGCGATTTCGATAATGGATGGTGATTCCCTCGATGGACTTCAAAGACTATTACAAGATTCTCGGTGTGGAGCCGACCGCGGACGATAAGGCGATCAAGGCCGCCTATCGAAAGCTGGCGCGCAAATACCACCCCGATGTCAGCAAGGAAAAGGACGCCGAGGCCAAGTTCAAGGACGCGTCCGAAGCCTATGAAGCGCTGAAAAGCGCCGACAAGCGCGCCGAATACGACGACTTGCGCAAATACGGTCACCACGGCCAGCCCTTCCAGGGCCCGCCGGGTTGGCAGAGCCGTGGTGGTTTCGGTGGTGGTGGGCAGGACACGGGCGATTTCTCGGACTTCTTCAGTTCGATCTTCGGCAACCGTGGTCCGGGTTTCGGTGGTGGTGGACGGTCGGGCCATAGCGCCGGTCGTCGAGGGCAAGACGTGGAAATGGAATTACCGGTTTTTCTGGAAGAAACCCTGTCGACCGAATCGAAGAAGGTCAGCTTCCAGGTGCCGCAGTACAACGCTGCCGGCCAGCATGTCAGCAACACCAGCAAAAGCCTGAACGTGAAGATCCCGGCCGGCGTGACCGACGGCGAGCGCATCCGCCTCAAGGGCCAGGGCGCTCCGGGCATCGGTGGCGGGGCCAATGGCGACCTGTACCTGACCATTCGTTTTGCGCCGCACCCCAAATTCGACGTCGAAGGCGAGAACCTGATCATCACCTTGCCGCTGGCACCGTGGGAGCTGGCGCTGGGGACTGAAGTCGCGGTGCCGACCCTGACCGGCAAGATCAACCTCAAGGTGCCGGCCGGCAGCCAGAATGGCCAGCGCATGCGCGCCAAGGGCCATGGCCTGCTGCACAAGGCCGGTCACCGCGGCTACCTGTTCGTGCAGCTCAAGGCGGTGATGCCGAAAAAACTCGACCATGACGTCAAGGCGTTGTGGGAGGAGTTGGCGAAAAAAGCCGCTTTCGATCCGCGAGAGAATTTTTGATTCCGAGATAAGGAGGAGCCCAATCATGAGCGACCCCGTGATCGTTCAATTGGACCTGGCAGAATTCTGTGAGGCGACCGAGTTGTCGGACGTGCATGTGATCGAGATCGTCGAACACGGCATCCTCGAACCACAGGGGACAGAGCCCAAGGATTGGCGTTTCACCGACTATGAACTGGTATTGGCCAAGCGCGCCGCCAAGCTGCGGCGCGACCTGGAGCTGGAATGGGAAGGCGTCGCCCTGGCACTGGACCTGCTTGACGAGGTCCAGCAACTGCGGGCCGAGAACCGCATGCTCAAGCAGCGGTTGGGGCGGCTGGTGGTCGAGTAACGCGAAACATTCATTCAATAAAAGTCGCAGCTGACGTACCTGAGGACAGGTATGTTACTGATCGGCTATGCGCTTTTGCGGATAGGTCACAGTTATGAATACTGGCAATGACGCCAAGTGTCCCTTCTGGATTCCGTTCGTGGGTGAGGAGGGGGCAACGATTCAGGGATGAAAAACCATGTCACCAAAACCGCCTGTCAAAGGCAAAAAAGGTACGGGCGCAGGCGATATAAACACTCGTCCGATGCAGCCATCAAGCGAGCCTGCACCGAGTCCTACTGTACCCCATGTCGACTTCGGCCCGTCAATCGGGGCGCATCCGCGAAACCCCGCGGGACGGCGCCGAATACCGGGGGGAATCGAGCCAGGTGAAATCCCGCCAGCGCCGACAATATCAATTAGCGAAATACCTATAGGGTCTGTGCCGGTGCCGGATCACACGCATCGCCCGCTGCAGCATTACCGGATTACCGCTCGTGCCCGACTTCCGGAGTCCGATGCACAAGGTTTCAGGACGTTCAAAGGGCGGCGGTTTGTCGATGTCCCCGGCGGCCTCGTACACGTCGGAACGGACCCGCAAACAGGTCAGTACCGGGCCAAATTGCTAAGTGAGCTGACACCTTCCGGGCCGGTGCTGGTGCGCGATTCCGACCTCAAGCTCTGGTACCCGCTGGATGACGCCGGCCCCAGCCGCTTTCGGTCGGCCGCCCCCCGCACGGATGCCTTGTCGGCCATGAATACGGCGTCTCCTCTACGAATGTCCGCTGCGCAAGCAATCGAATTCGATGGAGGACACTATTTTATTGCCGGGTTTCCTGATGCAGGTGACGGACAGCACTACCTGTTGAGAATAATCGATCCGGATAATTCGTCCGAGCTCGTCAGCAGTGGAATCATTGCCGGATCGGATGACAATGGCGTCTGGCGTCGCAACAATATGCCAGAAAAGCTGATGTCGGAGTTGTCCGATGACGAGTTTCATCTGGCTTCAGAATCGATGCCGGTGAAGTCCTTTACCCCTGCGGAACTCGAGGTCATGCGGCGCGAAGAGCCTTACTTGGCTAAAAACAATCGACTGGGAACCTACAATCGCGCAAACAATGGAAAGTACCCACTCAGGGATCTGCGGGGTAGACCCGTACGTATTCGAACACTTGAGACCAAAGTCACACTCTCCGACGGTCGTCAATACACCTCGGAACAGATCAAGCCTTACATTAAGTTTGAAGGGTATGAAGATGTCGCCAGGTTATACGAAGAAAAACTGGAGTTGCGCCTGTTCACCGAGGCGGATGTAAAAGTGCCGGGAGAAAAGGCCTTGATAGGTCAATCCATGGTGGTTGCCAATAAGCGCATCGCCGAAGGTGAAATCGTTGGCGTTTATGGAGGAACACTTCGCGCCGGCAGATACCTTGACTTCGAGGAGGAAACGTTCTCCATGCTCGCCGGTATCAACCTCAAGTATGGTGAAGGACAGTTCGAGCAAGAGCGGATCGCTGTCGTGGGGGACACTATCGTTTCCAGAATCAATACCAACTTCGAATACGACGCTGCCGCGAAACCGATACGCCAGGCGGCGGCTGGCTATAACGTTGATAACATTCCATTTCAATGTGAAGCTGATCTGCAATTGGGCGACAAACTGGTCAGGAGGCAATATAGCTTGAATGCGATGTTTGCAACTGCTGATATCCCCGCGGGTACGGAGTTACGTTTGAATTATCGATATTCAGAGGATGAAATCGCGCGGAAATTTCCGTAAGCGCCGGGCTAGTCAAGGATGGGTAACCTCCATCAGTTGCGGCAAAACCAAAAGCCTGGCGATGCTAAGCAGCTGGCGCGTTTTTAGTTAACGTCACCGTAAACAACGTGCCATCTGCCTCGCTCGACGTTACCTCTATCGTGTCCTGATGGGCATCGACCACTTCCTTGACGATAAACAACCCCAGGCCAAAGCTGGTGGAGGGCTGGCCGAGTTCCTCGTAGGCACTGCGCACCAGCGGATCGAAAATAGTGACGATCGCTTCGGCCGGAATCGGCACGCCGTCGTTGTGCACGGTGAGCCGAACGCTGTCCTCTTCACCCCGGAGTGTCAGGATTGCCAGGAAGATGTCCCGGGAATGATTGACCTGCTCGGCATAGGCGGTGGTCGATTCGGCCAGGGCTTCGTCGATGGCTTCGTTGACGCGGATCATGTCCTGGAAATAGGCGATGTCGGGGGATTCCAGGCTATTGACCTACAAGCGGATCACGCAGGCGCGCAAATGGCGAAATTCGCTGGTCATCTGCACTAGGTCAGCGCCTACGGTATGGCGCAGCTCACCATGGCTGGCGCCGGCCTCGTCCATGCTCGGAGTTTTTTCCAGACCTTCGCCTTTGGCCTTGGCAATCTGTTCGCTGGAGGTTTGCGCGGTGGTCATGTCTCGTGCCGAGGCCAACAAAATGGCCTTGGCGTGATCGCGCAAGGCGGCCCTGTCCATGTGCTCGGCCGCCGGGGTAATGGTTTTGGCGAATTGCTCCCATTCATCGACGATACGGTCCACGTGTTGCCTGATGAATTCGGGTAGGCGTATGTCCGGTTTCCTGGTGGGACGTCTGGCGCACCTTACCCCCCCTTTGTGCTTCGCTAAAAACTACCGTTGCGCGGTGGGGCCCTCTATTCGGCAGTGTTCGGGTGGTAATTACTTATTTTTCAGATTCTGAAATCGAATGCGATCTTGATGTATTGCTGATTTCTGAGCTGTTTTTTGATCTTTTGTTTTTGTCGCCAACCCATAGTCTGGTCGTTCCTTTCATCGCATAAGGATTTGCGAAATGAACGAGCTTTCGGGCACTGCGACGTTGCAAACAATGACCGGGGTTGTAGGTGAAGAAGGAGAGCACAATGTTTATCGTGATTATCTTCTGAGCAAACTGCCCTCGCCGATAAAAGATGCACCCGCCTCACGCCTTGTTTCAATTGCCCATTCGGAACCGGATTTTCCTGAATGGTATTTGAATTCAAGGGCCATCGATCGCCAGTACCTCAAGGAGTTGATCGACGAGCGCTGGCGCCTCCAGGGTCCATTGGACGATACGCTGGAGGATGTGCAACAAGACATTCATGCCTTTGCCGAACCCTTGCTTGTTCAAGCATTGAAAGAGCAATTGAATCTGGAGCTGGACGTCAATACGACGCTGATTCGGCTGTATATCCCGGCCAAACTGGGTATTGGCATCGATACCAATGCCAGTCGACTCAGAGAGTCCACATTGCTGGAAGCTGCGTTGCACAATTTTGAACAACCCGAAACGCAGGAGGGCGCGTTTCGTGACGGTTCCGGCATCTTCATCAAGGATGACGAGAACCAACTTCAGCGGCAGGCACTGACGGTCGAAAGATTTGCTGTCTTGTGTCGGACGCTTGATATCGGTGCGCAATATCAGCGGCACATCAAGGCATTGCTGGCACCTGAGGCAGTCGCGGCCAAAGCGACAGTGGTGCGGCAATGCACGGCCAGTGAAAAAGCCGCCTTCAACGAATCGGCGCTTATCGCTTATCTGAAAAAAGACATCACTTCCTATGGCTACGGGAAACTTCGGCAGATTCGTGACAATGAACAAGGCGTTTTGATGGGGCGTCGTCCCTTGCAATGTCATCGGCTGTCGATCATGGGTTTCAGGCTGTCCGGTATTGTGTTGTTCAGTGCGGTGGCAGACCCTTCAAAAATCAAAAGAGTTTACGACGCTCTGATTCCACGGCATCAACGAACGATGCTGGAATGGTCGCGCCGTCTGACACTGCTCCCGGGACAGGAGTTTGAACAGTTCAAGTTGCTCGAGGCGTTTTTCGCCAATGGCCCCAGTGGTCTCGTCGACGCCATGCTGCAACGCAATGATGTTTATCAACAAAGCCGTCTCGAGGGGACGTTGATTGCGTATATACCCGATGATCCTGAGCACCCCTTCAAAGAGTACGAGTCCTTCACTGATTTCATGAAGGAACTGACGAGCCAGTTGCGCTCGCCGAGCTATCAACAGTTTTTCAGCCGTTTCGTGGCGCAAAAAGACAAGGGCAAGTTTTTTGCCCGGGTTCGCGAGCGTCTCTCGACGTTCACCTGGACACAGCGTGAACCATTGAACATGGGACCCTGGTGGCGAGAAACCGCGGTCGAAAATGCCGATGCAGAGCCTGTCACGAATATCATTTCCGGCGATCTCTGGCCGCAAATGGGCCTGTGGCGCAGGGAAAAAGCGATTGCAGATGCGCGGCAAATCGCCGTGCCGACTGGCGATGAAGACGCCACCACCCGTTGGAATCGCCTGAGCAGTTACCTGAACATCGGCTGGAACGTGTTCAACTTTGGCGCCATGCTGGTTCCCGGCCTGGGCGAAGCGATGCTGGCTGTCATGGTCGGGCAGATGCTCTTCGAAACCATGGAAGGCATCGAAGACTGGAGTAAGGGAGACAAGGAGGAAGGGGCGGCCCATCTTACTGGTGTCATGATCAATTTCGCCCAGTTGGCCATCATGGCGGCCGGGCATGTCCTGCCCTCCGGTGCGGCTGCGTCCGTCAAACCATCGGCTTTTATCGACCGGTTGAAAAAGGTTGAGCTGCCGGACGGCAAGACGCGCCTCTGGAACCCGGACCTTTCGCCCTACGCGCATGACGTGGCATTGCCCAATGAGGCGAAGCCAAACGAGCTGGGTCTGTACCGGCACAGTGGAAAAGACATCCTCAAGCATGAAAACAAACACTTCGAAGTCATAAACGATCCTCTCACCGGCCAGCCACGCTTGCGTCACCCGAACCGGCCACAGGCTTATCAACCGACACTGGAGCACAACGGTGCCGGCGTGTGGAAGACAGAACTCGACCGCCCCCTCGAGTGGGACAAAACCACACTCATGCGGCGCATGGGGCCGACGGTCGAGGGTTTTTCCGATGGCACGCTGGAGCAGATTCGTCTCGTCAGTGGACTGGAGGAGGACCAATTACGCAGGTTGCACGTCGTTGGCGATCCGCCGCCAGCGCTGCTGACCGATACCATCGAACGCTTCAAGAGCTGGGCTGATGTGCAAAAGCTGCCCGAGCAGATAAGGCTCAATGAGGTTGCGCAAGCGTTCGTCGAGCAGGTGCCCCGGTTGCTGGTTGAACTGCCGGGATGGCCCGAGCAAAAAAGCATCGAGCTTGTTGACGGTGCCGGACACGGGGAGCGCTCGATAAAGTTTGGCAACGTCGATGCGTTGCCGGCCAACACGCTGAAGGTAAGCCGTGCCGAGGTCCGTGCAGGAAAACTGCCGGGGCTTGCCGTGAAGTTTGCGAACGAGACCGACATCCACGCGATGCTCGGGCAGGGCATTTCCACTGACGAGCAAATCCGCATCGATGCCTTGAAAAATCAGCTTGCCGAGCGGGCAGGCAATCGGCCCGGGCCTCTGTTTGACGCGCTTGATCGTCGTTTGCAACAGACCGACAACCCACAAGTGCTGGTGCTCCAGGACGCGTTCAGTGGGCTTCCCACTGCCATAGCCCGGGAGCTGCTGGCCGACATCAAGCCGCAAGACCTGCCCAATATCACCGAGCCGTCGTGCATCCCCCTGCGGCTCAGAGAACGTGCGCGCGCCGCCCTGCAGGCGATACGAACCGCGCGCGCTTATGAAGGGCTCTTTCTCGATTCGGCGTTCAGTGTGGACACCGAGCGGTTGGCGTTGCGCTCGTTGCAAGCATTGCCCAACTGGCCGGAAAACGTTCGGATCGAAATCCGTGAAGACTCATTCGACGGGCCGTTGCACGACAGCGTCGGCCCGGCAGATGCCACCCACCGCAGAATCCTGGTCAGCGAGGACGGTCAGTATCAGGCACGCGATGCTGACGATCTTCATTTGCATGGCGCCGATAACCTTTACGCTTCGGTGTTGCATGCCCTGCCTGACGCCGAACGAAACGCGCTGGGGTATCACATCAATCAAGGCATCACGCTCAAACACGCGATTCATAAGGCGCCGTTGCCACGCGATACGTTCAGCGCCCTTCTCGCGGAAAACCCTGTACGCAAACCGACGTACGATCCCGCCACGATGCGACTGCGTGGCGGCATGCGTGGGGTTTCTCAAGGGGGGCGTCAAGTCACCGGGCCGATGACGCTGCAAGAGCGGGTTCGTGTCGTCCGTCCCGGATGGACGGAGGCCGAAGCCCAGGCTTATCTGCAGGCGGGTGGCAGCGAAGTGAGTCTGGAGCAGAGGGCGAGCGCACTCGAAGCGGAATTCAATCGGCTCAACGCCAATTTTCAACGCTGGTTGAAATCGCCAACCGAAGCGTACGGCTTCATGCCTGCCGGCATCGCCGAATGGCAGTCCAGAAATGCGTTATACAAAGCTGTCAGGGAGTGCTGGCAGCAAATCGGGTTGCGCGATGTGGATTCGTTTGGCGATCTGCGTGGCGTTGTGCTCGACCTGGAAAACATGCCGCTGGGGCGTCATCTGGGCACCATGCCCGCACTGGAAGGTAATTTCGATCACGTCACACGCCTGAATTTGAACCTGACCGAACTGACCGACGCGCACATTTCCTTCCTCGATCATTTCCCCCGTTTGCGTTCGCTCAACGTCAATGGCAATTCGCTCACAAGGTTTCCTCGGGCCATTGGCCGAATGCGCACGCTGGCGGAGCTGAACATGCGAGGAAACCGGATTGTGCTGGATGCGCCGGCGATCGCTGACCTGCGCAACCTGACACGCCTTGAGATCCTGGACCTGCTCGGTAATCCGTTGGGGCAAGTCCCGGATATTGGCAGCATGAGAATCTTGCATACGCTGATCCTGACGGACACCGGCGTTCATACCTGGCCGGATGGGTTGTTCGCACAGCCTCGGTTCCGGCATTTTTTCCTGGACATGCAGCGCAACGAAATCACCCAGATACCGACAGTGCCCCGTGGCTCCGCCCAGGCAGAGCTGCTGGCGCGTACCGTATTGAACCGGGAGCCGCAGTGGTTGGCGCAGGCCAATTTGCAGACGCTCAGGGACTACATCGAGTCCGTCGGCATGGATCCTGATCGACCGTATCCGCCGCGCGGTGTGCGCGACAGCCTCGACTGGGAGTCGGGTATGACACGGCCAGAGTGGGTGGCGAAACAAGAGGTCTGGAACAGCGTCGAGGATGAGGTCGGTTCGGTCGGGTTTTTCAATGAGATTCGTAAACTCACCGAATCGGGGCATTTCAAGCACGACCCTGCGTTCCGTGTCGACATGACCGCCAAGGTCTGGCGAATGCTCGAGGCGATGTCCAAAAACACCGGGCTGCGGCAAAAACTGTTCACCCTGACCACCGTGCCCACGGCGTGCGTCGATGCTGGCGCGCAGCTGTTCAATGCCATGGGGATGGAGGTGCTGATTCATGAGGCTTATGAGCTGGCAAGTCCCGCGTTGGTGGAGAGTGAGCTGGTGTCGCTGGCGCGGGGCAAGTCACGCCTGGATGAACTGAGCCGGATTGCCCGCAAAACGATCTCCGAGCGCGAGGCGATGGGCGAGGAGTTCAGGCGGGTGAATGCCACGGGCGAGGTGACAGGCACGATTGATGAGGTTGAAGTTCACCTGGCGTTCATGACGGATCTTGCAGACCGGCTGGACCTGCCCTGGCAGTCTCGAAACATGCAGTTCAGAGGGATTGCCGGCGTGACGTCAGGGATGATCGAGTCTGCGTACCGACGTGTGCTGGACCTTGAGGAAGGTGAACTGCTCGGTGATTTGCTCGTCGAGCAACCGTTCTGGTCATCCTATGTCGAGGGTTCCAACCGAAGTGCTTTCAAAGGCTTCAGACGTCGGATCGATGCCACGACAGCGTTCTACATGGCGTTGGACGAGCGCGCGACCGACACGACGCTTTCCCTTGAGCAAAAGGCTCGGTTGAAGGAAGAACTCCGGGTGCTCGGCGCTGAACTTAACAAACCGGAAAGCACGTTTGCGCCAGGACGCGTCATGACCGAAGAGGACTATGCCGCTGAGTTGAATGCAATCGACGAAGACAAAAAAGCGTTACTCAAGACCCTCTCGCAGCAGGCGATCGATCGGGCAAAACTGCAAAGGGTGGAAGCCCCCTTTACCGTACAACCGAATAGCTGATTGCTGTTGCCATTCGCAGGGGCCTGGCATGCCAGGCCCCTGCGATTTCGATTCGGTGTGTCAGGCCGATCGAGCGATCAAAACAGGAAGTAACGCTGGGCCATCGGCAGTACATCCGCAGGTTCACACCACAGCAGAACGCCGTCAGCCTTGACTTGATACGTCTGCGGATCGACGTCGATGTCCGGCAGGTAATCGTTGTGGATCAAGTCGGTTTTCTGCACATCGCGGCAGCCTTTGACCACAGCGATCTTTTTCTTCAAACCCAATGCTTGCGGCAACCCCGCCTCCTGCGCCGCCTGACTGATAAACGTCAGGCTGGTGGCGTGCAGCGAGCCGCCGTAACTGGCGAACATCGGGCGGTAGTGCACCGGTTGCGGCGTTGGAATGGAAGCATTGGCATCGCCCATCAGGCTGGCCGCAATGGCACCGCCCTTGAGGATCAGCGTCGGTTTGACCCCAAAGAACGCCGGGCGCCAGAGCACCAGATCCGCCCACTTGCCCACTTCGACCGAGCCCACTTCGTGGCTGATGCCATGGGTGATCGCCGGGTTGATGGTGTACTTGGCGATGTAGCGTTTGGCGCGGAAGTTGTCGTTGCCTTCACCGTCCTGGGGGAGCGCGCCACGCTGTTTTTTCATTTTGTCGGCGGTCTGCCAGGTGCGCGTGATGACTTCGCCGACCCGGCCCATGGCCTGGCTGTCGGAGCTGATCATCGAGAAGGCGCCGAGGTCGTGCAGGATGTCTTCGGCGGCAATGGTTTCGCGGCGGATGCGGCTTTCGGCGAAGGCCACGTCTTCGGCAATGCTCGGGTCCAGGTGGTGGCAGACCATCAGCATGTCGAGGTGTTCGTCGATGGTGTTGCGGGTGAATGGCCGGGTCGGGTTGGTCGAGCTGGGCAGCACGTTGGCGAAACCGCAGGCTTTGATGATGTCCGGCGCATGACCGCCGCCCGCACCTTCGGTGTGATAGGTGTGGATGGTGCGGCCCTTGAACGCGGCAAGGGTGGTTTCGACGAAGCCGGATTCGTTGAGGGTGTCGGTGTGAATCGCCACTTGCACGTCGTACTGGTCGGCCACGCTCAGGCAGTTGTCGATGCTCGCCGGGGTGGTGCCCCAGTCTTCGTGCAGCTTGAGGCCGATGGCGCCGGCCTTGACCTGCTCGATCAACGGTTCCGGCAGGCTGGCGTTGCCCTTGCCGGTGAGGCCGATGTTCATCGGGAACGCATCGGCGGCCTGGAGCATGCGCGCCAGGTGCCACGGTCCTGAAGTACATGTGGTGGCGTTGGTGCCGGTGGCCGGCCCGGTGCCGCCGCCGATCATAGTGGTGACGCCGCTCATCAGCGCTTCTTCGATCTGCTGCGGGCAGATGAAGTGGATGTGGGTGTCGATGCCGCCGGCGGTGAGGATCATGCCTTCACCGGCGATGACTTCGGTGCTGGCGCCGACGGCGATGGTGACGTTGGGCTGGATGTCCGGGTTGCCGGCCTTGCCGATGGCAGCGATGCGCCCGTCTTTCAGGCCGACGTCAGCCTTGACGATGCCCCAGTGGTCGATGATCAGCGCGTTGGTGATCAGGGTGTCGACCACATCGCGTGCCAGTAACTGGCTCTGGCCCTGGCCGTCGCGAATGACCTTGCCGCCGCCGAATTTCACTTCTTCGCCGTAGGTGGTGAAGTCCTGTTCCACTTCGATCCACAGCTCGGTGTCGGCCAGGCGGACCTTGTCGCCGACGGTGGGGCCGAACATGTCGGCGTAGGCCTGACGGGAAATTTTCATTGGAATTCCTTGCACAAATTGATCGTTCCCACGTCGAGGCGTCGAACCGTCTGCGTGGGAATGCCGCCATGGACGCTCTGCGTCCGCCGTTATGTGACGCGGAGCGTCACGGGATGCATTCCCACGGGGACCGTGGGAACGATCAGTCACCATGAAATTAAAGGTCGCCCATGATCCTGCCGGCAAACCCGAACACCCGGCGATGCCCGGCCAGGTCCACCAGCTCAACCTCGCGGCTCTGCCCAGGTTCAAAGCGCACCGCGGTGCCGGCGGGGATGTTCAGGCGCATGCCGCGGCTGGCGGCGCGGTCGAAGGTCAGCGCGTCGTTGGTTTCGAAGAAGTGATAATGCGAGCCGACCTGGATCGGCCGGTCGCCGCTGTTGGCCACCTTCAGGCTGAGAGTGCGTCGGCCCACGTTAAGCTCGATGTCGCCGGACTGGATCTGGTACTCACCGGGAATCATCACTGGGCTCCTTGGAGAATCTTGTAGTAGAGGGCAGTCGGTTTGTAGCGCCCGTCCGGGTCGCAGGCGTAGTCCGGGATTTCGCCGGCACGGGTGTAACCCAGGGCCTTGTAGAAGTCTTCGGCGGGGGAGCCGGCCTCGGTGTCGAGGTAGAGCATGCCGCGCTTGTGCTGGCGGGCCGTCAGCTCAAGGGCATTCATCAACTGCTGGCCCAGGCCGCGACGACGGGCGTTTTCACGCACCAGCAGTTTTTGCACTTCGGCGCGATTGAGCCCATTGGCTTTCTGGCACAGCGTCAGTTGCACGCTGGCCTGCACCTGTTCGTCCTTGACCACCACCCACAGCAGCACGTTGCCTTTGTTCAGGTTCTCCTGGACGTCATCGAAATAAGTCCGGGCCTGGGTGGCGTCCAGATCCGCCATGAAGCCGACGCTGGCGCCATAACCGACGGCATCGAGCAGCAGATCAATCAAACCCTGACGATAGTGCGCAAAGCTTTCAACGTTGACACGGCGCAGTTGGGCGGCGTTCATGGGGTATCACTCCTTGTGGGGACCAGGTGGCATTGCGCCCGGGTCGAGGATCAGTTGCATGAAGGTCAGGTCCAGCCAGCGGCCGAACTTGGTACCCACCTGCGGCATTTGGCCGGTGACGACGAAACCGGCCCGCTCGTGCAGCCGGATCGAGGCGCCGTTACCGCTTTCGATGGCGGCGACCATTACGTGTTTGTTGCAGGTTTTGGCGCGCTCGATCAGCGCGTCCATCAGTCGCGGCCCGAGGCCATTGCCGCGCTGGTCGTTGCGCACGTACACCGAGTGCTCGACCGTGTGGCGGAACCCGTCGAACGGCCGCCAGTCACCGAATGAAGCGTAGCCGAGTACGCTGTCGTCGCCGTCGACGATCACCAACACTGGGTAGCCCTGGGCTTGCCGGGCGCTGAACCAGGCCTGGCGGTTGTCCAGGTCCACGGTCTTATCGTTCCAGATCGCCGTGGTGTTGAGCACGGCGTCGTTGTAGATATCGCGGATCGCCGGCAGGTCGGCGAGCAGCGCATCGCGGATGTGGTAAGTCATGGCGGCCTCAGGCGATCGGTTGGTGAACGGTGACCAGTTTGGTGCCGTCCGGGAACGTCGCCTCGACCTGGATCTCCGGGATCATTTCCGGGATGCCTTCCATCACTTGTTCGCGGCTGAGCAGGGTGGTGCCGTAGTGCATCAGCTCGGCCACGGTCTGGCCGTCACGCGCGCCTTCGAGCAGCGCCGCGGAAATATAGGCCATGGCCTCCGGGTAATTGAGTTTCACGCCGCGAGCCAAACGCCGCTCGGCCACGAGGCCGGCGGTGAAGATCAACAGCTTGTCTTTTTCGCGTGGGGTCAGGTCCATCGTAGAAATCCATAATCGGCAGTTAAAAAATCTTGAATCGTGCAGGGTGGATCGTATTCAGGTGGCCCATATTCTGGGTGGTACGGCTTCGCGGCCAAGCAACGCAGGCCTGAGCAAACGCCACAAATCGATCAGCCAACCACGCGCCAACAGCGCCTCACTGGCCAGGCACCGAGCAACCAAAAGCCCCGGCAACTGTGTCAGATCCCCGTGCACCTCATTGGGCAGCGAGCGGCACTTCTCCAGCAATTCGCTATCAATTTCCCCGGTCACCAGCAACGTTGCAAACACCGGTTGCCCATCCAGCCCGATCGGTGAATCGAGCAAACCGTCAGCCCCGACAATGCGCTGGCGTTCGTGCCAGAGCAACTGGCCGTCGCGGCGGATGTCCAGGTGGGCCTGAAAGTGCCCGAGGTCGAAACGCTCGCCACTGGCCGGGCGTCCCAACGCCACCACGTCCCAGTAGAACAGCCGGGCATCGCCCTCAAGATCAATGCTCGTGCTGAGTTCAGCCTGAGCGGCGCTGAAGATAATCGTCTCTTGCGGCAGCCACTCCAACGTAGCACCGGCGCCAACGCGCAAATCGAGTTTCTGATAAGCCGGCCCGGCCGCGCGATACCACTTGGCAGCGCCGGGGCTGGTGATTTGCGCCCAGGCGTGCGTGCCGACGCTGGCCGAGATGTCCAGCCGATCACCGCCGGCAATCCCGCCCGGCGGGTGGACGATGATGTGCTGACACACCTCGGGGCCTTCGGCATACAGGTGCTTTTGCACCCGCAGCGGGCCTTTGTGGCGGCGTTGCACCGGGCGCGTGCTGGCGCCGAAACGGGCATAGGCCAGCTCCAGCTCGGCATGCCAGCTCGGGGTAAACAGCGCAGTGGGGAGAGGTAAATTCATATCGTCTAATTATCGTCAGAAGGCTGCAGGTTAGATCGTAACCAGTCCACGCACACCTTCGGCTTCCATATTTTCGCCACGACCCTGCTGGACGATCTCGCCCCGGGACATCACCAGGTACTGATCGGCCAGCTCGGCAGCGAAATCGTAGAACTGCTCCACCAGCAAAATCGCCATATCGCCGCGTGCTGCGAGCTTTTTGATCACGGCGCCGATTTCCTTGATCACCGACGGCTGGATGCCTTCGGTGGGTTCGTCGAGAATCAGCAGCCGTGGACGACTGGCCAATGCCCTGCCGATCGCCAGTTGCTGTTGCTGCCCCCCGGACAAGTCACCGCCACGCCGTTGCTTCATTTGCAGCAGCACCGGGAACAACTCGTAGATGAATGCCGGGACTTCCTTGGCTTCGGAGCCGGGGAACCGCGACAGGCCCATCAGCAGGTTTTCTTCCACGGTCAGCCGGCCGAAAATTTCCCGGCCCTGAGGCACGTAAGCGATACCGGCATGCACCCGTTGGTGCGGCTTGAACGTGGTGATCGGTTGGCCTTCCCAGTTCACCGCGCCTTCTTTGGCCGGCAGCAAACCCATCAGGCATTTGAGCAAGGTGGTCTTGCCCACGCCGTTGCGCCCGAGCAGGCAAGTGACTTCGCCGACCTTCACCTCAAACGTCAGGCCCCGCAGGATGTGGCTACCGCCGTAGTACTGGTGCAGCTTGTCGACTTGCAGCATCTTCAAATTCCCCCCTGTGATCAGCGGCCGAGGTAGACCTCGATCACCCGCTCATTGTCCTGCACCTGTGCAAGCGACCCTTCGGCCAGCACGCTGCCCTGGTGCAACACGGTGACGTGGTCGGCGATCGAGCCGACGAAGCCCATGTCGTGTTCCACCACCATCAGCGAATGCTTGCCGGCCAGGCGCTTGAACAGCTCGGCGGTGAATTCGGTTTCGGCGTCGGTCATGCCCGCCACCGGCTCGTCGAGCAGCAGCAGTTGCGGGTCTTGCATCAACAGCATGCCGATTTCCAGAAACTGCTTCTGGCCGTGGGACAACAACCCCGCCGGGCGATTGACCGAACTGGTCAGGCGAATGGTCTCCAGCACCTCGCTGATGCGATCCCTCTGTTCACCACTCAGCCGCGCCCGCAAGCTGGCCCATACCGACTTGTCGGTTTTCTGCGCCAGCTCCAGGTTTTCGAACACGCTCAGCGCTTCGAACACGGTTGGCTTCTGGAACTTGCGACCGATGCCGGCCTGGGCGATTTGCACTTCGCTCATCTGCCTCAGGTCCAGGGTTTCACCGAACCAGGCCTTGCCGTGGCTGGGGCGGGTCTTGCCGGTGATCACGTCCATCAGCGTGGTTTTGCCCGCGCCGTTGGGGCCGATGATGCAACGCAATTCGCCAACGCCGATGTACAGGTTCAGATTGTTCAGGGCCTTGAAGCCATCGAAGCTGACGCTGATGTCTTCCAGGGTCAGGATGGTGCCGTGGCGCGTATTCAGGCCCGGGCCGACGCGTTGACCGAGGCCGATAGCGTCGCGGCTGCTGCCGGCATCCTTGTTGGGCTGCGGCGGAAAGAAGGCCGGTTCGAGCATGAATTCAGCGGTTGCAGTAATTCTCATTGCTCACTCCTTTTCTTCAGCAATCCGATCACCCCTTTGGGCAGATACAACGTCACGACGATGAACAGCGCCCCGAGGAAGAACAGCCAGTATTCCGGAAATGCCACGGTGAACCAGCTCTTCATGCCGTTGACCACACCGGCACCGAGCAGCGGGCCGATCAGCGTGCCGCGCCCCCCCAAGGCAACCCATACAGCCGCTTCGATCGAGTTGGTCGGCGACATTTCGCTCGGGTTGATGATCCCGACTTGCGGCACATACAGCGCCCCCGCCAAGCCGCACAACACCGCACTCAACACCCAGACAAACAGCTTGAAGCCGCGCGGGTCGTAGCCGCAGAACATCAGGCGGTTTTCCGCGTCGCGCAACGCGGTCAGCACCCGGCCGAACTTGCTTTGCGCCAGCCGCCAACCGATGAACAGGCTCGCCACCAGCAACAGCACCGTGGCGAAAAACAGCACCGCACGAGTCCCCGGTTCCGTGATGCCAAACCCGAGAATGCTGCGGAAATTGGTGAAGCCGTTGTTTCCGCCAAACCCGGTTTCGTTGCGGAAAAACAGCAGCATCCCGGCGAAGGTCAGGGCCTGGGTCATGATCGAGAAATACACGCCCTTGATCCGCGAGCGGAAGGCGAAGAAACCGAACACCAGCGCCAACAAGCCCGGCGCCAATACCACCAGGCACATGGCCCAGAGGAAGCTGCTGGTGCCGGTCCAGTACCACGGCAATTCGGTCCACGACAGGAACGTCATGAACGCTGGCAAGCCGTCACCCGAAGCTTGGCGCATCAGGTACATGCCCATCGCATAACCGCCGAGGGCGAAGAACAGGCCGTGCCCCAAGGACAGCAAACCGGCATAACCCCAGACCAGATCGAGGGCCAGGGCGACGATGGCGTAGCACAGGATTTTGCCCATCAGCGTCAGCGTGTAGGCCGAGACATGAAACGCACTGTCCGGCGACAACAACGACAGCAGCGGCAACGCCAGCAACAATACGAGGATCACCGCGCCGACGGCGATGGTGACCTTGGGGCCGGCCTTTTGGGTGGCCGTGAGCATCAGGGGCTGGTTCATCAGTCGATCACCCGTCCTTTCAGTGCGAAGAGGCCTTGCGGACGTTTCTGGATGAACAGAATGATCAGCGCGAGGATCAGGATCTTGCCCAGCACCGCACCGATCTGCGGTTCGAGAATCTTGTTGGCGATGCCTAGGCCGAACGCGGCCAGCACGCTACCGGCCAGCTGACCGACACCGCCGAGCACCACCACCAGGAATGAGTCGATGATGTAGCTCTGGCCGAGGTCCGGGCCGACGTTGCCGATCTGGCTGAGCGCCACGCCACCGAGGCCGGCGATGCCCGAGCCTAAGCCGAAGGCGAGCATGTCCACTCGCCCGGTGGGCACGCCGCAGCAGGCGGCCATGTTGCGGTTCTGGGTGACGGCACGCACGTTCAAGCCAAGGCGCGTCTTGTTCAACAGCAGCCAGGTCAGCACCACCACAAACAAGGCGAAGGCGATGATCACGATGCGGTTGTACGGCAGCACAAGATTGGGCAGCACCTGAATCCCGCCCGACAACCACGCCGGGTTGGCCACTTCGACGTTCTGCGCGCCGAACACCAGCCGCACCAATTGGATCAGCATCAGGCTGATGCCCCACGTCGCGAGCAGGGTTTCCAGCGGGCGGCCGTAGAGGTGACGAATCACCGTGCGCTCCAGCGCCATGCCGATGGCGGCGGTAACGAAAAACGCCACCGGCAGTGCAATCAGCGGATAGAACTCGATGGCTTGCGGGGCGAAGCGCTGGAACATCAGCTGCACCACGTACGTCGAGTAAGCGCCAAGCATCAGCATCTCGCCGTGGGCCATGTTGATCACGCCGAGCAGACCGAAGGTGATCGCCAATCCGAGGGCCGCCAACAGCAGAATCGAGCCGAGGGACATGCCACTGAAAGCCTGGCCGAGCACTTCGCCGATCAGCAGTTTGCGTTTGACCTGGGCCAGGCTGGTTTCGGCGGCGGTGCGCACACTGGCGTCGGCTTCAACGCCGGGTTCGAGCAAGCCTTCGAGGCGGGTGCGGGCCAGCGGGTCGCCGGTTTCGCCGAGCAAACGCACGGCGGCGAGGCGCACGGTCGGGTCGCTGTCGACCAGTTGCAGATTGGCCAACGCCAGGCTCAGGGCGGCGTGAACGCTTTTGTCTTGTTCGCTGGCCAACTGCTGGTCGAGGAATTTCAGTTGTGCCGGTTTGGCGCTTTTCTGCAATTGCTGCGCGGCCGCCAGACGGATTTTGGCGTCGGCGGCGAGCAATTGGTGGCTGGCCAAAGCGGTGTCGATCAGACCCCGCAGGCGATTGTTCAGGCGCAGGGTTTTCGGTTGGCCATCGATGGTCAGTTCGCCTTGTTGCAGGGCGTTGATCAGTTCGATACGGGCCGGATCGGGCTGCGCGGCCCAGGTTTCCAGAAGCTTGGCTTGCTGCACGGGATTGGCCGCGACGAAGTCTTCGGCGTCGCCGGCGTGGGTGGCCATCGGTAATAACAACACGATGGCGAGGATGAAACGGTAAAGGGCGGTGGGCATAGCAGGTGTCCTGTGTTGATCGTTCCCACGCGCAGCAAAGGAATGCAGCCAGGGACGCTCCGCGTCCCCAAGGCGGACGCAGAGCGTCCGTCGAGGCATTCCCACGCAGAGCATGGGAACGATCAGGCTGTGCGGGGTGACTCAGTTGCTCTTCACCGCATACTCCGGCTTCTTGTCGTTACCCGGGATGAACGGGCTCCACGGTTGGGCGCGGATCGGCCCTTCGGTCTGCCACACCACGTTGAACTGACCGTCGGCCTGAATCTCGCCGATCATCACTGGCTTGTGCAGGTGATGGTTGGTCTTGTCCATGGTCAGGGTGTAGCCGGACGGTGCGGCGAAAGTCTGGCCGGCCAGGGCTTCGCGGACTTTGTCGACGTCGGTGGACTTGGCTTTCTCGGCGGCTTGCGCCCACATGTGGATGCCGACGTAAGTGGCTTCCATCGGGTCGTTGGTCACCGCTTTGTCGGCGCCCGGCAGGTTGTGTTTCTTGGCGTAGGCTTTCCAGTCATCGACGAACTTCTTGTTCACCGGGTTTTCCACCGACTCAAAGTAGTTCCACGCCGCGAGGTTGCCCACCAGCGGCTTGGTGTCGATGCCGCGCAGTTCTTCTTCACCCACGGAGAACGCCACGACCGGCACGTCGGTGGCTTTCAGGCCCTGGTTGGCCAGCTCTTTGTAGAACGGCACGTTGGAGTCGCCGTTGACGGTGGAGATGACTGCGGTCTTGCCACCGGCAGAGAATTTTTTGATGCTGGCCACGATGGTTTGATAGTCGCTGTGGCCGAACGGGGTGTAGACCTCTTCGATGTCCTTGTCCGCCACACCTTTGGAGTGCAGGAACGAGCGCAGGATCTTGTTGGTGGTGCGTGGGTAAACGTAGTCGGTGCCGAGCAGGAAGTAGCGTTTGGCGCTGCCGCCTTCTTCGCTCATCAGGTACTCCACCGCCGGGATCGCCTGCTGGTTCGGCGCCGCGCCGGTGTAGAAAACGTTCGGCGACATCTCTTCGCCTTCGTATTGCACCGGGTAGAACAGCAAGCCGTTGAGCTCTTCGAACACCGGCAACACTGATTTACGCGACACCGAGGTCCAGCAACCGAACACCACTGCCACCTTGTCCTGGGTCAGCAACTGCCGGCCCTTTTCGGCGAACAGCGGCCAGTTCGATGCCGGGTCCACGACGACAGGTTCGAGCATCTTGCCGTTCACGCCGCCCTTGGCGTTGATTTCGTCGATGGTCATCAACGCCATGTCTTTGAGCGAGGTTTCGGAGATCGCCATGGTGCCGGACAACGAATGCAGAATACCGACCTTGATGGTCTCGGCTGCCTGGACAGTCCAGGTCATGCCCATCGCGGCAATGCTTGCCGTGAGTGTGAAAGCCTTGATCAAACTGCGACGCTTCATTGTGCGATCTCCATGAACGTTAAAGTTTTTTATGGTTGGCAGATGCGGACGACTGAAGGGTCTGTAGCAAGGGCTGTGCCTGGACGGCAAAGGCAGGGAAACATCGTAATAGAGCCATCGGTGAACCCGGTGGCGCACCAGACTGGGGCTTGATGCAGGCGTGGGTGCATCGGCGTGCGCAGCATTGGTGCCTGCAGCGTCAACAGCCGAAACCCTGCGGGCGATAAATATGTACCACCTGCGGCGCTCCGGGATCCTGATCATGATCCCTTCTCAATCAAGTGAGCAGCGCATGGACAGCACCTCTATCAGCACACCTTCAATACCTCGAGAGACGGCCAGATTTCCTGCCCTGGGACCGACATTCATCAGTGCCGATGATGCGGCTTATTGGGTACACCGGCAGATCGGCGCGCGCCGTGACAAAGCCTACGGCGGCGTGATCGTGCAGCGTGGCGACGGAAAGTTTCAGCCCACATTGCCGGTGGCGGGAAGGATGGGGCATTTCGATTTCGACTTCCTGATGTCTACCGGCAACCCCTACGAGCTGTTTGCCCCCCCGGGATACAGCGGCGCGGCCTATTACCTGACTCATTCGGCCAGCCACGCCGAGGTCCTGCGTGCTCATCCCCGCTGGACGACGGAACAGGTCAAGTTGAACCTCGGTTTTTTTTCGAGAGGACACATCCTGAGCCACATGCAGGACCCGGGCGCCTATGGCCAGCGCCACTATCTGTCGGGGCCGGATGGCTCGTTGATCAAGTACGAGTCGACTCAACCGGCTGAGGAGAAAAAACTCTTTGAGCAGGGGTTCAAGTCGTTCGGGCCATTCACCGACGTCGAACTTTTGATTCAGAAGGTGGCCACGACCGGCACGCTGAGCGTACTGGTGCCCAATGATCAGTGGGGCGGTGTACGGGGAAACGTGTCGGCGAGCTGGACCCTCGGTACTGCTGCGGTGCGAGATCCGAGCCCGGTACAGCCGTTTTTTGGCTCGGTGTGCGATCAAGTGGACAAGGCCATCGAAGCTGTAGCTGTAGCTGTAGCTGTAGCAGTGACCATCACCCCAACCTCCGGCAGCCTTTATCTGGGTTTCGTGCTGACCTCTGCCGGCAGTTCGGAGTGCATGGCAACCTATCCGGTTCTCTCTAGTCAGCCGGCGGCCGAACTGTACAAAACCTTTCCGATGAGCGCCGATCGAAAGCTGCAGTGTCTGCTCGACTTCGACCTCAACGGCGTCTATTTCATGTCGCACAGCGATGGGGCGCAGAGTGCCAGTGAGCCTTGGCTTTATGAGCGGTTTTTTTCACCGGACGAGTTGGCGGCAGGCCTCGAGTTTTCGCTTGGGGATGTTTACCGGCAGGAGTACCCGGATTATCTGAGGGTATACGCCCGGACCCGCGACGGTGCGGTGTTGCAGTATCGCCCCTCGGGGCACCTGCATGAAGTTCCGTTGGAGGACAGCGCGGATCTCAACATTCGATTGAAGGCGGGCACGCTCAAGCCTGGGGATTACGTCAAACAGGTGGCGGCCGCCGGCGAACTGACGGTGCTGAAGGACAGCGCGTTGTGGGATGTTGTCGGGAACGTTGGCACCGACTGGCAACCCTACGCCCGGTCGAGGCGTTTGAGTCCCGCTTTTCTCATGGCGGACGATGCCGCACGTTTTGCGCATGAGTACATCGGCAGCCGACGTGAGCAAGGTTTCGTCGGGATGATTTTGCAGGATCGAAACAACCGGTTCGTCGCCACCGAGCCGGTTACGGGCGCACAACCACGGTTTGCCCTGGACTGGCTCTGCCCTCTCGACGCTACCGGCGCACCGATTGTGCTGCTCGAGGGGTATTCGTTTTATGGCCTGTACGCCTCGCGCTGGCAAGCCGACTCAAACTCCGTTGAACGTGCCGACGAACAAGAGCAATTGACGCAGGCGCAAATGTTCACCACTGAAGACATTCGCTCGATGCTCGCCAAGAGCGCGCACGTTGTCGACTTTTACCTCTCGGGTTCGCCAGACAGCCTGCTGGTTTACAGTACCGACTTATCGAAAGTGGCCGCCCGCAACAAGGTGCAAGAGCGAGTTGCCTTACTCGCCGATGGCTCGACCCTGATCGACCGGGAGCTGAAGGCCGGCACACTGGCGCCCGATGCCGTTGTCGACGAACTGGCCGGGACCGGCCGATTGCGTGTGGTAGCGGGCAATGATGTGTGGGGGCCGCGAGGAACGGTACTGGGTAATGAGTCAATTCGCGCAGGCGTTTCCCCTCCGTTGCTCGGGGCGATTTTTGCCAGCGCCGAAGAAGCCGTGCTGAACGCCCGCCATCGAGCCAGGCTCGACTACCGCACGGCTGCGGCAGGTTGGGGGTTCATTCTTAAGCACAAGGACCGCGACGAGTATGTGGCGACTGAAACGTTGCCTGTCATACGCCTGGGTGCATTGAATCAGGCGAGCGACTTTGGCGCGCCCGTGTTGATCGACGAGTTTCGCACCCTCGCGATTTACTACTCGGCAAGCTGGATTCCTGACGGGTTATCGACAGCGGACGCCTGGTTTGCCCGACATTTTGCATCCTTGACCGATCTGGCGGCGGCCATCTATGACGACGAGGGCACACAACGACTTGCGCATTTTCAAGACCTGAGCGTTTTTGTCGCGACCCTGGATGGGGCCTTGTTGCGGTACCAATTCTCGGCCACCTCAACCCAGTTCGACGCTAAAGGTTTGCAGCAACTGAGGTCGCTGTTGGTCAATGGCACACCACCCTATGCCGACGTCATTCAACTGATCGCCAAAGCCGCAGAGCTGAAGGTGCTGCGCACCAGCGAGTTGTGGGACGAGACGGGCATTGTCGGTGCGGATTGGAAGCCCTACGCGCAGATCCAGCGGCGAGCGCTCAGCCCGGTCTTTGTGTCGCAGGATGACGCAGTGCGCTATGTGCTGACGCAGTTGGGCTCGCGGCGTGAGCGGATCTACGGCGGCCTGGTGCTGCGTCGGCTCGATGGCTTGTTTGTCGCGACGTTACCGGTGGTCGTCGAGGTCGAGAATTTCCCCGCCAGCTGGATTCGTCTGGACGAATTGACCGAACAGGGGTTGTTTCTGGCTGGAAGCACAGTCGTCGCCCGCTACCATTCGCGAATGCAGGTCGAACCGGTTTTCGCGCTGTCGAACCGCGAACGGGACGTGTACCTCGCTATGTTTTCCACCGATTTCATGTCGGCAATCCTGAGCGGCTCCGCGCTTTCGCCGTCTCTATCACCCGGCAGGGAATATTTGCTGGGACTGGATGGCAGCCTGATCAGCTACACCCTCAGCGCCAGTGCTGCCGAAAAGCAACTCGCGCGGTCATTGGCGTCACCCAGTCAATTGCAGCGCAGGCACACCCCGATAGAACTGCAAATGCGCAATGGCACGCTAACCCCGAGTGAGTACGTCAATCAGGTTGCAAGAGCCGGCAGGTTGCAAGTGATCAAGGGTAGTCGACTGTGGGGCAAGGTCAGACAGTTGTCAGCATGGAGCGCTTATTCCGGGGGAGCCCCATCGCAAGTGCATCGGTCGGCCATAGCTGATCCGGCGCTCAGTCCGGTCTTCACGCAATTGGACGACGCCGTAAGGCATGTCCACCGAGCGGTGGGCGCTCGAACCGGATTGCTGTTCGGGTTCGTACTCAAGTCGCTGAAAGCCGAGCGGTATATGACGACGATGCCGATTGACGGGCGGCGAGGAAGTCTCGCCATCGAGAAGGTATTCCCCGATGGGCTGTTGCCCCTGGGATACAGCGTTGAGGGAATCTATCTGTGTCCGTCGACCGGGGCGGGGCAACTGCCGCACGAGCTGAATCAGAGTTTCATCGCGCCTCGGGATCTGATGTACGGGCTGGACGCTGTCCGAGTGCGCACGGGGGCAGTGACGACTTTTCTCAACGTTTTCGTGTCCTGTGCCGATGGCGCCTTGTTGCGATACAAACCCAAGGCCAGCGCACGGGAGTGGACCCAATTACAAGCCGCGGTCGCCTACGAGAAAGTACTGCAATCAGGGCACGAAACGCTGTTCGAGTATCTGCGCAAAGTGATCGCGAACGGTGAGTTGCAGGCAGTGGTGCGCAGCGCATTCTGGTCGCCGTTCAGGGTGGATGCCAAGGGTGTCAAAACCGGCATCGGGTTGGTGAGATGGGCGCCTGATAATCGGTTTGCTCTCGGGCCGGTATTTGCCCATGCCGATGATGCTGCTCGCTCGGCTCAAAGACTGATTGGCGGATACGTCGGCCAGCAGTATCTGGGTGGTGTTTTGATGCACGAGGCGACGGCTTCGTTCGTTGCCGTCGAGCCGCTTGAAGACGGCATCGACAGTTTCGCTGCCAGCGCGCTGTTTTACTCAGGGTCGGGCGGGCCGATTGCCCCGGTTACCGTACCCGGGTTTCCGCCCTTGCCATTACCGGTATTTCCTCCTTACTACAAATGGATCGCGGTTCATCAGTTCTACAAACGCTTCAATCTGTTCGTGAAGGACCCCGCTGCGACGGATCGATTGCTGTTGGATAACCTGGCCCTGGCGGACCTGTGGTTCAGCAGGGACGTGGTGAAAAAGAGCGGGGTCTCCGGCGGCTGTTGCTATTTCACCGGGCGAGGCGGGGCGCTGTTCAAATTCACCCCCAGTTTCTCGCCTCAGGAAACGGAGTTTTTCAGCGAGGAAGCAAAGGACGGAGTCGCTGCATACCTCGCCAGCGTCGGCAGGCTTGAAGTATTGGATACCGATGGATATTGGCTCCGTCGCGGGCGTCTGAATTCGAACTGGACGCCGGCTGTACAATCGGAGGCGAAGCCGGGCCGTGATGAACTGTAGAGCGCCGCTTACATTGAACTGAGTGCCTGATGAGCCGTGCCCACGCGAACGCAATCAGTCAGGGAAGTGAAGTGCGCCCCAGAAGTTGGATACCAATCCAACCTTTGGGGCGCACTTCAAAGAGGAATAACTATGTACCGCCATGGGCGTATTTCTCAGTGCCACAGTGGGTGCTCAATGATCACTAGTGGAGTACCCCCATCATGGATGACCAACCACAAGGGCACGAATGGATAATCGCTCTATCAAGACCAAATATATTGGGTCGGAGCTTTCTTTCGGCGGACGACGCTGCCTGTTATGCCCACGAACGAGTAGGCCGTCGTCGTAATCGCGGATACTACGGCTATATATTTAAGCGAAATGATCAACGGTACGTGGTTACTGAACCTGCCGAAAAACCGTACGATTCGCCTTTCCTGCTGTCCTTCGACAATCATGTATTGCACAGTCTGTTTTACTCTCACCCCGCACTTTCGACACTCGATGCGGTCAAGGTCGCGGAGCTGAAATGGTCCATCGACGATGCGACGACGAGCCTGCTGATGTTCAATGCCGAAGAGCTGCGCAAATCTTTCGGAACCGGAGGGACGGGTTATCTATCGGGGGCCGAAGACAGTTTGATCCGATTCACCCCCGACAGCAGCCCGCGCTCGTCG
The DNA here is from genome assembly GCF_000282195.1 of Pseudomonas sp. GM18. Lineage (GTDB taxonomy): Bacteria > Pseudomonadota > Gammaproteobacteria > Pseudomonadales > Pseudomonadaceae > Aquipseudomonas. The sequence goes on from NZ_AKJT01000037.1 coordinate 35,661, forward strand.
GCACTGCTCAAACAGTTGGGAACCACCCAATCGCCCGGCAAGCTTGCCCTCGACCTGGAAAAAGGAGTGGTCAAACCGGAACAACTCGTGAACGAGGCGACGGTCGCCGGCGATTTGCAGGTCATTATCAGCAACGGTCGCTGGCGACCTCGGGGAAAAGTCACGGAGCACTTCGTTCCTGGCCCTTGGGAGCGGAATGTACCGGAGAGGGTGTCGTTGGGTGCGGTTTTCCAGTCAGCTGACGCAGCGGCGCTCGATCGTTATGCCCGAAACACCGTACAACGTGATGAAGGACAGACCTGGTTCGGGTTGATTCTCAAGCACAAGGACAAAGAAGAGTATGTCGCTAGCGAACTGGTCCCCGTCAGTTTTCCAAGAGACAGGCTTTTCCTGGAACGTAGTTTTTTCCGACGCTCCCCAAAGTCCGGGGAATATGACTATCCCGAGTCACTCATCCCTCACTCCTATTTCTATTCGCGCCTGCGGGTCAAGCATGAGCGGGATGCCCCCCGACGCTGGTTGGCCGAGCATTTCATTGTTCCGAAAGATCTATGGGTCGTGGTCTACAACGCAAAAAAACGCCCGGTCATCGGGGCGAGAGTTCCGGCGTCTCTCTACATGTCGACTCCGGACGGCGCACTGCTGAAGTATGTACCCCGCCCGGACACCCAGCTGTTCGACAACGACGTCCCGAACATGGGGTTGGAGGCCATTCAAAACAATCTGGCCAAGGGGCAGTTGAGCGCAACCGATTTTGTCGTGACGGTCGCCAGAAACGATTCATTGCAGGTGTTGCGCACCAGTGTGTGCTGGGACAGGAAAGGGCTGGTTGGCATTCATTGGGCGCCGAGCCAGAACCTGCAGCGTCGTTCGCTCGGCCCGGTGTTCCTGACGGCTGATGACGCCGCCGTGCATGCGCGCTCGCAAGTGCCTGCCGGTACGGCAAGAGTATTCGGTGGCCAGATTCTCCTGCGCTCTGATGGAAGGTACGTGGCCACTGATCCTGTCGATATTCCCCAGGAAGACTTTGATATCAAGTGGGTCTTTGCGGATGCAGCAGTCGAGCTCGGCCAGTTTCCTACAGACTGCACAATCGTTGCGCGTTATCGCTCAAGGGTGCTACGCGCATTACCCATCTTGTTATCGGACGTCGACAACGAGCTCTATCGCAACATGCTCTCTGTCGATTCTGTTTACACCGCATTCATGCGCAGAGCGCGGGCGTTCGATGAATACCTGTTTGCACCCGACGGAGCGATCATCCGTTACCGGATCGGCACTTGGGAGCGTATCCGCGCGGATCTGGGCATTGCGATAAGCATGTTGGGGAAACCGGCTCGTGATCTGGATGCCACCTGGATCAAGGAACAGATCCATGCCGGTACTTTGACGCCGACCGCGTGGGTTAAAAAGCTGGTCAATTCCGGATACCTGAAAGTGGTTGCAGGAAGCCGCCTATGGGGCCCGGCTCGTGACGTCACGGAGTTTGAGCCCTATCAGACGACCCCCCACACGACGGGTTACCCAAGGGCTTTGACGGAACCGGCTTACAGTGCGATCTGCGTCCAGGAGCAGGATGCCGCACGCCTGGCACATGAACAGGCAGGCAGTCGCTCATTACTCGGCTTCGGATTTATCCTGCGCAACGCTCGCGACGGTTCTTTCCTCGCGACGTTGCCCGTGAGTGTGCGCAACTCACGGTTGGCGTATGACCGTGTTTTTCCCGGAGTATTGCCTTACCGCTACGTGGACAGTGGGCTCATCATGTGTGCAGCCGCTACGCCGCCGGGGCTGTCGGACGATGACTATCGGCACTTCTTTTCACCCTTGGATGTGAGCCTGGCGCGTGACAGCGTCCGTACACCCCAAGGATACAGGCCGATTTATTTTTCCTGTGGCGACGGCGCCCTGCTGCGTCTTGAACTCGCCCCATTCGATCCGCGCGTCACGCTCGACAGATTTGGTCAGGTTGAAATCAGGGACAATCCGTTTGCAACCAATGCGCAAGCTCAGCGGGACCAGGACGCTATCAACCGTGGCACATTCACGCTGACCAATTACATCAGGCGTATGGCGGCGGCGGGAAAACTGGAGGTTCTGCTGACCAGCGCTTACTGGTCACGACCGGGTGAGGTGGGTCAGGACTGGCTTGCTGGTATGCGGTCTGTGTCCGTCGAAGCAAGGTGGGCCAGCAAGTCCAGGCTGCCGTTTGGGCCCATGTTTCATCATCCCGACGATGCAGCTCGTTATGCTCAGCTTCGAGCGGCACGATTCAATATAGGCGTGGCGTGTACAAGCGCAATCCTGGCCAAACCCGATACTTACTCATACGTTGGCATGGAACCCCTCGCTGGCACGGGTCATCCCGATGAAGCCATCAGGCTGATCTTCCGCACGGCAAGCGACGTTTCAGCTGCACCAGGCACTAGATTGCTGCACTTGCCTGACGGCTGCAAATGGATGGCCAGTCATCAGATTGTTCAATCTGATGACGCTGACAATGCGAACTTCGCTTCTCCCGAGTCGATTCATTCGCACACCCAGGCCTTGAAAAACAAAGGCTTCGATATTACGGCTTTCTACTACTCGACACGCGACGGTGCATTGTTGAAGTACGTACCGACCTATTCGATAGCGGAACAAGCATTGCTTAAAGTAAAACTGGTGCAACCCCCCAATGACCGATGGACCACCGTGTTGTCGTTCGAGGCGTTCATTTCCAGGCTGGCTAACAACAGCCATTTAGAAGTGTTGAAGGCTGCCGGTTATTGGCGCCAGGCCGGGCAACTGGGAACCGATTGGAAAGTCATACGCCAGCAGGTTCCCGATGTATCCGTCCAATACCCCCGGGATGAGTTATAACCGTTTCAGGAGCCTGACTACATAGCACCCGGTCAACGCTTGCGCATGAGGCCGATGAAAAACAACCCGCCAATCGCCGCCGTGGCCACGCCAATTGGCAAGTCTTCGGGGGCGATCAGCGTGCGCGCGGCGACATCGACCCACACCAGAAACACACTGCCCAGTAATACGCACACCGGCAACAATCGTCGGTGTTCGGCCCCGACCAATCGACGGGCAATGTGCGGCACCATCAGCCCGACGAAACCAATCGAGCCACTGATCGACACCAACACCCCGGTCATCAGCGAGGCAATCAAAAACACCCGCAAGCGCACGGTGCGGGCATTGAGGCCCAGGGTCACGGCGGTCTGTTCGCCGGCCATCAACGCATTCAACGGTCGGGCCATGCCCAACAGCAAAACCAGCCCCAGCAAGACACTGGCGGCCGGCACCGCAAGCAACTCCCAACGCGCCAGCCCGAGCCCGCCAAGCATCCAGAACATCACCGCCGAACTTGCCCGGTGATCGCCGAGGAACAGCAGCAAATTGGCAATCGCCATCATCACGAACGACACAGCCACGCCGCACAACAGAAGCCGATCACTGTCCAGCCGCCCATTGCGATTGGCGATCATCAGCACGACCAACATGCTCAGCAGCGCGCCGATAAACGCCGCGATCGGCAAGGTCAGCAGGCCGACGATTTCACCGACATGCAGCACCACGATCACCGCGCCGAGGGTCGCGCCGGAGGTCACGCCCAACAAGTGCGGATCGGCCAGCGGATTGCGCGTCACCGCTTGCAGCACCGTGCCGATCAACGCCAGGCCGGCGCCCACCAGTGCGCCGAGCAACATGCGCGGCACGCGGATCAGCCAGACGATGTGTTCCTGGCCGGCTGTCCAGCTCTGCTCGCCAACACCGAAGGCCTTGTGCAGCAGAATCCGCCACACCACGTCCACTGGCACCCGCGCCGGACCGAAGCCCAACGACACCACACACGACACCAGCAACAGCGCGCCGAGGGCCATCAGCAACAAGGCATAACGACGGTCAATCATTCGCCGTGGAAACCCTTGGCCAGGGTTTCGACCGCCAGCACGTTGTCGATTCCCGGCGTGGCCTGCACGTAAGGAATGACGATGAAGCGCTGGTTCTTGATCGCGTCCACCGATTGCAGGGCCTGGTTGTTCAGCAAAAACTGCTCCTTCTGTTCGGCGGTGACCTCGCCGTAATCGACGATCACGATGACCTGCGGATTACGCTCGACCACGTTCTCCCAGTTGACCCGGGTCCAGCTCGCCTCGACGTCATCGAGAATGTTACGCCCGCCGGCAGCATCGATCAGCGCTTGTGGCATGCCGAGGCGCCCGGAGGTCATGGCCCGGTCTTCACCGCTGTCGTACAGAAATACCCGAGGCTTGTCGGTCGGCAGGTCCTTGTGCACCTCGGCGACTTGCTCCTGCATCTGGGCAATCACGGCATTGGCGCGATCCTGCACGTCGAAGATTTTGCCGAGGTTGCGCAGGTCGTTGTAGGTGTCTTCCAGGCTGGCCGGCGGACGCTTCATCACGAACGCGCAGGACTCGGTCAACTCATAGACATTGATCCCCAGCGGTTGCAAGGTTTGTGGCGTGAGGTCACCGCCCACGCGCATGCCGTAATCCCAACCGGCGAAGAAGAAATCGACGTTGGCGTTGAGCAGGGTTTCCACCGACGGGTACTTGGCCGCCAACTCCGGTAAGCCATCGAGGATGGTCTGCATCTCGGGCGTCACCGATTTCCATCCGGTCACGCCGCTGTAGCCGGCCATCCTGGGTTTGAGACCGAGGGCGAGCATCATCTGGGTCATGTTGATGTCGTGGCTGACCGCGTGTTTCGGCGCTTGCTTGAAGGTGACTGCGCGATTGCAACTCTGAACCGTCAGCGGGTATTTCGTGGCCTCGGCGAAGGCATGGGCACTGCCCAGCAACAACGCGACGCAAAGCAGGGAACGCAAAGTCATGGTTGGGTTATCCAGGTGATTCGTGGGTAGCCGTGCAAGGGGTGGTCATCGATCAGGGCGTCGACGCCGAACACGGTGTGCAGAAGGTGGGTGGTCAGGACTTCTTTGGGGGTGCCGCCGGCAATGATGCGACCGTGATGGATCACGTACAGCCGATCACAGAAGGCCGCCGCCAGATTGAGGTCGTGGATGCTCGCCAGCGTGCCGATCTGCAGGCGTTTGACGAGCTGCAGCAGTTCCAGTTGATAGCGCGGGTCGAGGTGGTTGGTCGGCTCGTCGAGGATCAGCAATTGCGGTTGCTGGGCCAGGGCGCGGGCGAGGATCACGCGCTGTTTTTCACCGCCGGACAGGGTGGCGAAGGCGTGGTCTTCGAAGCCTTTGAGTCCGACTGATTCGAGGGCTTGGGTCGCGAGCTTTCGGTCTTCAAGCGTGTCGCCGTCGAACAGGCCTTTGTGCGGCGTGCGGCCCATGGCGACCACTTCCTCGACGGTCAGGCCGAAGGCATCGGGGAATTCCTGCAACACCACCGCAATGCGTTGCGCGCACCAGCGTGAGGATTGCTTCCAGACGTTGTGATGGTCGAGTTTTACCTCGCCATGTTCCGGTTTACTGAAGCGATAGGCACACCGCAGCAGGCTGGTCTTGCCGCTGCCGTTGGGGCCGATTAACCCGACGAACTCACCCGCGGCCACGTGTAAGGAAGCGTCACGCAGCTGGAACTGGTGATGGCAGTGGCCGTGGCCCAGGGGTGTCCAGGCGAGGTTGGTGATGTTCAGCGAAGTCATTTCATTCCCAACGATCGTTCCCACGCTCTGCGTGGGAACGCCACAATGGACGCTCTGCGTCCGCTTTGGGGACGCGGAGCGTCCCGGGCTGCATTCCCACGCAGAGCGTGGGAACGATCAATCGGCGGTGACGAAGAAAGATCGCGGCCGTCATTGTATTGGCTTTGCGCGTACGCGTATCTCGCCTGTTTTCATAATGAAGGTGAGGTGGATTCAGTTTGCCGGCCCAAGCGCGACAGCAGCACCCGATCCAATACCCACACGACAACCAGCGAAGCCCCCACCAACGGAAACATCACCGCCAGGGCGAACATGATGACCATCGCGGTTTTCCATTTCGGCAGGTCGTGACGCAACGGCGGCACACCGAACTTGCCCTGTGGCCGGCGCTTCCACCAGATCACCACGCCGCTGACAGCACTGAGCAGAATCATCAGGCAGATCAGCAGCACGATGATCTGATTGAACGGGCCGAACATCTTGCCTTCGTGCAGCATCACGCCGACTTCCGTGGCCCGGGCGACGTTGCTGTATTGCTGCCAGCGCACGTCGGCGAGGACGTCGCCGGTGTATTGGTCGACGTGCAGGGTGGCGTCGTTGCGCGGGTCGTCGGCGAACACCGCGATGGTGAACACACCGGTGGCGGTGGTGGGGAAGGTGATGCTGTAGCCGGGCTCGACCTTGCGCTGCACGGCAATGTTTTGCACGTCTTGCAGGCTGATGGTCGGCGCTGCCGGACCGGCCTGCGTGCCGGTGTGAGCCATGTGTTCGGTGTGGTCGCCGGACATTGGCATCGGCGTGTTTTCCATGGCCCACGGCACGGTCTGGCGCGTGGCGCTGTTGAGGCTGCGGGCCTCGACGTCGGATTTGGGCACGTCATTCCACATGGCGACCGGAAAGCGGTTCCAGAGGTCGGCGTATTGCTTGCCCCAGAAGCCGGTCCAGGTCATGCCGCTGAGCAGCATCACCAGCAACAAGGCCGCGCCCCAGAACCCGGTTACCGCGTGCAGGTCACGCCACAGCACGCGGCCGCGACTGTTCAAGCGCGGCCAGAGAATGCCGGCGCTCTGGCCACGCGGCCACCACAGAAAAACGCCGGAGACCACCAACACCACACCCCAACCGGCGGCCAGCTCCACCAGCCGATCTCCGACGGTGCCGATCATCAACTCGCCGTGAATCGAGCGTGCGAGCGCCTGCAGATTGTTCTTCGCATCCTGCTCGCCGAGGATGTCGCCGTGGTACGGATCGATGAACACGTTCAGTTCATGACCTTCATTGATCACCACAAATTGCGCGCTGCGTTCGGCGTTGACCGGCGGCAGGTATTGTTTGATCCGGGCTTGTGGATACGCTTCTTTCACCCGTTTGAGCAGGTCGTCGGCGGCCACGGTGTGATGACCGGCCGGGATGTTCATCAGGCTGCCGTACATCAATGGATCGAGTTGTGGTTTGAACAGGTAAACGATGCCGGTCAGGGCCAGCATCACCATGAATGGCGCGACGAACAGGCCGGCATAGAAATGCCAGCGCCAGGCCAGGTTGTAGAAGTTCGGTTTGGGCTGTTTCATTTCGAGTGCTCCGCTAGGCTTGGATCTTTTAGTTGTTTGTTGCGGTTGCTGCGCAACCGATCGCGGGCAAGCCCGCTCCCACATGGACGGTGTTGAACCTGTGGGAGCGGGCTTGCTCCGGGCGGCGTTCCGACGATGCTCTTAGAAACTCATGTCGACCTTGGTCCAGAGCGTGCGCCCCGGTTCGTTGATGGCTTGCGGATCATTGGCCGGGAAGCCGAAACCGGCGTTGCCGGCAAGGTTCAAGTGTTCGGCGTAGGCCTTGCCAAACAAGTTGTCGACGCCGCTGCTGACCTTCCAGTTCTTATTGATCCGGTATGCGCCGTTAAGCGAGAACACGCCAAAACCCGAGCTCTTGTCGAAGTCTTTGCCGACCACGTTGCCCTTGTTCTGGTCGATGCGGTTCTGCGTCGCGACCACCCGCCACAAGGCGCCGGCGCTCCAGTTGTCTGCGCTGTAGGTCAGGCCGAAACGCGCATCCAGCGGTGGCATCTGCGGCAGGGCAGTGCCGTCGCTGCTGTTCTTGCCCCAGGCGTAGGCCAGGGTCGCGTCGGCTTTCCAGTTGGTCGTCAGCTTGTAGGCCGCACCGAGTTCGCCGCCCATGATTCGCGCGTCGATGTTCTCGGCTTGCGAGGTCATGCCCATCATTCCCGGCGTGTAGTTGAACAGGATGTAGTCACGCACCTGCCCGACGTAACCCGAGGCCCAGGCTTCGAGGTCTGCGGTCTTGTATTGCAGGCCGAAGTCGAGCTGGGTGGTTTTTTCCGGCTTGATCGAGTCGAACGCATTCACCGAACCGGCAGGGCCGGACTTGGGTGAAAACAGCTCCCAGTAATCCGGGAAACGCTGGGCATGGCCGAGGCCCGCATACAGCGTGGTCGGGCTGTCGGCCAGGTCATGCTCGTAACGCACGAAACCGCTGGGCAGTGTGTCGGCGCGGGTGTCATCGGCGGTCGGGTTGGGGCGGGCCATCATCCCGGAGCCGATGGTCTGCCGATAATCCTTGGCCGAAGCGCGGTCCAGTCGTGCGCCGGTGATCAGTCGATCACTGTCGGCGGCGTACCAGGTCAGTTCGCTGAACACGCCGTAGTTGTGGAAGTCGGCGTCTTTTTCGCGGGGCACATCCTTGTAGGTGTCGACGCCCATGGCGCTGCGTCGGCGGTGCTCGTTGGTCTGCGCATCCAGGCCACTGATCAGCTGCACATCGGCCCAGCGCCAAGTGGCTTTAATCCGCGCACCGAGGGTCCGGCGGTCGACGTTGGAAGCCATCGGGCCGGCCATCATCCCGGTGCCAGACGGCGTGCGCAGGGTGTAGTTGTCCATCACGTGGTCGGCGTAGTTGTAGTAGACCTGCGCCTCGACCTTATCCAGCACCTCACCGATGTTCGACTGCTCGAAGCGCAGGCCGAGGCTTTCGCGCAAGAACTGCGAACCGTCCATGCCGCGCCCGGCGTAACGGGCTTCGCCGTCGCCCTTGCCGGCGGTCAGTTCCAGCAGGGTATCGGCGTTCGGGGTCCAGCCGAGCGCTACATCACCGTTCCACTTGTCGTAGCGCGAGGGCACGGTGTCGTTGTTGCCGTCCTTGTAGTCATCGGAATGCGCGGTGTTGCCGATCACGCGCACGTAACCCAGCGGCCCGCCGGCAGCGGCGTCCAGCACTTTGTCGAAGCGGCCGTTGGAGCCGGCCAATACGCTGGCATTCACCCGGGTACCGAGTTCGCCGAAGCTTTCCGGTTCTCGGTCGAACAGGATGGTGCCGGCCGATGCACCGGGGCCCCAGAGCACGGTTTGCGGGCCTTTGATCACGGTGAGTTTGTCGTAGGTTTCCGGTGAAATGTACGAGGTCGGCGCGTCCATCCGGCCGGGGCAGGCGCCGAGCATCATGCCGCCGTTGGTGAGGATATTCAGGCGCGAGCCGAACATGCCGCGCAGCACCGGATCGCCGTTGGTGCCGCCGTTGCGCACCAGGGCGAAGCCAGGGATGGTTTTCAGATAATCGCCACCGTCGCTGGCCGGCACCGGTTGGCGTGGGTCCTTGGGGTTGGTGACCACGGTCAGCGGCGAGCTCGGCGCGATGGCGGTGATCACCGTCGGGCTCAGTTCTTCGGTGTGGCCGGCGTGTTCATCAGCCAGCACCATTGGAGTCAGCAGCAAGCCGCAAAGAGCGGCGGTGGCCTGCCTGAGGCGAACGCGGGATGGGTTCAGGGCAAAAAAAGCCTGGGCAGCGCCCAAACGTGTGTCAGCAGAAAACCTGGACATGACAATTTCCATCGAACAGTCGTAAACGACACGGCCGGCAGCCTGCGGCTGTCTTCTAAACCGTGTGAGATCGGAGGTGGGTGTTTACGCGACGATGGGCGGGGCGCGGGTGCGGGCGCCGGGGAAGAAGGGTTGCCGGGCGTGGCCCAGGCGGGTGGAGGGTGTGGTGAAGGTGGTGGCGGGCGGTGTGTCGAACGCGGTGAATGAAGCGCCACTGGTGAGCGCCGGGCAATTGAACAGCAGGCTGCAATAGCCGCATTTTTCCCACAGCGCGTGATGCTCGGCTGTCGGCCGGCAGTGTTCGGCGGCGGGTTGTGCGTCGTGGTCGGCATGCTCCATCGCCGACATGTCCATGCTCATGTCCATCGACATGTTCATGGACATGTTTGTAGAAGCAGGCGCGCGCGAATCCATCGGCATCGACTGAGAAATCAGCGGGCCGATAAAGATCATCAGCATGGCGAACAGGCTGATCCAGCTGCCGCGGGTCAGGCTCATTGGCTGACGGCGGTGCACGGATGGCCTGGCGCTATGCGGGCGCATAGGCGTTTTCAACGGGGGCGATTACTGGGCGTGCATGTGCTCTTGCATGCCGTCCGGTGCCTTTTTCTGCACCGAGACCTCGACCGTCACATCGCCGGACTTCTCGAAGTGCATCGTCAGCGGGAAGCGCTTGCCGTCGCTCAACTGGCTGCGGTCTTTCAACTCCAGCAGCATCACGTGGTACGCCATCGGCGCGAAGGTAACTTCGCCGCCAGCCGGAATCTCGACGCTGGGCACTTGCTGCATTTTCATCAGGTCGTTTTGCATTACATGTTCGTGCAGCTCGGCCTTGCCGGATATCGGCGATCCGACGCTGAGCAGTCGGTCAGCGGTTTTGCCCTTGTTGTGAATCACGAAATACGCCGCGACGGTGGGCGCATTGGGCGGCAGCTCCTGCGACCACGGATGGGCGATCTCAAGTTCGCCAACCTTGTACTCGTGGGCATTGGCAAAACAGGCAGGCAGCAGCAACACAGCCAGGACGATGAGTTTGTTCAACATGGCAGTTCTCCAGAACGATTCAAAACGCAGGTCAATTGCGAGAAGGAATCACACCAGAGGGGACGCGCGGGGGTTGAGACTGGGCCATTGCTGGCGCGGTGTCGGTGTGTCGAGCGTGGCAGGCGGCACGCTTCGATTGGCGTCGAATCGTGCGTAATACAATTGCGGCGCATGCCCCGGCAACGCCACCAACGGCGCGGAGCCCGAGCAACACCAGCAATGCTGCATGTTGGAATGATCGTCGTTCTGCGGCGTTTTCTGTTCGATGTCGCCCAGGGAAATCGCCACCAGCTTCGTGCCGCTGGAAGAGCAGAAGCTGCCCCACAACAACTGCTCGGCAGGTGATTTCGCCGTTTGGGCCATCGCTCCGGACATCGGCATGGCGAGCATGTTGAACAGCACTGCAAAGCAGGCGATCCAGGCAAATGCGAGCCGTTGTCGGGACATGGGACAGATCCGTTTGAGTGGGCGATCAGGCGCGGCTATTTAGCCTGATCAGGGGCGATAAGTAAAAAGACCGCGTGCGGTGTGGTGTCGCAGCGCGTCAGTCAGCATACCGAGCAGCCGGCGCGCAAGCTCAGCCTCGCCGTTTTGAAAGAGTGTAGCGACTTCGACTCTTAATGCTTGCGCGAATTGAGGGTCACTTTGGATTCTTGCCCGGATTGTGTGTTTGACATCTCTGAGCGCTACACGATTGAAGCTTCCATCGCCTGAGTCTTCCTCTTCGCAGGCCTTGATGTAGTGCCACATATCGGCAGGCGTCAGGAGAAACTCAGTGATATCGAAGCGAGTGAATTTTTCAGTCATCCGCCATTCCCCGTTACATGGGTGGGGCTTGAAATATGAGGGTTGGGTTGTGAGCCCACAAGTCAGTCGATTTGGATGATGTTGTGCGTTAGGTCCGATGGATATGTAGGGGGGTGCACATTTTCTGCTACAGGTTTTGTGTGAGGGCCGCTAAAACCTCAGTCACAGACCAAAACTCCCGCTCAACCCCCGGCAACACCGGCCGCTTCAACACCAACACTGGCACTCCACGTTCCCGCGCCACTTCCAGTTTCGGCTCGGTGGCGGTGCTGCCGCTGTTCTTGCTGATCAGCACGTCGATCCGCCGTCGCTCGAACAACGCGTGTTCGTCCTCGATCAGAAACGGCCCACGCGCGCCGATCACTTCGCAGCGCTCGTTGCCCGGATAAACGTCCAGTGCACGCAACGTCCAGAATTGCTCCGGCGGGATTTCGTGCAGGTGCTGCAATGGCTCGCGACCGAGGGTGAACAGCGGTCGGCGAAAGGGTTTCAGCGCTTCGATCAGCTCGCCCCAGTCGCTGACTTCGCGCCAGTCATCTGTGGCTTGTGGCTGCCAGGCCGGACGGCGCAAGGCCCAGCAGGCAATGCCGCTCAACTTCGCGGCGGTGGCGGCGTTGTGGCTGATGCGGGCCGCGTAGGGGTGGGTCGCATCCAGCAGCAGGTCAATGCCTTCGTCACGAATGAACTGCGCCAGACCTTCGGCGCCGCCATAGCCGCCAACGCGGACCTGGCAGTTCAGATCGGTCGGCACCCGACCGACACCGGCCAGGCTATAGATGTGCTCCGGGCCCAGGGTTCGGGCGATGGCCAGGGCCTCAGTGACGCCGCCAAGCAACAACACACGCTTCATTGAAAAACTCCCGCGTGGCCGACGATCCCGCCCTGGCGATCGATGGCGAACACTTCGACCTGAACCTGCGCCGGCACCACGCTGCGGGCAAAGTCGAGGGCGTGCTGACACACCGCGTCGCCGAGGGCGATCCCGGCGGCGCTGGCCATGGCCAAGGCTTGCTGACTGGTATTGGCGTCGCGGATCGCCTGTTGCAACGCCGCATCGGCACCGACCGCCGCGGCCCATTCGGCCAGTTGCGGCAGGTCGATGCTTGAATGCCGACTGTGCAAATCCATGTGCCCGGCCGCCAGTTTGCTGATCTTGCCGAAGCCGCCGCACAGGCTGAGTTTATCCACAGGCACTTTGCGCAAGTGCTTGAGTACCGCACCGACGAAGTCGCCCATTTCGATCAGGGCGATTTCCGGCAAGTCGTAGACCCGGCGCATGGTGTCTTCGCTGGCGTTGCCAGTGCACGCGGCGATGTGCAGGTAGCCATTGGTTTTGGCGACGTCGATGCCCTGGTGGATCGAGGCGATGTAGGCGGCGCAGGAGAATGGCCGGACGATGCCGCTGGTGCCGAGGATCGACAAGCCGCCGAGAATGCCCAGCCGTGGGTTCATGGTTTTCAGCGCCAGGGCTTCGCCGTCCTCGACGTTTACCGTGACCTCGAAGCCGCCCTGGTAATTCAGTTCCTCGGCCAGCAACGTCAGGTGATCAGTGATCATCTTGCGCGGCACCGGGTTGATCGCCGGTTCGCCGACGTTCAGCACCAGCCCGGGCCGGGTGACGGTGCCGACACCACGGCCGGCGCTGAAGCGGATGCCCGGTTCGCTGTGCAGGCGCACCTGGGAAAACAGCAGGGCGCCGTGGGTCACGTCGGGGTCGTCGCCGGCGTCCTTGATCGTTCCGGCTTCGGCACCGTCGTCCGTCAGCCGACAGAATTCCAGGCGCATCTGCACCCGTTTGCCTTTGGGCAGAATGATTTCGACGGCGTCCGCTTCCACGCCGCCGAGCAGCAGGCGGGCGGCTGCGAGGCTGGTGGCGGTGGCGCAGCTGCCGGTGGTCAGGCCGCTGCGCAGCGGGGCGGGTTGTTCGGCGGTTTCGTCACGCATCGAGGGGTTTCGTCACATCCAGCAAGGTAATCGGCAGCGCCTGACGCCAGGTATCGAACTCGCCCAACGGTTGCGCCTGGGCGACGTGAATGCGGGTCAGCTCACCGCCATGCCGTTCACGCCAGGCCATCAAGGTCACTTCGCTTTGCAGGGTCACGGCGTTGGCGATCAACCGGCCACCGGGTTTGAGCTGGGCCCAGCAAGTGTCGAGCACGCCTTCGCGAGTGACGCCACCACCGATAAATATCGCGTCCGGGCGTTCGAGCCCGCTCAGGGCTTGCGGAGCACTGCCGCGAATCAGTTGCAGGCCGGGCACGCCCAGGGCATCGCGGTTGTGTTCGATCAACGACTGCCGTCCCTCATCCGCTTCGATGGCCAGCGCCCGGCAACTCGGGTGAGCGCGCATCCATTCGATGCCGATCGAACCGCTGCCGGCGCCGACGTCCCACAGCAGTTCGCCGGGGACCGGGGCGAGGCGCGCAAGGGTGATGGCGCGTACATCGCGTTTAGTTAGTTGGCCGTCGTGCTGGAAAGCGGAGTCTGGCAGGCCGGCCAATCGGGACAAGCGCGGTGTGTTCGGTTCAGCAATGCATTCAATGGCGATCAGGTTCAGATCGGCGATCACCGGGTCGCTCCAGTCGTTGGCGACGCCCTCGATGCGTCGTTCGGTTTCACCGCCCAGATGTTCCAACACGGTGAGGCGACTCGGTCCGAAACCGCGCTCACGCAGTAGCGCCGCGATGGCCGCCGGACTCTGGCCGTCGTTGCTCAGCACCAGCAAACGCACACCACTGAACACATGGGCGTTGAGCGCGGCGACGGGGCGGGCGACCACCGACAGCGTCACCGCATCCTGCAACGGCCAGCCCAGGCGAGCGGCTGCCAGCGATACGGAAGAGGGGGCGGGCAGGATCAGCATTTCTGTGGCGGGCAGTTGCCGCGCCAGGCTGGCACCGACGCCGAAGAACATCGGATCGCCGCTGGCCAGCACACACACCGGCTCGCCACGCAGCGCCAGTACCGGCTCGAGGGTAAACGGACTGGGCCAGGGCTGGCGTTCGCCGCGAATGCACACGGGCAACAAATCCAGTTGCCGCTGGCCGCCGAAGATCCGCGAAGCGCCCAGCAGGGCATGGCGGGCATTCTTGCCCAGGCCCTTGAAGCCGTCTTCACCGATACCTACTACTGTCAGCCAGGGCGACATCTGCAGTCCTCAAAAAAATGCCTTAAAGGGGGGGTTCCGACGGGCAGGCTTTTCATGCCGTCGGACAAAGCAGGCATAATACCGCGCCTTCGCCCGCGAAGCGCCTTTCCCACACTGCCGGTCGCCCCTTTGAACGAACGCCCGATGTCCACCGCCTTACGCCCCTCGGCCTGCCCGGGGTTGCTGCGCATCGTCCCGGCGCTGGATGGCGGCATCTGTCGGATCAAATTGACCGGCGGCTCGATCAACGCTGCCCAGGCTGAAGCGGTGGCCAGCGCAGCCGAACGGTTTGCCGGGGGCGTGATCGAGGCGACCAACCGCGCCAACCTGCAGATTCGCGGGATTGGCAGTGAGCAGACGGCACTCATCGACAGCCTGCTCGCTGCAGGGTTGGGCCCGAGCACCGCAGCGGGTGACGATGTGCGCAATTTGATGCTCAGCCCGGCCGCCGGGATTGATCGGCACATGCTCTTCGACACGCGTGCGCTCGCGCAGCAGATCCTCGCCACCCTGCAAAGCCACGAACGTTTCCACGAACTCAGTGCCAAGTTTGCCGTGCAACTGGATGGCGGCGAGGCGTTGGCGATGCTCGAACACCCGCATGATTTGTGGTTGTCTGCTGCTGAGCAAGAGGGCGAACAGTTGCTGGCATTCGGACTGGCGGGTTGCCCCACGGACAGGCCCGCAGGCGCGGTTTCACTCGAGCAGGGGCACGCGCTGGTGGTTGCGGTGCTGGAGTTGTTTCTCGACCTGGCGCGTCCCGATCAAACACGGATGCGTCATTTGCTGGCCGAATACCCGCTCGCAGAGTTTCTTGCTCGCCTGGCCGAGCAGGTGCGCTTGAAGTCGATTTCCGATTGGCAGCGTTCACCGAGTCCGGACGTGCTGCACATCGGCGCTCATCCGCAACGTGAAATCGAGTATGTCTACATCGGCGCCGTACCTCCTTTGGGACGACTCGACCCCGCCATGCTCAGAGGCGCGGCACAACTGGCGCGCGAGTTCGGCGATTCGAGCCTGCGTTTCACCCCATGGCAAAGTCTGTTGCTGCCCACGGTTCAAAAAGAGCAGGTGCCCGAAGTCATTCGGCGCCTGGAACAACTGGGCCTGCTGTGCAAGGCCGATCAGCCCTTGTCACGGTTGATCGCCTGCACCGGTTCCGCTGGCTGCGCTAAAGGCCTGGCCGATACCAAGCGCGACGCCGTGCAATTGGCCGCGCTGTTGCCGCGTCACGATCAAGCAGTGCATTTGTCCGGCTGCCGGCGTTCCTGCGCCGCCGCCCATGTGGCGCCCGTCACTTTGCTGGCTGTCGCCCCCGGTCACTACGACCTCTATCTTCGCGATGCAGCGCAGCCGGGTTTCGGCACGCTGCACGCACACAACCTTACTATTGAAGCGGTCGCAGCCTTGCTCGACGCCCGCTCACGGAGCGCCCTTGATGCTTGATTACATCCGCGACGGTCAGGAGATCTATCGCAACTCCTTCGCGATCATTCGCGCCGAGGCCAACCTTGCGCGTATTCCGGCCGATCTGGAGAAACTCGCCGTGCGGGTGATCCACGCCTGCGGCATGGTCGAGGCCATCGACGGGCTACAGTTTTCCGAAGGCGCCGGCAAGGCCGGGCGTGATGCGCTGGCCGCCGGTGCGCCGATTCTGTGCGATGCGCGGATGGTCAGTGAAGGCGTGACCCGCGCGCGTCTGCCGGCCAATAACCCAGTGATTTGCACCCTGCGCGACGACAGCGTGCCGGAGCTTGCCCGTGAGCTGGGCAACACCCGTTCCGCTGCCGCGCTGGAGCTGTGGCGCCCGCACCTGGAAGGCAGCGTGGTGGTAATCGGCAATGCACCGACCGCACTGTTTTATCTGTTGGAAATGCTCGATGCCGGCGCGCCGAAACCCGCGCTGATCCTCGGCTTCCCGGTGGGCTTCGTCGGCGCCGCCGAATCCAAGGCGATGCTCGCGGCGGACAGCCGTGGCGTGCCTTTCGTCATCATGCAAGGCCGGCTGGGCGGTAGCGCCATGGCCGCCGCCGCTGTCAACGCCCTCGCCACGGAGATCGAATGATGCAGCAACCTGGACGTTTGATTGGCCTGGGCGTCGGCCCCGGTGATCCGGAACTGATTACCGTCAAAGCCTTGCGCCTGCTGCGTGAATCGCCGGTGGTGGCGTACTTCGTCGCCAAGGGCAAGAAGGGCAATGCGTTCGGCATCATCGAAGCGCATCTGCAGGATGCACAGACCCTGTTGCCGCTGGTTTACCCGGTGACCACCGAAGCGTTGCCAGCACCGTTGTCGTACGAACAAGTGATCAGCGATTTCTACGATGCGGCCGGCGAAGAACTCGCTGCGCATCTGGATGCGGGCCGTGACGTGGCGGTGATCTGCGAAGGCGATCCGTTCTTCTACGGCTCTTACATGTACCTGCACGATCGTCTGGCCGAGCGCTACGAAGCTGAAGTCGTGCCGGGTGTCTGCTCGATGCTCGGTGGCGCGTCGGTACTCGGTGCGCCGCTGGTGTATCGCAATCAGAGCCTGTCGGTGTTGTCGGGTGTGTTGCCTCACGACGACCTCAAACGGCGACTGGCCGACGCCGATGCGGCGGTGATCATGAAACTGGGGCGCAACTTTCCCAAGGTCCGCCAGGTGCTGGAAGAGCTCGGTCTGGCGCAGCGTGCGCTGTACGTGGAGCGCGCGACCATGGCTAATCAGAAGATCGTACCGCTGGATCAGGTCGAGCCGATGTCCTCGCCGTATTTCTCGCTGATCATCGTTCCCGGTGAAAGGTGGCAAGGCTGATGGCCCATTCCACTCCGGCGATTGTCATTCTCGGTAATGGCAGCCTCGCGACCGCACGCAAGATTGCACGGCTATACCCCGGCGCGCTGATCCATGGACTGGCCGAACGGGTCGAAGGCGCGGATCGTGTTTATCACGAGTTCGGCGCGACCCTGCGTGAGCTTTATCAACAGGACACGCCGATCATCGCCCTGTGCGCGGCAGGGATCGTAATTCGCACTCTGGCGCCGTTGCTGCTGGAAAAAGGCGCCGAACCGCCGGTGCTGGCCGTGGCTGAGGACGGCAGCGCGGTGGTGCCGTTGCTCGGAGGCCTCGGCGGGGTGAACGTCATGGCGCGCGAGATCGCCGCCGGCCTTGACGTCGCGGCGGCGATCACCACCAGCGGTGAATTGCGCTTCGGCACTTGTCTGCTCAATCCACCGAGCGGTTATGCCCTGGGTGATCTGGAACTGGGCAAGCGCTTCGTCTCGGATTTGCTCGCAGGTCAAAGCGTGCGCGTTGAAGGGGCTGCGCCGTGGCTTGATCAGGCACAGTTACCGGAAGATCCCCAGGCTCGGTTGTCGATTCATGTCGGCAGTGCCGAGCGCACGCCTGCGGCCAATGAATTGATGATCTACCCGCGCAGCGTGCTGGTGGCGGTGAGCGCCGAGGTGGCGGACCTGCCGAGCGCCGTTCGAATGGCTTTGCATCAGGCGAAAATCGCTGTGCAATCGCTGGCGTGCCTGTTGGCCAGCGACTTGGACATGGCCAACCCTGCGTTGCGCGAAGCGGCGCTTGAGCTGGGCGTGCCACTGCGGTTTGCGTCGGTCAGCGGCGTCAGCGAGTTGGCCCGCCACACCGTACCGCACGCTACCGTCGTGACGGCGGATAGCGGGATCGCCATCGCAGTGGCCAGTCAGCCACTGGAACTTGCGCAGATCGGTCGTGCGCGCGGTCGGTTGGCCGTGATCGGCCTGGGCCCTGGCGCTGCCGAACTGATGGTGCCGGCGGTCAAGGCCGAACTGGCGCGCGCTAATGACGTGCTCGGTTATGAAACCTACGTACGTATGGCCGGGCCATTTCGCGACGATCAGGTGTTGCACTGCACCGACAATCGCGAAGAAATGCAGCGTGCCCGCCACGCCTTTGAACTGGCGGCCCAAGGGCGGTCGGTGGTGGTGGTTTCGTCCGGGGATCCGGGCGTGTTCGCCATGGCGGCGGCGGTACTCGAGGCGTTGCACGAGTCGAGTGAGCCCGCATGGCACAGCGTCGATCTGGAGATTCTTCCGGGTGTCTCCGCGTCCCTGGCAACGGCGGCTCAGGCCGGTGCTCCGTTGGGCCATGATTTCTGTGTGATGTCGCTGTCGGACAACCTCAAGCCTTGGGCAATTATCGAGAAGCGTCTGGATTTGGCGTCTCAGGCCGACCTGGCGCTGGCGTTCTACAACCCGATCTCGCGGTCGCGCCCTTGGCAACTGGGCCGGGCACTGGAGATCGTCGCGCAACACCGCACCGCTGAAACGCCGGTGGTGCTGGGTCGCGACATTGGCCGCCCGGGCCAGACTTTGCGCGTTATCACTTTGGGGCAGCTGACCCCGGATCAGGTGGATATGCGCACCATGGTGCTGATCGGCTCTTCCACCACCTGCGAGTTCCCGCGTGCCGAGGGTGGCAAGTGGGTGTATACGCCTCGCTGGTACGGCGACAAGCCAGCCGGGTAAGCCATGGCGGCCAGATCTGCTGGCCGCAATCCCCCCTTCGATGCGTAGGATTTTTCACCGTGCATCCACAGAAAGATGCTCGGATACCCGCCGTACATTAACCGGGTGCGTCTGGAACGTTTTTGCGGGCGCATCAGGCAATTCACTATCCGGCTCATTATGTTCTGAAGCAACCGACGCAGGCCGTTTGGTTCAAGGTCGTGCGCAGTTTGTTAATAGCCGTTTCTGTCAAAGATAAAAGTTACATTTGTTTTTCTAGCTTAAGTGTAATTAATTGATTGGCTGTTCGATTGAGGTTGTTGTTTTTATCGCTTGGTGTTTTTTGAGTGCGGCGACTTAAACAGGGTCTGTGTTATCTGCTGCTTTGCCAGATGCAGCATTGAACCGCTAAATAGGTTGATAAGAACATCGTCAATTTCAGAGTCTTCAGCGCTGGTTTAAATATTAATTCAGGTTCGCAATCGTCGATGGACTGTGCTTGGTATTGTTTTGCTTATCTTTTGTCTGTTGTTTTTGACTGTTTTAATGCTCTGGATTTTCGGTTGGTCATCAATTGTTTGTTTTCTTGTTTGAGGCTGAAAATCAGTTTGGTTAGTATTGTTTTAAAGTCGGATGCGTTTATCCGTCTTGGTGGGTAACCCCCTTTTATTTTTACAAGGAAGTATTTCTATGGGTGAGCAAGCTGCTGTTCGTGTGAACGGCTACGTCAATTTTATTGATTTATTTAAACTGTCTGACCTTGAGCAGGCGTTACAGGAATATAAAGGATCAGAGGATTATGATGCCGTGTTTCGGTATTACTTCGGTTGTATCGGGCTGCTCGATTTCCCCCGGATGCTGGTGCCGCTCGGTTTACTGCGTCACGCACTGAAGTCCTTTGTCAAACCCACGCAGAGGCGTCGACGTGCGGCAGAGTCGGAGCCGTTAAACGCGCCGGATGAAGGTCACGTTCCCGGCCTGACTGAGATTCTAGACAGAGTTGAGGGGTTCCATGAGCGTCTGTCCAACAGTATCGAACAGCTGACTGTCACGCCGACTGAAGTACCGAAAAACCTGCACTTCGTCTGGCTCGGCGGCGGCATCGGGGATATTCAGCGCGACTACATCAATGTCTGGAAGCAGGTTATGCACGGGCATGGTTACACCGTCAAACTCTGGTACGACAGCGATGCGCTACTGGCGCATGAAACCAATCGGATCATTGTCCAGGCTGCCAAGGCCGACGCTATGCACAGCGGTGGACAGCTCAGCAAGACAGCTATCGAGCTTGGCGATAAGTACGAAGAGCGAGCCATCGTCCTCAAGCAACAAATGTTTGCGCATATCACCGACGCTGTAGAACTTGGGGTAGAAGCCGATGATGCAAGGGTTGATCTTCTCGTTCGCGGTTATGGCCAGAACGAAGCGCACTTGAAAGCCTTGAAGAAAAAAAACATTCGCAGTATCGCTGTACTGGGCGAGGGGGGCGTTGAGCTTCGCGATCTGGCGGCGGAGCTAACGCCGCGCCGTTTACAGGCTATCTACGAACGAGAAATCAGCCTGCGTGGAAACCTTGCGGCTGCGTCCGATGTTGTGCGCGTCGAGGCCTTGATGGCTGAAGGTGGAAGTTACGCGGATGTCGACAACTTGCCACCTCTTCTGGAAAACCTCGGCGGCGTGGACATCAGCCAATTTGGCACCGATGAGCGATTGGGGGTGCTGCAATTATTGCTTGATGAAAATCCCGAGTGGATGCCAGGCCGTCAGGCTGTACGTAGCAAGTACACCAACCAGGTTGACTACCTCTCTTCGGAGCATCGCACGAGGCTGGAATTATTTGCCAAAAGTCGTCCAGCCTTGAGTAGTGTTTTTCGTCTGCCGACAGAACGTCTTGTCCGTCCGAACGGGATGCGGGCGGTCGTCGACCAAGGCGGATTGAGTAATGCATTTATGATGGCCCACGCCGGGTCGGAGATGCTCGATTCGGTGATCGACCGATTCATACTTAACTATGAAGTGGTCGATGCTGTGGCTCGGCTGGCTATCGAGAGACAAGTTGCAATGACTGACGTCGATAGCATGATCGGCATTGCGACGGAGGTGATCGAGAGTAAATTTGGTCCCGTGCACGAATTGTCGGAGGAAACCAGGATCGCCCTCATCCCTCTGACTAGCGCTGCATCGTCCTATTACAGCGATGGTATTCGCCCCCAGAGCGACGCAACGATCTACCTGACAGGGCCTGGCGCGATGCGGGAAGGTATTGCGAGTTACGCCAGGACGCACTTCACCCCTCGAGCGTTTGAAACCTGGCGGGCGGACGTCGCTATTGTCGCCAAAGCGACCGTTAACCGCGCAACCGAGGAGGAGTTGGATCACTCATGGAAAGAAAACGAGAACAACACGGCTCAATGGTTGAAAAATGAGCAAGCGCGCTGGGAGGAGGGTCAATTCAAAACACGTTTCGCAGGCAATCTGGCGCAACTGCTAAAACATCAGACAATTGATTTCGAAGAAGGCTGGCCGGTGGTTGAAGGGCGTTATGTCTTGTTGACTGAGCTGTTGCAACGTCTGGCCGACGAACTTGGAGAGCCCTTCCTGACGGCAATGAACGAGCAGCACACGGGCTCGGTGACCTTTAAAAAAGCATTGCCATTGAGCTTTGATGACCGGCAATTGATCCTCGCTCAGGATATCAGGGCATTACCACCCGCTTCACAGAGCGATTCGACGACTCGCAACTTGTCCCTTGACGAAGTGCTGATGCGAATCGCTAAAGATTCATTTCACAGCGGGCAATTGAGTCCCCGACAACGGCTGTTGCTTGGCGCACTGCTAGGGGTGCAAGCACTGGATAACCGCAACTTCGAAACTGTGAATGCCGAGTTAAGCAATCTGGCCAACACGGTCTCCGAGCTCGGCGTGTCTGGCCGCTATGCGGTTCTGGAGCGAGAACTATTCAGGCGCAAGACACCGGCTTTCCTTGAGGGAATGGCAAACCCTCAAAATGAGGGGCCAGCGTTCTCCGAAAAAGCACTGACACTCAAGAAAAACGCGCTCGAGCAGCCGTTGACCTTGCGCCAATGGGGCCAGCAGGTCGCTCGAATCCGGCACCTGGCAAAGCTTGAACACCGTGACCGTGTTGTTGAGCGAGTGGGCATTGTTCTGGACGATATCGAGGCGTCCGCAGTGAAACTCGTTCCCCAGGATCTGTTGCTTCGCACTCCAGGCGATAGCGTAGGGGGACGATGCTACCCGCTGGCATTGGCAATGGCAGCGGCGCTGGCGGAAGGACCCCAGGCCGCCAATACGTTGCGAGAGCGATTCTACCTGGGTGTTATCGAGCCCGAGGGGCATGACTCAAGCGTATTTTTAAACGCTCTGGAAGAAATGGGAGGCCTACAGCTCAACGAAGTAGGCATGGGGCTGGACCGCTCAAGCCTGGAGCAGGTCGTAGGGCTGCTGGCGGCCAAAACATCCGACACTACCCTGATGCTCAACTCCGATAACCACGCCATGTTGGTGGCCAAAACCTTTAAAGGTGAGCGCAGCACCTATCACTTCTATGATCCGAATTTTGCGCTGTTCGAGTTTGAGCAGCCGCAGCAATTTGGTAAGGCCCTGCAGCAGCTTCTCGTGGAGCACGAGATGGCCACGCATTACGCCGCGTTCGGTGAGCCGTCCCGTCCAGCTTTTGACCTGATCGAACTGGACGGCGCGCGTTTGTCCGCTCTGGACTTGCCTTCCGGCATTCGTGTTACGGAACTGCTGCAGTCGGGCCCTTTGAAAGGAGATTCTTTGCCGCCGCCCAGACAGCGTCTGGCCAGTGCCAGGGGACAATCGCTAATGGACAATCCCCGGTTGGGCAGCAGTCTGCTTGCGCTGGACTGCAATTGGTGGAGTCAGCAGATACACCAGGCGACCACTGAACTTCAGGAAAAGAATCAGTTGCCCGCCAGGCTTGTCCCGTTGTTCGAAACATTGGAGGTCACTCCGGTCGGCGAATATCGCATGAGCCTGATCGACCCCGAGAATCCTGAACAATTAGTGCAGGTTGTCACCAGCGACCAACGCTTCCTGCGCATCAAAAGCTATCTGTCAGAACACTTTTCGACGCTGGCCACAAAGCGCCAAACACCGACAAACGAGCTGGATCCGACAGGCGCCGGTAGCGTCCATACATTGAACGCAGGCTTTACCATCCAGGCCTTGATGCACGCCTTATGGTCTCAGGAAGGCTCTGAAAAAACACTGACGACGGCCGTCCGGTTGCACGCCTACGTCAACTACGCACAACTGGTTCATGGCAATGTGGTTGATGTTCTTGGCCTGATCAAACTCGTACGGCAGGCGTTGGCAGAAGAAAAGGTGATCGCCCAGACGTGTGCGCCGGTAGTGAGCGAAGCCTTGGGGCATGTCGCGAACGAAGGTGTAGGGGCTGTGCTGGGGCTGGCCAACGTTGGTTTCGACATCTACCAGTTGGCCACGACCGACAACGATGTGGGGCGAGCACAATACGGCACTCAATTGGCTTTCGATTCAGCCAGCTTGTTGTTGGCAGGGGCCGGGATCGGTGCCGGAATAGTCGGTGCGGGCACTGCGGCAGCGGTCCTGGGGGGAGCAGGTGTTGTTTTGGGTGGATTGGCCATCGGTGCAGCGGCGCTGGCTCAAGGGTTTGCCGTCATTGCCGAAGAGGTCAAACAGGTCGGGTTGTTCTTTGACGAGCTGGAACGTTCGTATCGTGCAGGTGGCTATCGGTTTGATGAACCCGGCAATGCATGGATGCCGCAACCGGCGGTAGTGTTCAAGACACTGGACCTGAATGCGCAAACCCTGGCGTTCGACAGCCCCAAACTGTTCCCCTTGCGTGATCATTTCGGGGTGCCGGATTTTGATGTGGATTACGAGCGTGCGGTTGATATTCGCCAGGAACTGAATCTGCCAGGTCGCGCCGATTTTACCCCTTCTGCCGGGCAAACAATCGTGCTGCCCTGTACGCCTGAAACGTTCTACGGCTACGAGTACAAGTGGCTGCCTTTTTCAACGCTGCGCCACTCCGTAGGGTTCGACACGGCTCGTCGGCTGGAGAAAAAGAAACCGGATGGCAGCTATCTGTTTCTGTTTTCGTTCTATTCATTTCCCGGTGACTACATCGTCTATCGCCTAAACCCGGTCTATCGGTCAACAGTGATTAACGTGCGGCTGGACGCCGTCGATCGCACGCTGGTGGTGCCCGTGCTGCCCAAGTCGTGGCATGACAAGCTTTCCTACAAGATCGAGGGTGCCGATGCGCAGTGTTCACTCGTACTCAATCCCGGAGTAAGCGTAGAGCTTGAGTCGCCGGGTTTGAAAACCTCGCGTTGGGTATTGCAGGCGTCTTGGGTGAGCGAAGGTGATATCACGCTGAAGCGGAATGGCGGACTTTCGATTGGCGCAATCAACGTGGAATTCACCGGCAAGGGACGCCATGAAGTCGTGGTCAAAATTGCCAACAACCAAGTATTCAGGGTAGAGCGCGCTAGTCGGCAATTGGTGCTTCTGGAGCAGGATGCAGCCCCAGGCATGGACGCACAGGTGTTGCAGGATCACTTCAAGGGCATGGCCAATGACCATCGTTTGGCCATGCCTTACACGCCGATTCATCAGTTTCCGATTCCTTTCGAAAATCCTGATGAGCCGAGGTTCACGAGCGCTTGGTACGAGGCCTCGGAAGACCGTTTTCTCTATATTCGTGACGACGAAGTGGGAGAGGCCGATGGTGCGCTGCTGGGCGCAGTGGTCGATGGCTATGCATACTTTTATCACCCGCAGCATTTCATGATATGGCAAGTCGACCCAGTGACCGGTCTGCTCCATCGCCGTTATCGGTTGTTGCTCCCCGATGTCAATGCCAAAACCACCATCACCCGCTGCAAGGTAGAGGCGTCCAAGGTCGTAACGATCGTTCAGGAGATCACCCGCAACGACCAGACGGTAGATGAGTTTGTCTACCAACTGCATGGGGAAGAACTGTTTTTGAGTTCGATGACCCGAGGCCTGGCCCCTACCCTGGAGGCGGTCGTCAGCGGGAGCGACACGCTCGCCGACTGGGCTCTGGTGTTTGGCGACCACATTGCCTTCCCCCATACGCCGGTACACGAGGGCGTCACCACTGCCAACTGGCAGCCTGCGGCTTATGTCTCGATTTGCTGGAAGGTGGATTCGAAGTGGCGCGATCTGGCTTGGGTTCGTAGCAGCGATCGTCTGATTATCCGTCCAACCCCATTGCGGCATCGGGCAAGAGGTTGGGCGGACTCCATCAAAGATCTGAAAGAGCTGACGCTTATTCCGCCAGCTAACAATGAGGCTGATGTATTTGTCATCTACGACAAGTCAGCCAAGCGTTTGACTCGGCAGCAATGGATTAACGGGACATGGGCCATTGAACAGGCAGGGCCTGAAGGGCTGGTGAATGTGGTGGCTCTTGAGGAGGGATTTCTTGCGCTGACAGATAAAGGGCTGTTCTTCAATGTGACCGCAGAAGGCCGCCTGCAGTTGGGCGGTTTGACCGATGACTGGCTCAAGGACCGAGCGCATTGGTGGTTGGCGCTTGATGCCATAGCCACTCGATACCCGGTCGCGAATTTTGCCATTGTGGGATTGATCAACTTCAGCGGCGACGCCCGGTTAAGCGCCTGGTATGTGAATAATCGGCTATTGCTGACCGATCTGGGGGGCAGAAAGGAAGTGCGTGTGCTCAGCGTTACTCCGGATGGCAAAGCCGCGTGGTTGCTTGAACTTTCAACCGGTGAACTTTACCGCCAGGCCTTTATCGATCCCGGGCAACTCGACGTTGCTTTCGGTCAAGGCTTGAAATTATTGCAGGCCAACGCGCTTCCCGCCCCGCAACGAGAATGGGCTTCATGGCGGTTTGCCGAGGTCTTGGCAGAAGGTGCGGGACTTCGAGCGACAACCCTTGAAGGCATCGTGGTTGAACTGCGCTATCAGGAGCCGGAATTGATCATCGGTGTTGATCGCCATTGGGTTGCCGCACAGGTCGGCACCTTGCAGGACTCGCTCAATACGCTGCTCGAAAACCGTAGGCACGCGGCCTTTCTCTCCATAGAGGAGCCCGGCAGCTTGCAATGGTATGTGGCAGAAACCGGGCGTTTGATAAGGGTGCCGGAAGCATCGATAGCTGACGACTTCGAACTGTTAGGCACCCAGCAGCAAACCAATGTGTTGATTCATGAAAGTAAAGACGGGCGCTTGCACACTTACCCGGCGATGGAACAGACCCGGTCGGTCAGTTACGTTCAACGGGACGCAGAAGTCATGTCGATCGAGGGGCAGATGACGATGGGTGACCTCTTGCCACTGATTCCCGACGGTGTAAATACCTTGGTCCTGCGACTGGGGCAAGGCACAGTCACTTGTCGTTTATCAAAGGCTGCCTGGTTGAGACTGGAATCGGTCATCGTCGACTGCAGACACTCTCTCGGCGGAGCTGCATTGATACCCGGCAAGTTGATCTGGGACCTGGACAGTCCCGGAAAACTTTTGTTGAGCAAGGCTGGCGAGCACTTAGTGATGATGGAACCGGACAGTGGGCACAGTCTGATCTTTCGTGAGGTGTTTGCGGTGGATCCAGCTTTGCGCGGGGAGGTGTTTCTGGTATTGAAAGGCTATCAGTCCTTTGCGGTGTCGATATTGGTGAATGCCATAATCGCCAGAAAGGACACCACGAGTAGCTTGCTGCTCACGGATCTTTTGCCAGTTGGTAAAGTTGAAACGGTAGAAAGTTAAGTTCGGACAGTCACCCACACATTGGGCCTGTCCAATGTGTGGAATTCCCAGCATGGGTATCAGGGAACCAGGTACCCTTTAACCCCGGTAAAAATAATCTGTGCCGCCAGCGCGCACACAAACAATCCCATCAACCGGCTGACAATCTGCAACCCCTGGTCGCCAAGAATCCGCTCGATGCGGTTAGACAGATACAGCACCACGCCAACGGTGAAACTGGCCAGGGCAATACTGAGAATGGCCGTGAGTTTGTCGTCCCAATGCGGCTGGCTCACGCCCATCACCAGCAAGGCGCCGATAGTGCCGGGGCCGACCGTCAGGGGGATGGTCAGTGGGACGATGGTCACGTCCTGCTGCACGTTGTCGGTCTGTACCGCCGACTTGCCCTGCGCCATGCCCAGCGCCGAGATGAACAGCACGCTGCCGGCACCGATGCGGAAAGCGTCCACGGTGATGCCGAAGACACTGAAAATCACTCGCCCGAACAGGTACAGCAAGACGCTAGACACCAGCGTGGCGGTTGCCACTTTCCAGGCCAGGCGGCGCTGCTCCTTGCGTGAATAACCGCGGGTCAGGCTGATGAAGCAGGACAGCACGAAGAACGGGCTGTAGAGCACCAGCATCTTCAGGTAAACGCTGAACAACACGTGGAGCATGGTGCAAGCTCACTGGCGAGGGAGGTCGAGGGGGAGTCTATCAGGCGCTGTGAGGTCTGTCGGCTCAGGAAGTCTGAACTGCTGACCGGTTCTGTTGATCACGTTGGGCAACCCAATGTTCGATCAAATCGCGCAACTGCGACAGCTCGACCGGTTTGGCCATGTGCCCGTCCATGCCGGCCTGGCGCGCACGCTCTTTGTGCTCGGCAAGGATGTGTGCTGTCAATGCCACCACGGGCGTGCGAGTTCGCTGGTTGCCGACTTCCCAGGCACGTAACTGCTGAGTGGCAGAGAAACCATCGAGGATCGGCATTTCACAGTCCATCAGGACCAGGTCATAACGCTGGGCTTTCATTGCCTGCAAGGCTTCTTCGCCATTGCTGGCAGTGTCCGGTTGCAGGTTGAGCTTGCCGAGCATGCCGCGAATAACCTTGGTCGAGATGTTGTTATCTTCGGCCACCAGGATGCGGAAATCACTTGGGACCTTGACCGGAAGCGTCGGGCCGGTGGGCAGGTGCTGCGAGATGGTCGGGCCGTTGTTGCGCTGGTTCAGTTCGTCCGCCAGGGTGGTCTTGAGGGTGTAGCCGGCCACTGGCTTGGCGAGGATGCGCTTGATCCCGGAGTTGCGCGCGATGATCTTGCTTGGCGCGTTGCTGATGCCCGTGAGCATGATCAGCAGAATATCGTGGTTCAGGCTCGGGTCTTCCTTGATCTTGGCGGCCAGTTGCATGCCGGTCATGCCGGGCATGTTCTGGTCCAGCAGGACCACGTCGAAATAATCGCGCAGGTGGGCCTTGGTGCGCAGCAGCGCCAGGGCCTCCTTGCCGGACGGCACGGCGCTGACGTTCAGGCCCCAGGCGCTGCACTGCTGCACCAGCACCTTGCGACAGGTGTCGTTGTCGTCCACGACCAGTACGCGTGCGCCTTGCAACGGGCTGTCCAGGTCCGAGGTCGGATGTTCGAGACGGTCCGGGTCCAGTGGCAGGGTCAGCCACAATGTGCTGCCCTGGTTGGCGCCGCTCTTGATGCCGAATTCGCCCTGCATCAAACGGATCAGCTGACGGGCAATCACCAGTCCCAGATTGCCCCCCAGGCTGGTGGCCGAAAGGAAATGCTTGCTGTGCAGCTCGGCGTGCATCAGTGCGTCACGTTCTTCAGCCTCCATCGGCTGGCCGCTGTCCTGCACGGCGATGCGCAGCCGCGGTTTGGCGCTGCGTTCATCCAGGGCGACAACGATCAGAATCTCGCCTTCATCGGTTTTCTTCAGGGCGTTTTCCAACAGGCTCAGCAGGGTCTGGCGCAGGCGCGTCGGATCACCGCTGATGACGCGCGGTACCTGTGGCTGGATAAAGCTGATCAGCTCGATGTTCTGTTGTTCGGCCTTGGCGCGGAAGATGCTCAGGCAGTCTTCGATCAGGGCATTGAGGTCGAACTGCACGTCGTCCAGCTCGATCTGCCCGGACTCGAGCTTGGAGATGTCGAGAATTTCGTTGATCAGCGTCAGCAGTTCGTTGCCGGCGCTGTGGATGGTTTGCACATAGTCGCGCTGCTTGACCGACAGCGGTGTGCCCAGCAGCAGTTCGGTCATGCCCAGCACGCCATTCATCGGGGTGCGGATTTCGTGGCTGATTTTCGCCAGGAATTCGGCTTTGGCGTTTATTTCGGCATTGCTGGCAGCCAGGTCGCGACTGACGCTGAAACGGTCTTCGGTGATGCTACGCTGTCGCTCGCCCAGGGCCACACTCATCAACAGGCCACTGATACAGATAAATACCAGCAAGGTGATGATCAGGCCTTGCGGGGCGACAAGGGTCAGCCCCTGCAGCGCCGGCAGGATAATCAACGTGCCAAGGTTGAACACCACCATCGCTGCCACGAACAGGCGCGCCGGGCGATAACCTTTTTGCCAATGATGGGCGCTGACGAACAGCATGCTCAGGCCGGCCAGGGCAACCAGCGCGTACGTGATCAGGTTCAGCGGCAACGTGTTGACGAACAACAACAGCAGGCCGCAGGCCACGATGAACAGGATGTCCCCCAGCAGCAGCTTGTTCAGCGGGTGTGGGCCGAGCGGGGCGAAGAAGCGGTAGGCGAACATCAGGCCGCAAGGTGCGGTCAGCAGCAAGGCAAGATAGGCACCGGGTGTTTGTACGACGGACCAGTTCGGCAGCCATGGTCGGGCCAGGTTCAGCAGTAGCACCAGGCTGAGCAGCAGTAACCCTTCGCACGCCGCCAGCCAGAGGCTGCTGCGCGAGCGGGTGTAGGTGTAGCGGGTCAGGTTATGCAGGATCAGCATCCCGAGACAGCCAAAGAGCAGACCGTAGATCAACGTCTGGTTCTGAGTGGCTGCGCTCATGACCGCCGATTGCAGGGTGATGTAAGGCCGAAACTGGTGTTCGGAGACCAGTCGCATATAGACGTCGAGGGTTTTGTCGCTTTGTGGCAGCGGCAACATGAAGTCGCTGCTGGGCAGGGGGCGCTCAGTCTGAGGTTGCCCGGTGCCGGTATTCAACTGATCGATCAGCTGGTCGCCGTCGAGCACATACAGATTGAGGTGCGACAGGTCGGGTGCGAACACCCTCAGCAACTGTTCGTGTTTGCCGGGCGCCAGCCTGAAACGCACCCAAAGCGCACCCTCGGGCCCGGCCGCGGTGAGGTGGTCGAGTTCGATGGGGCTGAATTGATTGGTGTAGCGGCTGGAGCGGATATCGCTCAGCTGCAGGTCGCCCTGTTCGTCGAGCAATACCGCCCAGCCACTGCCTTGCGTGGCCTGGGCCGGGAGCATGCAGAGCAAGGTCAGCAGAGTGACGGTGAAGCCTATGGCAATCCTGAGCCAGCGCACGGCGAAATCCCTTCGTAGGTTGATGCCAGAATATAACTATGCGCGGCGCCGGAATAGTCCGGCAAGGGCTGCAAGCCCTTGCCTGGCCGAATGGATGGCTTATTCCTGATTTTCGCCACGCTCGCGGGCAATGGCGCGGTAGCCAATGTCCTTACGATAGAAGCAGCCTTCCCAGTCGATTTTAGCCGCCAGTTTGTAAGCCTGCTGCTGGGCTGCGTCGACGCTGGTGCCCATGGCGGTTGCGCACAGTACCCGACCACCGGCCGTCACCACCTGACCGTCCTTGAGTGCAGTGCCGGCGTGGAAGACTTTGCCTTCCAGTGCCGCGGCTGCATCCAGGCCGTTGATGGCAACGCCTTTGGCGTAGTCACCCGGGTAACCGCCAGCGGCCAATACGATGCCGACGCTCGGACGTGGATCCCACTGTGCTTCGACCTTGTCCAGCGCTTGCGCCAGGGCCGCTTCGACCAGCAACACCAGGCTCGACTGCAAGCGCAGCATCACCGGTTGGGTCTCAGGATCGCCGAAACGGCAGTTGAACTCGATGACTTTTGGGTTACCAGCCTTGTCGATCATCAAGCCAGCATAGAGGAAACCGGTGTAGACGTTGCCTTCCTCGGCCATGCCGCGCACGGTTGGCCAGATCACCAGGTCCATGACCCGCTGATGGACTTCGGCCGTGACGACCGGTGCCGGGGAGTAAGCGCCCATGCCGCCGGTGTTCGGACCGGTGTCGCCATCGCCGACGCGTTTGTGGTCCTGGCTGGTGGCCATCGGCAGCACGTTCTTGCCGTCGACCATGACGATGAAGCTGGCTTCTTCGCCGTCCAGGAACTCTTCGATGACCACGCGGGAACCGGCATCGCCAAACGCGTTGCCCGCGAGCATGTCGCGTACCGCGTCTTCAGCTTCGGCCAGGGTCATGGCCACGATCACGCCTTTGCCGGCGGCCAGGCCATCGGCCTTGATCACGATCGGTGCGCCTTTTTCACGCAGATAAGCCAGGGCCGGCTCGATCTCGGTGAAGTTCTGGTAATCGGCGGTCGGGATCTTGTGGCGTGCCAGGAAATCCTTGGTGAAGGCTTTCGAACCTTCCAGTTGCGCGGCACCTGCGGTCGGGCCGAAGCAATCCAGGCCGCGGGAGCGGAACAGATCGACAACGCCTGCAACCAGCGGCACTTCCGGGCCGACGATGGTCAGGGAAACGTTCTTCTCGGCAAAGTCAGCCAGTTGCTCGAGGGCCAGCACGTCGATGGCGACGTTCTCGCACTTGGCTTCAATGGCGGTGCCTGCGTTGCCCGGGGCAACGAACACTTTCTGCACGCGCGGATCCTGAGCCACTTTCCAGGCCAGGGCGTGTTCACGGCCACCGCTGCCAATGATCAAAACATTCATTTCAAAAACCTCGGATGACGCTAATTCTGTTTTAGAACCTAAAGCGCTTCACGCCGTAGGAGGTCGCAATGAAGCCGGTAGATGCAAGGCGGAGTCGACCTCGATGAGCGGAGTTGCCTTTTGGCAATGAGCATCATCGAGGTCGGCTCCAACGCAGCAGATGCCGGGTTCAGTGCGGCCGTTGTCTTATTAGTGACGGAAGTGGCGCATGCCGGTGAATACCATCGCGATGCCGGCTTCGTCGGCTGCCGCAATCACTTCGCTGTCACGCATCGAGCCACCTGGCTGGATCACCGCAGTGATACCGACCTTGGCCGCGTTGTCGATGCCGTCGCGGAACGGGAAGAATGCATCTGACGCCATGACCGCGCCCTGCACCTGCAAGCCTGCGTGCTCAGCCTTGATCGCGGCGATGCGCGCGGAGTTCACGCGGCTCATCTGGCCGGCGCCGACACCGATAGTCTGACGGTTCTTGGCGTAGACGATGGCGTTGGACTTGACGTACTTGGCGACTTTCCAGGCGAAGATCAGGTCGTTGATTTCCTGTTCGGTCGGGGCGCGCTTGGTCACCACTTTCAGGTCTTCGCTGCCGATCATGCCGATGTCGCGGCTCTGTACCAGCAAACCGCCGTTGACGCGTTTGTAGTCCCAGGCCGGAACGCGGTCAGCCGACCACTCGCCGCACGCCAGCAGGCGTACGTTGGCTTTGGCTGCCACGATGGCGCGGGCTTCGGCGCTGACGGACGGGGCGATGATTACTTCGACGAACTGACGCTCGACGATGGCTTTTGCGGTTTCAGCATCCAGCTCGCGGTTGAACGCGATGATGCCGCCGAACGCCGACTCGGTGTCGGTAGCGTAGGCCAGTTCGTAGGCTTGACGGATGCCGCCTTCGGCGTCCGGGCTCACGGCCACGCCGCACGGGTTGGCGTGCTTGACGATCACGCAGGCCGGTTTGACGAAGCTCTTTACACATTCCAGCGCGGCGTCGGTGTCGGCCACGTTGTTGTACGACAGCTCTTTGCCTTGCAGTTGGGTCGCGGTGGCGATGCCTACTTCGGCAGGCTTGGCTTCAACGTAGAACGCCGCGCTCTGGTGCGGGTTCTCGCCGTAGCGCATTTCCTGAGCCTTGATGAACTGGCTGTTGAAGGTGCGCGGGAACTCGCTGCGGCCTTCTGTGCTGAGGGTTTCAGCCGCCTGGTTCACGGTGCCCATGTAGTTGGCGATCATGCCGTCGTAGGCGGCGGTGTGTTCGAAGGCCTTGAGCATCAGGTCGAAACGCTGAGCGTAGGTCAGGCCGCCGGCCTTGAGGCTTTCCAGAACGTTGGTGTAATCGCTGGCATTCACCACGATGGCCACGTCCTTGTGGTTTTTTGCCGCCGAACGAACCATGGTCGGGCCGCCGATATCGATGTTCTCGATGGCGGTCGGCAGGTCGCAGCCTGGCTTGTTGATGGTGGCTTCGAACGGGTACAGGTTGACTGCTACCAGATCGATCGGCTTGATGCCGTGCTCATTCATGATGGCGTCGTCTATGCCGCGACGACCGAGGATCCCGCCGTGGATTTTCGGGTGCAGGGTTTTCACCCGACCGTCCATCATTTCTGCGAAGCCGGTGTAGTCCGCGACTTCCACTGCGGCAACGCCGTTGTCGCGCAGCAGCTTGAACGTCCCGCCGGTGGAAAGGATCTCGACGCCCAGGGCTTCGAGCTCTTTGGCGAATTCAAGGATCCCGGTCTTGTCGGAAACGCTGATCAAGGCGCGGCGGATCGGCAGGCGGGTAGTCTGGTCGGTCATCTCAATTTCCATCAAAAGCAAAGGAGTCAGCAAAAAAGGCGACCGGTTTTACGCGGGCGCCTTTCTGGTTTGATTGAATGCTTACAGCAAATCGTACTGCTTGAGTTTCTTGCGCAGGGTGCCCCGGTTCAGCCCGAGCAGCTCACTGGCCTTGGTCTGGTTGCCCTTGACGTAGTTCATCACGCATTCGAGCAGGGGAGCCTCGACTTCGGAGAGCACCAGGTTGTACACATCCGTGACGGCAGCGCCCTCAAGGTGGGCGAAATAATTGTGCAGCGCCTTCTCGACACTCCCGCGAAGGGTCTGGCCTTCTTCGCTCGGTGTATTGAGGTGCTGTTTCAAATTCACGTTGTCGCTCACGGGTGTTGTTCCACTCACTAAAGTCTCGGTCATCATCGTCATGCGGCCACCCCTTCTCCGTCCCCTGTCAGGCTCTTGTAACGTTCGGCGAAGAAGCCCCGAACGTAGGCGCATTGTGCTTCCGTATCTTCCAAACGATTGAAGTGGGCGCGAAACTCCCTGGCGCCCGGCAAGGTTGCGAGATACCAGCCCACATGCTTGCGAGCTATGCGCACGCCCATGACGTCGCCATAGAAGGCATGCAGCGCGGCCAGATGCTCAAGCAGAATACATTCCACCTCGATCAGCTCCGGTGCCGGGAGTTTTTCACCGGTACGCAGATAATGGTCGATTTCACGAAAAATCCATGGCTGCCCCTGGGCAGCCCGGCCCACCAACAGGCCATCGGCACCGGTCGCGTCGAGCACGTACCGGGCTTTCTCGGGCGAATCGATATCGCCATTGGCGAAGACCGGAATCGACACCGCCTGCTTGATCGCGGCAATGGTGTCGTACTCGGCAACACCTGTGTACAGATCGGCGCGGGTGCGGCCATGTACGGCCAACGCCGCAATGCCTGCCTGTTCGGCGATCTTCGCCACCGTCAGGCCGTTCTTGTTCGCCCGGTCCCAGCCGGTGCGGATCTTCAGGGTGACCGGCACATCGACCGCAGCCACCACGGCCTGCAGGATCTCGGTCACCAATGCTTCATCCTTCAACAGTGCGGAGCCGGCGGCCTTGTTGCAGACCTTCTTCGCCGGACAGCCCATGTTGATGTCAATAATCTGTGCGCCCAGTTCGACGTTGGCCCGGGCCGCATCCGCCAGCATCTGCGCATCTCCGCCGGCGATCTGTACCGAGCGGGGCTCGGGATCGCCTTCGTGGATCATGCGCATCCGCGATTTGCGGGTGTTCCACAAGCTCATGTCGCTGGTGACCATTTCCGAGACTACAAGTCCTGCGCCCAATCGTTTGCACAGCTGACGAAAGGGCTGGTCGGTGACGCCCGCCATGGGGGCGAGGATCAAGCCGTTGTGCAATGTATATGGACCGATGCGTACCGCCGACATAGGACTTCCCTGTTGTGGGGCCGGATCATGAGAGTTCGAAAAAGGGTTGGCATGATACCCGCTCTCGATGACTGGATAAAGGCTGAATTGAACAAAATCTGAACAACTAATTCGTTATCGCCAGCAGTTTGGTTTGAACGGCCAAAGTCAGGAAACCGCCGTCAAGCCTGCAGCGCTTGAGTGTTTCACTCGGGCGAATGGAAGCTCAGGCTGTAGTTCACCGCTTTGGGGCCTGGGTCGAGAATGTCCAGCGCAATGTGGATCGGCGTTTGCGGTGGCATTTCCGCCAGGCCTTCGAGATCGCCGTTGAGGTACTCTCCGGGCTTGAAGCGACGGCTGGCGATCAGGTGGCCGTTGAGGTCGGCAAAGCGCAGCTCCAGCAGCGGGAACGGCTGGGAGAAGGGCGCACGGTTGTAGATGATGGCATCGACCACCAGTGCACCGTTGAAGTCCGGGTGGCTGCGGACCACCAGATTGCTGCTTTTGACTTTCGCGATGTCGACCTTGGACGGCACTGTGCAGCCGATGTGCGGGCACAGTTGCTGGAACCACGGACGATACTGGTCCTGGCGCGCCAGTTCGTCGAAGTGGTAGGCGACGTATTGGCCAACGAGGCCGGCGACGCCGAGCAGGATCAGCAGCAGCCAGAAAAAGCGCCGACCCCAGGGGGAGCGGCGTTTTTGCCAATCCAGTTGCAACGGGTCGTCGGTCAGATCCTGCAGCACTTCAGCCCGCAGGGCCGGCTCGCTGCGTTCGCGGCGCTTGCGCAGGGGCTCGACGGAGGGCAGGTCATCGTCGATCTCATCGTCATCAGTTTTCGCCGACAGGCTGCCAAAAGGGATCGGGGCGTCGAGCGGGTCGTGCAGGCGCAGCTGCTGTATCTCGGGCTCATCGTCCAGTGGCACGGGCTCCATGGACAGCGAGGGCTCGGTGCGCGAGTGTTTGCTTGGCTCGATCGTCGGTTCGACCATCGGTTCTGGCGTCTGCACGTTGGCGGCTTGCGCGCGATCGGCGGCCGATTCACTGAAGAGGCTGTCGGACCAAGGGGCTTCGTCGTGCTCGGCGCTGTCGCGGCGCGCACTGAGGCTGTCTTCGCGGGGGCGACCAAACTCCGTCGTCGGCTGGATTTCCCGCTGTTCGAGCCGGGCGAGTTCTTCGTCCAGGTCCAGGCTGTCCAGGTCCATTTCGGCGGCGGTCCATTGCTTTTGGCTGATGGCCCGCTGCGCTGGCGGTTCTACGGGCGCCGATGCAACCGGTTTTACCACTTCCTTGCCGGCCCGTTGCTCGAGCAACTGCCTGGCGGCGTTGAACACCTGCAAGCACGAGCCGCAACGAACCACCCCGCGGGCCACGCTCAACTGAGCATGGCTGACGCGGAAGCTGGTTTGGCAATGCGGGCACTGGGTGACGAAGCTATCGGTCATGCGGCAATCCGGTTTATGCAGGCGCTCATTCTAGCGCCGACGGCCTGTGATGCGTACCCAGCCGTCGCGATTGGCGATCGGGTCCAGATCGAAGTCCTGAGCGTAGGCGGCGGCGACTTCTTCACCTTGTTCGGCCAGGATGCCCGACAGCGCCAGGCGACCACCCGGCCTGACCAGGCTGGACAGTTGCGGAGCAAGGGAAACCAGCGGGCCGGCGAGGATATTGGCGACCAGTACGTCGGCTTGAACCTGCGGCAAATCTTCCGGCAGATAGAGCGGGAACAGCTCTTCGGCAATGTTGTTGCGTCCGGCGTTGTCGCGGGAGGCCTCCAGGGCCTGCACATCAATATCGGTGCCGACGGCTTGCTTGGCGCCCAGCAGCAGGGCGGCAATCGCCAGAATCCCCGAGCCGCAACCGAAATCCAGCACGTTGCAGTCTTTCAGGTCCTGGCCATCGAGCCATTCCAGGCACAGCGCGGTGGTCGGGTGGGTGCCGGTGCCGAACGCCAGGCCCGGATCCAGCAGCAGGTTCACTGCGTCAGGCTCGGGGGCTGCGTGCCAGCTCGGGACAATCCACAGGCGCTGACCGAAGCGCATTGGCTGGAAACCGTCCATCCAGCTGCGTTCCCAGTCCTGGTCTTCGATCACTTCGCTGTGATGCTCGGGCAGCGGGCTGCCGGTCAGCAACTCGAGGTGGGCCAGCACGCTGTCGGCGTCGGTGCCGCCTTCGAACAGGGCCAGCAGGTGCGTGTGCGACCACAGCGGGGTGGTGTTGAGTTCCGGTTCGAAGATCGGCTGGTCTTCGGCGTCCATGAAGGTCACCGACACGGCGCCCACTTCAAGGAAAGCGTCTTCGTAGGTTTCGGCTTGTTCTGGGCTGATGGCGAGACGGACTTGCAGCCAAGGCATGGCGGGCACCTTTGAAAAATATAGATTGCAGCCTAGCGGGCTGCGAGAAGCGCGCAAGTTTACGCGAGCGCGAGGCAGAAGACGACAAGGTCGACACTGCGTGTTCTCTTGTAGGGGCGCAGAAACAACAAAGCCGCTCGAAAGCGGCTTTGTTGGTCTGGATCACGCATTAATGCGGATTCCCTGCATTTTTGGCTGTGAGCCATTGCAGGCCTTTGTTCGTCAGGCGGTAACGTTGCAGACGGCTGTTAGGTTGTTCGGGCAGCGTCATTTCAAGAACCCCGGCAGCAATGGCAGGCAATATGTAAGCCTTGCGAAAGTGGTCGGCGTTTTTCAAGTTCATGGCGGTTTGAAGTTCTAGCCTGCTCATATCGCCATCGATGACGTTCAGTAACGCTGCGACTTCCATGGTGACTTCCATGGTGACTTCCATGGTGACTTCCATGGTGACTTCCATGGTGGCCTCACTGGTCACTGCTCCTTTGCTCTGTGACAGAGGGTGTGTGGGCAGTCGAACGACGTAAGCAATCCGGTCATCGTCAGTTTCAAACAGCGGTGCAGGTGAGCCATTGGTGGTCATGACTTTGAGAATTTTGGGAATTCCTGTCGAGCGGCCTTCCGTCAGGTCCAGCTCCTTCAAAAACTCGCCAATTCGTCGGTTGCGGTAACGACGGCTAACGGCTCGACCGGCTCGCAAGTCTTCCAGGCGAATTGAGCGGTCAGGTCCAGGAAAGCTCAAAATCACCAATTCTTTCTGGCTGATGCGGACCTCTATCGGTTCGCGTTCCTCGTAGGAACGGTGATATACGGCGTTGACCAGCGCCTCTTCAATCGCCGCGAAAGGGAAATTCCAGACCCGTGTGGCTTCGGCGCGGTCCGGGTGTTTGATGACCGTTTCATGCAGGAAATTGCGCTGAATATAGGCCAGTGCTTCGCGGGTCATGTTTGCCAGTGGGCCTTTGAAAATCTTTTCGTCAAAACGGTCGCCGCCAGCACCTTCGGGAAACCACAGCACATCAATCTGTGTCCCGGGAAAGAATCGCTCGGGTGTAGCGCTGAAAAACATCAGGCCAACATTCTTGGGCCACGGCGACTCGGTCGGGCCACCCACGACGTTCATTTGTCGGCCCAGTGTCTCGGTAGACATGCTGCCTGCGTCGTCGGCGAGGGCACTGCCAACCTCCTGCAGGAAGCTTTGCATCAGGGGTTTGGATAGATCACTGACGCTAGCGGCCAGGTTGAAGCGATCATCGAAAGGTACCTTGGCGGCAAGACTCAAGAGTTCCTGCTCGGTTTCCCCCTTGGCTTCCACCGTACTGCTGTAGCGACGGATGTAGTAATGCAAGCTCCTGTGCTTGGAGGTCACCGCTGCCGGGGCTTTATACGGGCGATTTTGCCCGCCCGGTGCCCACAGTACTATCAGCTTGCGACCTTCAACCTCTTCCATGCTTAACACGGGAAAGTAGGTTGGCTGAATGGATTGGCAAGCGGCCAGCAGTTCGAGCTGGATCTTGTCGAGATCCTGATCGGCGAGGCCCAGGGGAGGAAAGACCGGCTGACCATTGGCATCGCAATCCTGCCCAATAACCACATAACCACCGCCCAGGTTTTCAAAGTCGTTGGCGAAGGCGCAGAGCGTGCGAATGATCGGATCAGGATTCCAACCCGTTTTATATTCAATTCGCTCGCCCTCGACTGTCCGCTGGCGTAGCAGGTCGTTCAGGTTTATCGGCAGTTTTTCAGGCATGGGCGGGCTCTGGTTTGTCAGCGTTGCGCTGAATAAGGGGCGATTATAGCCAGCCCGAACAGGCTAGCGCCTGTCAGTTAAGTCCCATAGGGATGGATGAAACCTTCAGAAACAACAAAGCCGCTCGAAAGCGGCTTTGTCATGTTCCGGCTGAAGCTTAGTGCTTGTCGCCGGCCAGCTTGTGCTCGAGGTAGTGAATGTTCACGCCCCCTTTGCAGAAGCCTTCATCGCGGGTCAGATCGCGGTGCAGCGGGATGTTGGTCTTGATCCCGTCGACAACGATCTCGTCCAGCGCATTGCGCATGCGCGCCATGGCTTCGTCACGGGTTGCGCCGTAGGTGATCAGCTTGCCGATCAACGAGTCGTAGTTCGGCGGAACGGCATAGCCACTGTACAGGTGCGAGTCGACGCGAACGCCGTTGCCGCCTGGTGCGTGAAAATGCTTGACCGTGCCTGGGCTCGGCATGAACGTTTTCGGGTCTTCGGCGTTGATCCGGCATTCCAGTGCGTGACCGCGGATGACCACGTCATCCTGGGTGAACGACAGCTTGTTGCCGGCGGCGATGCTGAGCATCTCCTTGACGATGTCGATGCCGGTGACCATTTCCGATACCGGGTGCTCTACCTGGACACGAGTGTTCATCTCGATGAAGTAGAAGCGGCCGTTCTCGTACAGGAACTCGAAAGTGCCGGCGCCACGGTAGCCGATGTCGATGCAAGCCTTGACGCAGCGGGCGAGGACTTCCTCGCGCGCGTTCTCGTCGATGCCCGGTGCCGGCGCTTCTTCGAGAACCTTCTGGTGACGACGTTGCAGCGAGCAGTCGCGGTCGCCCAGATGGATGGCGTGGCCCTGACCGTCGGAAAGCACCTGAACTTCCACGTGACGTGGGTTGGTCAGGAATTTTTCCAGGTAGACCATCGGGTTGCCGAACGCTGCGCCCGCTTCGGAGCGGGTCAGTTTCGCCGAGGAGATCAGGTCTTCTTCTTTGTGCACCACACGCATGCCACGACCACCACCGCCGCCAGCGGCTTTGATGATCACTGGGTAACCGACTTCGCGACCAATGCGCAGGGCGGTTTCTTCGTCTTCAGGCAGTGGGCCGTCGGAACCCGGAACGGTTGGAACGCCAGCGGCGATCATGGCGTGCTTGGCCGATACCTTGTCGCCCATCAGGCGGATGGTATCGGCTTTCGGGCCAATGAACGCGAAGCCGGAGTTTTCGACCTGTTCGGCAAAGTCGGCATTTTCCGCAAGGAAACCGTAGCCTGGGTGAATGGCGGTAGCGCCAGTCACTTCAGCAGCGGCGATGATGGCCGGAATGTGCAGGTAGGAGTGAGCGGCGGAGGCCGGACCGATGCAGACGGATTCGTCTGCCAGGCCCAGGTGCATCAGCTCTTTGTCGGCCTTGGAGTAAACGGCGACGGTCTTGATGCCCATTTCCTTGCAGGCACGCAGAATCCGCAGGGCGATCTCACCGCGGTTGGCGATCAGAACTTTTTCCAACTTCGCAGTCATCAAAGGCTCTCCGCGATTCAAACGATGGTGAACAGCGGTTGGTCGTACTCAACCGGCTGGCCGTCTTCGACGAGGATGGATTCGATCACACCGCTGGCTTCAGCTTCGATGTGGTTCATCATCTTCATGGCTTCGACGATGCACAGGGTGTCGCCTTTTTTCACGGTCTGGCCGACTTCAACGAAGGACGGCGAGGACGGCGAAGATTTGCGATAGAACGTGCCGACCATCGGCGAACGGGCAACATTGCCGTTCAGCGTTGGGGCAGCTGGAGCCGCAGGAGCAGCGGCAGCAGCCGGAGCGGCGGCAGCAACTGGAGCCGGTGCCGGCGCATGCATCGGAGCCGGTGCGTAGTACTGCTGAGCCGGCGTCTTGCTGTGACGACTGATGCGTACGGACTCTTCGCCTTCCTTGATCTCAAGCTCGTCGATGCCGGACTCTTCCAGCAATTCGATCAGTTTCTTAACTTTACGGATATCCATGAATCATCAACTCCCAAGGGTCGGTCAGGGGCGTTTAACGCTTGTTGTTCAAGCCGTTGCCTGTCTTTCAAGCTGCTCTAGGGCGGCCTCCAGGGCCAGTCGATAACCGCTGGCGCCAAGGCCGCAGATCACTCCCACCGCTACATCGGAGAAGTAAGAGTGATGGCGGAAAGGTTCGCGTTTATGCACGTTAGACAAATGCACTTCGATGAATGGGATGCTCACCGCCAGCAGCGCGTCACGTAATGCGACACTTGTATGCGTAAAAGCTGCTGGATTGATCAGAATGAAGTCCACACCTTCGCCGCGAGCAGCGTGGATGCGGTCAATCAATTCGTACTCGGCGTTGCTTTGCAGGTAAAGCAAATGGTGGCCGGCATTGCGCGCCCGCTGTTCCAGGTCCTGGTTGATTTGCGCCAGGGTGGTTGCACCGTAGACGCCCGGTTCCCGGGTGCCGAGCAGGTTCAGGTTAGGGCCGTGCAAAACCAATAGGGTCGCCATCTGCTGCTCCTTTGTTATCCGTGTGCAATTGTCAGAACCCGGCGACTATGCCGCAAAGCCTTTGTGACTGTCCAGTTCTATGCAATAGGCAGCACGATGGCCGATGTTTGCGCGAAATATGTGACCGGGTGATTAAATCCGGTCATTTGCTTTCGCAACACGTTCGGCGAAGTCCGTGGCGTTTATCTCGCCAATCACCCGCACATCGGCGCGTTCGACGCCGTCCCTGCCGAAAAACATCAGCGCTGGAGGGCCGAACAGCTTGTAGCGGTCGAGCAGGGCACGCTGTTCGGTGTTGCTGGCGGTGATGTCGAAACGAATCAGTCGATAGCCTTTGAGACGTTCGACGACGTTGGCATCGTTGAGCACTTCGTGTTCGATGACTTTGCAACTGATGCACCAGTCGGCGTACCAGTCGAGCAGCAGCGGCGTGCCGGAGGATTTGGCTTCGGCGAGGACGCGATCCAGCTCCGCCGGGGTGGTGATGGTTTGCCAGGAACTGGTGATTTGCGGTTGCTGCTCGTTGCTGGCGACGATGCGCGGCTGACCAATGGGGTTGAACGGATCGGACTGACCGCTGAACGCGCCGTACCAACAGGCCAGTGCATAAAACAGCAGGAACATCCCCAGCAATTGCCCCAGGCGTTTTCTCGGCGGTTTATAGACAAACTCCAACGCGCCCATGAACAAACCGACGCCACCGGCGAGCAAGCCGATCAACAGCAAGGTGATCTGGCCCGGCAATACTCGACTGAGCAAACCGATCGCCAGCCCCAGCAGCAGCACACCAATCGCGTTTTTCACGTAGATCAGCCACGGCCCGCTTTTCGGCAACCAGGCTGCGCCGCCAGTTGCCACCAGCAACAGCGGCGCGCCCATGCCCAAGCCAAGCATGAACAGTTTCAATCCGCCGCCCAAGGCATCGCCGCTGGCGCTGATGTACAGCAACGCACCGGCCAAGGGGGCCGAGACGCAGGGCGAAACCAGCAGGCTCGACACCACGCCCAACACCGCCGCGCCCCACAGCGAGCCGCCCTCGGTACGCCCGGCGATCCGGTCCAGGCGGCTGCTGATGGCGTAGGGCAGTTTCAGTTCGAACACCCCGAACATCGCCAAGGCAAACACCGCGAAAAACAGCGCGAACGGCACCAGCACCCAGGCCGATTGCAAGCGCGCCTGCAGATTCAGCTGTGCGCCGAACATGCCCATCAAGGCACCCAGCAGGGCGAAGCAGATGGCCATCGGCAGCACATAAGCCAGTGACAGGTTGAAGCCACGTAAACCGCCGATCTGCCCGCGCAGGACCACCCCGGAGAGGATCGGCAGCATCGGCAGCACACAGGGGGTGAAGGTCAGGCCGAGGCCTGCGAGGAAGAACAGCGCCAGTTCGCGCCAGCCCCAGGCTGTGGTCGTGGCGCCGCTGCCATCAATACTCAGGCGTTCGGTCTCGGGCGGGTAGCACAGGCCTTTGTCGGCGCAGCCTTGATAGGTCACGGCCAGCGTAAAGGCGCGGGAATCGGTGCGTGGCAGTTCTACATCGAGAATGCCGTGGTAAACCTCGACATCGCCGAAGTATTCATCGTGCTTTTGTTCGCCCTTGGGCAGTTGAGCCGCGCCGAGGCCAACGTCGGCCGGATCGGCGCGAAACTGGAAGCGATGGCGGTAGAGGTAGTAACCCTCGGTGGCGACGAAGCGCAGCTTGATCGATTGCGGCGTACTTTCTACCAGGCTCAACTGAAAGGCTTCGCGCACCGGCAGGAAGTCGGCGCTGTTGTTGATCGAGCCCAGGGTGGAACTGGGGCGACTGTCCAGCAACCCGGCGGCGGAGGCCGGCAGGGCGAGCACTAAAAACAGCAGGCA
Organism: Pseudomonas sp. GM18; assembly: GCF_000282195.1. Classification (GTDB taxonomy): domain Bacteria; phylum Pseudomonadota; class Gammaproteobacteria; order Pseudomonadales; family Pseudomonadaceae; genus Aquipseudomonas. The sequence continues at coordinate 78,922 of NZ_AKJT01000037.1, forward strand.
GAGCAAACGGCGCATGACAATCTCGCGTATTGGAGGTGCGGGCATGATAGCGGACGCCGGAAGGGTATGCAGGTTCTGTGAGGCATGATCATTTCCTCGCCCTGCGTGGGAATGCAGCCCGGGACGCTCTGCGTCCCAACAGCGGACGCAGAGCGTCCATTGAGGCGTTCCCACGCGGAGCATGGGAACGATAAAGCAGGAGTGGGGGGAGTTCAGACGCGGAAGGCTTGAACGGCGGTATGCAAACGTCCGCCCAGCACCAGCAAATTCTCCCCTTGCTCACGCCCCTCGCCGATGCGCAGCAAGTTATCCCCACCCAATTGATGAATCCGCTCACTGTGATCGCGGATTTCGCTGACAGCGCCGCTCTGCTGGGCGGTGACATCGGCGATGCGCACGGCGGTGTCGGCAATGGTCTGGATCGCCCCGACGATTTTATCCAGCGCCCCGTCGGCCGCCTGGGCCTGATTGGCCGTGGCTTCGGCGTGTTCGACCTGGGCGCGCATGCCTTCGACCGATTGCCGCGCGGCGGTTTGCAGGCCGGCGATCAGCGTCTGAATCTCGGCCGTGGCACCGGCGGTACGCTGCGCCAGTGAGCGTACCTCTTCGGCCACCACCGCAAACCCCCGGCCCATCTCCCCGGCGCGGGCCGCCTCGATGGCGGCATTCAGCGCCAGCAGATTGGTCTGGTCGGCAATCGAGCGAATCACCGTCAGCACGCCGCCGATGGTTGCCGACTCTTCGGCCAGATGTTCGATCATCTGTGCGTTGCCTTGCACTTCACCCACCAGCGCATGCAGCCCGGTGAGGCTCAGGCCGATGACTTTCTGACCGTGCTCCACCGCAAGCCCAGCATGACGGCTGGCGTCCGCAGCCTGGCTGGCGTCGCCGGCGACTTGTTGAATCGTCGCCTCGAGTTCGCCGAGAGAGTCGCGGATCAGCGCGGTGTCGCCGGCCTGATGCTCGGCGCCGCTGTGCAGGTCGTTGCTCAATTCGGCCAGCGTCCGGCTGCTGCCGGCGACTTGCTCGGCATTGAGGCGAATGGTCCCCACCAGATCGACCAGATAGGCGCGCAAGCGATTGAGCGAAGCTTGAATGTCATGCAACTCACGGTTGGTTGCACCCAGTTGAATGTCGCGACTGAAATCACCCTCGGCCCAGATCGAAAGCGCCGGGGCCAGATTGGTCAGGGTTCGGGCCAGGCGTCGCTGCAAGGTATCGATGAGCAATGCGATCAGCAGGATCAGCCCGATCATCACTCCCTGCATCAGCCGCACTTCGCCCTGGATTTGCCCGTGCTGGGCGCGCACCACCGGTTCCAGCCCGGCGATGGCCTGTTGCACGGCGGTGATTTTCAAGTGAGTCGCGGCGCTGAGGTCGGCGCGTTTCTGGATCTGTTCGCGCGTGCGTGCAAGTTCAGCCGGGTAGCGGGTGAGCAGGCTGTTGAGTTCACGTTTGAGGCTGACACCGGCGTCTTCGGCGACGGCTTTCTCGCTGTTCTCCAGGCCCATCGCGGCGGCGAAATCATCGGTGTTCGATTCACTGCTGACGGTCACCCCCAGCAGCGGCAAGGTGTTCAATTGTTCAGCCTGAACGCGGATGTTGGCGACTTCGCGTTCGACATCGGCGGCCAGTTCGCTGCGCCCGCTGCTGACCAGTTTGTCCCGGGCCAGAGACAGCTTGCCCAGATGCTGGGAGGCCGCGAGCAAAGGCGTCAGGTACGCCGCGTTGCCGCTGGCGTACTGGCTGAGCTGATCGAGGCTGGCACCGAGCTCGCGTTCAGCTTGCAGCAGCAGTGCTTGTGGATCGCCGGCGAGTTTGCCGGCGGCCAGCAGGTCCGTCTTGCTGAACTCTTCCAGGTTCGACAGGCTGGGGCGCAAGGTATCGGCCAGGGGCGGCGGCAATTCGCCGAGCTCCTTTTGCAGGCTGTCGATGGCTTGGCTGGCGCCGCTCAGGCGCAGGGCATCGCCGCTGGCCAGGTAATCCTCGACGTTGCGCGCCACTTCATTTTGAAACTGCTGGGACAGGCCCAGGTAGCGCTCCATAAGCAGATAGGGGCGTTCCAGGGCTTTTTGCGACCACCAGAGGGTAGCGCCGAGGGCCACGCACACGGCGACCAGAAGGAGGGTATTGAGATTGGTCAACAGCTTCAGGCGCATTGCGGACTACCAACGGCAGAATGGTAAGTGCCTGAAGTTATTGCGTTTCTGTTACAGGGTTATGACCGAATTGGTCGATTCCGATGAAAAAGTGGCACTTTGCTTTGACTCCCGCGCGGCTTGTATGCGGTTGCGTCCGGCGTCCTTGGCGCGGTACAGCGCCTCGTCTGCCTGTGTGGCCATCATCAGGCTGTCGGAGCCTTCGTGCAGTTCGACGACGCCGGCACTGAAGGTGCACCAGAGGTCTTGAGGCTGCGCGGGGTAGTGAATTTCGGCAAAGCGCTGACGGATTTCATCGAGCACCTTGTAGGCCGATTCAATATCGGTGTCCGGCATGACGATGGCGAACTCTTCACCGCCGTAACGGCCGATGAAGTCAGTCTTGCGCAACCGTTGCTTGAGGAACAGCGCCAGGCTCTTGATCACCCGGTCACCCATGGGATGGCCGTGGCTGTCGTTGACCCGTTTGAAGTGGTCGATGTCGAGCATCGCAAAGCTCAGCGGCTTGTTTTCGCGGCGGGCGCGGAATGAACAGTCTTCGAGCAATTGCAGAATGTGGGTGTGGTTGTACAAACCGGTCAGGCTGTCGCGCACCATCCGCGCTTTCAGATTGCGCGCCCGCGCCGCGCGGTTGCGCACGGTGGTGATCAGGTGGCGTGGCTTGATCGGCTTGGTCAGGAAGTCGTCGCCGCCCTCGCTCATGGCGTCGAGCTGCTTGTCCAGATCGTCTTCGGCCGACAGATAAATGATCGGCACGCTGACATAGCGGTCGTTATGGCGGATCACCTTGGCCAGTTCCGTACCGGTGCAGGCCGGCATGTACATGTCGAGGATGATCAGGTCTGGCTGGAAATCCGCCAGTTCGGCCATGGCCTGGATCGGTTCGATCAAGGTCCGCGTGACGATCCCGGCGCTGTTGAGCAGGCGCTCGGTGTGCAAGGCCTGCGCGCGGGAGTCGTCGATGATCAGCACTTTATAAGGTTCGTACTGGGCGACGCAGGTCAGCACTTCGATTTTTTCCAGCAGGCTCGAGGCTTCGAGGGTGCCGGTGAGAAATTCCTGGCCACCGGCGCGCACGGCGGCGAGGCGAGTCGGGGTGTCGGTTTCGTGCAGGCTGAAAAACAACAGCGGCAAGGGCTGCTCCAGGCCTTGCTGGGCTTCGGCCGCCAGTTTCAGGCCGATGCCGGCACCGCTGAAGTCGACATCCATGACAATCGCCGCCGGCAATCGCTCGACCATCGAGGAACGGAACGCGGCGACACTGCCCAGGGATTGGGCGCTGAGCCCGAAGAATTCAAGTTGTTTGGCCAGCCGTTCGGCGCGGTCGTGATCCTGCAGCATCACGTAGATCGGTTTGCGCAGCGGTGGCAGAAAAGTGTGTTCGAACTGATCGCCATGGCGCAGGCCGGTGCGGGACAAGCGCTGCATCAGGCGGTTGAGGTCGGTGATCAATCCGCTGCTCAGGCGTCCGCGATTGGCGTCGACGGCCTCCAGCGACTGGCCAATATGGCGGGCCAGCAGGGTGTGTTCCGGTTGTTCGAAACGTTCGGCAAAGCGCAGCAGGCGCAGATTGGCCTCGCTCAGCTCCGACAAGTCGGTGATGGACCATTCGTTGCGTTGCAGGCGTTGCCATATCTCAAGAATCTGACGTGCCTGATGAATTACCCGCTGGGCAAAGTGGTGCTTGAGGCGCTCACGGCTGGGGTCTTCTGGCTCGGTCATATCCTGACTACTAGTTAGGGTGCATGCTGAGATCGACTGGTGGCTCTATGCTAGCACCTCTTTTCGATTGCATGACTGTCGTATGTCAATAATCTGCAAAGCGACATCATTCAGTTCCCGACCGACTGGTCGCATAGGCTCAACGCTGTGCTTCATTTATAGTGGCGGCTCGATTGCAGTCATTGTGTGGTTTGCTGTGTCGCGCAGGATTTAATGCGCGGCAAATAAGGCACGATGGCGTAGGGTTGTAGTCGAACCGATGAACTCAAGTGATTGAAAGGATATCGCCATGCTGGACTGGAAGAACCGCACGGGCAGCGCGCCTGAGCGTGCCGCTGAACCGAAATCGGCCACCCGCAGTTATTTTGGTGGCCTGTTGTTCAGTCGGGCGCTGGCCACTCTGATTGGCCTTTACCTGTTGGTGGCTATCGCGCTGGGCTGGTACTGGAGCCAGGAGCCCGCGCTCTTCCCGGTTCAGCAAAATGCCCAGGTGGCAGCCGAGAAAGAAGGCAAGCAGATGGTGGTCGGGTACACCACGGTGGAAACCCTCAAGACCGTTGCCGGCACCTTGCTGACCAAGCCGGGTGGCTATATTTCCAATGACCGTTTCCCGCCGGGCCTGTGGATGGACAACATGCCGAGCTGGGAATATGGCGTGCTGGTCCAGGTCCGCGACCTGAGCCGTGCGTTGCGTAAAGACTTCGCCCGTTCCCAGTCGCAGTCCGCCGAAGACGCCGACCTGGCCAAGGCCGAGCCGCGCTTCAACTTCGACAACAAGAGCTGGGTGCTGCCATCCAGTGAGTCCGAGTATCAGGAAGGCATCAACTCCCTGAGCCGCTATCAGGCACGTCTGTCGGGTCCTGACCAGAAAAGCGCGCTGTTCTATGCCCGCGCCGACAACCTGAACAACTGGCTGGGTGATGTGGGGACCCGTCTGGGCTCGCTGTCGCAACGGCTGTCGGCCAGCGTTGGCCGGGTCAAGCTCAACACCGCGCTGAAAACCGAAGTCCCGGCGCTCGGTCAGGTGCCGCAGGTTGACGAAGAAGTCGTCGAAACCCCGTGGATGCAGATCGATAACGTGTTCTACGAAGCCCGCGGCCAGGCCTGGGCATTGTCCCATCTGCTGCGCGCCATCGAAGTCGACTTCGCCGATGTGTTGGCGAAGAAAAACGCCACGGTCAGCGTGCGCCAGATCATCCGTGAGCTGGAGGCTTCGCAAGAGCCGGTCTGGAGCCCGATGATCCTTAACGGCAGCGGCTTCGGTGTGCTGGCCAACCACTCGCTGGTCATGGCCAATTACATCTCCCGGGCCAACGCCGCGGTGATCGACTTGCGTCAACTGCTCAATCAGGGCTGAGTCATGGTAGATAGCGCTAAAGAGGCCGCCCACCGCGCGGCCTCCGATGCCGAACAGATCGCCTGGGTCGACGAGCAGGACAACCTGCTCGGCGCTCTGGTGCGCTCCGACCTGCGCGAGCGCGGGCTGATCGGGCGCGGCACCTACATCATGCTGTTCAATTCTGCCGGCGAGCTGTGCGTACACCGACGCACCCTGAGCAAAGCGATATACCCCGGTTACTGGGACGTGGCGGCCGGCGGCATGGTGCTGGCCACCGAGACCTACGCCGAATCGGCGGCCCGTGAGCTGGAAGAAGAGCTGGGTGTGAGCGGTGTGGAACTGACCGCCCATGATCACTTTTTCTTCGAAGACACCGGTAACCGGCTCTGGTGTTCGGCGTTTTCGGCGGTGTGGGACGGTCCATTGGTCCTGCAGCCTGAAGAGGTGCTGGAAGCGCGCTTTATCCCGATTGATCAGGTCCTGCTGGAAATCCAGCAAAAGCCGTACTGCCCGGACTCTTTGGCAGCCCTGAAGCGCTATCTTCGCGCCCAAGGGGATGACGTCGCAAAAGAGCTGTAAATTGGCGCCGATTGGCTCTTAGCAAGTCGGCTTTTTGCCGTTACACTGCGCGACCTTTTCAAACTGAACCGGTAGTGCCCGGCTCAGTAGCGCTGCCCCTGCCTGAGTGGGGCTTCGCGGTCGATAACCTTGCCCAAGGTTGCGGCCAGTCTTTGTCCTCCCAAGAGGATTGCCGGTGGCCAAAAAAGCCGCATCCTTCGCCGCCCTTGGTGGCCTGGTATTTTCCACCGACGCAGGTCGTCATTGCCCGGAATGCAGTAAACCGGTGGACGCCTGCATCTGCAAACAAACCGTTATCCCGGCCGGCGACGGCATCGCTCGCGTGCGTCGCGAAAGCAAGGGCCGTGGCGGCAAGACGGTGACGACCATCACCGGCGTGCCGTTGGCCGAAGACGCACTCAAGGAACTGGCCACCACGTTGAAGAAACGTTGCGGGACCGGTGGGGCGTTGAAAGACGGGATCATCGAAATCCAGGGCGATCATGTCGAGCTACTCTTGGCTGAGCTGATCAAACACGGTTTCAAAGCGAAGAAGTCCGGCGGCTAGCAGCCTCTGTGAAAACCACCCGCGGCTTGATCCAGTCCTGATTTCATTCTGGTCTGGCGTCGTCTCCATGGTTTTCACAGAGCCTGTTCATGACCGGTTTCTAAACTCACTGCGGTCAGCGAGGTCTACCCCCTCGTTGACGAACCGTCATTTTCATTCTTTAGACTGCGCCGGCCTGAACTCAAGGCGACGCTCTATGACTTCTTTATAGGGGACTTCGATGTCCGTAAGACGCACACGCAAAGACGATGGCAGCCAATGGACAGTTGCGGACAGCCGCAGTGTTTACGGGATTCGCCATTGGGGGGCCGGGTATTTCGCGATCAATGACGCCGGTCGCGTCGAAGTTCGTCCGAACGGCCCGACCAGTTCGCCTATCGACCTGTTCGAGCAAGTCGACCAACTGCGCAAAAGCGGTTTGTCCTTGCCGCTGCTGGTGCGTTTCCCAGACATCCTGCAAGACCGCGTGCGTCAGCTGACCGGTGCGTTCGACGCCAACATCGAGCGCCTGGAATACCAGAGCAAGTACACCGCGCTGTACCCGATCAAGGTCAACCAGCAGGAAGCGGTGATCGAAAACATCATCGCCACCCAGAACGTATCGATCGGCCTGGAAGCCGGCTCCAAGCCGGAGCTGCTGGCGGTACTGGCGCTGGCGCCGAAGGGCGGCACCATCGTCTGCAACGGTTACAAGGACCGCGAGTTCATCCGTCTGGCGCTGATGGGCCAGAAGCTGGGCCACAACGTGTTCATCGTGATCGAGAAAGAATCCGAAGTCGGTCTGGTGATCGAAGAGGCGGCGTCGCTCAAGGTCAAGCCGCAGGTCGGCCTGCGCGTGCGTCTGTCGTCCCTGGCGTCGAGCAAGTGGGCAGACACCGGTGGCGAAAAATCCAAGTTCGGCCTGTCGGCGGCGCAACTGCTGTCGGTGGTCGAGCGTTTCCGTGCCGCTGGTCTGGACCAGGGCATTCGCCTGCTGCACTTCCACATGGGTTCGCAGATCGCCAACCTGGCGGACTACCAGCACGGCTTCAAGGAAGCGATTCGTTACTACGGCGAACTGCGCAACCTTGGCCTGCCGGTCGATCACATCGACGTCGGCGGCGGTTTGGGCGTGGACTACGACGGCACTCACTCGCGTAACGCCAGTTCGATCAACTACGACATGGACGATTACGCCGGTGTCGTGGTCGGGATGCTCAAGGAATTCTGCGATGCGCAGAGCCTGCCGCACCCGAACATCTTCTCTGAAAGCGGTCGCTCCCTGACGGCTCACCACGCGATGCTGGTGGTTCAGGTGACCGACGTCGAGAAACACAACGACGACGTGCCGAAGATCGACAACAAGGAAGAGCTGCCGGAAACCGTGCAGTGGCTGGTTGACCTGCTCGGCCCGACCGACATCGAAATGGTCACCGAGACCTACTGGCGCGCCACGCACTACATGAGTGACGTGGCCACCCAATACGCCGATGGCAAGCTGACCCTGGCGCAAAAAGCCCTGGCCGAGCAATGCTACTTTGCCGTTTGCCGCCGCCTGCACAACTCGTTGAAGGCCCGTCAGCGTTCCCACCGTCAGGTGCTCGACGAACTCAACGACAAACTGGCCGACAAATACATCTGCAACTTCTCGGTATTCCAGAGCCTGCCGGACACCTGGGCCATCGGCCAGGTCCTGCCGATACTGCCGCTGCACCGTCTCGACGAAGAGCCGCTGCGCCGTGCGGTGCTGCAAGACCTGACCTGCGACTCCGACGGCAAGATCAAGCAGTACGTCGACGAGCAGAGCATCGAGACCAGCCTGCCGGTGCACGGTCTGAATGATGGTGAAGACTATCTGCTGGGGATTTTCCTGGTGGGTGCCTACCAGGAAATTCTTGGCGACATGCACAACCTGTTCGGTGACACCGACTCGGTGAACATCTATCAGAATGCTGACGGCAGCGTGTACCACGCCGGTATCGAAACCCACGACACCATCGAAGACATGCTGCGTTACGTGCACTTGTCGCCGGAAGAGCTGATGACCCACTACCGCGACAAGTGCGCCAGTGCCCGCATCAGCGCCAGCGAGCGCACCCAGTTCCTCGATGCCTTGCGTCTGGGCCTGACCCGTTCGTCTTACCTGTCTTCTTGAGGTAGGGCACCGCGCCCATCAGGTTGTCTGAAATTTCTCAGTACGTTGCGGAAATTTCAGACAACCTGGTGCGGGGCTTCTCTTTTTTCACGCGAAATAGCCCACATACCGAGCAATCCAAGCGATGTGGTCTTCTTTTCACGTAGGTCATTTCCTAAGTTGTACTTCGGCACTCTACTCGGCCATGTCTCTCAGCGAGAATCCCCGGCCGCCCCTCCTGTAGAGAATCGCCGATGTTCGATCCAGTCAACGAGCCGTCATTTCGTCTGGATATAGCGGGTCTTCCCGACCCCTTTGAGGTCTTGGCCTTTACCGGTAGTGAAGCGATCAGCGAGCCTTTTGCGTTCGACGTGGATCTGCTGAACGATGACCCGACGCTGGACCTTGCAAGCCTGCTGTACCGCTCGGCCTTTTTACACTTCGGGCCGCAGGGGGAGGGTATTCACGGGCAGTTGCTTGGCCTCGTTCAATCTGGCCATGGCGATGAGCCCAGGCTTTGTCGTGTACGTCTGGGCCCCAGGCTTGCTTGCCTGGCCCAACGCTTCAATCAGCGAATTTTCAGCGATCGCTCGGTGCCGGAGATTCTTGCTCAGGTGCTCAAGGAGCATGGGATTGCCGGCAAGGATCGTCGTTTCGACCTGAGCGGTGATTATCCGCCCCGTGACTTCTGCACGCAGTATCGGGAATCGGACCTGCAGTTTCTCCAGCGTCTATGCGCCCAGGAGCGGCTTCATTACTACTTCGAGCACCGTGCGCGCGGGCATTGTCTGGTCTTGGGTGACGGTCTGGGGCAGTTTTGCCGTGGCGAAGAGAGGGTCTTTGAGGATGAAGTTCATCAGTTCAAGCTTCATGGCTGCGGGCAGATTGCCGAGGGGCAGACGAACCTGCCAACGCTGCGCAGCGGTCAACTGATGCCGTTGTCCGGTCATCCGTGTTCGCACTGGAATCGTCTCTGGCTATTGACCCATGTCGAGCATCAGGGAGGACAACAGCCAGATTTTTTGTATCGCAACCAGCTGCGCGTCGTTGTGCAGGAGGTGCCTTTCATTGCGGCTCATCCCGTTGTGAAACCCAGGATGCACAGCCTGCAACGGGGATGGGTAGTCGACGTCGGTGAATCTCGCCCCGATCCCGGCAGATCAGTTGCCGTGCAGTTTGACTGGCTTTATCAGGGCGAAGGCGCAGCCCCCAGCCACTGTTGGTTGCCGTTATCCGGCGAGCTGGAAAGCGCGGGTGTCATGCCCTTGAGTGAGGGCACGCAAGTGCTGGTGAGCTTTATCGAAGGTGATCCCGACCAACCCTTGATCAGCGGATTTCTTCCCGGACCACCGTCCAGCGCAGCCGAGCTGCTATCCGCCTCGACCACTGAAGCCAGCCGCGCGGTTGATGGTTTATTGGGTTTGCTGCAATCCAGCGAACCCTTGGTGCTCCTGTGTCTGCTGCCCGGTGGGGGCAGTTTCAGTCATTGCGCGCAATCCTTATGCACTTGCCGGGCAGCGACGCAGCTTGGCCAGAGCGGTGCGGAATGATTGCCGTCCAGGCGCCTGACTCGACCCCGCAATGGCTGTTGCTCGATGTACCGGGCGTGCCTCAGGCCGGTGTGATGCTGCGGCAACAGTTTGCTCAGGTCCGATGGTTCTGGCTGTTCGAAGGGACCGAGTTTCATCCGTTGCGTGAGCGCGGACCAGCCTTGGTCGACCTTCGCGAATGCCCGGCGCTCGCCGAGCTGTGCTCCAGTGAGCCGCACACATGGGGCGGGTTGCTGCTGGTCAGTGAAGCCTCTTCATCACAGCTGCTGGAGCATTTGCGCCGCATGCTCACTGTCACCTTCAGCCTGCATCACCGGGCCTTGTTGAGTTACTACAACCCTCAAACGGCGAGTTATTTTTTCGATGCCTGCGATGCGCAGGAGCTGAGTCGCTGGCTCGGTCCGATCGATCAGTTGCGTTGGTTCGGCGGTACCTGGGCCGACCGGGCCATTGGCTGTCAGGGCTGGCAGCAGCTATTCAATCCGCGGCTTGTCGTCAGGCCGCTGGCCATCGAAGAAAACCTTAGCCCGCGTCAGCGAGATACCTTGCAAGCCTGCCTGCTGGAACAGCACGCCTGGCGCTGGAGCCGGTCCACCGGGACCGATTACAACAGCTTGTGGGCTCACATGCAGGAAGGGCTGGGACTGGGTTTCAGCGAACGCCCGGTGCTCGATGGCTGGTTATGGCTACGCTTGCAGCACCCCGACGCCTTGCCGGGGCAGGCCTTATCGGGAACCACCCAGCAGGAGCGTCTCGATAGCCTGCGCAACCTGTGGCAGAACGATCAACCCTGAACGAGTTGAAGGTGTGCCGCTTGTCATCCTTTGAGCCAGCTGTCGTTCTTGCGCAAGTACCAGGCGAATGTGCCAAGGGTCAGGCTGCGCAGCAACATGAACAACAGGAAGGTTATCCACAGTCCATGGTTGCCCAAGTCTTTCATCATCCAGGCGAAGGGCAGCAGCAGGATCACCGTCAACAGCATGCCGTTGCGCATTTCCCGGGCGCGGGTGGCGCCGATGAACAGGCCGTCGAGCACGTAGCTCCAGACAGCAATCAGCGGCAGCGCGGCGAGGTACGGCAGGTAGATGAAGGCGGTATCGCGCACGCTCTGAATGTTGGTCTGCATCTGGATGAACAGGTGCCCGGCGAACAGAAACAGCAAGGCAAACCCCAGGCTTGCCAGCAGCGACCAACCGCATGCCACCACCAGTGAGCGGCGCAGGGCATCACGGTCGCGAGCGCCGATGGCGTGTCCGCACAGGGCTTCCACGGCGTGGGCCAGACCGTCCAGCGCGTGGGCGGTCAACAACAGGCCGTTAAGCAACAACGCATTGGCGGCGACCGTGGCATCGCCCAGTCGCGCACCCTGCACGGTGATGAGGAAGAACACCGACTGCAACGCCAGGCTGCGGATGAAAATGTCACGGTTGACCGCCAATAATGGGCGCCAGCTCTGCCACAATGCCAGCGCGGCCCAAGCGATATGGCCGGGATAGGCGCGCAGGGCGTTGCGGGTCATGAACAGGCCGATCAGCGCGCCGGTCCACTCGGCGATTACCGAGGCCCGCGCCGCGCCGACCACGCCCCACTCCAGGCCGAGCACGAACCACAGGTTCAGGGCGATGTTGACCAGGTTGGTGCTCAGCAGAATTGCCAGCGGAGCCCGGGCATTCTGGGTGCCGAGAAACCAGCCAACCAGCGCATAACTGGCCAGCGCCGCCGGCAGGCCGAACAGCCGCGTGTGGAAGAACTCGCGGGTCAGTTGATCCAGTTCCGCCGACGGTTGCATGAAGTGCAACGCAACCCCGCTCAATGGCACGCCCAACGCCCCCAACAGAATGGCCAGGCCCACGGCCAACAACAGGCCTTGCAGCAAAATCTGCCGCAACGCTGCGCCATCCCCGCGTCCGGCAGCCTGGGCGGCGAACCCGGTGGAGCCCATGCGCAGAAAGCCCATGACCCAGGCCAGAAAGGTATACAGGCTGGCGCCCACCGCGACGGCACCGAGCTGATGAGCATGGGGCAGGTGGCCGATGACGGTACTGTCGACCAGCGCTACCAGCGGTACGGAAATGTTCGAGAGAATCATCGGGGCGGCGAGCGCCCAGACACGACGATGGGTCGGACGGTCGCGCCAGTCGGCAATCAGGTTGGACATGCAGGCTCCTTGGGGGCGCCTGCATTGTAGCGGTAGTTTGTTTTGTCGTGATCGAACGGGCTTAGTGAATAATCCAGCTCAGCAACCACAACCCCAGCAGCAACCAGACAATCCCCATGATGATCGACGCGTTCATGAAGGCGCGGATCGCCGACCACAGCAGCATCAGCCCGAGGATCAACGTGATGATGCTGATGATCGAGGTTTCCATGCCCAATGCCTGGGCCAGCCCTTCGACAAAATTGCTGCTGGCGTTGCTCAACAGGTTGAACAGACCACTGAGGGTATCGATGATAAAGCGGATGACCGAACCGATGGCCTGGCCGAGCCATTCGAAAAAGCTGTCTACCTGCATGTGTACGTCCTGATGGAGTGGTGGCGTGGTTGCCGGATCCGAGCCTTGGGCTATTGATCGTGCTCCCGGGTTCCCGACCGTTCAAGTATGGCGCAAACATATCTGTAGCAGCTGCCGAAGGCTGCGTTCGGCTGCGCAGCAGTCGTCAATCTTGTATCCCCCATTAAAACTGAAAGACCATGGTGCCTGGTTTTGCGACTGCTGCGCAGCCGAACGCAGCCTTCGGCAGCTGCTACTTGCCTTCACCCGCCATCCCCCTGAAGCTATACGCCTTCAGGAGAGCCCGATGAACCTTGTTGAACTGACCGAACGCCTGCACGCCATTCGTGACCGCAATGACTGGCGGCAATTTCACAGCCCGAAAAACCTGGCCATGGCCGCGAGCGTGGAAATGTCCGAGTTGGTGGAAATCTTCCAGTGGCTGACCGAAGACCAGTCACGCCAGTTGCCGGCGGACAAACTCGCCCATGCCGGGCAGGAAATAGGCGACATCGTGCTGTATCTACTGCTGCTGTGCAGCGAGTTGGGGCTGGACATGAATGAAGTGGTGCGCAACAAGCTCGCGGACAGCGAACGGCGGTTCAGCTGATGAGTGACCGTCATTTCGATCAGTTGGCGACCCGCTTCGCTGAAAAAATCTACGGTGGCGCCAAAGGGGCGATCCGGCTCGCGGTGCTGCAGGCCGACCTGGCGGAAACCCTGCCGGACCGCCCGTTGCGCGTACTGGACATCGGTGCCGGCCTGGGCCACATGTCTTTGTGGCTGGCCCAGCGCGGTCATCAGGTGACCCTGGCCGAACCCGCCGAGCCGATGCTTGAAGGCGCCCGCCAGCGTTTCGCCGAAGCCGGGCAGACGGCGACGTTCATTCAGGCGCCGTGGCAGGAGTTGCTCGGTCAGCTCACCGAACCCTACGACCTGGTGCTGTGCCACGCCGTGCTGGAATGGCTGGCCGAACCCCATGCGATTTTGCCGGTGCTGCATCAGCTGACGAAGCCGGACGGCTGGTTGTCCCTGGCGTTCTACAACCGCGACGCGCTGATCTACCGCAACCTGCTCAAGGGCCATTTCCGCAAGATGCGCAAGAACGACATGGCCGGCGAGAAGCAGAGCCTGACGCCGCAGCAACCGCTTGATCCACGGGAACTGGCAACGCAACTTGAGGGCCTGTGGCGGGTCGAAACCCAGAGTGGGGTGCGGGTTTTTCACGACTACATGCCGGTGGAGTTCCAGGCCCGCGCCGAACTGCTCGACTTGCTGGAAATGGAACTGGCTCACCGCCGTCACCCAAGCTTCGCCGGGCTTGGGCGCTACTTGCACTGGATCTGTCGGCCGATCTGACCGGAGCGCGCAATGAATAGTCGTTCAGGGTTACTGGTGATCTGTCTGGGGTTGGCGGCCTGTCAGGGCAGCAACCCTTACATCGCGACGTCCAATCCCCTGCCACCGGCGCCGCCCCAGGCTGCTGGCACTTTCGACCGCAGCGCCTACCCGGCGGCGCCACGCGATTACGGCCGCTATCGCAGCTGGGCCTGGCTCAACGGGCACCTGCCTCCGGGCACGGCCTGGGCCGACTCGGAGCAGGTGGCCGAAGCCGTCAGCAATGCCCTCGACCAACGCGGCCTGCGTCCGTTGCATGACAACCGCCCGGCGGACCTGTTGGTCAGCGCCGACCTGCGCCTGGAAACCCGCTTGCGTCAGGTTCAGGACGGCTCTGGTTACGGTGGCGGCTACGGAGGGGGGTATTACGGTGGTGGTTACAACCGTTACGGCAGTGGTTATGGCATGTACAACACAGTGCCGGTCATCCGTACTTATCAGGTGCAAGTCGTAGTGGTGCGGGTCGATCTGTTCGACGCGAGCACCGGTCAACCGGTGTGGAGTGCCAGTGCCGAAACCAGCAGTCAGGGCAACCAGAGCGAGCGTGCCGATGCCCTGCGCGAAGCTGTCGAAAAGGCCATGTCGGCGTATCCTCCTAGTTAGCTTCCTGTTCAGGAAGCTTCCCGCAGGTGCATGTCTTCAATCGGAGAAAAATCATGTTCCGCCGTCTCGTTTTACTGGCCATGGCCGCGCTGCTCACTGCCTGCGCCGCCAACCAGGTCAATCATGACTTTGATGCCAGCCGCGACTTTGCCGCCTATCGCAGCTGGAGCTGGAAAGAGCCCGCCGTGCAATACCGTCCCGACGACCCACGGATCAAGAGTGACCTGACCGAGCAACGCATCCGCCAGGCCGTTGCCGATCAACTGGATCAGCGTGGCTTGCGTCCGGCCGCCGCCGGCGCCAAGGCAGACCTGAAGGTGCAGACCTACCTGATCGTTGAAGATCGCCAGCAACAAGTGACCACCTCCTATGGCGGCGGTTATGGTGGCCCATGGAACGGCTACTGGGGCGGGCCGATGTACAACGAAACCCGCAACGTCAGCTACAAGGTGGCGACCATCCAGATCGACCTGCTCGATGGCAAGGACGGCAAACTGGTGTGGCGCGGCAGTGACGAACAGACGCTCAGCCGCACACCGAAACCAGAGGACCGCAGTAATACGATACGCCAGACGGTCGGGCGCATATTGGCTAACTATCCACCGCGCTGAACCCTGAACTAACCAACACCACAGCCCCCTGTAGGGCGAGCCTGTGGCGAAGGGGCTTGCCCCC
>NZ_AKJT01000038.1 GCF_000282195.1 Pseudomonas sp. GM18
GCACAACAGCAGACCCGGCGCGACGGGAAAACTGATTGAGAACGCCCCCTCGGAGCTGGAACGCTCCCGCGTAACCGGCAAAGCTACCTGATTGACAGAAGGCAGTCCAGCCGAGTGGGGCTGGCACTTCGCCACAACTCAAGGCATGCTAGCCGCCCTTCGGGCGTCCGGCTTATAGTGCACGCCGCGCCAGTCCAGCCAAATCGCAGGATTACAGTTTGTCCAATGTCACTCCGCCACCGTCCGCGAGCGTGCTCAACCCTGGGCTCGGCTCGCCCCTGCGCGGAAGCTTGAAGGGCGCGCTGGCGACTCTCGTGCTGTTGCTGCTCGCACTGCTGTTCTGGCAGTTGCTGGATCAACTGCGCGAAACCCAGAAAAACCAGCGCCAGTACACCATCGACTACACCGCCGATCTGGCTTCTCAAGTCAGCCTCAACATGGCGCTCAACGCCCAGATCGCCCTTAATCTGCTACCGATCATCGAACAACCGCAAAGCGCCGACGAACAGCAGGCGTTGCTGCGCAAACTGCAACAGTCGCTGCCCGACCTGCGCAGCCTGGCGCTGCTCAGCCCCTCCGGAAAAGTCCTCAGCGACAGCGCCGTCGACAGCCAGGACGCCAACTACCTGAGCGAACTGGTCCAGCGCAGCCGCGCCCAGGCCCACTATTTCAGCAATGCCGATGACGGCTCGGTGGTGCACCTGCTCCTGCATCAGGCCAGCGGCAGCACCCGCGGCTACTGGGCCCTGCGCCTGACACCGACATTTTTCTCTTCGCTGACCAAACAGGGCGACGCCGGCATCCGTCCCCTGTGGCTGGTGGAAAACCGCATCAATCATCAGATCATCAGTCGCGATGACGCCCTGCCCTCAGCCAAACCCGCGGTGCTGACACCCGACGAACTGACCAACAGCGTGCTGACCGTCCCCCTGAGCAGCAGCGACTGGCAACTGCGCGGGCTGTTCGACCGGCAACGGGTGATCGAACAACTGCTGCCGGCGTTCATCGGCAAATGCCTGCTGGGCCTGGCCTTCTCGCTGTTACCGTTCATCGCTTTGCTGAACGTTCGTCGCCGCCAACGCCAACTGCATGAAGGCCGTCGACGCTATCAGGACATCTTCGAAGGCACCGGTGTTGCCCTGTGCGTGCTCGACCTGTCCGGGCTCAAAAGTTTTTTCGACAGGGCGCAACTCACCAGCAGCGAGCAGTTGAGGACCTGGCTCGAGATACCGGAGCAACGCCAGCAACTGCTGCAGGAACTGCGCATCACCGAAGTCAACCAGGTCGCTCTGCAACTGCTCAACGTCAATTCTTGCGATCAGGCCTGGAAACTGCTGATCAACGGCTGCCCACTGGACTGCACGGCCATCGGCAATCAAGTGCTCGAAGCGGTGCTCCACCAGCAGAAACAACTCGAGCTGGAAATCAAACTCCAGGATGCCAATGGCCGCGACCAGCACTTGTGGCTGGTGCTGCGCTTGCCAGAGGATCAGGCCGACTATAGAGCGGTGATCCTGAGCATCAGCGACATCACCAGCCGCAAACTTATCGAGCTATCGCTGCTGGAGCGTGAAGGGTTCTGGTCCGATGTGGTGCGTACCGTGCCGGATCACCTGTATGTGCAGGACGTGATCAGCCAGCGGATGATCTTCAGCAACCATCACCTGGGGCAGACGCTGGGTTACAACCGCACCGAGCTGCACCAGATGGGCGAGTACTTCTGGGAAATCCTCTTGCACCCGGAAGATGCCGACTACTACCACCGCTCGCGCCAGTCCCAGCGCCACGCCGGTTACACCCAATTGTTGCAATGCCAGCTGCGCTTCCGTCATCGCAATGGCAAATGGCGACGTTTCGATATTCGCGAACAGGCCCTGGCGCGGGACAAGCACGATCAAGTCACGCGCATCATCGGCGTGGCCAAGGACATCACCGAGCAGATCGAAGCCAGTGAATCCCTGCGCGACAGCGAGCAGCGCTACCGGATGCTCGCCGAAAGCATCAGCGACGTGATTTTCTCCACCGACAGCAAGCTGGCGCTCAATTACGTCAGCCCTTCGGTGCAAGCGGTGCTGGGCTTCGACGCCGACTGGATCTTCCAGAATGGCTGGCAATCGACCATCGCCAACCCGCAACAACTGAGCGGCATCTACAGCCTGATGGACCGGGTCAGCAAAGCGCTGAATAAACCCGATCAACTGGCGCTGTTGCGCAGTCAGGTGCAGACCCAACTGTTTTTGTTCGACTGCCTGCGGGCTGACGGACGCAAGATCCCTATCGAGCTGCGTCTGGTGCTGGTCTGGGACGAACACGGGGCCTTCGAAGGCGTGCTCGGGGTCGGTCGCGACATCAGCCAGCAACGCCGGGCCGAAAAAGACCTGCGCATGGCGGCCACGGTATTCGAGCACTCGACCTCGGCGATTCTGATCACTGACCCGGCCGGCTACATCGTCCAGGCCAACGAGGCCTTCAGTCGCGTCAGCGGCTATGCGGTGTCCCAGGTGCTCGATCAGTTGCCGAACATGCTCACCGTCGACGAGCAGCAGGAAGCTCATCTGCGCTACGTGCTCAAGCAATTGCATCTGCACAGCACCTGGGAAGGCGAAGTCTGGCTCAAGCGTCGCAACGGCGAGCATTACCCGGCCTGGGTCGGGATTACGGCGGTGCTCGACGACGAAGGCGATCTGGCCAGCTACGTGTGTTTCTTCAGCGACATCAGCGAGCGCAAGGCCAGTGAGCAACGGATTCACCGCCTCGCCTATTACGACGCCCTGACCCACCTGCCCAACCGCACGCTGTTCCAGGATCGCCTGCACACCGCACTGCAATCGGCCGAACGGCAGAAGTCCTGGGTGGTGCTGATGTTCCTCGACCTGGACCGTTTCAAGCCGATCAACGACTCCCTGGGCCATGCCGCCGGCGACCGCATGCTCAAGGAAATGGCCACGCGCCTGCTCGGCTGCGTCGACGATGACGACACCGTGGCGCGCATGGGCGGTGATGAGTTCACGTTGCTGCTGCAACCGCGGGTCAACCGCGAGATCGCGCTGAACCGGGCGATTCACGTAGCCGAACAAATCCTCGCCAGCCTGGTGAAACCGTTCGTGCTCGAAGGCCGCGAGTTCTTCGTCACCGCCAGTATCGGCATCGCCCTTAGTCCTCAGGACGGTAGCGAACTCAGTCAGCTGATGAAGAACGCCGACACCGCGATGTACCACGCCAAGGAGCGCGGCAAGAACAACTTCCAGTTCTATCAGACCGACATGAACGCCAGCGCCCTGGAGCGTCTGGAGTTGGAAAGCGATTTGCGCCATGCCCTGGAGCAAAACGAATTCGTGCTGTACTACCAGCCGCAATTCAGCGGCGACGGCAAACGCCTGACCGGCGCCGAAGCCCTGCTGCGCTGGCGCCATCCGCGCCGCGGTCTGGTGCCGCCGGGGGATTTCATTCCGGTGCTTGAAGAGCTCGGGCTGGTGGTGGATGTCGGCGACTGGGTGATCAGTGAGGCTTGCCGTCAGCTCAAGACCTGGCACCAGGCCAAGGTGCGGGTGCCGAAGGTCTCAGTGAATATTTCGGCCCGGCAGTTCTCCGACGGGCAGCTCGGCACGCGGATCGCCAACATCCTCAAGGAAACCGGCCTGCCGCCGGCGTGCCTGGAGCTGGAATTGACCGAAAGTATCCTGATGCGCGAAGTCAGCGAAGCGATGCAGATTCTTGCCGGACTGAAAAACCTCGGTCTGAGCATTGCGGTCGACGACTTCGGCACCGGTTATTCATCGCTCAACTACCTCAAGCAATTCCCGATCGATGTGCTGAAAATCGACCGCACCTTCGTTGATGGCCTGCCGTCGGGCGAGCAGGATGCGCAGATTGCCCGGGCGATCATCGCCATGGCCCACAGCCTCAATCTGGCGGTAATCGCTGAGGGCGTGGAAACCCACGAGCAACTCGACTTCCTGCGCGAGCACGGTTGCGATGAGGTTCAGGGCTACCTGTTCGGCCGCCCGATGCCGGCCAGCCGGTTCGAAGCGCAGTTCAGCAATGATGCGTTGTTCATGCTCGACTGAAGTTCGGTGCAGAGCCTGAAAAGGGGCATTCGGGCTCTCATGAACACCACTTGTCTGCGACATGATGTCCTTTCATATGCCATCTAAAACCCATTGGGTTAGAATGCCCCCCTTTTCTGCCCCGATCCTTGAGGACCGCCATGTTCAGCCGTGATTTGACTATTGCCAAGTACGACGC
Organism: Pseudomonas sp. GM18; assembly: GCF_000282195.1. Classification (GTDB taxonomy): domain Bacteria; phylum Pseudomonadota; class Gammaproteobacteria; order Pseudomonadales; family Pseudomonadaceae; genus Aquipseudomonas. The sequence continues at coordinate 4,246 of NZ_AKJT01000038.1, forward strand.
CGATCTCTTTGCCGCCATGGAGCAAGAAGCTCAGCGCCAGGAAGAGCACATTGAGCTGATCGCTTCGGAAAACTACACCAGCCCTGCGGTGATGGAAGCTCAAGGCTCGGTACTGACCAACAAGTACGCCGAAGGTTACCCAGGCAAGCGCTACTACGGTGGTTGCGAGTACGTCGACGTCGTCGAGCAGCTTGCAATTGATCGGGCCAAGGAACTGTTCGGCGCCGATTACGCCAACGTTCAGCCGCACGCCGGTTCGCAAGCCAACAGCGCCGTTTACCTGGCCCTGCTGCAAGCGGGCGACACCATTCTGGGCATGAGCCTGGCTCACGGCGGCCACCTGACCCACGGTGCCAGCGTTTCGTCCTCCGGCAAGCTGTACAACGCCGTTCAGTACGGCATCGACGCCAATGGCCTGATCGACTACGACGAAGTCGAGCGCCTGGCCGTTGAGCACAAGCCGAAAATGATCGTGGCCGGTTTCTCTGCCTACTCGCAGGTTCTGGACTTCCCACGCTTCCGCGCTATCGCTGACAAGGTCGGCGCCTATCTTTTTGTTGATATGGCTCACGTTGCGGGGCTGGTCGCCGCTGGCGTCTACCCGAACCCGGTGCCTTTCGCTGACGTGGTGACCACCACCACCCACAAGACCCTGCGCGGTCCACGTGGCGGCCTGATCCTGGCTCGCGCCAACGCCGACATCGAGAAGAAGCTGAACTCCGCAGTATTCCCGGGCGCCCAGGGCGGCCCGCTGGAGCACGTGATCGCTGCCAAGGCGATCTGCTTCAAGGAAGCGCTGCAGCCTGAGTTCAAGGCCTACCAGCAACAAGTGGTGAAAAACGCCCAGGCCATGGCCGGCGTGTTCATCGAGCGCGGTTTCGACGTGGTGTCGGGCGGTACTCAGAACCACCTGTTCCTGCTGTCGCTGATCAAGCAGGAAATCTCCGGTAAAGACGCCGACGCCGCACTGGGCAAAGCATTCATCACCGTGAACAAGAACTCGGTACCGAACGATCCACGCTCCCCGTTCGTCACCTCCGGCCTGCGTTTCGGTACCCCGGCTGTGACCACTCGCGGCTTCAAGGAAGCAGAGTGCAAAGAGCTGGCCGGCTGGATCTGCGACATCCTGGCTGACCTGAACAACGAAGCGGTGATCGACGCCGTTCGTGAGAAGGTCAAGGCCATCTGCAAGAAACTGCCGGTGTACGGCGCTTAATTGCCCCGCTAAACCGCAGTAAAGAAAAAACCGGCCAGTGATGGCCGGTTTTTTTTCGTCCGTCATAAAGATCAAAAGATCGCAGCCTTCGACAGCTCCTGCGCGGCTTTGGCCACTGGTCAGACCGGTCATGCCAATTTTTAGATTTTCACTTGTAATCCCGAAAAAACTCAGCGTAGACTGCGCCTGCACTGGACATACCGGTAAGACCACAATAATTAAGTCCTGAATCTGATGCGCTTAGCGCACGGCAGCCAGGACACCGACCAGGATTCCTCCCATGCTCAGATGGTGCTCGCGTTCAATCTTCCTTCAAGTGGTTCTCGGACTGGTGCTCGGCATCATCTGCGGACTGACCCTTCCCGAATACTCCGCCCAACTCAAACCCCTCGGCGACGGCTTCATCAAACTGATCAAGATGCTCATTGGTCTGATCGTGTTTTGCGTGGTGGTCAGCGGCATCAGCGGTGCCGGTGACCTGAAGAAGGTCGGACGCATCGGCCTGAAATCAGTGATCTACTTCGAAATACTGACCACCATCGCCCTGGTGATCGGCCTGGTGTTCGCCTTCACTACCGGTATCGGCAGCGGCGCGAACATTCATCTGGAACAACTCTCCGCCGCCGACATGGGTGACATTGCCCAGCGCGGTCAGCACATGCAAACCACCACCCAGTTCCTGATGAACCTGATCCCGACCTCGGTGATCGGCGCCTTCGCGGACAACAACATTCTGCAAGTCCTGCTGTTTTCGGTGCTGTTCGGCAGCGCCCTGAACCTGGTGGGTGAAGCAGCGTCAGGCATTTCCCGGCTGATCAACGAATTGAGCCATGTGATCTTCCGCATCATGGGCATGATCGTGCGCCTGGCGCCGATCGGCGTGTTCGGAGCGATTGCCTTCACCACCAGCAAATATGGCCTGGATTCACTGCAACACTTGGGCAGCCTGGTCGGCCTTTTCTACATGACCTGCGCGGCATTCGTAGCGCTGATTCTCGGCCTGGTGATGCGCCTCTCGGGCCTGAAGATGTGGCCGCTGCTCAAGTACCTGCGCGAAGAACTGCTGATCGTCATGGGCACCGCTTCTTCCGACGCCGTGCTGCCACAAATCATGCGCAAGCTTGAACATCTGGGCATCGGCAGCTCCACGGTCGGGCTGGTAATTCCGACCGGGTATTCGTTCAACCTTGATGGTTTTTCGATCTACCTGACCCTGGCCATTGTGTTCATCGCCAATGCCACCGGCACGCCGCTGGCCATGACTGACCTGCTGACGATTCTGCTGGTGTCGCTGATCACCTCCAAAGGTGCCCACGGGATTCCCGGCTCGGCGTTGGTGATTCTCGCCGCCACCCTGACGGCGATCCCGGCGATTCCGGTGGTGGGCCTGGTGCTGGTACTGGCGGTGGACTGGTTCATGGGCATCGGCCGGGCGCTGACCAATTTGATCGGTAACTGCGTCGCCACGGTCGCCATCGCTCGCTGGGAAAAGGACATCGATATCGAACGGGCAAACAAAGTGCTTTCCGGCCAAGTGGGTTATACCTTCCAGCCGAGAAAACCGGTTGCCCCGGCGCATCAGCAGGAGTTTTAAACAACGTGTGCCTGCCCACGGGCAGGCACATTTATCGCGACTTGGAGCGAACAGTGATTACCTCGTCAACCGTCGTAAATTCAGTGGTAGAAAAACTTCGGGCCGCGCTGGCCCGCGGCCAGTGGCGTTCCGGCGAAATGCTGCCGGGCCAGCGTGAACTGGCCGAACAACTGGGCATCAGTCGCCCAAGCCTGCGCGAAGCGGTAATCGTGCTGGAAACTCTCGGGCTGGTGCGCTCGATGCCGGGCAAAGGCGTGGTGGTGCTGGAGGCCAATCTCAGCGACAGCCAAAGCCACGACAACGCGGTCGCCGGGGCCAGTCTGGAAGATGTGCTGCAACTGCGCTACACCCTCGAACCATTCATCGTCGGCCTGGTGGCACAGTCCATCAGCAGCAAGGAAGTCGGGCAACTGCGCCTGACCCTGATGGACATGCGCGAAGCCCTGGAAGCCAACGACAGCGAGGCCGGTGTGAACGCCTACATTGCGTTCCACGAAGAGTTGTTCACTCTGACCTCGAACCCGATTTTCCAGAGCGTGGTGCAGCAAACCAGCAATGCCCTCAAGCAAAGCGCCAACGTGCTGCGCAATTCTCCGGAGCATCTGGCTGAACGCCTTGAAGAAAGCGAAGCCATGGTGCGAGCGATCCGCAGCAAAAACAGCGCCCAGGCCAGTGCCGAGATGCGTCGGCATATCCTTCGGGAAGGCAAACGGATGGGCATCGAATTGAATATTCCGGACGACCACCTCGGCAGTTGACCCCCCTCTTCGAACTGGAGACAGGCCATGAACAGCTTCGCCTCACCACAAACTCTTGTTGCCCTGCCCTTTCGCCCGCTGGTGGATGATCTCCATTCGCGGATCTTCGACGCCATTCTCGAACAGCGCATCAATGCGGCCAGTCGCTTTACCGAAGATAGCCTGGCGCAGATGTTCGGTGCCAGGCGCAGTGACATTCGTAGCGTGCTGACGCAGCTGTCCCATCAGCAGATCATCATCCTGCGGACCAATCATCGCCCCCGGGTCGCCGACCCCGATGCCGAACAGACCCGTCAGATTCTTCATGCTCGCCGTCTGACCGAAATCACGCTGGTGAAACTTGCCTGCCAGCAACCTCGTGCGCAAAACCTGAAACGCCTGCGTGCCTTGATCGAAAGCGAGCGACAGTGCCTGGATCGCGACCAGCGTGGCGCGGCGATTCGCTTGTCAGGGGAATTTCATCTGCAACTGGCCGAAATGGCTGGGAATGCACCGTTGGCGCATTTTCTCGCCACTTTAGTGCCATTGATTTCATTGGCGATTGCGCAGTATGACGCTCAGACAGGTGATTATTGCGGCTGGCAAGAGCACATGCAGATTGTCGATGCAGTGGAGCGTGGGAATGCAGTGATGGCCGAAATGTTGATGCACCGGCATCTGGATCATCTTGAGGAGGTACTGCTGAACTCTGGATCAGTAGTCAGCCAGAATCGTGTTGCCGGGTAGATTGCCATCGCGAGCAGGCTCGCTCCCACAGGGGAATGCATTTTAAATGTGGGAGCGAGCCTGCTCGCGATGACGGCATCAGGCCCGCTGAGAATGTCGGGGCTTACTGCGCCGCAACCCGCGCAAACCCTTCGCGAATCTTCTCTTCCGGCAACTCATCGGCAATGAACACGATCACGCTTTCCCGCGTATCGTCGTCCGCCCACTCGGTATCCCAATCGAAGCCGTACAGTTTCAGCACGCCCTGGAACACCATGCGCCGCGGCTCGCCAAGGATGTTCAAAACGCCTTTGTAGCGCAGCAGTTGCTTGCCATGCTCTTCGAGCAGTTCGTTCATGAACTCGCTGAGCTTGTCGATATCCAGCGGCTTGCCGGTACGCAACACCAGGCTGGAAATGCGATCGATGGAGGGTGCCTTGCTCACCGGGCGCAAACTCACGCCACCACCGAGGTCGGCATTGAGGTTGAAACCGCGCACGTCGAGCAGTTCGGCCAGATCAATCTTGCCGTGGTCGACCACACGAATCGGTGCGCGACGGTTGATACGGGTCAGGCGCTCGCTGAGGGCCGTGAAGGTCGGCTCATCCACCAGATCGCGTTTGCTCACCAGCAAGCGGTCGGCAAAACCGATCTGCGCCTGGGCGATGGTTTGGGTCAGGTGCAGGTCGGCATGGGCCGCGTCCACCAGAGTGATGATGCCGTCGAGGATGTAGCGCTCGCGCAGTTCTTCATCGATAAAAAAGGTTTGTGCCACCGGGGCCGGGTCGGCCAGACCGGTGCATTCGATCACCAGACGGTCGAAGGCAATTTCACCGCTGTCCAGGCGTTCGAGCAACAGGTACAGCGCTTTGGTCAAATCGGTGTGGATGGTGCAGCAGACGCAGCCGTTGGACAGCGTCATCACTTGCACTGGCTCGTCGCCCAACAGTTGGGTATCGATACCGGCGTCACTGAATTCGTTTTCGATCACGGCGATTTTCAAGCCGTGCTCGGCTTTGAGCAGGTGACGCAGCAAGGTGGTTTTACCAGCGCCGAGGAAGCCGCTGAGGATCGTGACAGGGATTGGCGCTAACAAAATAAGGTCTCCCGGACGCAAAAAAACTGTAGGAGCCAGCGGTGCGGCGATCCGACTTGCCGGCGAAAGCGTCCTGAAGATCGCCTTCGCCGGCAAGCCGTGCTCCTACAGTGGTGTGTTGCCTAAACCGCGTACATCAACAGCACTTCGGTCCACCCTTGCCGCCGTAACGGGCTTCCTGGCGCTCCCGAAAGAACGCCTCGTAGCTCATCACCGGTTTGTCCGGGTGTTTGGTTTGCATATGCTCGACGTAGTTGTCGTAGTCGGGCATGCCGACCATCAGGCGCGCGGCCTGACCGAGGTATTTACCGAGGCGACTCAGGTCATTGAACATGGTGCAATCCTCAGGTTACGCATCCGGCTGAGCCTGGAATGGCGATTCTTTATCCGTACGTTCTTTGGTGCCCCAGGCGGCGATGCCGACCTTGAGCGCATAGAACAGGATGCTGAATACCACGAACAGGAACAGCGCGGTCAGCGTTGCATTGGTGTAGGCGTTGTAGATCACGTGCTGCATCTGCTCGATGCTCTTGGCCGGGGCCAGGATCTGACCGTTGGCCAGGGCATCGCTGTACTTCTTGGCCAACGACAGGAAGCCGATCGCCGGGTTGGCGTCGAACAGCTTGATGAAGCCGGCGGTGGTGGTGCAGATCAGCAACCAAACGGCTGGCAGCATGGTGACCCAGATGTAGCGTTGACGTTTCATTTTGATCAATACGACAGTCGCCAGCATCAGCGCGATACCGGCCAGCATCTGGTTGGAGATGCCGAACAATGGCCACAAGGTGTTGATGCCGCCTAGTGGGTCGATCACGCCTTGGTACAACAGGTAACCCCACATCGCCACGCAACCGGCCGTGGCGATCAGGTTGGCGGTCCAGGATTCGGTGCGTCTCAGCGCCGGCACGAAGGAGCCGAGCAAGTCCTGCAGCATGAAACGTCCGGCACGGGTGCCGGCGTCAACCGCGGTGAGGATGAACAGCGCTTCGAACAGGATCGCGAAGTGGTACCAGAACGCCATGGTGTTTTCACCCGGCAGCACGCTGTGCAGGATCTGCGCGATACCGACCGCCAGGGTCGGTGCGCCGCCGGCACGGGCCAGGACGGTGGTTTCACCGATGTCCTTGGCCACCGCTTGCAACGCTTCCGGCGTAATCGCGAAACCCCAGTTGCTGACCGCTGTCGCTACCGCCACCACATCACCGCCGACGACCGCGGCCGGGCTGTTCATGGCGAAGTACACGCCCGGTTCGATCACCGAGGCAGCGACCATGGCCATAATCGCCACGAACGATTCCATCAGCATGCCGCCGTAACCGATGTAGCGAGCGTTGGTTTCGTTATCCAACAGTTTCGGCGTGGTGCCGGAGGAGATCAGCGCATGGAAACCCGACACTGCGCCACAGGCAATGGTGATGAACAGGAACGGAAACAGCCCGCCCTTCCACACCGGCCCGGTGCCGTCGATGAACTGGGTCAATGCCGGCATTTTCAGCTCGGGCATGGTGATCAGAATGCCGATCGCCAGTGCGACGATGGTGCCGATCTTGAGGAAGGTCGACAGGTAATCGCGAGGCGCCAGGATCAGCCACACCGGCAATACGGCCGCGACAAAACCGTAGCCGATCAGCATCCAGGTAATTTGTACGCCAGTGAAGCTGAACGCCTTGGCCCAGACCGGGTCAGCGGCAATCTGCCCGCCGAGCCAGATCGAACCCAGCAGCAACAGCACGCCGATCACCGAAATTTCACCGATGCGGCCCGGGCGGATGTAGCGCATGTAGATGCCCATGAACATCGCAATCGGGATGGTCGCCATCACCGTGAAAATACCCCAAGGGCTTTCGGCCAGGGCCTTGACCACGATCAACGCCAGCACCGCGAGGATGATGATCATGATCAGGAAGCAGCCGAACAGCGCGATGGTCCCGGGGATACGGCCCATTTCTTCACGGACCATGTCACCCAGGGAACGGCCGTTGCGGCGGGTGGACATGAACAGGACCATGAAGTCCTGAACCGCACCGGCCAGCACCACGCCGGCAATCAGCCACAGCGTACCGGGCAAATAGCCCATCTGCGCCGCCAACACCGGACCGACCAGCGGCCCCGCGCCGGCGATGGCCGCGAAGTGGTGACCGAAAAGGATGTGTTTGTTGGTCGGGACGTAGTCCAGACCGTCATTGTTGAGTACGGCAGGTGTAGCCCGACGCGAATCGAGTTGCATCACATTGTTAGCGATGAACAGACTGTAGTAACGATACGCGACCAGGTAAATGGCCACGGCGGCAACCACGATCCACAAGGCGTTGATCGCCTCGCCTCGGCGCAATGCCACTACGCCTAGGGCGCACGCGCCTACGACTGCCAGCAGCAGCCAGGGTAAGTGGCGTAGCGGGCTATTATTATTTTTCATTTTATGATTCCAGCCAGAGTGGACAAGAAAGACAGCCACCCCGAGTTTAGCGCTACTGGCCTCAAAGGCCACCCCCAACGTTGGTCTAGATAAGGGATTGCGTGGCGGCTGATGCAAAGCCCGGTCTATAGTCAGTGCACCATGCAGAGAGGGTCAGGCCATGAGCGAACAGCATTCCGATCGCCGCCGTTTCAAGCGCATCGCCTTCAGTGCAAAGGCCGAACTGAGCCAGGACGGACAGCGTTGGCCGGTGCAATTACTCGACCTGTCGCTCAAGGGCATGCTGATCCAGCGTCCCGAGCCCTGGTCAGGCGACGCCAGCCAGCCCTTCGCAGCCGATATCCATTTGAACAACGAGGCCGAGATCCGAATGGACGTGCAGCTGACCCACGATGGCAAGGGCCAGTTGGGTTTTGTCTGCCTGCATATCGGGCTGGACTCGATCGAACACCTGAGACGGCTGATCGAGCTGAATCTCGGCGATCCTGAGGAGCTGGACCGGGAGTTGGGGGCACTCATCGAAATCTGATTGCTTGTGTAGGAGCTGCCGCAGGCTGCGATCTTTTGATCTGGGCGCTTTCACAGGCCGCTGAAGATCAAGATCAAAAGATCGCAGCCTTCGGCAGCTCCTACAGGGATTGGCGTTCAGGCGTAAATTTGTGTCTATTCGAACAGTGCGTCAAGGGCCTGTTCCAGGCGCGTCACGGCAATAATCTGCAACCCCGGCGGTGCTTCTTTCGGCGCATTGCCCTTGGGCACGATGGCGCGTTTGAAGCCGTGCTTGGCCGCCTCTTTCAAGCGCTCCTGGCCACTCGGCACCGGGCGCACTTCACCCGACAACCCGACTTCGCCAAACACCAGCAGATCGTGCGGCAGCGGCCGGTTGCGCAAACTGGACATGACCGCCGCCATCAAGGCCAGGTCGGAAGCGGTTTCCAGGACCTTCACGCCGCCGACCACGTTGAGGAACACGTCCTGATCGTGGGTCGGGATGCCGCCGTGGCGGTGCAAAACCGCCAACAACATGGCCAGGCGATTCTGATCCAGACCTAGCGTCACCCGGCGCGGGTTGGCCAGATGGCTGTCGTCCACCAACGCCTGGACTTCCACCAGCATCGGCCGGGTGCCTTCCCACGTGGCCATGACCACGCTTCCCGGGACTTCCTCCTGGGCGCGTGTAAGGAAAATCGCCGAAGGGTTGGAGACTTCTTTCAGGCCTTTGTCGGTCATGCCGAACACGCCCAGTTCATTCACCGCGCCAAAGCGGTTTTTCACCGCCCGCAGCAAACGCAGGCGCCCATCGGATTCGCCTTCGAAATACAGAACGGTGTCGACCATGTGTTCCAGCACTCGGGGGCCGGCCAGCGCACCTTCTTTGGTGACATGGCCCACGAGGAAAATCGCCGTGCCGCTTTGCTTGGCGTAACGCACCAGTAATGCCGCACTTTCACGCACCTGGGAGACACCGCCCGGTGCCGATTGCAATTGCTCGGTGAAGATCGTCTGAATCGAGTCGATCACCATCACCTTGGGCTTTTCCTGCCTGGCGGTGGCGATGATGGTTTCAATGCAGGTTTCGGTCATTACCCGCAGTTGATCCTGAGGCAAACCCAGCCGCCGGGCACGCATGGCCACTTGTTGCTGGGACTCTTCACCGGTGACATACAACGCCGGCATACTCTTGGCGAGGTTGCACAAGGTTTGCAACAGAATGGTCGATTTGCCGATGCCAGGGTCACCACCGATCAACACCACCGAGCCATCCACCAAGCCGCCACCCAGTACGCGATCAAGCTCGCTGGATGCCGTGGAGAAACGCGGAATCTCTTCGACGCTGACTTCGGCCAGGGTCTTGATCTGCGCCTGCTGGCCAGTCCAACCGGTGCGACCGCTGGGGGCTGCGGCGCCGCCACTCTCCACCATGGTTTCGGTCAGCGTGTTCCAGGCCCCGCATTCGCCGCACTGGCCGGCCCACTTGGGGAAGGTTGAGCCGCACTCGGTGCAGCCGTACATGCGCTTGGCCTTGGCCATCTGAACTCCCGGCAAAAACCGCGATGATAGCTCAGCTGGCGCGGATCAGCGCGGCGCCGCCGTGCGGATTTCACCGCTGGCCAGACGCGCGGCACTGTTGCCCAACGGATCCTCGGCGTTCATGTCAGCCCCTTTGGCCTTGAGTGCGTCGAGCAACTCGACGCGCTTGAACAACCCGGCATACATCGCGGCAGTCTGCCCCGCGCCGTTGCGTTGGTCGGGGCTGCAATTGGCGGCCAGCAGGGTTCGAGCGATCTGCACTTCGCCTTTGAAAATCGCGCCCATCAGCGCCGTATTGCCGCGTTGATCCTGAGCGCAGGCGTCCGCCCCGGCCGCGAGCAAACGCTCCACGGCGGCACCCTGACCGTGATAGGCGGCCAGAATCAGCGCGGTGTAACCCTTGCTGTCGCGGGTATCGAGGGAATAACCGGCCTCGATGAAGGTCTCGAGCATCGGCACATCACCCCGTCGAGCGGCATCGAAATAGTAATCCTGTAATTGCGCTTTAAGCGCCTCGGGGTCCTTCGAGAGTGGCGGCTCAGCCCCGGCGAGCACATTGAGCGACCAGCACGCCAGAAACACAGACAAATAAAAACGCATGGCAGCGCTCCTTGATCAGACGGGACCTCGCGTGAGGCCCCGCTTCAGACAGATAGATCAATCGACCAGTTTGGCCGCCAGCGTCTTGACCCGGGCCAGATCAGCCTTGGCCACTTTGGTTACTCCCGCCCCGTATTCCGGGTCGGCCTTATAGAGGAAGGACAGGATGATGTGCTTGCTCTCGTCATCGGTGGTGGCCAGGGAGCCGCCGAAGCTGTCGATCAGGTCCTGACGCTCCTTCTGTGTGAACGAGCGATACAGATCGCCGGCCTGCTTGAAGTTCTGCTCACGCTGAATCTTCGCCTGCTGCGTGCTGCCCGACAGGCTCGACTGGCTGTAACGCGCAGTTTGCGGCTCCTCACGGGGCAGCAGACGGCTCGGCTGGTAATTCACGCCCGTGCTGCTGGCGCCGATATTCATCGCACCATCCTGATTACCGTTGTTCACGGCGATTTTCGGTGCATTGATCGGCAACTGCAGAGCGTTGGCCCCCAGGCGATACAGTTGGGTATCGGCATACGAGAACACTCGCCCTTGCAACAAGCGATCTTCCGAAGGCTCGATACCCGGCACCAGGTTGGCCGGTGCCATCGCCACTTGTTCGGTTTCCTGGAATACATTCGCCGGATTACGGTTCAACACCATTTGTCCAACTTTTCGCTCAGGAACACCGGGCCAGATCTTGGTCGCGTCCAATGGATCGAAATCAAACTTGGACAAATCTTGAGAATTCAGAACCTGGATGTACAAGTCCCACTTAGGAAAGTCACCCTTGTTAATATGAGCGACCAAGTCGTTAGTCATATGACTGTAGTCTTGACCTTGAACACTGGTGACTTCTTTGGGGTCAAGATTTTTAATCCCCTGCAAACTTTTCCAGTGAAACTTTACATAGTGAACATCGCCTTTGGCGTTAACCAACTTGTAGGCATGTACACCGTTGCCATCCATCTCCCGATAACTGGCCGGGGTACCGGAGTTGGAATACAACTCGGTCAAAGTGCGAGTGGCTTCCGGAACATGGGAAAAGAAATCGAAACGACGGGAGTCGTCGTCAAGGTTGGTGCGCGGGTCCGGTTTGAAGGCATGGACCATGTCCGGAAACTTGATGGCGTCCCGGATGAAGAAGGTCGGGAAATTGTTGCCGACCAGGTCCCAGTTACCGTCCGCTGTGTAGAACTTGGTGGCGAACCCCCGTGGATCACGCAGGGTTTCCGGCGAATGGTTGCCATGGACCACCGCGGAGAAGCGCACAAATACCGGCGTGCTCTGGCCGCCGGCGAATACCTTGGCCTTGGTCAAGTCACTCAGGTCGTCGGTCACGGTGAACGTACCATGGGCGCCGGTGCCACGGGCGTGCACCACGCGTTCGGGAATGCGTTCACGGTCGAAACGCTGGAGCTTCTGAATCAACTGTACGTCTTGCAACAGCACCGGCCCGGTCGCGCCGGCGGTTTGCGAGTTCTGGTTGTCACCGACGGCGGCACCGTTATCACGGGTCAACGTTGCAGCGTTAATGGAGAAGGACAGCAGGCTGACGGTCAGAACGCCGAAGGTTCGACGGAGGGGAAAAGCCCCGAGGCCAAGGGGAGTTGTCATGGAAGTTTCCTCTGGTTTTATTAAGCGCATCCTGGTGCGCACCACAGAGGCTAGTGACCCAAAGGCCAAAACATAAATAGAAATCCCGTACCGGGCCGATAGCCAAAAGGTTCTGGAAAGCCCGGTCTAGAGCGGGTAGTCGCGCGCGAATAGTGGCATTTTGTAAACTAATTGCCGGAAGATGTGTCGATAGACACGGGCATTGTAAGAAGGCGTTTCAAGCAAGAGACGTTTTGCTGATTTACACTGCGTTCACCAACCTCATCTGTAACAAGGAAATAACCTATGGGCGTGATAAGTGAGTTCAAGGCCTTCGCGGTCAAAGGTAATGTGGTCGACATGGCCGTCGGTATCATCATCGGCGCTGCCTTCGGCAAAATCGTTTCTTCGTTTGTCGGCGATGTGGTGATGCCGCCAATTGGCTTGCTGATCGGTGGGGTGGACTTCAGTGACCTGGCCATTACGCTCAAGGCCGCCAACGGTAATGTCCCGGCAGTGGTGCTGGCGTACGGCAAGTTCATCCAGAGCATGATCGACTTCATCATCGTTGCCTTCGCGATCTTCCTGGGCGTCAAGGCCATCAACCGGCTGAAACGCGAAGAGGCCGTTGCGCCAACCCTGCCACCGGTTCCGACCAAGGAAGAAGAACTGCTGAGCGAGATCCGCGATCTGCTCAAGGCTCAGAACAATCGGCCCTGATAGCTGATTACCCAGAGAAACGGCGCCTTCGGGCGCCGTTTGTTTACCAGTAGTTTTCCACCGCCACTTGGCCTGCTCGTCGACTGAGGCTCAAGTGCATGCCCCGTTGTTTCAGTAACTTGCGCGTGTCATCGATCATCTGTGGGTTACCACAGAGCATCACTCGCGAATGCTCGGCCGTCAGCGCTACACCGGCCGTCCGTTCCAGTTCGCCACTTTCCAGGAGGCTGGTGATCCGCCCATTCAAGGCACCCGGATGCTGTTCGCGGGTGACGGTGGCGATGAATTGCAGTTTGTGCGCGTACTCGGCCAGGTAGTCACGTTGCGCCAGCTCCGCAATCAACGCCTGGTACGCCAGCTCCCGCGCTTCGCGCACGCTGTAGACCAGGATGATTCGTTCGAATTTCTCCCAAACTTCGAAGTCCTGAAGGATCGACAGAAACGGCGCTACGCCCGTGCCTGTGGATAACAACCAGAGGTCACGGCCATCGACGAAGCGATCCAGCGTCAGATAACCAAAGGCCTGACGGTCAACCAGCAGCGTATCGCCGACTTCCAGCCGACTCAGCTCACTGGTGAACTCCCCTCCCGGCACAACAATGGAGAAAAATTCAAGGAACTCGTCATAGGGTGACGAGACCATGGAATAGGCCCGCCATACCGTGTTGCCGTCAGCCTTGGTCACGCCCAGCCGGGCGAATTGCCCTGCGCGAAAACGAAAGCCCGGATCCCTGGTGGTCCGCAGGGTAAACAGATTGGGGGTCAATGGCTGGACGTTACACAGCGTCTGGCGAGTGAATTTTTCTGCACTGGCAGTCATGGGTCGCTCCATTCAACAGATGGCCCCAGTGTCCCGCAAAGCGGGCTGTGTAAACACCGATGATTTGTAATGTCTTTCGCGCAGATAAATGAACAATACATTAGTGTTGATTCTGTCCCATCGTAAATGGAGCTAAGAACCGGTTATGCAGTCATGGGCCTTTTCAAGAGCAAAAAAGTTCAGCATGTTTGTAAGAATACTCCTACACTCTGGGACGTGCCGGATCTTGGATCCAATCGGCACCCCCAAGGAAGTCCGCATGGAGTTACCATATGAAAGTGTGGAAGGAATCACAGTTAACACAGCTTTCTTGCGCTCAAGAAATAAAGACTGCATATGAGATGTCGCTTAATCTCGTCAAAAACATGGGCTTTAATTTCTGTGCATTTTCAACAATATCCCCAACAACAGGGACACACCATCATGAGATAAATCTGAATAATTACCCTAGCGAATGGAACACGAAATATGAAAACGAGCATTACGATGCGGTTGATCCAATACTAGCCCACTGCCATGACTCCGAAGTGCCGATTCTCTGGCAAGAAGAGTGCTATTCAAAAACACCAAGGCTGTGGCAAGCGCAAAAAAACCAGGGGCTGCACCACGGCTGGTCCCAATCCGTTCATGATAAAAACGGGCTTTGCAGCATGCTGAGCGTGGCCAGAACCCATTGCCCGATTACCGCATATGAACTGTACAAAAATCTGGGCTACGCGATGTTTATTGGCCGTCACCTGCACGGGCTTGTCGCGAAAGACCTGCGTGTCTCCTCGCTGAAGCCGGCCACGGTGCTTTTATCATGCAGAGAAATCGAAGTGCTGAAATATTCAGCTGTCGGCAAGACGGCATGCGAGATCGCAATCATCCTCAGACTGAGTGAAAGCACCGTAAATTTCCATATAAAGGGCGCTATCCGCAAATTTGGCGTCAACAACAAGATTGCAGCGGTGATCAGCGCAGCAAGATCGGGGGTTATCTGAAACTGTTCGAATCAGGTAATCCGTGCGAGTAATCCGGACGAAAAAAACGTACCATTTGCGATCCGTTCTGAGTGATGCCGTGTGAAACTCCACGACGCAGTCCACTCGAATGGTTCCGTCCGCTACAACGCTCGTGAGCGGCGGACCACTCGTTGATTCCTCCGTTGACTACCCAGAGCCCCCCGCCTCATGCCCCTGCTCGAAACCCCCTTCGCTCAACTCGATCTGATCCGCCAGCCAGAACAGCAGAACGAGCCGCTGCAAGCGTTTGATGCCGCAGACGAATACCTGCTCAGTCATCTGGCCGGGCAACAACCGGCAGCGGATACCCGAGTGCTGGTGCTCAACGACAGCTTCGGCGCATTGGCCATTAGCCTGGCGGGCAAGGTCCGGGTGACCAGCAGCGGCGATTCATTCCTGGCCTTTCAGGGGCTGGAAAAAAACCTCATGCGCAACGGCCAGGCATTTGACGCGGTGCCGAGCGTACCTGCCAGCGAAGCGTTCGTCGGGCCGTTTGACTGGGTATTGATCCGGGTGCCGAAAACCCTGGCCTTGCTGGAAGAGCAACTGATCCGGCTACAGGGTCAATTGGCTCCCGGCGCTCAGGTGATTGCCGCCGCGATGGTGAAGCATCTGCCACGCGCCGCGGGCGATCTGCTGGAGCGCTACATCGGCCCGGTGCAAGCCTCGCTGGCCGTGAAGAAGGCTCGGCTGCTGATCGCCACGCCCGAAGCCAAAGCCCCCGCTGTCTCTCCATACCCGACTCGCTATCGACTCGACGCGCCCGCAATCGAACTGCTCAATCACGCCAATGTGTTCTGTCGCGAAGGGCTGGATATCGGCACCCGGGCCTTTCTGCCGCACTTGCCGAAGAACCTCGGCACAGCGCGGGTCGCCGATCTGGGGTGTGGCAACGGCGTGCTGGCAATCGCCAGCGCCCTGCAAAACCCTGAAGCCCATTACACGTTGGTGGACGAGTCGTTCATGGCCGTGCAATCGGCCGCTGAAAACTGGCGCGCTGCGCTGGGTGATCGTGATGTGATCGTGCGCGCCGGCGATGGGTTGGCGGGGCAGGAACCCCAATCCCTCGACGTGGTGCTATGCAATCCGCCATTTCACCAACAGCAAGTGGTCGGCGATTTTCTGGCCTGGCGGATGTTCCAGCAGGCGCGCGAAGCGCTGGTGGTGGGTGGCGCGCTGTACATCGTCGGCAACCGTCATCTGGGTTATCACAGCAAGCTTGCGCGGTTGTTCCGCGGCGTCGAACAAGTAGCGGCCACCCCCAAGTTCGTGATTCTCAAAGCCCGCAAATAAAAGCAGGCAAAAAAAACCCTCCGTCGCAGGAGGGTTATAAATCCGTGCCGCAAGGCAACGGGATGGGAATTTCAGTGGGTACTCAGGCCCGCGGCATTCATGAACATGCGCATCAGCGTGGCCACGATGAACAGTGCCATAACGCTGCCGGCCCAGATCAACGCCAGCCAACCGAGCCGTTGCCAGAGCGGCTTTTTCTCGGCGGCTTCGATTTCCTGCAAATCAGGTTTGCCAGCCATCATCTTTTTCTCCTCTGCGCCATAGTCGTATGAGCTAGTGGTAACCATCTTCGTGGGTGACCTTGCCCCGGAACACGTAGTAGCTCCAGAAGGTGTAACCCAGGATGAACGGGATGATGAACAGCGTGCCCACCAGCATGAAGCCCTGGCTTTGCGGCGGTGCGGCGGCGTCCCAGATCGAGATCGACGGCGGCACGATGTTCGGCCACAGGCTGATACCCAGACCGCTGTAGCCGAGGAAGATCAGCACCAGGGTCAGCAGGAATGGCGTGTAGTGCGCATTGCGAGCCACCGCGCGAATCAGACCGTACAGGGTTACCAGCACCAGAATCGGTACTGGCAGGAACCAGAACAGATTCGGCAAAGTGAACCAGCGTGCAGCGATCTCGGTATGGGCCAACGGCGTCCAGACGCTGACGATGCCAATCACCGCCAGCAACACGAAGGCCAATGGCCGCGCCAGGTCATGCATCTGTTCCTGCAGCTTGCCTTCGGTCTTCATGATCAGCCAAGTGCAACCGAGCAGCGCATAAGCCACCACCAGCGCCGCGCCACAGAACATCGTGAACGGCGTCAGCCAGTCGAGTGAACCACCGGCAAACTGACGATTGACCACCGGCAGCCCATCGATGAACGCACCCAATGCCACGCCCTGGAAGAAGGTTGCGGCGATCGAACCACCGATGAATGCCTTGTCCCACAAGTGGCGCTTGGCGTCCTTGGCCTTGAAGCGGAATTCGAAGGCCACGCCGCGGAAAATCAGCCCGATCAGCATGAAAATCAGCGGCAGGTACAACGCCGAGAGCACCACCGAATAGGCCAGCGGGAAGGCGCCGAACAACGCCGCGCCGCCCAGTACCAGCCAGGTTTCGTTGCCGTCCCAGACCGGGGCGACGGTGTTCATCATCACGTCACGGTCGGTCTTGCCCTTGATGAACGGGAAAAGAATCCCGATCCCCAGGTCGAAGCCGTCCATGACCACGTACATCATGATGCCGAAGATGATGATCACGGCCCAGATCAGCGGAAGATCAATACCCATGATTCAAATCTCCTTGGTCAGGCTGTGGTTGTGATCGCCGTCACCGTTGTCGTCGGCAGCGGACAGCGGACGGGCCGGCGTGCGTTTCTGGCCAGGACCGCCTTCGTTGGTTTCCTTGCCTTCGTCGGTCTTCGGCCCTTTGCGCACCAGGCGCATCATGTAGCCAAGACCGGCACCGAACAGCGCGAAATACACCACAACGAACATGATCAAGGTGATGCTCATCTGCACGAAACTGTGCCCGGAGGACGCATCTGCCGTGCGCATCAAGCCGTAGACCACCCACGGCTGGCGGCCGATTTCAGTGGTGAACCAGCCGGCGAGAATCGCGATCAGGCCGGATGGGCCCATCCACAGCGCCAGGTACAGGAACGGACGCGAGGTATACAGCGTGTCGCGCTTGCGCAGCCACAGGCTCCACAAACCGGTGAAGATCATCAGGAAACCCAGGCCGACCATGATCCGGAACGACCAGAACACGATGGTCGAATTCGGCCGGTCTTCAGGCGGGAACTCCTTGAGCGCCGGCACTTGTTTGTCCAGGGTGTGGGTCAGGATCAGGCTGCCCAGGTACGGAATCTCGACCGCGAATTTGGTCTTTTCGGCTTTCATGTCCGGCCAGCCGAACAGGATCAACGGGGTCGGTTCATCGCCGACATTTTCCCAGTGACCTTCAATCGCAGCGATTTTCGCCGGCTGGTGCTTGAGAGTGTTGAGGCCGTGGAAGTCACCGATGACGGCCTGAATCGGCGCCACGATTAGCGCCATCCACATGGCCATCGAGAGCATGGTGCGGATGGCCGGGTTGTCCTTGCCGCGCAGCAAGTGCCAGGCCGCCGACGAACCGACGAAGAAAGCAGTAGCGACGAACGCCGCCGTGGCCATGTGCATCAGGCGGTAGGGGAACGACGGGTTGAAAATCACCGCCAGCCAGTCCACCGGGATGACTTGCCCGTTGACGATCTCGTAGCCCTGCGGGGTCTGCATCCAGCTGTTGGAGGCGAGAATCCAGAAGGTCGAGATCAGGGTACCGATGGCGACCATGACCGTGGCGAAGAAGTGCAGCTTGCGCCCGACCCTGTTCCAGCCGAACAGCATGACGCCGAGGAAACCGGCTTCCAGGAAGAACGCGGTGAGTACTTCGTAGGTCAGCAACGGCCCGGTCACGGAACCGGCGAAATCCGAGAAGCGGCTCCAGTTGGTGCCGAACTGATAGGCCATGACCAAGCCGGACACCACACCCATGCCGAAGTTGACGGCAAAGATCTTCGACCAGAAATGGTACAGATCGCGGTAAGTGTCGTTGTGCGTCTTCAGCCACAGGCCTTCGAGCACCGCCAGGTAACTCGCCAGGCCAATGGTGATGGCCGGGAACAGGATGTGGAACGAAATGGTGAACGCGAACTGAATCCGGGCGAGATCAAGTGCCTCCAAACCGAACATAAGTCTTCCTCTGTCAGGTAATACCGGCTGAAGGCTTGCGGCCTGCACCCACTGCCCCCACGGATACGGAGTGTGGCGAATTTGAATTCGTTCTTTTTCTACCATCATCACAGCGTAGGGAATCTGGCCATCTGGCCACCGGATCATTTCCACGAAGGGTCTTGATCTGGATCAAGCAACGTTGAAAGAGTAGTCGCATTTTTGCCGATGGACGGTGTGGTCTATTGCCGCGTGACAGGTTGCCTCACGGGTTTGGTCAAGCGTTGCAATACATTCCCTGTGGCGAGGGAGCTTGCTCCCGCTCGGCTGCATAGCAGTCGTAAAACCGGGTAATGCGATGTGCCAGAGGTATGAGGTAGCAGGTTCGGGACTGCTTCACAGCCCAGCGGGAGCACACTCCTTCGCCACAGGGGATTTGTATGTTCTGAGAGATCGGTGTCTAGCTAACTAAATTTTCCGCGCTCGCAACTTCTGGTTACAGGTTGGTGATAATCTCGCCCTTCCCCTCGCCCAGACTTGCCTTCAGATGCCCAGCCAAGCGCCCCTGCTGTTACGTCATCACCGCCCTTTTATTGCGTTCTGGCTGGCTCGAGTATTTACCGCCAGCGGTTTTCAGATGTTGACCGTGGCCATCGGCTGGAATCTGTATCAACTGACCGGCAATGTGCTAGATCTGGGTCTGGTGGGTCTGGTGGAATTTGCCCCGCGTGTGTTGTTCATGCTGCACACCGGGCATGTCGCGGACCGCTATGACCGGCGCAAGGTCGCGGCGATCTGTCAGTCCGTGCAAGCGCTGATTGCCCTGTCACTGGCCATCGGCAGCGCGACCGACCATGTCACCCGAGAGATGATCTTCATCCTCGCGTTCCTGCTCGGCGCCGCCCGTTCCTTCGAGATGCCGACCACCCAGGCCTTGCTGCCGAGCATCGTGCCCAGTGCTCTATTCCCGCGCGCGGTTGCTGCCGCGCAATCTGCGCAACAATCGGCCACCATCGTTGCCCCGGCCCTCGGTGGTCTGCTTTACGCCTTCGGCAGCGTCTGGGTGTATGGCCCGACGGTGATCCTCTACCTCATCGCCTGTGCGCTGATGCTTAACCTCCCGGCCCGGCAGACACCGTTGAACAAGGGCAAGGCAACCCTGGATTCGCTGCTGGCAGGTATCCGCTTCATTCGCAGCCGCCCGGACATTCTCGGGGCGATTTCCCTGGATCTGTTTGCCGTCCTGCTGGGTGGCGCGACTGCGCTGCTGCCGGTGTTCGCCAAAGATATTCTGCTGACCGGCCCTTGGGGTCTGGGTCTGCTGCGTTCAGCCCCCGCGGTGGGCGCACTGCTGATGTCGCTGTTTCTGGCGCGATTTGCCGTGGAACGCAACGTCGGGCGGGTGATGTTCACCGCCGTGGGCGTATTCGGTGTGGCGACCATCGCTTTCGGCCTGTCGACTTCGTTCTGGTTCTCCCTCGCCGTGCTGGTGGTATTGGGCGCAGCGGACATGATCAGCATGGTGATCCGCGCCTCGTTCGTGCAGCTGGAAACCCCGGACGAAATGCGCGGTCGGGTCAGCGCCGTGAATGGCTTGTTCATCGGCGCTTCGAATCAGCTCGGCGAATTCGAGTCCGGCTTGACGGCCCACTGGTTCGGCACCGTGCCGGCCGTGGTGATGGGCGGCATCGGCACGCTGCTGGTGACCGGGGTCTGGGTCAAACTGTTTCCGACCCTGGCTAACCGCGACCGCATGCATGTGCCGGTGGAAGAGGTCAGGGCCTGAAGCAGTCTTCTACACCAGCAACTCCCCCGCCACCGCCGACCGCGTGGCTTTACCGCAGAGTTGCTCCACCAGCGTCAGCGCAAACTCCAGCGCGGCGCCCGCCCCCTGGGCGGTGATGCAGTTGCCATCGACCACCACCGGTTGATCGACGAAGTTGCAGCCCGACAATTGATGGCTGACGGAAGGCAGGCACGTCATGCGCCGCTGACGCAGCACGCCAAAAGTCTGCAGCGCCAGCGCCGGCGCTTCGGCAATGCCGGCGAACAAGCGCCCGGCGGCAACCTGGTCCTTGATCAATTGTTGCAGGGGTTGATGGGCCGCCAAATGCTGCGCCCCCACGGCGCCGCCGGGCAAAACGATCAAGTCGAAGGGTTGGGCCAGCAAATCGACCAACATCGCATCGGCGGTCAGGCGGGTGCCGCGAGCGCAGGTAAGCATGCGGCGCGACTCGATGCTGGCCACCACCACTTCAACCTTGGCGCGGCGCAGTACATCGATCAGGGTCACGGTTTGCAGATCGTCGATGCCCTCGGCGAGGGTAATCAGTGCTCTAAAGGTCATGGGCGCGGTCCACAGGATGATCTTTAAAGCGTAGTCAGCTTTCCTGACCCTTGTTCGAGCTCAGCCGTTACTTGATGTAAAGCTGCGTCGACATCGTGTTGCCCGGCGCGTTGATCGAGGTATTGCTGAACGTGAAGATGCCGTCCTGCTTGCCCTTCAGATCGAAGATGTACAAGTAGCCGACCACTTTGGTCCGTTCAGAGCAATCGGTCAGGTTGCCATTATCGAAGGCGCAAACCTTGGTCCGGGTGCCATCCACTTCGAAACCGTCCAACGCGACATGGGCCTCACGACCATAACCGACTTCCAGCACATAAACCTTGATGTTCGGCCCCTTGTGATCGCAACGGGTCTGCTCCTGCTTGTCTGCAATATCTTCAAAGCCACAGCTGGGTGACTCGACCTTGAGCACCTTGACCTGGCTCAACGGTGGCGCAGTCGCTGCCGAGGCGGTTTGGGCGCCCAGGAACAACGCGCCCCCTATTGCGAATGCGGCAACCACACGCCTGTTCATGTACTTCATATTCACCCCTCCCGCCCCCAAAAAAACAGCGCGCAGTATGGCTCAGTTCCCTTTTTGGCAAAACATCGACGACGATCGCAGCCATAAGCAGCCATAGCCCCACGCTGCTGGTATGATGCGCGGCTTTTTCCGACCCACAGAAAATTCTCAGGCGCCTGCGGCGGTCTGTGCTTTGCTGTTGAGGTCGATACATTCACGGCGCCGGGCGCGCCACGGGGAGCAGACATGCTGGAAAGGCTGTTTCAACTCAAGGCACACAACACCAACGTGCGGACCGAGATTCTGGCGGGCGTCACGACCTTTTTGGCCATGGCCTACATTCTGTTCGTCAACCCGAGCATCCTCGGCGAGACCGGCATGGACAAGGGCGCGGTGTTTGTCGCCACCTGTCTGGCAGCCGCCATCGGCTCGACGACCATGGGCCTGATCGCCAACTACCCGATCGCCCTGGCACCGGGCATGGGCCTGAACGCCTTCTTCACCTACACCGTGGTCCTGCACATGGGTCACACCTGGCAAGTGGCGCTGGGCGCGGTGTTCCTCTCGGCGGTAATGTTTTTCCTGCTGTCGATCTTCCGCATCCGCGAATGGATCATCAACAGCATCCCACTGGCGCTACGCTCGGCGATTGCCGCCGGTATCGGCCTGTTCCTGGCACTGATCGCCCTGCACAACGCCGGCATCGTCGTCAGCAACCCGGCGACCATGGTCGGCCTCGGCGACCTGAAGCAACCGGCGCCGATCCTCGCGACCCTGGGCTTTGCCCTGATCGTCGCCCTGGAGGCCCTGAAAGTCCGTGGAGCGGTGCTGATCGGCATTCTGTCGGTGACCATCGTCTCCATCCTGTTGGGCTTCACCCCGTTCGGCGGCGTGATGTCGGTGCCACCGTCGCTGGCGCCGACCTTCCTGCAACTGGACATCAAAGGCGCACTGGACATCGGTCTGGTCAGCGTGATCTTCGCGTTCCTGTTCGTCGACCTGTTCGACAACTCCGGCACCCTGATCGGCGTCGCCAAGCGCGCCGGCCTGATGGGCAAGGACGGCCACATGCCGAAAATGGGTCGTGCCCTGATCGCCGACAGCACCGCGGCCATGGCCGGTTCGTTGCTGGGCACCTCGACCACCACCAGCTACATCGAATCCGCAGCAGGCGTGAGTGCCGGTGGCCGCACCGGCCTGACGGCCATCGTGGTGGCGATTCTGTTCCTGCTGGCGCTGTTCTTCTCGCCATTGGCGGCCAGCGTTCCAGCCTTCGCCACGGCGCCTGCGTTACTGTTCGTCGCCGTGTTGATGACATCCGGCCTGGCGGAAATAGACTGGGACGACATCACCGTCGCCGCACCGGTCGTGGTCACCGCCCTGGCCATGCCGTTCACATACTCCATCGCCAACGGCATCGCCTTCGGTTTCATCTCCTGGACAGCCACCAAGTTGTTGTCCGGTCGCGGCCGTGAATTGAATTCGGCGCTGGTGATTCTGTCGATTCTGTTCGTGATCAAGTTGGGTTGGTTCAACGCATGACTTTTGATTCCCAGGCTTACGCCGTTCAGCTCGAAGAAAAGGTCGCGCGCCTGCGCGACCTGCTGGCCCCGTTCGATGCGCCCGAACCTGTGGTGTTTGATTCGCCGCTGCAAAACTTCCGCCTGCGTGCCGAATTCCGCCTGTGGCGTGAAGCCGGCGAGCGCCACTACGCAATGTTTTCCCAGGAAGACAAACGCACGCCGATCCTGATCGAAGAGTTCCCGATCGCAAGCCTGCGCATCAACCAGTTGATGCCGCAGCTCAAGGCGGCGTGGCAAGCGAGTGCAGCCCTGAGCCACAAACTGTTCCAGGTGGAGTTCCTGACCACGCTGGCCGGCGATGCGATGATCACCCTGTGCTACCACCGCCCGCTGGACGAGCACTGGCACGCAGCGGCGTCGAAGCTGGCAGCCGACCTGAACGTCAGCGTCATCGGTCGCTCCAAGGGCAAGCGCGAAGTGATCGGCCATGATTACGTGGTCGAGAAGCTTGAAGTCGGCGGCCGCACCTTCAGCTATCGCCAGCCGGAAGGCGCGTTCACCCAGCCCAACGGCACGGTGAACCAGAAGATGCTCAACTGGGCGTATGACGCTCTCGGTGATCGCCCGGATGATCTGCTGGAGCTGTATTGCGGCAATGGCAACTTCACTTTGCCGCTCGCTACCCGCGTGCGCAAAGTGCTGGCCACCGAAATCAGCAAGACCTCGGTCAACGCCGCGCTCAGCAACCTGAGCGAAAACGCGGTGGGTAATGTCACGCTGGTGCGTTTGTCTGCCGAAGAGCTGACCGAGGCCCTGAACGAAGTTCGCCCGTTCCGTCGCCTGCACGGCATCGACCTCAAGAGCTACGAGTTCGGTAGCGTGTTCGTCGATCCGCCACGCGCCGGCATGGACCCGGACACTTGCGAGCTGACCCGGCGCTTCGACAACATCCTTTACATCTCCTGCAACCCGGAAACCCTCGCGGCCAACATCGCCCAACTGAACGACACCCACCGCATCACCCAATGCGCGATGTTCGACCAGTTCCCGTGGACCCATCACATGGAATCCGGAGTGTTGTTGACCCGTCGTTGATTGCAGCCGTTATACAAATCAGCCGTCCTTGGGACGGCTTTTTTGTGGGCGATTGAAACGCCCTGTATTTGTGCGCCCATCTTTGATAAATACAGCCTCAGACACTCCATTTGATTCCCGGTGTAATCAATCATGCAGCGACATTTCGACGATCTTCAGCTCGGCAGCATCGAACTGTTTTGCCTGGCCGCCGAAGCCGGCAGCTTTACCGCCGCGGCCCTGGTGGCGGGTGTGACGCCGGCTGCGGTCAGCCGCTCGGTGTCGCGGATGGAAGAACGTCTGGGTGTGCGGCTGTTCGCGCGTACTACCCGCAGCGTCAAGCTGACCGACAGTGGCCGGCGCTATTTCGAGGAGTGTCGCCTGGCCCTTGCGCAATTGGTCGAGGCTCAGCGCGAAGTCATGGGCCAACAGCAGGAACCCTCCGGCACCTTGCGCATCAGCATTCCCACCACCTATGCCCACCACCGTATCCTGCCGCTGCTGCCGGCGTTTCGGGCGCGTTTTCCCGCTGTGAAAGTCGAGACACACATCAGCAATCGCAACATCGATTTCGTCGGCGAAGGCTATGACATGGCAATCCGTGTGCGCGCCATTCCCGACTCCGGGCTGATTGCCCGGCCGCTGGAGGACGCGGCGCTGGTGATGATTGCCAGCCCTGACTATCTCAAGCGTGCTGGCACTCCACAGACCCTGGACGACCTGGCGCACCACGAATGCATCCAGTTCGAACTGCCCAGCAGCGGGCGGCGGATTGCCTGGCTGTTCAACGATAACCGCGTGCCGCTGGAGATTCTGGCCGAGGGTAATTACTGCTGTTCCGATGACGTACTGGGCGGCGTGACGCTGGCGAAACACGGCGCCGGACTGTTTCAAACCTATCGCTTCATCGTCGAAAACGAACTGGCGGATGGCTCGCTGGTGGAAGTGCTCAAGCCCTATGGCGGGCGCTCCCGCCCCTTCACTTTGCTGTATCCGCAAAGCCGCCATATGCCGTTGCGCGTGAGAGCATTCATCGATTTTCTGGTAGAGCGTCTGCCGCGCTGAAAAGATCGCACCTGTAAGAGCTCCGCAGGCTGCGATCTTTTTGCATATGTCCGATCACCGCACACAAAAAACCGCTGCGTCGCCTCTTCAATTGACCGAATTAACTGGTTAGTACAATTTATCTCCACAGGCTGAAACCCTCGGCCAATTCCAAAAATAATAAGTGGAGAGACCCGATGTCCCCTATCGTTCTGGTGCTCAACGGCCCGAACCTGAATCTGCTTGGTACCCGTGAACCGGCAACTTATGGCCACGAAACCCTGGCGGATATTTCAGCGCTGTGCGGTCGCGCCGCCGAAGAGTTCGGCCTGAAAGTGGAGTTTCGCCAGACCAACCATGAAGGCGAACTGCTCGACTGGATTCATGCCGCCCGTGGCCGCTGCGCCGGGATCGTCATCAACCCGGCCGCCTGGACTCACACCTCGGTCGCCATTCGCGATGCCCTGGTCGCCAGCGAACTGCCGGTGATCGAAGTGCACTTGTCCAACGTCCATGCCCGCGAACCCTTCCGGCATCACTCCTTTGTTTCGTCGATCGCCACGGCGGTCATGTGCGGTTTCGGTAGCCACGGCTATCGTTTGGCGCTGGAGCATTTCAGCCAACGTTTGAAAGGTTAAGCGTGATGACACAGAACACCGCGGTACTCGCCGGGCTGATCGGCGCCGGCATTCAGGCTTCCCGCACCCCGGCGCTGCACGAGCGCGAAGGCGATGCGCAGGGTTTACGCTACCTGTATCGGTTGATCGATCTGGATCAACTGAAACTCGACAGCGGCGCCCTGCCCGACCTGCTGATGGCCGCCGAGCGGATGAACTTCACCGGGCTGAACATCACCTTCCCATGCAAGCAGACGATTATCCCGTTGCTCGACGAATTGTCGCCGGAGGCCCGCGGCATTGGCGCGGTGAACACGGTGGTGCTGAAGGACGGTAAACGCATCGGCCACAACACCGATTGCCTGGGCTTCGCCGAAGGGTTTCGTCGCGGCCTGCAGGACGTTGCCCGTGAGCGAGTGGTGCAAATGGGCGCCGGTGGCGCAGGCGCGGCGGTGGCCCACGCGTTATTGAGCGAAGGCGTGCAACTGCTGAGCATTTTCGATGTGGATCACAGCCGGGCTCAGTCTTTGGCGGACAACCTCAATCAGCATTTCGGTTTTGGCCGCGCCATGGCCGGTCATGACTTGCCGGGCACACTGGGTCAGGCTGACGGGCTGGTGAATACCACGCCCATGGGCATGAAAAAGCTGCCGGGCATGCCGGTGCCGGTAGAGCTGCTTCGGGCGCAGTTGTGGGTGGCGGAGATCGTTTACTTCCCGCTGGAAACCGAACTGCTGCGTAACGCCCGTGCGTTGGGTTGCCGAACCCTGGATGGCGGCAATATGGCAGTATTTCAGGCGGTGAAGGCGTTTGAACTATTCAGCGGCGTGGTGCCGGACGCCCAGCGGATGCTGGCGCATTTTCAAAGCATGAATGGTTGAAATGCAAAAGATCGCAGCCTCGTTTCACTCGACAGCTCCTACAGGGGTATGGGTACTTGTAGGAGCTGTCGAGTGAAACGAGGCTGCGATCTTTTAAGGGACCTGAAAATCAGGCCTGTAGATACCGCAAAACCGACTCACAGATCATCTCCCGATGACGCTGCTTGATGCTTTCGTCCGGCAAGTCGATCTGAAAGATCTCACCGAATGTATGACGGTTCGACACGCGATAGAAGCAAAACGAACTGATCAGCAGATGCACATCCAGCGGGTCAAGGCCGGCGCGGAATACTCCTTCGGCGGCCCCGCGACGCAAAATCTCGCCCAGTGAATCGAGGATGGTGTTGTTCATCGCCTTGATCGCATCGGAGCGCTTCACGTACTCGGCATTGTGAATATTCTCGATGCTGACGATACGCACGAAATCGACATTGCGATCATGGTGATCGAAGGTGAATTCCACCAACCGCCGAATCGCCTCCACCGGCGCCAGCTCGGCCAGGTGCAAGCGACTTTCGGTGCTGCGGATATCCCCGTAGAGTTTTTCCAGCACCTCGACGTAGAGCTGTTCCTTACTGCCGAAGTAGTAATAGATCATGCGTTTTGAGGTGTGGATGCGCTCGGCGATCGCATCGACGCGCGCACCGGAAAGCCCCTGCTGGACGAACTCGACGATAGCCTCTTGAAGGATGTTCTCGCGGGTTTTTTCCGGGTTGTTCTTGCGACTCTTGCGAGGCTCGGCCATTGGCTTTTCGGGCGCTACAGGGAGTTCTGAAATTATTGTCATTGCGGGCTCACGGCCATCACTGCACAAGTGGGCGATTATGGGCCGCTGCGCACAGTGAAGGAAGCCGTGCGGCAGCGGTTTTGTACCCGTGTTTACGATTTTCCTACAACTTTGCCTGACGTACGCCACCACTTCGGGATTTGGCCATGGCCGCCAATCGCACTGCCACGTTGGCCGCGCCGTAACCCGCATAGCCGTTTTTGCGCTGGATGATCTCAAAGAAGAACCGTCCTTCGAACGGCTCGGTGTACACGTGAAACAGCTCGCCACCCTGGGCATCACGGTCGTAGAGCACGTTGAAATACGCCAGCTCGCTGAGGAATTCATCATCGAAATCGAAGCGCGCGGCGAGGTCATCGTAGTAGTTGAGCGGGATATCCAACAGCGGCACGCCCGCCTCCTTGGCGCGGCTGACTTCAGCGAAGATGTCGTCACAATCGAAAGCGATGTGATGCACGCCGGAACCGCGATAGCTCGACAGCGCGTGTGAGATCGCGGTGTTGCGATTCTCGGAAATGTTCAGCGGCAGGCGGATCGAACTGCAACGGCTGCGCAAGGCACGGCTCTTCACCAGACCATACGGGTCGGGCAGCACCACTTCATCGTCGGCTTCGAAATCCAGCAGGCTCTTATAGAACAGCACCCAACTGTCGAGGCTGTCGGCGGGCAGTGCCATGGCCATGTGATCGATGCGCTTGAGGCCACCGCTGGCCACGGCTGTGGATTGCAGATTGAAATCGGTGCCATAGACGTCTGCATTCTGGTCCACCAGGTAAATCAGACTGCCGTCCGGTGCACGCACGGCGGCGAGCTCCAGTTCATTAGGGCCTACCAGCCCGCGATACGGCTGGCCTTTATAAGCCACGGCACGCGCCAGCGCACTGGCACTGTCCTTGACCCGCACGGCGGTGGCGCACAGCGACGGACCATGGGCCTCGAAAAAACTGTGGGCGAAGGAGTAAGGCTCGGAGTTTAGGATCAGGTTGATATCGCCCTGGCGCAGCAGGCTGACGCTCTTGGAACGGTGTTGCCCGGCCTTGACGAAACCCAGCCGCTCCAGCC
This sequence comes from Pseudomonas sp. GM18, assembly GCF_000282195.1. Classification (GTDB taxonomy): domain Bacteria; phylum Pseudomonadota; class Gammaproteobacteria; order Pseudomonadales; family Pseudomonadaceae; genus Aquipseudomonas. The sequence goes on from NZ_AKJT01000038.1 coordinate 32,617, forward strand.
AATGGGACAGCTTGGCGCCGAGACTTTCGTCCACGGCGAATTCAAGAAACTCGATGCCGTTGTATTCGCTGGCGCCTGGGGTATCGAACAGTATGTCGCGATTGGCCACAGGCGTGGCCTCCTGTTCCAGACGCTGGCGGGTTTTCTCTTCCAGGTACAGCAACGAACGCAAGCCGTCGGCGGCGTTGGCCCGGGGTGGCGCGGCGCGGAAGCCGTCGTTGAAAATCTCCAGCGACAGCGGGCCGGTGTAGCCGCTCTTGATGATCGGCGCGAGGAACCCCGGCAGATCGAATTCGCCCTGACCCGGGAAACAACGGAAATGCCGGCTCCACTCCAGCACGTCCATGGCCAGGATCGGCGCATCGGCCATTTGCACGAAGAAGATCTTGTCGCCGGGAATCTCGGCGATCGCCTTCGGGTCGCCCTTGAGCGACAGCGTATGGAAACTGTCCAGCAACACACCGAGGTTCGGATGGTCAGCCTGGCGAACGATGTTCCACACCTGTTGATACGTGTTCACGTGTCGGCCCCAGGCCAGCGCTTCGTAACCGATCCGCAAACCACGAGCGCCGGCCCGTTCGGCGAGCAGGCGCAAATCGTCGACCAGGATCTGCTCATCGCCGATGGAGTCGGCCGAGGCGTTGCTGCACACCAGCACCAGGTCGGTGCCCAGCTCCTGCATCAAGTCGAACTTACGCTCGGCCCGCTCCAGATTGCGCGGCAGGCGATCGCGGCGGCAACCTTCGAAATCCCGAAAGGGTTGAAACAGAGTGATCGCGATCCCGAGATCAGCGCACACCTGCCTGATTTCCCGTGGGCTGCCGTCGTAGTAGAGAAGGTCGTTCTCGAAAATTTCCACCCCGTCAAAACCGGCGGCGGCGATGGCTTCCAGTTTTTCCGGCAGGGTACCGCTCAAGGAAACGGTGGCAATGGAACGCTGCATGTGTCGACTCCCGGTGGTGGGGACATTCTTGTTGGGTAAATTATTGGCTTGACGAATCCGCACAGCAATTCAAAGTGTACTACCCAGTTAGTTTTGCGGGCGATTATCGAACACAATGGCGGTTGGCGAATTGACGATTTTTCGTCCACTGCGCACCATCGACACCACATTGAGTCCGGTCACGAACCCATGGACTCGGTTACCAAAGACCCTGAACACCACATAAAAATTTCAAAAAACGGGTACACGCTCATGCGCTCATTCAACGCCTTGTTTGCTTGCTCCACCGATCTCACGCCAGACCTGGTGTCCATCCGAACCTTGCGCCCCCTCGGCCGAACCGTGCCGCTCGCTGAATAAAACGTTGTCGTCACCTGACGAGAACACCTCAGCCGATCAATCTCACCCGCGCCCGTCGCCATCGATTGATCACGCGCCCTTGAAGTCCCGACAAGCCTCGCTTGTCAGTCATTGAACGGATGGCACACACATGTTTCCTTCTCAAAGCTCTCGCGTGGCTTCGGCCCAAAGCGTCGCCACTGGCGGCATCGGCGACAAAATCCGCGGCGCCATGGCCGTTGGCAAAACCCGCTGGGGAATGCTGGCGCTGGTATTTTTCGCCACCACCCTGAACTACATCGACCGCGCCGCCCTGGGCGTCATGCAGCCGATCCTCGCCAAGGAAATGAGCTGGACGGCGATGGACTACGCCAACATCAACTTCTGGTTCCAGGTCGGCTACGCCGTTGGTTTCGTGTTGCAAGGCCGGTTGATCGACCGGGTCGGCGTGAAGCGCGTGTTCTTCTTCGCAGTACTGCTCTGGAGCCTGGCCACCGGCGCTCATGGCCTGGCCACTTCGGCGGCGGGCTTCATGGTCTGCCGGTTCATTCTCGGTCTGACCGAAGCCGCCAACTACCCGGCCTGTGTGAAAACCACGCGGTTGTGGTTCCCTGCTGGCGAGCGCGCCGTGGCCACCGGTATCTTCAACGCCGGGACCAACGTCGGTGCGATGTTCACACCGATGCTGCTGCCACTGATCCTTCACGCCTGGGGCTGGCAAGCCGCGTTCCTGTGCATGGCGTCGCTGGGCGGCATCTGGTTGCTGTTTTGGGGTCTGAAGTACTTCAACCCGGAAGATCACCCGAGCGTCAAACAATCGGAACTGGACTACATCCAGAAGGAAGTCGAGCCGGAACAATCCCGCGTACCGTTCTCGAAAATCCTGCGCATGCGTGGCACCTGGGCCTTCGCCCTCGCCTACGCGATCACCGCGCCGGTGTTTTGGTTCTACCTGTACTGGTTGCCGCCGTTCCTCAATCAGCAATACAACCTGGGGATCAACGTGACCCAGATGGGTATTCCGCTGATCATCATCTACCTCACGGCTGACTTCGGCAGCGTCGGCGGCGGGATCCTGTCTTCGTTCCTGATCGGTCGTGGAATCAAGCCGATCAAGGCGCGACTGATGTCCATGTTCCTGTTCGCCTGCTGCATCATCGGCGTGGTCATGGCCGCCGGTTCGAGCAGCCTGTGGCTCGCGGTATTCGCCATCTCCCTGGCCATCGGCGCACACCAGGCCTGGACCGCGAACATCTGGAGCCTGGTGATGGACTACACGCCTAAACACATGATGAGTACGGTGTTCGGCTTCGGCGGCATGTGCGCGGCCATCGGCGGGATGTTCATGACCCAGTTGGTCGGCCACATCCTGACCATCACCAACAACAACTACACCGTGCTGTTCACCATGATTCCGGCGATGTACTTCATCGCGCTGACCTGGATGTACTTCATGGCACCGCGCAAGATTCCGACCTTAAAAGATTGATACACCTCAAACGCAGGCCTGATCCCGGGCCTGCGTTTTTTTATGTGCGCGGTTTATCAATTTCCCCTTTTTTTCTTGAAGCCACAGAGGCACACCATGTCGCCAGGTAACTTGAGCATCGCCAAGCGTGCCGTGATCAGCTTCGGCGTCATCGCCTTGTTGGTCCTGTTGCAGGGACTGTTCGCCCTAAAACAGGTCGCGCAGGTCCGCGCCACCGGCCAGCACACTGAAAACATCTCGCTGCCCAGCATTCGCCACCTGGGTGAAATCCGCGACTACATCCTGAGTATTCGCGTGCTCAGCTTGCGCATGGCGCTCAACCGCGATCCAAAAGTGCTCGACGCCACCGTCACACGCCTGCACCAAGTGCAGGGTTGGCTTGCAGAGACGCTGGAAAAATTCACCCCGCTGGTCGGTGATTACAATCGGGCGCCGTACGAAAAGTTCGTCGCCACCGTCACCAGTTACCGCCAGGCGCTGGCGCAATACGAAGCGCTGTCGCGGGAGAACCGCAGCGAAGAAATGACCGCCTTGCTCAATGGCAAAATCCAGGACTACTCGACCCAGACCGGTGACCAGTTCGCCGAATTGATGGCCCTTTCCGCCAACGAAGTCAGCCTCTCGGCCAACCAGGCTGACTCACTCTACAACCAGGTAAAAATCACCGTGATCGGTGCGCTGATAGCGGTCGCGCTCCTGACCCTGTGCCTGGCCTGGCTGTTGATTCGCAGCGTCGTCATGCCGATCCGTCAGGCGGTCGAAGTGGCCGAACAAGTGGCCGCCGGCGACCTGAGTCAACCGATCCGCAGCCACGGCGCCGATGAAACCGCACGCTTGCTCAAGGCCCTGTCGGCCATGCAGACCAGCCTGCGGGAAACCCTGCAACTGATCAGCGGCACGTCGACACAACTGGCGGCCGCCGCCCTGCAGATGAATCAGAGCACTCAGCAGGATTCCAGTCGGCTGCAACAGCAACACAATGAAATCGAGCAGGCCGCCACGGCCGTCAACGAAATGACCGTCGCGGTGGAAGAAGTGGCGCGCAACGCGGTATCGACTTCCGACAGCACTCGCCAGTCAACGCAGCAAGCCGGCCAGGGCCAGGCGCGGGTGATTGAAACACTGGATTCGATTCAGGCGATGAGCAGCAATGCGGGCATCGCACTGCAACAGGTTCAGACCCTGGCCGAGCAGTCCCGGGAAATCGGCAAGGTGCTGGACGTGATCCGCGCCATCGCCGAACAGACCAACCTGCTCGCGCTCAATGCCGCCATCGAGGCCGCGCGAGCCGGGGAAGCCGGGCGCGGTTTTGCGGTGGTGGCCGATGAAGTTCGGGCGCTGGCACATCGCACTCAGCAATCAACCCGGGAGATCGAGCAGATAATTGGCCGGGTTCAGGGCGACACCGACGGCGTGGTGATGTCGATGCACGACAACAGTCAGCGTGTCGCTGAAACCTTGTCGATTGCTGAACAGGCCGGGATGGCGCTGGCAGAAATCACCCGGGCGATGGAGCAGATCCATGAACGCAACCTGGTGATCGCCAGTGCCTCGGAAGAACAGGCGCAGGTGGCCCGTGAAGTGGATCGCAATCTGCTGAACATCCGCGACCTGTCGCTGGAAAGCGCCGACGCCGCGACCCGGACCAGCGCCACCAGCCAGGAGTTGTCGCGACTGGCGGCGGGCCTGCAAAACCTGGTGGTGCGCTTCAGGTTTTGACCGGCCTCAGCGGCGGCTTTGTTGCCACGCCGCCGCCAACCCGCTGCAGCAAATCACGGCGATCCCGACCACCGTGGTCAGGGTCGGCGTGTGAGAAAACAGCAGCCAGCCGAGCAAACCGGCAAAGACAATCTGGCAATAGCCGAACGGCGCCAGCAGCGCGGGGGCGGCGTGGCGGAACGCCTGGGTCAGAAACAGGTGCGCCGTCATCCCGCAGGCGCCCAGTGCAACCATCATCAGTCCATGCCCAAGGCTTGGCACTTTCCAGAAGAACGGCACCAGAGCACTCATCACCAGGGTGTTGCACAGGCCGGCGAAGAAGTTACTGGTGGTCGGGCTGTCGATTTCACTGAGCTTGCGGGTGAGCAATTGATAGAAGCAGAAAAACAGCGCCGAGCAGAGCGGCAGCAAGACTGCTGGCGTGAACAGATCACCGCCGGGGTGGACGATGATCAATACGCCGACAAATCCGCAAATCACCGCGATCCATTGGCCACGGGTGACCCGCTCACGCAGCAGTGGCACCGACAGCGCGGTGACCAGAACCGGGGCGAGAAAGTTGACCGCCGTGGCTTCGGCCAACGGGATGTACTGCAAACCGGTGGTGAAAAACAAACTGGTGCCCAACAGGCACAACGCCCTCAGCAACTGCAGCAACGGCCGTTTGGTACGCAGAACTCGCAACCCCGATTGCGGCAGGAAAATCCCGGCCATCAGTAGGGTGTGAACCACATAGCGGGCCCAGACCACCATGACGATCGGATAGAACCCCGATAGATATTTCGACAAGGCGTCGTGACTGGAAAACAGGAAGGTCGCGACGACGATCAGCAGAATCCCCTTGAAGGGTTGGTTTACGCCGGAGAGCGGTGTGCTGACGGTCATGAGCGATCCTTTTTTACATCGAAAGTCAAAAGCTTCGCGGGCAAGCCTCGCTCCTACATGAACACTGGATAACCTGTGGGAGCGAGGCTTACCCGCGATAGGTGCGCAGCACCGCTTACCGCCGCGCCAACAATTCCCGGGTTTTATCCAACGCCATCTGCGCCCGCTGCAACCCGCTCACGCCCTGCTCCAACAACTTCACGGTGGGAATCTCCAGGCTTAATGGAATATCAGCCGGCAAACACTGCAACAACCCCGCCAGATCACAATCGCCATCGCCCGGAAAACGCCGTTCGTTACGCGCCTGACGCAAAATCTCCGCCATGTCCGTTGGCCGTGGCCCCTCAACATCGCACAGCTGTGCATACCGTAACCGTGACGGGGCAACTTTGGCCAGATCTTCCAGCCGCGAGCCCGATCGGTCGAAATGGAACGCGTCCACCAACACAGCGCCGTTTTCACGGTCAGCGTTTTCGACGACGCGCACCGCTTGTTCGAGATTGCGCGCATCAGTCCACGGCATGAACTCCAGGTGCGGATGCAGGCCGAAAGGTACCGCCAGATCGCACAACCGGGCGAAGTTCTCGGTGAGTCGTTGTTCGTCAGAATCGTTACCGGCCACCAGCAATTCACTGGCACCAAATTCCGCTCCGACCGCCAGAATCTTCTCGAAGTCGGCGACGACGGTTTGCGGTTTAAGACGCAGGATTTCAACATCCAGCACACGAATGCCGGTATCGCGCAGCCGCGCCAGCGTCTCACGCCGTAAACCGACATCGGCTACCAGCGCAAAGTGATGTTCTTCGGGTGTCGCCGGTTCAAGGCGTAATCCGACATGGCTGTAACCGGCACGCGCCGCAACGTCCACCATTTCCGGCGGAGACAACTCCAGCACGGTCAGGCTGGCCAGGGAAAAGATCCGCTCACTCATGTTCATTCCTCGATCAACATCGGGGTGCAGGCACGACCGGTTTCGGCGGCCTCGCGAATCGCTTCAACCAGCGCCAGGGTGCGCGCAGCATCGGCAGCGCTCACCAATGGTTCGACTTCCCGACGCGCCACGCGCACGAAATGCTGCAACTGCAAACGCAACGCTTCATCGGCGCTAAAGCTTTCCTGCTCCGCCAGCAACGGCTCATGCCATCCGCCATCGACGTCGGCGTAGTGCCAGCGCTTGAGCTGCGGAATGCTCAACGCACCGCTCGTCCCGGCCAGCAAGTAACACGGCTGATCGGCCTGGCGCGGGTAGACCGGGTTCTCCCCGGAACCCAGCTCCCAACTCCAGGGCGCTGCCACCGCGTCGGAACCGGTCAGGCTGCCCAGTGCGCCATTGTCGAATTGCAGCAGCACCGCCGCGCAATCTTCGTTGGCAAACCCGCGCACCGCATTGCTGGTGATCGCCTGCACCTGCCGCACTTCGCCGCACAGATGGCGCAGCAGGTCGAGGTCGTGAATCAGGTTGGTCAGCAACATCCCCGCGCCGGGCTCGCGGCGCCACGGCGTTTCAAAATAGCTGTCGGGTTTGCGCAGCTGCCAGAGCGCCGTCACCGTCGTCAGTTGCCCCAAAGCGCCACCCTGCACCAGTTCATGGGCGCGGACGATCAATGGATTGTGCCGGCGATGATGGCCGACCAGCACGGGAACACCGGTGGCTTTCGACGCGGCCACCAGTTCGCGCGCTTCATCCAGGTGCACACCGACCGGTTTTTCCAGCAGCACCGGCACACCCGCGGCGAGGCAATCGAGCGCAGTGCCGACGTGGAGTGTGTTCGGGTTGGCGACGATGACCGCGTCTGGCTTCACCTGCTCCAGCATCTGACGGTAATCGGCGAAATACCCCACGCCCCATTCGGCCGCGAGGCCTGCCGCTTGTGGGCCCGGATCGGCAACCGCACACAACGTCGCTTGCGTCAGGGTTTGCAGATGCCGGTAATGCTGCTGGCCCATGTTGCCGGCACCGATCAGGGCGATGCGAAGGGGCGAAGTCATGGTGCGGTCCTCTTGTGATTATTGTTGGAAGGATGAATTCCGACAATTTAGAACCAGGTTCCAGATTCTTACACAGGCGTACCGCAAAAGTGTGCGAACAGCGCACACGATCTTTTGAAACGTCAGCTGAACAACTCAGAAGCAAGGCTTGCGGCGGACAGTTCTTCAGTAAACCTCAACAACAACGGCGCCAGCTCATGCAACCGTGCCCCCGGCATCCGCGCACTTGGCCCGGCAATGCTCAGCACACCGATCACTCGCCCGTCGCCTGGGTGGCGCACCACCGCCGCTATCGCTGAGGTGCCCACGGCCGAGCTCTCTTCGACCCAGGCGTAGCCCTGCTCTCGCGCCAGACGCAGGCGCTCCAGTAACTCAATGTTGGAACGCGGTGCATTCGGCCCCAGGTCTTTCGGTCGCTCACTACCCTGACGTTCAACCAGCGACAACGCTTCGGCATCGCTCATGCACGCCAGCCATGCGTGGCCCGACGCGGTGTAGAACAACGGCGCATCACGGCCCATGTCCGGGTCGTAACGCAGCCCCGAGCGGGCGCCTTGAGACTTGGCGATCCAGACCTGGCGCTCGCCCTCAATAACGCCAAGACGCACCAGCTCACCGGTTTCCTCGGCCAGGCGATCGAGCACCGGTTGCACGATATCGGCGCCGGTGCTCGACAGGTAACGAAAACCCATCGCCACCAGTTTGGTCGACAGGTGATAGCGCAGGTTCTCCGGATTCTGTCGCACGTAACCCAGCCGAATCAGCTCGGCGAGCAGGCGGTGGGTCGCGCTTTTGGGGATGTCCAGTTGCTCCGCCAGCGTCTGCATCGGCAGGCCGCGAGGGTCACTGGTGAGGCTTTCCAGCACGCTGAAAACACGTTCGATCTGACTGCCGGCCATGGGGGGTTCCACTCGAAATTTTGCCGATTCTAGAAGACAAACCACGCAATGCAAAATCTGGAACCAACTGTCCGATAACCGCCCTCTTTACGCCTTGAATGATTGCCTAGGTCAATCACACTCTTATATTTTTTGGAATCAAATTCTAAAAATACGCACTGGAGCTTTTAGACGATGCCTGCCGAATCTCACTTCCTTGCGGACATCGAATGCGATGTGCTGATCGTCGGCTCCGGCGCGGCCGGATTGTCCGCAGCCGTCACCGCGGCCTGGCATGGCTTGAAAGTGATCGTGGTCGAGAAAGACCCGGTATTCGGCGGTGCCACGGCGTGGTCCGGTGGATGGGCCTGGGTGCCGTGCAATCCCCTGGCACGTCGTGCCGGCATCGTCGAAGACGTCGAGCAACCGCGCACCTACCTGAAACACGAATTGGGTGAGCGTTACGATCCGGCGATGATCGACGCGTTCCTTGAGGCGGGCCCGCGAATGGTCGCGTTCTTCGAGCAGCACACCTCCCTGCAATTCGCCGACGGCAACGCCATCGCCGACATTCATGGCGACACGCCGGGTGCCGGCACCGGCGGACGGTCGGTGATCGCTGCGCCTTATGACGGGCGAAAAGTCGGCAAGCTACTGAAGCGTCTTCGCAAAACCATGCGGGAAACTTCGTTCATGGGCATGCCAATCATGGCGGGGACGGACCTGAGCGCATTTCTCAACCTGACCCGCTCTTTGCCCGCTGCATGGCACGTGACCCGCCGCTTTACCCGACACCTGCTCGACCTCGCCGTTCATGGCCGGGCGATGCAACTGGTCAACGGTGTTGCACTGATCGCCCGGCTGGCAAAGTCCGCCGAAGACCTGGGCGTCTTGCTCTGGGAATCGGCACCGGTGACCGGGTTGCTTCACGAAGGCGATCAGGTCCGAGGAGCGGTAGTCAGCACCGCCAAAGGCAAAACCCGCATCCATGCGCGCAAGGCCGTGGTGCTCGCTGCCGGCGGGTTTGCCAATGACATCGAGCGGCGCAAGGCGCTGTTCCCTCGCACACCGACCGGCAACGAACACCTGGCGCTGCCGCCTCTCGGCGTCGCCGGTGATGGTTTGCGATTGGGCGAAAGCGCTGGTGGGCGAGTCAACAGCGACATGGCATCGCCCGTGGCCTGGGCGCCGGTTTCGCAAGTGCCGCACAGTGACGGCAGCATCGGCCACTTCCCGCACATCATCGAACGCGGCAAACCGGGGATCATCGGCGTACTGAGCAATGGCAGGCGCTTCGTCAACGAAGCCGACGGCTACTACGACTACGTGACGGCCATGGTCGCCGCCGCACCGCAGGGCGAAGAAGTCGCCTCCTGGCTGATCTGCGACCATGGTTTTCAGCGGCGTTATGGCTTGGGAATCTCCCGGCCGTTTCCGGTGCCGTTGTCATCCTTTATCCGCAGCGGTTATCTGAAAACCGGCAACACTGTCGAGGAATTGGCCCTGGCCTGCGGCATCGACCCAAACGGATTGCGCAGCACGGTGGAGGCGTACAACCGGCATGCGCGCAACGGTGAAGATCCGTTGTTCGGTCGTGGCTCGACGCCCTACAACCGCAAACAGGGCGATGCGTTGCAGCAGCCCAACCCGTGCGTCGCGCCGATTGAACAAGGCCCGTTCTACGCTGTGAAGGTTCAGCCCGGGTGCTTTGGCACCTTCGCCGGGCTCAAGGTCAACGAACACGCGCAAGTCCTCGACGCATCCGGTCAAGCCATCGCCGGGCTGTACGCGGCGGGCGGCGACATGGCCAGCATCATGGGCGGGCACTATCCCGCCGGGGGCATCAATCTTGGCCCGGCGCTGACCTTCGGCTACATCGCTGCGCGGCATATCGCCGGTATAGCGTGAGTTTGATCAGTGATTCTCGAGACAAGCATTCGCCCACTCGGTAAAAACCTGTTGCCCTGAAGGAATTCGCTGGGCTATCCGTGTTCAATACAAGTCTGAAACATTCCGTGCGCAGTAAAAGACAGACGACCGGACTGGCGCCGCTCTCACTGACCAGCAACACTCATCACCATATTCAAACGAGGATTCCTCCCCATGCTTTGGAAAAAAGGCCGACGCAGCGACAACGTGGTCGATGCCCGTGGCGATGATGTCGGCGGTGGGGGCGGCGGGATGCGCTTCGGTGGGGGCAAGGGCCTGAGCCTGACGGCGATCCTGTTGATCGTCGGGATCGGCTGGATCACCGGCCAGGACCCGTTGCAGATCCTCGGCCAATTGACCGGGCAGATGAGCGAGCAATCGGCCCCGACCACTACCCAAACCCGCAAGGCACCACCGGCCAATGATGAAGGCGCCGAATTCGTGCGCTCGATCCTCGGCGACACCGAAGACACCTGGGGCCAGATTTTCCAGCAGGCCGGTCGGCAATATAAAGACCCGACCCTGGTGCTGTTCAGCAATCAGGTGAACTCGGCGTGCGGCCTGGCGACGTCGGCGACCGGTCCGTTCTATTGCCCGGCGGACCAGAAGGTCTACCTGGACATGAGTTTCTTCCAGGAAATGTCGCAACGCTTTTCCGCCGCAGGTGATTTCGCCCAGGCCTACGTTATCGCTCACGAAGTCGGACACCACGTGCAGACCTTGCTCGGCGTTTCGGCGAAGATTCAGACCGCTCGCCAACAGGGCCGGCAAATGGAGGGCGACGGTGGTTTGCTGGTGCGTCAGGAACTGCAGGCCGATTGCCTGGCCGGTGTCTGGGCCAACAATGCGCAGAAGCGCCTGAACTGGCTGGAACCCGGTGACATCGAAGAAGCCTTGAACGCCGCCAACGCCATCGGCGACGACCGCTTGCAACAGCAAGGTCAGGGCCGCGTGGTGCCGGACTCGTTTACTCATGGCACGTCAGCGCAAAGGGTGCGCTGGTTCAAAGCCGGATTCGCACAGGGCGAGATCGGCCAGTGCGATACCTTTTCTGCGAAGAATCTGTAATGCGTAAGTGGCTGCTGGCTCTGTTGATCACCTGCGCAAGCACCCAGGCGGCCGAGCATGGGGTCAAGGCGATCAGTTCCGGGCGCCTGCTGTTGAGCGCCGGCGAAATCGCGGTGGGCATCGGCCCGACACCGCCGGAGAAGATCGAACGGGTGCTGATCATCATCCATGGTCGTTTGCGCAACGCTGAAACCTACCGCCAGAGCGCCGAGCACGCAGCCGAGCAGGCCGGGCAAAGCGCGAACACCTTGGTGCTCGCCCCGCAGTTCCTCAATGAAACCGACATCGCGAGCCATCCGGTGCCTGACAGCGTTTTACGCTGGCAGGGCAATGACTGGATGGCCGGCGGCTTATCCACAGCGCCGTTTACGTTGAGCTCCTATGCGGCGCTCGACGAAATCATCGCTCGCCTGGGTGATCGGCGACAGTTTCCGGACGTGAAGCAAATCGTCATCGCCGGTCACTCCGGTGGCGCTCAGGTGGTTCAGCGTTATGCCTTGTTGAGCCACCCTCAGCCAGCTCTCGACACTGCGGGGGTGAAGGTGCGCTATGTGATCGCCAATCCGTCGTCGTATGCCTATTTCAATGAGCAACGGCCGGCGGCGTTCAGTCACGCGGGGTGTCCGAACTTCAACCGCTGGAAGTACGGGCTGGCGGACTTGCCCGTCTATGCCAATGGGCAAACACCTGCGCAGCTGGAAGAAAACTACGTCAAACGTGACATCGTTTATTTGCTCGGGCAGCAGGACATCGACCCGAATCACCCGGCGCTGGATAAAAGTTGTGAGGCCAAAGCCCAGGGCGCTTCTCGATTGATTCGCGGACGCAACTATTTCAATTATCTGAAACGGCGCCATCCTCAAGGGTTGAGTCAGCAGCTGATCGAAGTGCCCGGGGTCGGACACAATGGGGACGGGATGTTTACCTCGCCTGAGGGGCAGAAGGCTTTGTTTGGGCAGTGAGTTTGGGGTTGCCCGCGATGGCGGTTAACCCGACAACCAATTCCTCAAACCGAAATCAGTTGCCGCAACTCCACGCAATCGCGCGCATGCCAATCGGTCAATTCCGGCCACGGATTATCCGGCAGGTTCACCAACACCGTCCGCGTCCCCGCCGCCCGGCCGCAATCCAGATCGAAGCGGTAATCGCCGACCATCACCATCTCGCTCGCCGGCACTTTCCAGGCTTCGGCCAGTTTCAGTAAACCACCGGGATGTGGTTTGGGCGGCGCTTCATCCCGGCCCAGTACATCCTCCACCGCAAAGCAGTCGGCCAGGCCGATGGCCTCCAGCGTGACATGCGCCAGCTCGCGAGCATTACGCGTGAGGATGCCCAGCCGATAACCGCGCCCAGCCAACTCACGCACCAGTTCCACCGCCCCCGGCGCCGGTTTCGAACCCAGTGCCAGATCCCGCTCATGCTCCAGCAGCCACGCATGCTTGGCCGCCGCTTCATCGGCCGGCAGCGCCGCGAGGTGAGTGAGAATGTCGTGTTCTGCAGGAATCGCCAACGCCACGCGGATCGCCGCAAAGTCATGCACGGCCACGGTCAGGGTGCCGTCCATGTCGAACACCCAGTGCCGCACTTCGGCCAAGCTCATGCCCAATCCTTGCGATGACGAATCAGGCCTTCCTGAGTGACCGAGGCCACCAGTTGCCCGGCACGGTTGAACACGCTGCCACGGGAGAATCCGCGGGAATTTCCGGCCCATGGGCTGTCCATGGCGTACAGCAACCAGTCATCGGCGCGCAGGTCGGCGTGGAACCACAAGGCGTGATCAAGGCTGGCGACCTGCATGTCTTTCTGCCAGACCGACTTGCCGTGGGGCAGCATCGAGGTGGTCAGCAGACCGAAGTCCGACGCATAGGCGAGCAGGTATTTGTGCAACGCCGGGATGTCGGCCAAGGCACCGTCGGCGCGGAACCAGACGTATTTGACCGGATCGGCAGGCCGCGGGTTGTAGGGATCTTTCTCGGTCACCGGGCGGACTTCGATCGGTTTCGGGCACAGCAGTTTTTCGCGCATGTGCTCAGGGATCAGGTGCGCGCGCTGCTGGGTGATCTCCAGCTCCGACGGCAGGTTTTCCGGGCCGACCACTTGCGGCATTTCGCTCTGGTGCTGGAAGCCTTCTTCGTCGTACTGGAACGAGGCGCTGCAAGTGAAAATCGGGTTGCCCTTCTGGATCGCCGTCACCCGGCGCGTGCTGAAACTGCCGCCATCGCGCACCCGATCGACCTGATACACCACCGGCAACTTGGCATCGCCCGGGCGCAGGAAATAACCGTGCATCGAATGCACATGGCGCGCCGCTTCGACTGTCTGACTGGCCGCCGACAGGGACTGACCGAGCACCTGGCCGCCGAACAACTGACGGAAACCCAGGTCCTGGCTACGGCCACGGAACAGGTTTTCTTCAATCGGTTCCAGGGTCAGCAGGTCCACCAGATCTTCCAACACTTGGCTCATTCAGACTCTCCTCACTCAAAGCACTGCCGCGCAGTCTTGGCTGCGGCGGTCGATTCAATTTATGGCCCGGTTCAACATGAGGGCCATTGTAAACGTCCGCGCCTGCTTATCCATGCAAGGTTTGCAGCCATTGCTCACGGGTGATGCGGTACAACACGTGCGGGCGCAGCGGATGATCGGCTGCAAGCCTCGGATGCTCGAAGTCATCAACAGGATCATGCTGCATGCCGATCGCCTGCATGACTTTTTGCGAAGGCAGGTTGGTTTCGGTGGTGAACGCCACGACCTCTTGCAGCGCCAAGCGATCAAATCCGCAGCGCAGAGCGGTCCACGCCGCCTCGCTGGCATAACCCAGGCCCCAGTGCTCGCGCGCCAGGCGCCAGCCGATTTCGATGGCCGGCGTGAACGATGCGTCGAAACCGACCACCCCCAGCCCGGTAAACCCGATGAACGCCCCGGTGTCCTTGCGCTCCAGTGCCCAGAGGCCGAAACCATACTCGGCAAAATGCCCGCGAACCCGCCCGATCAGCGAGGCACTTTCCAGCCGACTCAAGGGCGCCGGAAAATAACGCATCACCTGTGGATCGGCGCACATCGCCGCAAACGCCGGCAAATCCTCATCGCGCCACTGCCGTAACGACAGTCGTGCGCTTTCGAGTTCCAGTATCGGCTCCATCGTGCCCTTCCCCTCTGTTTCCATGCCGCAAGTCTACATCGCTGGTAGGATCGTTCACTCATTCCTACAGGCTTCCCCGATAAATCAGCCATGCCCCTGCCCCTGATCTACCATGAAGACTACAGTCCCGAGTTCCCGGCGGAACACCGCTTTCCCATGGACAAGTTTCGCCTGCTGCGCGATCACCTGGTGGACAGTGGCCTGACCCGAGACACCGACCTGCTGCGCCCGGACCTGTGCCCGGCGGATATTCTCGCCCTCGCCCATGACCCTGCGTATATCGAACGCTACATGAGCGGCGAGTTGTCCCGCGAAGACCAGCGGCGCCTCGGCCTGCCCTGGAGCGAAGCACTGGCCCGGCGCACAGTGCGGGCAGTCGGCGGTTCGCTGCTGGCGGCCGAACAGGCGCTGGAACATGGCTTGGCTTGTCACCTGGCCGGCGGCACGCACCACGCGCATTACGATCACCCTGCCGGGTTCTGCATCTTCAATGACCTGGCGGTGATCAGCCATTACCTGCTAGAAAGTGGCCGGGTGAATCGGGTGCTGATCTTCGACTGCGATGTGCATCAGGGCGACGGGACTGCACGAATCCTGCACAACACTCCGGAGGCGGTGACCGTTTCCCTGCACTGCGAAAAGAATTTTCCTGCACGCAAAGCCGAAAGCGACTGGGACATTCCGTTGCCGATGGGCATGGGCGATGCCGATTACCTGAAGGTGGTGGACGACGCGCTCAACTATCTGCTGCCGCTCTATCAACCGGATCTGGTGCTGTACGACGCCGGTGTCGACGTGCATAAGGATGACGCCCTGGGTTATCTGAAGCTGACAGACGAAGGCGTCGCCGCTCGCGATGAACGCGTGATGCGCCATTGCCTGGGCCGGGATATTCCGGTGGTCGGCGTGATCGGCGGCGGCTACAGCAAGGACCGCAAGGCCCTGGCGCGCCGTCATGGCCTCCTCCATCACAGCGCCCAACGGGTCTGGCAGTCATCAGGTTGTCATTGATGTGTGGGTCTTTACCCACAATGCCTGTGGAACCGCCTGTGGATAACCTGAGTGAAAGGGTCTGTAGCCCATGCGGGGTATAGGCTACAGAGCGATGGTCGTTTTTTAACCAGCCCTCGAATCCTCCCACAAGGAGCAGGACTGGTAGAATGCGCGGCTTATTCCGCCACGCCGCAGCTCTCGCCATGACCCAGCCCTCCACTTCCCTTCCCCCTCACGTCGCCATCATCGGCGGCGGCCCAGCCGGCTTGATGGCGGCTGAAGTGTTGAGCCAGGCTGGGGTCAAGGTCGACCTGTACGACGGCATGCCTTCAGTGGGGCGAAAATTCCTCCTCGCCGGGGTCGGTGGCATGAACATCACCCACTCCGAGGCCTACCCGGCATTTCTCTCACGCTATGCCGAACGGGCACCGCAGATTGCGCCGCTGTTGCGAGCCTTCGGCGCCGAAGCCCTGTGCCAATGGATTCATGACCTGGGCATCGAAACCTTTGTCGGCAGTTCCGGCCGGGTGTTTCCTACCGACATGAAAGCCGCGCCCTTGCTGCGTGCCTGGCTCAAACGCCTGCGCGATGCCGGCGTAGTTATCCACACCCGCCATCGCTGGCTCGGTTGGGATAACAACGGTGACTTGCGCATCGACAGCCCCGAAGGCGAAAAAACCGTTCAAGCGAATGCAACCTTATTAGCCCTCGGCGGAGGCAGTTGGTCGCGCCTGGGGTCGGACGGTGCCTGGATGCTACCGCTCGAACAACGCGGTGTAGGACTGGCGCCACTGCAACCGAGCAATTGCGGCTTCGAGGTGCAGGCCTGGAGCGAATTGATGGTCAGCAAATTCGCCGGCAGCCCGCTGAAAAACATCGCCATCGGCCTCAATGACGACGTGCCACGACTCGGCGAATGTGTGATCACCGCCACGGGGATTGAAGGCAGTTTGATCTACGCCCTGTCGGCAGCGATCCGCGAAGCGATCAATCAACACGGCTCGGCAACCCTTCACCTCGACCTGTTGCCGGGCAAGCCTGTGGATAAAATCCAGGCGGCGCTGAGTAAACCGCGCGGCTCACGTTCCATGGCCAAACACCTGCACAGTCAGCTTGGGCTTGATGGCGTGAAAGCAGCGCTGTTGCGGGAGCTGACACCAGCCGAATGCTTTGCCGATCCGGCGCTGCTGGCCAAAGCGATCAAGGCATTGCCGCTGACGCTGGTGAAAACCCGGCCATTGGACGAAGCCATCAGCAGCGCCGGTGGCGTGATGTTCGAGGCGATGGATGAACGTTTGATGCTCAAGCAACTGCCCGGCGTGTTCTGCGCAGGGGAAATGCTCGATTGGGAAGCGCCGACCGGCGGCTATCTACTGACCGCGTGTTTCGCCAGCGGGCGTGCGGCGGGGTTGGGGATGGTGGAGTGGCTGAAGCACTGATCGTTCCCACGCTCTGCGTGGGAATGCCTCAATGGACGCTCTGCGTCCGCATCGGTAGGGACGCGAAGCGTCCCGGGCTGCATTCCCACGCAGAGCGTGGGAACGATCTTCGATCTTTACTGGATCAAGGCTTACGCTTGCGCGGCCCGGTATTGAACACTGGCACTTTACGCACAGGCTTGATCGAAGGCTCCGGCGCTGACGCCTCACCGCTCTCGACCCATTTACCCAGGTTGCGCTTACCGCCACCGGAGGTTTTGGGCTTCTTCGGTTTTTTCGGCTTCTTGATCACCTGACCGCTGGCATCGGTATCCGGCACGCGGTGCTCGGGCTCGAAGTCCGGCTCCATCTGGCGAGTCAATGTCTGACGGGTCAACATCTCAATGGCTGACAGCTGATTCACTTCATCGGCGCAGACCAGCGAAATCGCCTGCCCGGTGGCACCCGCACGGCCGGTACGACCGATGCGGTGGATGTAGTCCTCTGCCACGATCGGCAGGTCGAAGTTGACCACCAATGGCAAATCTTCGATATCCAGACCACGGGCAGCCACGTCGGTAGCCACAAGGATCTGCACTTCGCTGGCCTTGAAGCGATCCAGTGCCCGCTGACGGGTCGCCTGAGGTTTGTCGCCGTGGATACCGTCGGCATTGACGCCCAGGCCCTGGAGTTTTTCCACCAATGCGTCTACGCCGTTACGGGTCTTGGCGAACACCAGCACCTGCTTCCACTTGCCCTTGCGCATCAAGTGAATGAACAGCTCGGGCTTGCGCTTCTTGTCCACCGTCACCACCCATTGCTTGACGGTGGTGGCGGCCACGTTGCGCGGGCTGACTTCGATGCTCAGCGGGTCGTTGAGCATTTGCCCGGCCAGCATGCGGATGGCATCGGAGAAGGTCGCGGAGAACAGCAACGTCTGACGTTTCTTCGGCAGTGCCTTGTAAATGTTCCCCAGCTCTTCGGAAAAGCCCAGATCGAGCATGCGATCGGCTTCGTCCAGCACCAGGGTTTGCAACTGATTGAACTTGAGCGCGTTCTGGCGGAACAGGTCGAGCAAGCGGCCCGGGGTCGCGACCAACAGGTCGACGCCTTTGCGCAGCTTCATCATTTGCGGGTTGATGCTGACGCCGCCGTACACCGCGTAGGTGCTCAACGGCAGGTTCTCGGCGTACTGGCGCACGGCTTCGTGAACCTGTTCGGCCAGTTCGCGGGTCGGCACCAGGATCAGCGCGCGCACGGAGTTGGCGTTGACTTTCGGCCCTTCCATGGTCAGCAATTGCAGCAGCGGCAAGGCGAAACCAGCGGTTTTGCCGGTGCCGGTCTGGGCCGCGGCCATCAGGTCGCGACCGGCCAGCACCGCCGGAATCGCTTGCGTCTGAACCGGCGTCGGGGTCTGGTAGCCAAGCGTCTCGAGGGCGCGCAGCAAGGGTTCGATCAGGCCAAGGGTGGCGAAAGTCATGAGAGTACCGTAGGAAAATTCAGCGCGATTGTGCGAAACAAGTGTGCAATGGCGCGCAGTTTACCCTAATTCGCGCGGGATTCTGTCGGCACCACCACGGCAGGGGCTGGCCGATCTGTGCCACGGCGCCACTGCGGCAACCCGATCAACACCACGGCACTGATGATCACCGCCATGGCCAGCGCTTCCTCGATACCGATGGTCTCGCCAGCAAATACGATCCCCAGCAACACTGCCACCGCCGGGTTGACGTAGGCATAACTGGTGGCCGCGGCCGGACGCACGTGTTTCAACAGGTACATGTAGGCGTTGAAGGCGATGATCGAACCGAAAATGGTCAGGTACGCCAGCGCCGCCCAGCCTTCGATCGGCGGCAGACTTTCCAGACGCTCGCCACTCGCCGCGCTGCCGATCAACAACACCACGCCGCCCACCAGCATTTCCACGGCACTGGCCATCGCGCCCTGAGGCAATGGCAAGTGTTTGCTCCACACCGAGCCGAAGGCCCAGGAAGCCGCCGCGAACACCAGCAACGCCGCGCCCAAAGGGCTCGATTGCAAATTGGAACCGAGGTTGAGCATGGCAATGCCGATCAGCCCGAGCGCAATCCCAGCCCATTCGAGACGGGTATTACGCGCGCCCCAGAAATACCCGCACAGCAAGGTAAACAGCGGCACCGTCGCCACCGCCAGCGCGGCCACGCCAGAGGCTACGCCCGTGTGTTCGGCGACGCTCACCGCACCGTTACCGCACGTCAGCAGCAAAATCCCGATGATCCCCGCGGCTTTCCACTGTGCCCAGGTCGGTGCCGGCGCTCCACGCCAGCGCAGGTACGCGTACATCAACGTCCCGGCGAGCACGAAGCGAATACCGGCGAGCAGCAACGGCGGCCAGTACTGCACGCCGATACGAATCACCAGGTAAGTCGACCCCCAAATCACGTACAACGCGAAAAAAGCAGCGATCAACGGTAAGGAAAAACGGCGTAGACCAGACATGGGCAACTCGAGGAACAAGACAAGGAGAGCAGCTATTCTAGAAAGGCCAACAGCGGAAAATAAGCTACAAAACCTGTTTATAGCGCCGGTACACTTTTCAAAACACGGAGTTCGGCGCTATAAACCGTGCTTTCGAAAGTCAGTCATTTTTCAGGTAGGCCACGATGGACAAATACGACCGCATGCTCCTCAGCGCCCTGTTGGAAAACGGTCGTGCGTCCTACGCCGATCTGGCGCGCAAGGTGAATCTGTCCGCTCCGGCGGTGGCCGAACGCGTCGCCAAACTTGAGGCCTGCGGGGTGATCACCGGCTACCAGGCGAAAGTCGACATGTCCAAAATCGGCCTGCCGATCCAGTGCGTCATCGAACTGCGCCTGAACCAGCACGGCAACCAGAAAACCTACGACGAACTGATCAAAATCCCACAGCTCACCGAGTGCCATCGCGTCACCGGCGACCCGTGCGTAATCATGCAAGCGGCAGTGGGCTCGATGCCGGAGCTGGAAGAGTTGATCAACCGGATCGCCACGTTTGGGTTCAGCAAGACCTCGATTGTATTGTCCAGCGCCATCGAAAAGCGCGTGCCGTTGGGTCAACTGGAAGGAAATGGAAAATAATTCCCCCGTAGGAGGTCCATAGGTGCTTCTGTCAGAACCCGCGATACCGCTTCAAATGCTCATTGATCTTCGCCGCCGGCACTTTCTGCAAGTTGCACAGCAGATCATGGGACAACTCGCGCAACCCATGCTTTTGCCGCAGCTCTTGCGCCAGATGTGCCGTCAGGTTGGCGGCCATTTCCGCGTCGGCCATGGCCCGGTGAGCCTTGCCGGTATTGGGCAGGCTGGCGAAGGTGGTGAGGGTGCCGAGTTTGTGGTTCGGTGCGGCGGGCATCAGGCGGCGGGCGAGTAACAGTGAGCAGGCAAAGTTCTGCAAGCGTGTACGTTTGATTCGCCCAAGCTCGTAGTCCCAGAACTTCTGGTCGAACGCAGCGTTGTGCGCCAGCAGCGGCGTGATGCCGACGAATTCGTTGACCTCGTTCATCACCTGCTCGGCCGAAGGCGCGGTGCGCAGCATGGCGTTGCTGATGCCGGTCAGTTGTTCAATGAACGCCGGCACCCGCACGCCGGCATTCA
The DNA here is from genome assembly GCF_000282195.1 of Pseudomonas sp. GM18. Lineage (GTDB taxonomy): Bacteria > Pseudomonadota > Gammaproteobacteria > Pseudomonadales > Pseudomonadaceae > Aquipseudomonas. The sequence goes on from NZ_AKJT01000038.1 coordinate 53,020, forward strand.
TCAGGCTTTGGTAACGCTCGACGATGCGCCCCTGTTCAAGAATCACCACGGCAATTTCCGTGGCCCGGCAGCTGCTGCTCGGGGAGATCCCGGTGGTTTCAAAGTCGATGACTGCTATGCGTTCCAAACCTGTTTCAACTCCGTAAAAATCAATTCTTGAGCAGCAACGCGCCTTCGATCGGCACGTAACGACTGGCGGCGCGGATCAGCGAGTTGGCCGTCAGGCCCGGCACACCGTAGGCCACCGCTTGCACGCCGTGCTTGGCGATGATGCGCTCCAGCAGCATGTCGAAATCACCGTCGCCGGAGGCCAGCACCACTTCGTCGACATGGTCGGCGGCGTCCATGATGTCGAGGGTGATGCCCACGTCCCAGTCGCCTTTGGCCGAACCGTCGCTGCGCTGGATGTAGGGCTTGAGCTTCACGATGAAGCCGAGGTTGCGCAGGATCTGCTGGAACTGCTGCTGCTTGCTGTCGCCACGATCGATCGCATAGGCATAGGCCTCGACGATCTGCCCCTGCTTGCTGACGTCAGCCCACAAAGCGGCGTAGTTGAAGTGGCAACCATAGGCCTGACGCACGGTGTAATAGAGGTTCTGGACATCGGCGAACACTGCGATTTTTTTCACCGCACATCCTCTCAACGCGCTGGCGCGCGGGGTCTTGGCGCACAGGCGCGCGGGCTGGATCAGGCTCCAGGCCCGAAAAGTCGCCCAGTATGCCAGCCAGAAGGATTGTTCCGCGAATAATCGGCCCGGAGCGCCATGGCGCTCCGGACGAATGGCAGGTCAGACGAAGGAGTCGTCGTCATCGCCACCGAAGAACGATGAACCGTCATCGTCGTAATTCGCGTCGGTGAAACCGCCCTGATCGCTGGAGTTGTCAGCCACGCGCTGATCGTCGCCCCAGCCATTGCCACTGTCACTCTGATTGTTGACCTGGGCTGGTTCTTCCTTGATGACCTCAACCACTTCCGGTTGCTGATTGTGATGGAACAGGCTGCTGATGCCTTGCGCCAGCATCACGCCACCGGCCACGCCCGCTGCCGTTTTCAAGGCACCGCCGAGGAAACCGCTGCCGACAGGCTGTTGCGGTGCGTAATTCTGCTGAGGCGGCGCTCCGAAATTCTGCTGCGCAGGCGGTGCACCGAAGTTTTGCTGCGGCTGCGAGTTGAACGACGGCCGTCCTGGTTCACGCCAGCCGCCATTCGACGGGGCTGCGCTTTGAGTCGGCGCAGGCTGTGGATCACGGGAAGCACCACCGAAAATGCTCGACAAAAAGCCGCCGCTCGGCGCCGGCGCCGCTGTCTGCGCCTTGGCCTGTTGCAGTTCGGCCTGCAATTGCTGCACTTGCTGGGTGAGTTGCTTGTTCTGTTCGTCGAGGCTCTTGATGGCTGCCTCTTGCACCAGAATCGCCTGGGTCATGAAATAACCCGCCGCTGGCTGGCGAGTCAGGTGCTCCTTGATCCGTGCTTCGGCCTGGGCGTCGCGCGGGGCTGAGTCCGTTTCGGCCTGTTGCAGCCGGGAAAACAGTCCATCGATCAGGGTTTGTTCTTCGCTGTTCATGGCGACCTCGTAGATTGCCGGGAATATCGTTGCCCTCACCCACAGTGGATAAGGTGCTCACCAGTAATGGGGCTGATACAGGATGTTTCAATGACCTTTACCGAACGTTTACGTTTGTGTCCCGAAGGGTTTGATCGGTTAAAGTGAGGCACTGCTTTCAACCTGCGATACCGACTGATGAATTCGTTCGATGTACTGCGTGACTCTCTGTATTTCTTCAAGCGCAATCTGGGCCAGATCGTGCAGCTGTGCCTGCCGCTGGTGATTGTCGAGGCGCTGCTGCAACAAGTGGTCGACCACTCCACCGGGCCGGACAGTTTCGCCGGCATCAGTGTGATTGTCGGCTTGCTGGTGTATCCGCTGTACACCGCCGCGCTGATCCTGTTCCTCGATGCCCGCAGCCGCGGCGAATCGCCGCGTACCCGCGACCTGCTGGCGAGCGCCGCGACCCTTTGGCCGCGCTTCGCCGTGCTGACCGCCCTTAATACCCTGCTGATCCTGGTCGGCCTGTCACTGTATTTCCTGCCGGGCATCTGGCTGATGGTGACGCTGGCGTTCGGCGAGTACCTGCTGGTGTTGCGCGGCCTGGCACCGCTGGCGGCGATGAAGGAAAGCCTGCGCCTGACCCGCGGGCATTTCATGCGCATTCTGGTGTGCATTCTCTGTGTGATGGGCCCGCTGTGGGTGCTCAAGGGAGCGACGCTGGCGGTTTACCCTGACCCGCAGAACCCGGTGATCTCACTGCTGATCGACAGCGCCCACAGCTTCCTGCAGCTGTTCACCAGCGTGGTGCTGTTCCGCTTGTTCATGCTGATCGCCGATGCGCCCGAGAAATCTGATGAGCGGCTCTGACCGCTCTACCCTTGGGCTTTGGCGCTGCTCTCGGTTATGCTCGGGGTCAATCTTGTAACGCGATAAGCCGAGCCATGCCCCGTCTACTGCGCTACACCCTGCTGGGCCTGCTGATCGCCATCAGCCTGATTGCATTGCTGATCTACAGCCTGACCTGGCGCCCCGACGCCAAGGAAGCGCTGCCGGTCAGTTGCAACGCCCAGGCGCCGACGCTGGTGCCCGGTCAGGCGTTGAAGGTGATGACCTGGAACGTCCAGTACCTGGCCGGCAAGCGCTATGTGTTCTGGAACGACCTGGCCGCAGGAGACGACGAGAGCCCTACGCCTGAAGACATGGCCTTCAGCCTCGACGAAGTGGCGCGGGTGATTCGCGACGAGCAACCGGACATCGTGCTGTTGCAGGAACTCGATGACGGCGCCAAGGCCAGCGACTACCAGAACCAGTTCAAATTGCTTCAGGATAGGGTCACCGACCTGTATCCGTGCACCACTCAGGCCTTCGACTGGAAAGCCGACTTCGTGCCTGAACCGCATATTTTCGGCAGCGTTGGCCGGCAATTGGCGACCCTGAGCCGCTACCGGATCGAACACGCCGAACGCCTGCAATTGCCGGTCGCGCCGGCCAATCTCATCAGCCGTCAGTTCAAGCCGAAAGACGCCTTGCTGGTCACGTACCTGCCATTGAACGACGGCGGCCAGATGGCCGTGCTCAACACCCATCTGGACCGCGCCACCCAGCTCGACGATACCTTGCAAACCCAAGTGGCCGCCGTGGCCAGGGTGCTCGACAAGTTCGAAAGCCGCGGCACGCCGTGGTTGATCGGTGGTGATTTCAATCTGTTGCCGCTGGGCCAGTATCAACGCCTGCCCGCCGAGCAACGCACGCCCTACTCCGCCGACAGCGCGCTGCATGTGCTGTGGGACAAATACCCGATGATCCCCACCAACAACGAAGCCAGCGGGATCGACCGGGCGCAATGGTTGACCCATTACCCGAACGATCCCGGCTTGAACGGGCCGGACCGGACCGTCGACTACCTGTTTTACAGCCCGCGCATCAAACGGGTCGAAGCACGGGTGCGGCAGGACGATACGCTGCGCATTTCCGATCACTTGCCGGTGATTGCGCGGTTTCTGTTACCGGCTGCGCCTTAAAACACCTGCGGCGCTACTTACGGGGTTTGATCCGCGCCGTCGCCTCGGCCACCAACGGATCATCCGGCCAATAATGCTTCGGATACCGCCCCTTCAAATCCTTCTTCACCTCGGCATAGGTGCTGCGCCAGAAGTTCGCCAGATCCTGCGTCACCTGCACCGGCCGCCGCGCCGGGGACAGCAAATGCAGTTTGACCACCTGCCGCCCACCGGCAATGCGTGGGGTCTCGGCCAGGCCGAACAGCTCCTGCAGACGCACCGCCAGAATCGGTGGCTGCTCGCTGTAATCCAGGCGAATCGACGAGCCCGACGGCACGCTCAAATGATGCGGCGCCAGCTCTTCGAGCCGTTGCGGTAACGGCCACGGCAGCAGGTTGTGCACGATGCTCGACAGGTCCAGATTGGCGAAGTGACTGAGCCGCGAAACTTTCCCCAGATACGGCATCAGCCAATGTTCGAGACTTTTGACCAGTGCCGCGTCGCTGACATCCGGCCATTCGCTCTCGTCTTTACCCGCGAGATCCAACTGCCGCAACAACGCAACCCGCGCCTGCCACTGACGCAGCTCTGGCGTCCAGGGCAACAGCTCCAGACCTTTGCGCCGCACCAGATTCACCAACGCCTGACTGCGGGCGGTCTCATCGAGTCCGGTCAATGGCTCGCGGCTGAGGATCAATTCACCGACCTTACGCTGACGCTCGGCCCGCAACACGCCTTCGCGTTCATCCCAATCCAATTGATCGACGCAGCGCACCTGTTCGGCCAGCACCGAGTCGAACAGCGCCGGATCAAAATCCGTCGCCAGATAAATCCGTTCTTCACGCTGGCCCTGACGACTGCCCAGATCGGCGATCACCAGCCACGGTTGTTTCATCAAACTGTCGGCCTCGGCGAACAATGCCGCTCGACCGTTGGCCAGGCGATATTCAGCGCCACCGGCCCGCCGCTGTTGGGCGACCCGGTCGGGATAAGCCAATGCCAGCAACGCACCGAGCCAGCGCGGATGTTCGGGATCGCTGACCGGCTCCGACGCTTTGCCCCGCAAATAACCGCGATACTGCCGCGCCAGTTGCCGAGCCCGTTGAACACCGCCCTGCGCACCGCGAGCTGCCCGTTCTTCACCGGATAACAGCACCAGTCGGCTATGCAGGTCCGCGCCAGCACCACGCAAGATATCGCGCTCGCCGAGCAGTGCCGCGACATCGCAGGCCATGTCGGCCAGGCCGAGCGCCTGGCCACGCAACAGCAAATGCGCGATTCGTGGATGCGCCGGCAGTTCGGCCATGGCCTGACCGTGGCGGGTCAACGCTTCGCCCTCCAACGCACCCAAGCGCTCAAGCAGATCCTGGGCCTGTGCATAAGCCGCTGCCGGAGGAACATCCAGCCAAACCAACTGCCCCGGTGTCACGCCCCAACGACCGAGTTGCAAGGCCAGCCCGGCAAGGTCCGCCGAGAGAATTTCAGCACTGGCGTAAGCCGCCAGTTGTTCGTGCTGATCCTGCGACCACAAGCGATAACACACGCCGGGCTCCAAGCGCCCGGCCCGACCCGCGCGCTGCGTGGCACTGGCCTTGGAGATGCGTTGAGTATCCAGGCGGGTCATGCCGCTGCCGGGGTCGAAACGCGGCACGCGCGCCAGCCCGGCATCGATCACCACGCGCACACCGTCGATGGTCAGGCTGGTTTCGGCGATGTTGGTGGCCAGCACCACTTTGCGCTTGCCCACAGGCGCCGGATCAATCGCCGCACGCTGCGCCGCCAGGTCCAGCTCGCCGTGCAACGGGCACAGCAACACCGGCGAGCCCTCGCCCAGCGCATCGGCCAATTGTTGATGCACACGACGAATTTCCGCCTGCCCCGGCAGAAATACCAGCAGGCTGCCGGTTTCATCGTTCAGCGCGTCGAGGATGGTCTGCACCACTTTTGGCTCGATGAACTCTCCGGGCTGAAACGGCCGGCCCCAGCGCATCGCCACCGGGTACATGCGCCCTTCGCTGCGCAGGATTGGCGCGTCATCCAGCAACCCGGCCAGGCGTTCGCCTTCCAGGGTCGCCGACATCAACAGAATTTTCAGCGGTTGATCGTCGCGGAACAGCTCCCGGCCATTCAGGCTCAGGGCCAAGGCCAGGTCGGCATCAAGACTACGTTCATGAAACTCATCGAAAATCAGCAAGCCCACGCCTTCCAGCGCCGGGTCATCCTGCAAACGCCGGGTGAGGATGCCTTCGGTGACCACTTCAATGCGGGTATTGGGGCCGACCTTGCTGTCGAGACGAATGCGATAGCCAACGGTTTCGCCGACCTTCTCACCCAATTCACTGGCCAACCGCTCCGCCGCCGCCCGCGCCGCCAACCGGCGCGGCTCGAGCATCAAAATGGTCTGCCCGGTCAGCCACGGCTCATCGAGCAAGGCCAACGGCACCCGGGTGGTTTTACCGGCACCGGGCGGTGCTTCGAGCACAGCTTCGTGGCGTGTAGCGAGGGCTTCACGCAGGGCGGGTAAAACTTCATCAATTGGCAAAGAAATCATGCTGGCTCCCAAACAGAGGGCCGAGTATAACGGCGTTCAGCGCGGTCCTAATTCATATCGACGATGCTTCGTTTCCAGATAACCCAGGAGATTTCAAATGCGTGCTCCCTTTCGCTTGATCGGCGGTGTGTTGATCGCGTCCTTGCTGACCCAGGTGACCGCCTGCGGTTCGATTTTCTACCCGGATCGTCGCGGCCAGATCGACGGCAAGATCGACCCGGCCATTGCCGCGCTGGATGCCGTGGGCCTGCTGTTCTATATCATCCCCGGCCTGATTGCCTTTGCGGTGGACTTCGCCACGGGTGCCATTTACTTCGAGCCTGGCCGGACCGCTCAGGTGGCCCCGGAAAAACTCAAGGAGGCCATCGGCGCCGACGGCAAGGTCGATAACCACAAGTTGCAGACTATTCTGGAAAGTGAACTGGGCCGCAGCTTCCCGCTGGATGATCCACGCCTGATCCAGCACAAGGGCAGTGCCCAGCAACTGGCCATGTTCGGCCTGCAACCGGCTGCATAATTCGTGCATTTGAAGGAATCACAGCACTGATGACTACCCCTACCGACCACGCCCGCCTGCTGCGGCTGGCGACGCGCGCCTCGGTGGCGGTCGCGTGCATATTGATCATCGCCAAATCCATCGCCTGGTGGCTGAGCGGCTCGGTGAGCATGCTCGCCGGGTTGACCGACTCGGCACTCGACGGCGTCAGCTCGCTGCTCAATCTGATGGCCGTGCATTACGCCTTGCGCCCGGCCGACAACGATCATCGTTATGGGCACGGCAAGGCCGAATCATTGGCGGGCATGGCTCAGGCGCTGTTCATTGGCGGCAGTGCAGTGCTGATTGCCTTGCAGGCGATCGAACGGTTGAAACATCCGGAACCGATAGGCGCAGCGTGGCTCAGTATCGGGGTGATTGTGTTCTCCCTCGTCCTGACCGTGGCCCTGCTGATGTTGCAGCACCGGGTAATCAAGGCTACCGGTTCCAACGCGGTGAGCGCCGACTCCTTGCATTACCGCTCGGACCTGCTGCTCAACGGCGGCATTCTCGTGGCGCTGGTGCTGGCCGGGTTTGGCTGGCAGCAAGTCGACCCTTGGTTCGGTCTGGGAATCGCTGCCTACATCCTCTGGAGCGCGATTCAGATCGCCCGGGAAAGTTTTGCAGTGCTGATGGATGAAGAATTGCCGACTGATGTCAGCGAGCACATGCTCGAACTGGCCTGCAGCGTACCGGGGGTTTTGGGTGCCCACGACTTGCGCACGCGGATTTCCGGTAACCAGTGGTTCGTGCAATTGCATCTGGAATTGCCGGGGGACTTGACCCTGTCAGTCGCCCACAGCATCAGCGATCAAGCCGCCGATGCGATTCACGCCGCCTACCCGCGAGCCGAAGTGCTGGTGCACGCCGACCCGCAGGAAGTGGTGAAGGCCGCCAGGGCTCAGTAACTCACCTGATAACCGCGACTGCTCAGGCAGTTGCCCTGGGCCTGTCGGTAAGCTTGCACCACCGACGGATCCGGTTGGTAGGTGACGGCACGCGGATCGAAACCGCTCTGTTCCACGGCCCAGCGATAACATTCATAACCGTCTCGGCTGACTTCCTCCGGCGACTGGCCATTGGCCGGGTACGCCACCACGTCGTAACCATTGCCGACCGGTTGCGGCTGCACGGGAGGTTCGACCACGACGTAATCCTGAGTGCTCTCCTGGTAGGCGTAGTACGCGCCGGCCGCCAGGAACAACAGCGTGCCGCCGATCCACACTTCACGGGCGTAATCGGGCAAATAGCTGACACGAATCCCGCGAGGCGGCTGAACCACCACATAACGCGGGCCTTGCGGGCGATACCAGTAACCACCGGAATAGAAATAATCCTGGCCACGATAGGGCACACGGAAGTGACGGTCCTCCGGGAAGCGGTCGATCACGTACCCCGGACGATACTGCGGACCGGGGCCCCAGCCATTACCGTGCCCATCCGGGCGACCGGGCCAGCGACGGTCATCGTGACGCGGCTCCCGCCCCCCGGTCTGCCATGGCTGGTTGTAATTGTTACGCCACCGCTCGTCCTGATAGTAGCCACGCCGCGGTTCCTGGGTCTGGCGCACGGTATCGGGCCGACTCTGGATTGGCAGATTGTTACTCGGCTGTTGCGGCGCTCGCTCCTGAACATTGGAGTCGTACAGTGTACGGTTCTGCCACTGGCCACCCTGAACGTTTGGATCGTATAGCGGACGGTTCTGCCACTGGCCACCCTGAACGCTTGAATCGTGTAGTGGACGGCTCTGCCACTGGCCGCCCTGATTGTTGGACTCGTGCGGCGCACGGTTCTGCCACTGACCGCCCTGATTCTGGTCGTGGAGCTCGAACTTGCGGCTGTTGTCGCCACGAATGATTTCGTTGTTCTGCGGGCGTGGCTGATTGCTGTCGCCACGGCCCTGGCCCTGGTCATTACCCCGATGTTCAGGCCCATGTTGTCCGCCATCGGGGCCACGGTTCTGCGGCTCATCGGCAAGCGATTGTGCAGTGACACTCACACACAGCAAACCAACACCGGCCAAACGCCAGATGCGCGATTTCATGCTTTTCCTCACTGCGGGTTAGGGCCTGTACGTAAGACTGGGAAAGCGCAGGCCGGTTCTGCAACAGGTTATCAGTCCTCCACTTATTTATTGAGCGGCTCTTTATTAAGGGCATGCCAAATTGCGGGCAAGAAAAAAGGGAGACCCGTCGGCCTCCCTTTGAGAACTTCGTCCGTGCTCGACGCTTATGACGTCGGCTCACCTCACGCCGTCTTCTGGACAGTGTGTAGCTCGGGGGCCGACACAGCCCCGGTGGGGGTGGCGACCGCAGCTGGCCTGATTGGGCGAGCCGCACTGGACTGTTTGTCCGAGCAGTGATTCTGGTGATAAGAATAGGCCCGGAACGCCGGCAGAGGATTGCGAAGATTGCTCAAATAAACATCACTTGCGCAATTTTTAACTCAGGATAGATAATCTGCCGCAATAGTTATGACAAAGGCCTGATTGATGAGCAAACTCGACCGATACGACCTGAGTATTTTGGCGGAATTACAGCGCGACGCACGCATCTCCAACCAGGAGCTGGCCGAACGCATCGGCCTGTCGCCTTCGCCTTGCTCGCGGCGGGTCAAGCAACTGGAAGACGACGGCTACATTTCCCGCCAGGTCGCCTTGCTGGACCGCAAGATGCTCGGCCTGAGCCTGACTGCCTACGTGCTGATCGGCATGGACCGCCATACTCCCGAGCGTTTCGAGAACTTCGAAGCCGCCATTCGCACGTTACCGCAAGTGTTGGAATGTAGCCTGGTGACGGGGATGGATGCGGATTATCAGCTCAAGGTGGTGGTGCCGGACATGGATCACTATCAGAAGCTGCTGCTGGGGCATCTGACCCGGATTGAAGGGGTGACGAGTGTTCGATCGAGTTTTGTGTTGAACCAGGTGCTCAATAGCACCGAACTGCCTCTAACCCATCTGCGCAGCTGAGATGCCCCTTCTGACCTGATCGTTCCCACGCTCCGCGTGGGAATGCATCCTGTGACGCTCTGCGTCACGATCTACAGCGGACGCGGAGCGTCCATGGCGGCATTCCCACGCAGAGCGTGGGAACGATCACTGCCCAAGGCGACGAATGACTGCGGCACACCGACGCAGGTCAATACCCCGCCATTCCCCCTTGGCGTATACTCCCCCCGCCTTTTTAGCCCCGCCCGCGCTGGAGATGTTCGATGGATCCTGCAGTTTTCGAAGAGTGGATGATGACTGGCCTGGTCAGCATCCTGATCATTTTCATGGGTTTCATCGTCTGGGATCTGGCAAAAAAATCCAAAGCCGGGCGCTTCGGCTCGTTCATTCTGTTCTTTGTGCTGGGGTTGGGCGTGGCCGCATTCGTGATCAAAAGCGTGGTCATCGGCCTGATCGAATCCGGCACGCTATAAACGCGCCGGCACTTCCTTCCACTGGCCCTGATCGAGCCCTTCGATCGACCAGTCACCGATTTTGACCCGCACCAGGCGCAACGTCGGCAAGCCGACCGCCGCGGTCATGCGCCGCACCTGACGATTGCGCCCCTCGCGAATTACCAATTCCAGCCAACTCGTCGGCACACTTTTGCGAAAGCGCACCGGCGGGTTACGTGGCCACAGTTGCGGCTCATCCAGTTGTCGCGCTTCGGCCGGCAAGGTCATACCGTCGTTCAATTCAACGCCATCGCGCAAACGCTGCAACTGCTCAGCGGTCGGCTCGCCTTCCACTTGCACCCAGTAGGTCTTGGCCAGTTTGTGTTTCGGATCGGCAATCCGCGCCTGAAGCTGGCCGTCATTGGTCAGCAGCAGCAAGCCTTCGCTGTCACGGTCCAGCCGTCCTGCGGGGTAAATACCCGGAATTTCGATAAAGTCCTTGAGCGTCGCCCGCCCTTCGTCGTCGCTGAATTGCGTCAGCACATCGAAAGGCTTGTTGAACAGGATCAGCTTCGGCTCGGCCGGCGGCGCTTTGGCGACGCGGCGTGGGGCTGATTGCGGGTTGTTCGCGCCAGGGCGGCGAGAGACGGGACGTTGTGGACGAGACATGAGCAAAGGAACATCTAACGGTCAGGGCTCACCATGCTAGTGCCCTGACCGCTAAATGACCATGAGAACAATCAGCGGAACGGCGGCTCGTCGAAGCTGCGCAGTTTGCGCGAGTGCAGCGAGTTGAGCTCGGTGCGCAACAGATCCACCGCTTCGATGCCGATCTTCAAGTGCTGGCTGACCGCGCGTTCATAGAACGCGTTGGCCGACCCCGGCAGTTTGATTTCGCTGTGCAGCGGTTTATCCGACACACAGAGCAACGTGCCGTACGGCACCCGCAAGCGATAACCCTGGGCCGCAATCGTGCCGCTCTCCATGTCCACCGCCACGGCGCGGGACAGGTTGATCAGCGGACGTTCCTGCGCCCAGCGCAGTTCCCAGTTACGGTCGTCGTAGGTCAACACGGTGCCGGTACGCAGGCGTTTCTTCAGTTCGTCGCCCTTCTCGCCGGTGATGTTGGCCGCCGCTTGCTGCAGCGCCAACTGCACTTCGGCCAGGGCCGGAATCGGAATGTTCGGCGGCACCACCCGGTCGAGAATCCCGTCGCGACGCATGTAAGCGTGGGCGAGCACGTAATCGCCAATGGTCTGCGACTGACGCAAGCCGCCGCAGTGGCCGATCATCAGCCAGCAATGCGGACGCAACACGGCCAAATGGTCGGTGATGTTCTTGGCGTTGGACGGGCCGACGCCGATGTTTACCAGGGTCACGCCATGGCCGTCGCTGGCGATCAGGTGATAGGCCGGCATCTGGTAACGATGCCAGACCACGCCCGCGGCAATCGCCGAGGCTTCACCGTGATCCATGCCCTTTTCGATGATCACGTTGCCCGGCAACACCATGCGCACAAAGCGTGGGTCGTTGCGCAGTTGCTCCAGGCCATGAACGATGAACTGGTCGACATAGCGGTGGTAGTTGGTCAGCAGAATCCACGGCTGCACATGCCGCCAGTCGCTGCCGGTGTAGTGCACCAGCCGGCGCAGGGAGAAGTCCACCCGTGCGGCGTCGAACAGGGCCAGTGGCAACGGGTCGGTGTTTTCCCAATCGTACAAACCATCGGCGATGCCATCGGTAGCGGCCGACAGATCCGTACTCGGGAACACGCGCGCCAGCACCGCCGCGGTGACGCCGGAGCCAGCCAGTTCATCGCCCTGCTCGACCACGTACGGATAAGGAATGTTTTGCTGACTGACGCCGACTTCCACGGTCACGGTGAAGTCGTGCATCAACGGGACAAGTTGTTCCAGCAGGTATTTGCGAAAGGCCGCCGGATGAGTGACGGTGACGCTGTAGGTCCCCGGCAATTGAACCTTGGCATAGGCGCGAGTGGTCTGTGGGACTTCGCCCTGGCAGAGGTAGGTCAGACGCAACTCGGGATAACGAAACAGAGCACGCTGTTCAGCGTCCGGCTCGACGCGATCCTTGAGATAACGTTTGAGCGCCTGATTCAGCGCTGTGGTTGCACGCTCGTGCAAGACAGCAAGCCGGTCCACGGCTTGCTCGGCGGTTTGAACGACAATAAACGCTTCGGTCACGATCAGCTTCCTGTGTTCTGACTTGCAGACCTTCATCTTGCCTGCATCATCGCTTCACGGGAACAGTGGCGTGTTGGCTATACACCATTGGCTCGGTGTCGATCACAAGCCTTGCGGGGTCGACCGAGCCACAATCGCTTGCACATCCAACCCCCGCGGCAACGTTCCGTACACCCGCCCGGCCGAACCTAGGCGGCTGGCGATGAATGCATCGCTGACCGCCGCATTGCCCGCCTCCAGTAACAGCCGGGCCTGAAGCCCCAAGGCGATGTCTTCGGTGAGCTGGCGGGCACGGTATTGAATGTCGTCAGTGTCCTTGAACGCCTTCTGCAACTGGCCGATGTGCGCGGCCAGGCGCTTGTCGCCATGGCCATCGCCCAACTCGTTGAACAGCACATCGAGAACACCCGGCTCTTTCGACAGTGCGCGCAACACGTCGAGGCATTGCACGTTCCCGGAACCTTCCCACGTCGAGTTGACCGGTGCCTCACGGTACAGTCGCGGCAAGATGCTTTCTTCGACGTAACCGGCGCCGCCCATGCATTCGGCCGCTTCGTTGATCATCGCGGGCGCGCGTTTGCAGATCCAGTACTTGCCCACTGCCGTCACCAGCCGGGCGAATTTCGCTTCGTGCTCGTCATCCAGATGATCCAGCGCCCGGCCCATGCGCAGGCTCAACGCCAGGGCGGCTTCGCTTTCCAGGGCCAGGTCGGCCAGCACGTTTTGCATCAGGGGTTGTTCGCTGAGCAACTTGCCACCGACCTTGCGGTGGGCGCAGTGATGGCTGGCCTGGGTCAGGGCCTGGCGCATCAGCGCGCTGGAGCCGACCATGCAATCGAAACGGGTCATGGCGACCATTTCGATAATGGTCGGAACGCCCCGGCCCTCTTCGCCGACCATCCAGGCCAGGGCGCCACGGAACTCCACCTCGCTGGAGGCGTTGGACCAGTTGCCGAGTTTGTTTTTCAGCCGCTGTATGTAGAACTGATTGCGCGTGTCATCCGGGCGATGACGCGGCAGCAGAAAACAGGTCAGCCCTTTGTCGGTCTGGGCCAGGGTCAGGAAGGCATCGCACATCGGCGCCGAGCAGAACCACTTGTGGCCCACCAGTTCATACGCCTGGCCCGGCCCACCGGCGCCGACCGGATAGGCCTTGGTGGTGTTGGCCCGCACGTCGGTGCCGCCCTGCTTCTCGGTCATCGCCATGCCGATGGTGACCCCGGCCTTGTGGGCCATGCCGACATTGCGCGGGTCGTATTCGGTGGCGAGGATTTTCGGCAACCATTGCCGGGCCAGATCCGGTTGCAGGCGTATCGCCGGGACGCTGGCGAAGGTCATGGTCAATGGGCAACCGCTGCCGGCTTCAGCCTGACTGTGCAAATACGTCATGGACGCGCGAGCCACATGGGCGCCCGGTTGCGGATCGGTCCAGGGCAACCCTGTCAGGCCATGCTCCACCGCCGTGCGCATCAACTGGTGATAAGCCGGGTGAAACTCCACCAGGTCGATACGATGGCCGTAACGGTCATGGCTGACGAACACCGGTTTGTTCTGATTGGCCGCAAACCCGGCTTCCATCAGCGGCCCGCCGGCCAATGCGCCGTAAGCGTCGATCCGCGACTCGGCCCAACCGCCATCGAACCGCCGCGACCATTCCTGCAAAGGCAGGTCGATGCGATAGAGGTTGGTGCCGTCCAGCGACGGTGGCTGGTTGGTGACTTCGTGGGTTTCGGCGAACTGATGCAGGTTCATGACGGGGCTCCTTTGGTCAGCCAAGGGACTTTCAGTTAAGCACCGCCCCGAGGCTGAACAAAGTGGCATATCTGCCTAACTGTCGGCGCTTTCGCCTTGTCCAGAACAGAGCACCCGTCGATACAGCGCAGCCTGCAAGTCCTCGAATTTCACCGGTTTGTTCAGGTAGTCGACCAAGGTATCGCTCGGGCAGTGCACTCGGTCCACACTCAGGGCAATCATGAACACGGGTAATTCGGCGCAACCCGGCAACGCACGGATCCGGCGGCAGATGGAGGCGCTGTCCACTGGCGGCAACTGGCAATCGAGCACTACCGCGTCAACGGCTTCACACTGCAATTGATCGAGCGCAGCAAGGCCACTGTCAGCGGTGCGTACCCGGAACCCAAGCTTGAGCAACATGCCGCGCATCACCAATTGATTGATGCTGTTGTCATCGACCAGCAATACCGTGCATTCCTGGGGCAAGCGCAGGCCTGTGGTCTGCCGGGTGATCGAGGGCGCAGGTTCCACCACCGACAGCTCGAATTCGACGTCCAGCTGGAAGCGGCTTCCACGGCCTGGTTCGGAACGGTGGCTCAGGCGGCCCCCGAGCAATTCGACCAACTGCCGACAGATCGCCAGGCCAACGCCAAGACCGCCGTACTCACGGGTCATCGAGCCGTCGAGCTGGAAGAAGCGCTGGTACAGCGCCGCCTCTCCCAAATCGGTAAAACCGATGCCGGTGTCGATCACCGCAAAAGACAGCGCCAGCCGACCGGGCTCCGCCGGTTTACCCGTCACCCGCAGCGCCAGACCTCCGACCCGGGTGAATTTGATTGCGTTGTCCAACAGGCATTCCAGGCATTGCGCCAGCTTGCCGCTGTCGCCGAATAAGCGATCCGGCAACCCGGGCGTTACCTCGACCTTGAAGTCCAATGACTTGCTCGACGCATTGCCATCGAACTGCCCGCGCAAAGACTCGACCATACTGCGCAAGCTGAACGTGTCCGGATAGACCTTGAGCTTGCCGGCCTGCAATTCGGTCAGAGTGAGGATGCCGTTGACCATGCGCATCATGTCCCGCGCCGAACCTGCCGCCGTTTGCTGATACTGCTCCAGCTCCGGGTTCATCTCGACGGTCTGCATCAGCTCCAGCGAACCGATCACACCGTTCATGGGCGTGCGCAGTTCGTGGGTCAACGTGGCGAGGAATTCGTCCTTGAGCCTGTTGCTGTGAGCCAGTTGCTGGTTCAGCACTTCGAGCTTCTGGCCGGCATCGAACAACGTCTGTGCCTGTTGCTCGCGCATCGCGTTGATACGATCGGCCAGGGCCAGGGACAGCAACGCCACTTCAATCGCCGAGCCAATCTGACTGGCGTACATGGTGAGGAACACGTTGGGCAAATACCCCAACACCATCATCGTGTTGACGACACCACCGAGCAAAAATGCCGACCAGGCAATGATGAAGTAGCGCGCCACCCTCAAGCCGCCCAACCAGGCGAAAATCCCGGCAGCGAAAATCGCCACGGTAAAGACCAGTGCCAGCGCCGTCGCCAGACGCAGGGCCAGGGCGTAACTGGTCATCAAAGACAAACCAATCACCACCGCACTGAACGCGATCAGCGCCAATAGCACACGGTCCAGCCAGCGGCTGTGGGTGGCCGTCCGCAGGAAGCTGCGGGCAAACTGGCTGCCGAACAACCCCGAACAGCCGATAAAGAACGGCGTCGCGGCATTGGCCCACCACGGATTGTCCGGCCAGAAATACTCCACGGCCGCGCCGTTCACCGACAGCTGATACAAGCCGAACGAGGCGATGTAGACGATGTAATAGAGGTAGCTGGTATCGCGCACGCTGAGGAAGATGAACAGGTTGTAGACCAGCATCCCCAGCAACACACCGTAAATCAGCCCCAGCACGTAGAGCCGCACCGGCTGCTCTTCAAGGTAAGCAGTGCTCGACCACAAGGTGACGGGCGCCTGAATCGAGCCTTCGCTTTGCAGACGCAGGTACACGGTTTGCGCCTGCCCGGGCGCAAAGCTCAGATCGAACAGATAGTTGTTCTGACGAATCTCGCGAGTGGCGAACGGCAGCGCATCGCCCGTCTGTCGGACCAATTGATAGTCACCGCCAGCATCGGGCAAGTACAAATCAAGGTGATCGAGGGGCGGATAAGCCAGCTCCAGCAGCCAGCTCCGTTGCGCCGACGGATTGGTCGGACGGTATTGCAGGTCGATTTTCAGCCAGAACGCCGAACGCGAATAGCCGGCATTGAGGGTGGCTTTATCGTGGGGTTTGAAGTGCCCGGCCGCGGCTTGCGCACGGACCTCGGCAATGGTCGCTTGACCGCCCGCGTCTTCATAAACCTGCATCGTTCGGCCCAGGGGAAGGCTCTGGGTGAACTCGTCGAATTCGACGGCGCTCGCCAGGAGGGGCAAGCACAGCAGCAACATCAGCAAATAGCGCATTTAAGCCCCAGCGTGGCCTGTCCGGTTCTGTCAGGAAGCCCCCCATTCCTTTTGAGTAGACGTAAAACCGGTATTACCTGTTATTGGTTTGGATCCACTCTAGCATAGCCGTTAGTGGCGATTGAACACCATTGAAATTTTTCCTACAAAGGCTCTAGAACGGGCGTTCCAGCGCAATGTATTGAGCTAGAGCTGTTGGCTTGATCAGGTTGTGACAAGAGCGCCCAGGCACATCTCCCCGGTAGCAGCTGCCGAAGGCTGCGTTCGACGGCGAAGCCGTCGCGAAATCAATCACCGCTATGCATCAGGCGAACCGTGGACACAGGCTTGACGACCGCTACGCGGCCGAACGCAGCCTGCGGCAGCTGCTACATGGACCGCGTCATGATTCACGGGTCGACACCCGAAAAAACATGTTTGGTGGTAAGCTCGCGCACCATGAATATCTACAGCTCTCGCCCCGTTGTCCTCTGTCTCTCCGGCCACGACCCAAGTGGTGGCGCCGGCTTGCAGGCAGATATCGAAGCCCTGCTCGCCCAGGGTTGCCATGCGGCTCCGGCCGTCACCGCCCTGACCGTGCAAGACACGGTCAATGTCACTGACTTCCGCGTGCTCGATCGCGAGTGGGTACTGGCCCAGGCCAATGCCGTGCTCAACGACTCAGAAGTCGCCGCCGTCAAACTGGGCATGCTCGGTTCCCTGGAAATGGTCGACACCGTGGTCGAACTGCTTTCAGCGCACCCGCATTTGCCAGTGGTCTGCGACCCGGTGCTGCGCGCCGGCGGTGGCGGACGACTGGGCAAGGACGAAGTCGGCTACGCCATGCGCGAACGCTTGCTGCCGTTGTCGATCATCGCCACCCCTAACCTTCCCGAAGCCCGCATCCTCGCCGAACTGCCCGAAGGCACCGCCGACGAGTGCGCGGAAAAACTCCTGCCATTCGTCAAACACCTGCTGATCACCGGCGGCCATGGCGACGAACACGAAATCCACAACCGCCTGTACAGCCGCGACGGTCGCCGCGAAACCTTTACCTGCCAGCGCCTGCCCGGCAGCTATCACGGTTCCGGCTGCACGCTGGCCAGTGCCCTCGCCGGTCGCCTGGCCCAAGGTGAACACCTCGCCAGTGCCGTACAGAGCGCGCTTGACTACACTTGGCGCACCCTGCGAGATGCGGAACAGCTGGGCAAAGGCCAGTTCGTGCCCCGCCGCCTGCCGCTGGATTTCTGTTCGTAACTTTCGATGCGTAAAGCGCAGAGGCTTGTCCGATGAAACTACGTGGCCTGTACGCCATTACCGACAGCCAGTTACTGGCCGGTAAATTTCTTTCGTACGTGGAGGCGGCGCTCGAAGGCGGCGTCACCCTGCTGCAATACCGCGACAAAAGCAGCGACGAGGCCCGGCGTCTGCGCGAGGCCGAAGCCCTGCGCGATCTGTGCGAACGCTACAAGACCCAGCTGATCATCAACGACGACGCCGAACTGGCCGCGCGCCTGAATGTCGGCGTGCACCTGGGCCAGACCGATGGCCCGCTGATGCCGGTGCGGGCACTGCTCGGTCGTCAGGCGATCATCGGCTCTACCTGCCACGCGCAACTCGAACTCGCCGAACAAGCCGCCAAAGAAGGCGCCAGTTACGTCGCCTTCGGCCGCTTCTTCAATTCCAACACCAAGCCCGGCGCACCGACGTGCAGCCTCGACTTGCTCGACCAGGCCCGCAGCAAACTGCACCTGCCGATCTGTGCGATCGGCGGCATCACCCTGGACAACGCCGCCCCGCTGGTGGCCCACGGGGTCGACCTGCTGGCGGTGGTGCATGGCCTGTTCGGTGCCCAGAGCACGGCTGAAGTGACGCGTCGCGCCCGCGCCTTTAACGAATTGTTCAAATCCTGATTTTGAGAGCCAAATAATGTCTCGTTCCGAAACCCTGTTTGCCAATGCCCAGAAACACATCCCCGGCGGCGTGAACTCGCCTGTTCGTGCATTCAAGAGCGTTGGCGGCACGCCGTTGTTCTTCAAACACGCCGAAGGCGCCTACGTCACCGACGAAGACGACAAGCGCTATGTGGATTACGTCGGTTCCTGGGGCCCGATGATTCTCGGCCACAGCCACCCGGACGTGCTGGACGCGGTACGCAAACAGCTTGAGCACGGATTGTCCTACGGCGCCCCGACCGCGATGGAAACCGAGATGGCCGATCTGGTCTGCTCGATCGTGCCATCGATGGAAATGGTGCGCATGGTCAGCTCCGGCACCGAAGCGACCATGAGTGCGATCCGTCTGGCCCGTGGTTTCACCGGTCGCGACAGCATCATCAAATTCGAAGGCTGCTACCACGGCCACTCCGACAGCTTGCTGGTCAAAGCCGGTTCCGGCGCCCTGACCCAAGGCGTACCGAGCTCGGCCGGTGTACCGGCGGCGTTCGCCAAACACACCCTGACCCTGCCGTTCAACGACATCGACGCGGTAGAAGCCATGCTCGCCGAAGTCGGCCAGGACGTGGCGTGCATCATCGTCGAACCGGTGGCCGGCAACATGAACTGCGTACCGCCGGCACCGGGTTTCCTCGAAGGCCTGCGGACCCTGTGCGACAAGCACGGCGTGGTGCTGATTTTCGACGAAGTGATGACCGGTTTCCGTGTCGCCCTCGGCGGCGCCCAAGCCCATTACGGCGTAACACCGGACCTGAGCACCTTCGGCAAGATCATTGGTGGCGGCATGCCGGTGGGCTGCTTCGGCGGCAAACGCAAGATCATGGAACGCATCGCGCCGCTGGGCCCGGTCTACCAGGCCGGTACGTTGTCGGGTAACCCGCTGGCGATGGCCGCTGGACTGACCACGCTGCGCCTGATCAGTCGTCCCGGTTTCCACGCCGAGCTGAGCAACTACACCAGCCGCCTGCTCGATGGCCTGCAACAGCGCGCCGACGCCGCCGGCATTCCGTTCGTGACCACTCAGGCCGGCGGCATGTTCGGTCTGTACTTCAGCGGCGCCGACGACATCGTCACCTTCGATGACGTCATGGCCAGCGATGCGAACCTGTTCGGTCGCTTCTTCCACCTGATGCTCGAGGGCGGCGTGTACCTGGCGCCGAGCGCCTTCGAAGCCGGCTTCACCTCGATCGCCCACGGCGAAACCGAGTTGAAACTGACGCTGGACGCCGCCGAGCGTGCCTTCGCTGCACTGAAGTAAAGCTACGACGCTGACGTTGGCGATTGCCAGCGTCAGCTTTCACCTACACCCGCACCCTTTTTCCTACTCGTCTGCCAATAATCCCCCGCAAAGTGGGTGATATAGTCCCCGCGCAGCAGAAAAACGAGTAAAGACTTTGTAAGGTTGGCCCTGCTTATTTCATAATGCGCGCTTATTGGATCCCTCGACGGGTCCGCGCGCCCCTCAGAGGTAAGTCGATTCCCATGAACCGCACCGGCCGCACCCTTGCATTGGGCTGCCTGTTGCTCCTTCAGCCCCTGCTCGCGCTCGCACAAGCAGGCGGCAACTCGTTGTTGATCCCGGCGATGGGTCGCTGCACCCTCAATACTCAGCCGCAAGACCTGACGCAAGCGCTCGCCGCCTGCCAGAAAGCGTCGGATGAAGGGGATGCGCAAGCACAATACGAGTTGGGTGAGTTCTACTACGAAGGCAAAAACGCGCCGCGCGACCTCAATAAAGCCCTGAGCTACTTCGAAAAGGCCTCGCTGCAAGGTCATGCCCAGGCGCAATTCAAACTCGGCACCATGTTCTTCCATGGCGAAGGCGTACCGGCCAATAACGTTCAGGCGTATATCGTGCTGAAAATGGCCGCGGTCAACGGCGCCGAAGAGGCACTGGACACCGCCGACGAGGTCGCCGAAAAAATGCCCCGCGAAGACCTGGAAGTTGCTACCCAGGTACTGGGGCAAATTTTCCGTAAATACCTGATGGAATTGCAGAGCGCCGACGGGCGTACGCCGTTTTCACCACTTCCCTGAATTGCCGGATCCAATAGTTCCCACGCTCTGCGTGGGAATTCATCCCGTGACTCTCCGCGTCACCGACGCAGAGCGTCGAAGGCGGCATTCCCACCTTAAAAAACCTGCTGCTTACTTCTCAGGCATCGGCATCGGAAACGGCATGACATTGCCGACCGCGCCGCGGGCTTCGCTGATTTTCGGCGTGCCGAGGCGCTCGACCTCGTCGATGCGCACAATCGAATGCATCGGCACAAAACTGCGCACAACGCCTTCGAACTGAGCCTTGAGCTTTTCTTCGCTCGGATCGACGACCACTTGCGTGCGCTCGCCAAAGACGAACTCTTCCACTTCCAGGAAGCCCCACAGATCACTTTGATAGATCTGCTTGGCGTACATTTCGAACACCTGGCCCTGATTGAGGAAAATCACCTTGTAGATTGGAGCTTCACGTTTGGTCATGGTGGGCGGGTAACACATCGGGGATAAAAATGAGGGCGCGAACTATAACATAGCCACCGGACGCGCAGCGGTAGGAACCTTGGGGCATGTTCCCTATAATGCGCGGTTCTTTGAATCACGTGATGAATCTTTCCATGGCCAAGAAGCTTTACATCGAAACCCACGGTTGCCAGATGAACGAGTACGACAGCTCGCGCATGGTCGATCTGCTGGGTGAACATCAGGCCCTGGAAGTCACCGCCCGCGCTGAAGACGCCGACGTGATCCTGCTCAACACCTGCTCGATCCGCGAACGGGCCCAGGACCGGGTGTATTCCCAGCTAGGCCGCTGGCGCGAACTGAAACTGGCCAATCCGGAAATGGTCATCGCCGTCGGCGGTTGCGTGGCCAGTCAGGAAGGCGCGGCCATCCGTGATCGCGCTCCGTATGTCGACGTGGTGTTCGGCCCGCAGACCCTGCACCGCCTGCCGGAAATGATCGACGCCGCGCGCGTTACCAAACTGCCGCAGGTCGACGTCTCGTTCCCGGAAATCGAAAAATTCGACCATTTGCCCGAACCCCGCATCGATGGGCCCAGCGCTTACGTGTCGGTCATGGAAGGCTGCAGCAAGTACTGCACCTTCTGCGTGGTGCCTTATACCCGCGGTGAAGAAGTCAGCCGGCCGTTCGACGACGTGATTGCCGAGATCATCCACCTGGCCGAAAACGGCGTGCGCGAAGTGACCCTGCTGGGGCAGAACGTCAACGGCTATCGCGGGACCACTCACGATGGTCGCCTGGCCGACCTGGCGGAATTGATCCGGGTGGTCGCCGCAGTCGATGGCATCGACCGGATTCGCTACACCACTTCGCACCCGCTGGAGTTCTCCGACAGCCTGATCCAGGCCCACGCCGACGTGCCGGAACTGGTGAAACACCTGCACTTGCCGGTGCAATCAGGCTCCGACCGGATCCTCGCGGCGATGAAGCGCAACCACACCGCGCTGGAGTACAAGTCCAAACTGCGCAAACTGCGGGCCGCCGTGCCGGGGATCTGCATCAGCTCGGACTTCATCGTCGGATTCCCGGGTGAGACCGAAAAAGACTTCGAACAGACCATGAAGCTGATCGAAGACGTCGGCTTCGACTTCTCCTACTCGTTCGTCTACAGCCAGCGCCCGGGCACCCCGGCCGCCGATCTGGCCGACGAAACGCCGGAAGAACTGAAAAAAGAACGCTTGAATGCCCTGCAACATCGCCTGAACCAGCAAGGGTTCGAGATCAGCCGACAAATGGTGGGCTCCGTTCAGCGGATTCTGGTCACCGATTATTCGAAAAAAGACCCTGGCGAACTGCAGGGGCGCACCGAGAATAACCGTATCGTCAACTTCCGCTGCGACAATCCGACCCTGATCGGCCAGTTCGCCGACGTGCACATCGACGCCGCGCAACCGCACTCGCTGCGGGGCTCGCTGATCCAATAACACCGCATAACCTGTAGGAGCGAGGCTTGCCCGCGAAGGCCACACCGCCGTCTGCCTGACGGACCGCGTTATCGTCCTTCGCGAGCAAGCTTCGCTCCTACAGGACCGTGTGCGGCATTGCGATATTTAAGAGCTTTCGCACCCAGGCGACTGGCGTTATCCTTTATTTCATCAATATTGCCCCAGGGCGGCTAAATACGACCTTGAACGCACCCATAGAACCACATCGCTTCATCCTCGAGCCTTTTGAAGCTCGCCGCTTCGCCAATCTGTGCGGGCAATTCGACGAGCATCTGCGCTTGATCGAACAGCGCCTGACCATCGAGATCCGCAACCGCGGAAACCAGTTCGAACTGATCGGCGAGCCCAAACACACCACCTCCGCGGAAAACCTGCTGCGCCGCCTGTACCGGGAAACCAAAGGTACCGAGCTGTCGCCGGACATGGTTCACCTGTTCCTGCAGGAATCGGCCGTCGAGGAACTGGACAACCACTCCCCCGCCGAACCGTCCGTCGCCTTGCGCACCAAAAAAGGCATGATTCGCCCGCGCGGCTTGAATCAACTGCGCTACGTGAAGGAAATCCTCGGTAACGACATCAACTTCGGCATCGGCCCAGCCGGTACCGGCAAGACCTATCTGGCTGTTGCCTGTGCGGTAGACGCACTGGAACGCGAGCAGATTCGTCGCATTCTGTTGGTGCGTCCGGCGGTTGAAGCGGGTGAAAAACTCGGCTTCCTGCCCGGCGACCTGTCGCAAAAAATCGACCCGTACCTGCGCCCGCTCTACGACGCGCTCTACGAAATGCTCGGTTTCGAATACGTCGCCAAGCTGATCGAGCGTCAGGTGATCGAAGTCGCGCCGCTGGCCTACATGCGCGGTCGCACGCTGAACAACAGCTTCATCATCCTCGACGAAAGCCAGAACACCACCGTCGAACAGATGAAGATGTTCCTGACCCGGATCGGCTTTGGTTCCACGGCGGTCATCACCGGTGACATCACCCAGGTCGACCTGCCACGCGGCACCAAGTCCGGGTTGCATCATGTGATCGAAGTGCTCAAGGACGTTCCGGGCATCAGCTTCACCCACTTCCAGCCCAAGGACGTGGTGCGCCATCCGCTGGTGCAACGAATTGTCGAGGCATACGAGCGCTTCGAAAATCGCGCTGCCGATGCCGCACCAAAGGACACCCCACGCGATGCTTGAGCTTGATCTGCAACTGGCGAGCGACGCACCTGCCCCGAGTGAAGCCGAGTTCCGTCAATGGTGCGAACTGGCCCTGCGCCAGCGCACCGCCGACTCCGAGCTGACCATTCGCCTGGTCGATGAAGAAGAAGGCCGCGAACTCAATCACACCTGGCGGCAGAAGGATTACGCCACCAACGTGCTGTCATTCCCGGCCGACGTGCCGGACGAGTTGCTGGATATCCCGTTACTGGGAGATCTGGTGATCTGCGTGGCCGTGGTCGAGCGCGAAGCCGCCGAACAAGGCAAGGCTCTCAACGCCCATTGGGCGCATCTGGTCATTCACGGCTGCTTGCATCTGCTTGGTTACGACCATATAGATGACGATGAAGCCGAAGAAATGGAAGCACTGGAACGAACGTTGCTTGCAGAACTGGGTCATCCGGACCCTTATGCGGACGACGAAACAGACACATCCCCTATCGTTACAACAAAGGATTCAGAGTAATCGCTATGAGCGAAGATCGATCGAGCAACGGGCAGAAGTCTTGGCTGGGTAAGCTCACCCAGGCTTTTGCCCACGAGCCGAAAAACCGCCAGGAGCTGCTGGAGCTGCTGCGCGATGCACACCAGAACAAGTTGCTGGACAGCGAAGCGCTGGCCATCGTCGAAGGCGCCATCCAGGTTGCAGACCTGCAAGTACGGGACATCATGGTCCCGCGCTCCCAGATGATCAGCATCAAGGCGACCCAGACACCTCGCGAGTTCCTGCCCGCCGTGGTCGACTCGGCCCACTCCCGCTACCCGGTGATCGGCGAAAGCCACGATGACGTGATGGGCGTGTTGCTGGCCAAGGACTTGCTGCCGTTGATCCTCAAGGAGAACGGCGACAGCTTCAACATCAAGGACCTGCTGCGCCCGGCCACCTTCGTGCCCGAGTCCAAGCGCCTGAATGTGCTGCTGCGCGAGTTCCGCGCCAACCATAACCACATGGCCATCGTCATTGACGAATACGGCGGCGTGGCCGGTCTGGTGACCATCGAAGACGTGCTCGAACAGATCGTCGGCGACATCGAAGACGAGCATGACGTCGAAGAAGACAGCTACATCAAACCGCTGCCCAGCGGCGACTTCCTGATCAAGGCCCTGACGCCGATCGAGAACTTCAACGAGTTCTTCGACAGCGAATTCTCCGACGACGAATTCGACACCGTCGGCGGTCTGGTGATGAGCGCGTTCGGGCACTTGCCAAAACGCAACGAAATCACTGAAATCGGCGCCTATCGCTTCCGCATCCTGAACGCCGACAGCCGTCGGATTCATTTGCTGCGTCTTACACCTATCGCCCGTTAAGGATTGACATGCTCCGCGTAACCCGCCCCGGCTGGCCCGGTAACCTGCTGGCCGTGGCGGCCGGTGCACTCACCACCCTGGCCCTGGCGCCATTCGATATCTGGCCGCTGGCATTGCTGGCGGTCGGTTTCTTTTACGCCGGTTTGCGCGAACTGAGCCCCCGTCAGGCCCTGGGTCGTGGCTGGTGTTTCGGTTTCGGCCTGTTTGCCGGCGGGACCAGCTGGATCTACTACAGCATTCACAACTTCGGCGGCGCATCTGTACTGCTGGCCGGGTTCTTGATGCTGCTCTTTACCGCAGCGATTGCCTGGTTCTTCGCCCTGCCCGCCTGGATTTGGGCGCGCTGGCTTCGCCGTAACGAAGCGCCGCTGGCCGATGCCCTGGCGTTTGCGGCGTTGTGGGTGGGTCAGGAAGCTTTTCGCGGCTGGTTTCTCACCGGCTTCCCATGGCTCTATTCCGGTTACAGCCAGCTCGACGGCCCATTGGCCGGACTCGCGCCGGTCGGCGGGATGTGGCTGATTTCCTTCGCGCTGGCCCTGACCGCCGCGCTGATCTACAACGCACCGCGCCTGATCCGCACCGCTCGCAAGGGCTTTATTGCCGCTGGCGTGTTGCTGCTGGCCGGCCCGTGGGTGATCGGCATGGCGCTCAAGGAGCATGCCTGGACCAGCCCTTCGGGGGCGCCGCTGAGCGTCGCGGCGATTCAGGGCAACATCGAACAAAGCATGAAATGGGACCCGTCGCAGATCAACGCGCAGCTGGCGCTGTACCGCGACATGAGTTTCAGCTCCAAGCCCGTCGACCTGCTGATCTGGCCGGAAACAGCGGTCCCGGTGCTCAAGGAGTCCGCCGAGGGCTACCTGAACATGATGGGCAGCTTCGCGGCAGAGCGTAAATCCGCGCTGATTACCGGCGTGCCGATTCGTCAGGAAGTCCGTCACGAGAAGCGCTACTTCAACGGCATTACCGTGGTCGGTGAAGGCGATGGCACTTACCTGAAGCAGAAACTGGTGCCATTCGGCGAATACGTTCCGTTGCAGGAAGTCTTGCGCGGCCTGATCGCGTTCTTCGACTTGCCGATGTCCGATTTTGCCCGTGGGCCGTCCGATCAACCGTTGCTACAGGCCAAGGGTTATCAGATTGCGCCGTACATCTGCTACGAAGTGGTCTACCCGGAATTCGCCGCCGGCCTCGCCGCCCGCAGCGATTTGCTGCTGACCATCAGCAACGACACCTGGTTCGGCACCTCGATCGGCCCGCTGCAACACTTGCAGATGGCGCAGATGCGCGCCCTTGAGGCTGGCCGCTGGATGATCCGCGCCACCAACAACGGCGTGACCGGCCTGATCAACCCGTTCGGCCAGATCACCACCCGGATCCCGCAGTTCGAACGCGGCATTCTGTACGGCGAAGTGGTGCCGATGCATGACCTGACGCCGTATCTGCAATGGCGTTCGTGGCC
This sequence comes from Pseudomonas sp. GM18, assembly GCF_000282195.1. Lineage (GTDB taxonomy): Bacteria > Pseudomonadota > Gammaproteobacteria > Pseudomonadales > Pseudomonadaceae > Aquipseudomonas. The sequence continues at coordinate 79,327 of NZ_AKJT01000038.1, forward strand.
GTTGATCATCATTTGCGTGCTGTTGTTTGGCTGGGCGTTGATGGCCAACCGGATGGCGAAGACCGTTTAACTCAGGCCTGGTGATCATTCCCTGTGGGAATGATCACTCCTCAACAGGCTCGCCTCGATAGAACATCCAATACCCGACCTGCCCCACCGCCTCATTCATCAACTGCCCCGATTGCCAGATCGATTTGAATTCCGGCATCCAGCCGCCCAGTGGCCGCGCATTGTCCACGCCTAAAAACCCCACTGGCGCCGGCACCACCTCAAATCCGGCCTGTTCAAAGCTCCAGACCGCCCGCGGCATATGCCACGCCTGAGTCACGACCACCACCCGTTTGATCCCCTGCGGCAACAATACCTGGGCGCTGAACTGCGCATTTTCCCAGGTTGTGCGGCTGCGTCCTTCCTGCCAGCGCACCGTCACGCCAAAATCATCGAGCAACGAATCCGCCATCAGCTGCGCCTCAGTCGGCGGTGTACCGTAATGCAGGCCGCCGCTGGCCAGAATCGGCAAGCCGGAAGCCTTGGCCAGACGCGCGGCATAGCGCTCGCGCCCAAGACCTACGCCGGTGGGCTGATCGACGCCCCAGGCCAGGTCTCCACGCTCACGCCCCGAACCCAGCACCACGATCGCGTCGGCGCGCTGGCCCAGGGTGGCCCATTCCTCGCGTACGAGCGGCGGCTCGCGCTCCAGAGCCCTGGCACTCCACTCCACCATGACTGGCAGGCTCATCAACCAGAAGCCGCCCACACCCATAACGAAGCACGCTCCCGCCAGCCTCGGCCTTGAGCGGCGCCACCACCAGGCGAGCACCAGTAACAGCAAAAGAACGCCGGGCGGCAATAGAAGTTGTTTAATGAAATAACGAAAAGGCATCGGGCATCTCCATAGATGCCCGAAGCCTAAGTGGGTTAACGCAATGCGACAACAAATGCGGAAGGACTTTGTTTCAAAAAACCATATGCCATGGTTTCAAGTGTCCTTACTTGAATTGCAGAGACCGGACCTTTACCGCGCCTCCGCCGGGTGTCTTATCCTTGAGCCAGATGATCTTGGCCGTACGTGGTGCCTCGAGTTGCTTCACTGCTGCTGACAAGCATCCGTGCGTTTCACGTTCACTGCGGTCCAGATAGGCCTTGACCAGTTCAAACTCTGCGGGGGTCAAACCACGCAGTTCCAGCTCCAGGGGACGCTCGTCGCGAAGCCGTCCAGCGGTTTTGGCCGCGTCCAGGGCCATTGCGAGACGGTCGATCAGTCTTTCATACAGCTCCGGTTTTGTAGCTTTTTGCTGTGAATCAACCATCCATCACCTCATCGAAGATAAGACTCTCTCCCCATTTAGAGCTTAGCTTCGCTGATAAAACCGGCTGAGCGCCGCGACCAACGGCCCTCGGGGCGGAAATTGGCCGCGCCCTAGCGTGTAATCAGGGTTTCCCTCGGTAGAGTGCCGTCATGTATGCTACGGCGCTTCCTGTAACTCCACTTCCAGCTCGCCTGGGCAGCGAAACGCCGATTTGGCGTCATCACCGTCCAGCGTTGCATTGAAGAGGATTAGGCCACCCCTATTCAGTTCAAAAGTAGCCATGCACGAACAATATCAGCCCCGTGAAATCGAAGCCGCCGCCCAGTCGTTCTGGGACGAGCAAAAGTCCTTTGAAGTCAGTGAACAGCCAGGCAAGGAGACTTTCTACTGCCTGTCGATGTTCCCTTACCCCAGCGGCAAGCTACACATGGGGCACGTGCGCAACTACACCATCGGCGACGTGATCTCCCGCTACCAGCGCATGCAAGGCAAGAACGTCCTGCAACCCATGGGTTGGGACGCCTTCGGCATGCCGGCGGAAAACGCCGCGATGAAGAACAACGTAGCGCCCGCCAAGTGGACCTACGAAAACATCGCCTACATGAAAAGCCAGCTGCGCAGCCTGGGCCTGGCGGTGGACTGGTCGCGCGAAGTGACCACCTGCAAGCCCGATTACTACCGTTGGGAACAATGGCTGTTCACTCGTCTGTTCGAAAAAGGCGTGATTTACAAAAAAAGCGGCACCGTGAACTGGGACCCGGTCGACCAGACCGTTCTGGCCAACGAGCAAGTGATCGACGGTCGCGGCTGGCGTTCCGGCGCGCTGATCGAAAAGCGCGAAATCCCGATGTACTACTTCAAGATCACCGCTTACGCGGATGAGCTGCTGGAGAGCCTCGACGAACTGACTGGCTGGCCTGAACAGGTCAAGACCATGCAGCGCAACTGGATCGGCAAATCCCGCGGCATGGAAGTTCAGTTCCCGTACGACGTCGCGTCCATCGGTGAAACCGGCGCGCTGAAAGTCTTCACCACCCGTCCGGATACCCTGATGGGCGCGACCTACGTTGCCGTGGCCGCCGAACACCATCTGGCGGCCCTGGCTGCGCAGAACAACCCTGAGCTGCAAGCGTTCATCGCTGAATGCAAGGGCGGCAGCGTTGCTGAAGCCGACGTTGCCACTCAAGAGAAAAAAGGCCTGCCGACCTCGCTGTTCGTCGAGCACCCGCTGACCGGAGAGAAACTCCCGGTATGGGTCGCCAACTACGTGCTGATGCACTACGGCGATGGCGCGGTCATGGCGGTTCCGGCCCACGACGAGCGTGATTTCGAGTTCGCCCACAAGTACAACCTGCCGATCAAGTCAGTGGTGCGCACAAGTGCAGGTGACACCAACCCGGCCCCGTGGCAGGACGCTTACGGCGAATACGGCACGCTGATCAACTCCGGCGAGTTCGACGGCCTCGACTTCGCAGGCGCTTTCGACGCCATCGAAGTCGCACTGATCAAGAAAAACCTCGGTGCCTCGCGCACCCAGTTCCGCCTGCGCGACTGGGGGATCAGCCGTCAACGCTACTGGGGCTGCCCGATCCCGATCATCCACTGCAATGCTTGTGGTGATGTGCCGGTCCCGGAAGATCAACTGCCTGTCGTGCTGCCGGAAGACGTGGTACCGGACGGCGCTGGTTCGCCATTGGCGCGCATGCCCGAGTTCTACGAGTGCGCTTGCCCGAAATGCGGCGCACCGGCCAAGCGTGAAACCGACACCATGGACACCTTCGTCGAGTCCTCGTGGTACTACGCCCGTTACGCCTCGCCGCACTTTGAAGGTGGCCTGGTAGAAAAATCGGCGGCCGACCACTGGTTGCCGGTGGATCAGTACATCGGCGGTATCGAACACGCGATTCTTCACTTGCTCTACGCGCGCTTCTTCCACAAGCTGATGCGCGATGAAGGCCTGGTGAGCTCCAACGAGCCGTTCAAAAACCTGCTGACCCAGGGCATGGTGATCGCCGAGACTTACTATCGTCGCGAAGCCAACGGTGCCTACACCTGGTTCAACCCGGCGGACGTCGAGCTCGAACGCGACAGCAAGGCCAAGGTCATCAGCGCCAAGCTGATCGCCGACGGCCTGCCGGTGGAAATCGGTGGCACCGAGAAGATGGCCAAGTCAAAGAACAACGGCGTCGACCCGCAGTCGATGATTGACCAGTTCGGCGCAGACACCTGCCGCCTGTTCATGATGTTCGCCTCGCCACCTGACATGAGCGCGGAATGGTCCGACTCCGGAGTAGAAGGCTCGCACCGCTTCCTCAAGCGCGTCTGGCGCCTGGCTCAAGCGCACGTCACTCAGGGCCTGCCGGGCAAACTGGACGTCGCCAGCCTGAACGACGAGCAGAAAACCATTCGGCGTTCGATCCACCAGGCCATCAAGCAGGCCAGCCACGACGTCGGCCAGAACCACAAATTCAACACCGCCATCGCCCAGGTGATGACGCTGATGAACGTGCTGGAAAAAGCCCCGCAAGGCACCGAGCAGGATCGCGCGCTGATTCACGAAGGTCTGGAAACCGTGACTCTGCTGCTGGCCCCGATCACCCCGCACATCAGCCACGAGCTGTGGCATCGCCTGGGCCACGCCGACCCGGTGATCGACGCCGGTTGGCCGGTGCTGGACGAAAGCGCCCTGGTGCAGGACAGCCTGCAACTGGTCATTCAAGTGAATGGCAAGCTGCGCGGCCACATCGAAATGCCAGCCAGCGCCAGCCGCGAAGAAGTCGAAGCCGCCGCACGAGCCAACGAAAACGTCCTGCGCTTCGTCGATGGCCTGACTATTCGCAAAGTGATCGTAGTGCCCGGGAAACTGGTCAATATCGTCGCCAGCTAAAAATTGGATCGGGCGCCAGGTGAGCCTGGCGCCGAGTAAAACCTTTCGGGCCGTTTGACCGGCCCACATGGTTTCAAGGGGAGCAACAAGATGATCAAACGCAATTTGCTGGTGATGGGCCTTGCAGTCCTGCTGAGCGCCTGCGGTTTCCACCTGCGTGGCACTGGCACCACCGAACTGGCGATCAAGGAACTCGACCTGAGCGCCCGCAATGCCTACGGCGAAACCGTGACACAATTACGTCAGGTGCTGGAAAGCAGCGGCGTCCGGGTCTACACCGGCGCACCTTACAAACTGGTGCTGACCGATGAGCAGGAAAGCCAGCGCATCCTCAGCTATGCCGGTGCCGGTCGTACGGGCGAGTACCAAGTGAACACCGTGCTCAATTACGACATCCGTGGTCAGGGTGACCTGCCACTGCTGAGCGACAAGCTTGAAGTGCAGAAGGTGTTCATCCACGATGGCAACAACCTGGTGGGTTCCGACCAGGAAGCCAACGATGCCCGCAAGGACATACGTCGTGAACTGGTTCAACGCATGATGCTGCGTCTGCAACAGCTCACCCCGACTCAGTTGGAACAGCTGCAACAGACCGCCGACGCCCGGGCCAAGGCTGAAGCCGCCGCGATGGAAGCGGCGCAGAAGGCTGAAGCGGAGACTCCGCGTCAGTCGCCTGTCGAACTGCCGAAGCAGTAAGACTTACGGGGCGCTCAGGCGCCCCGTTCGCCTCTTCTTATGAAACTCGCCCCCGCCCAACTCGGCAAACACCTGCAAGGCGCCCTTGCGCCGGTCTACATCATCAGTGGCGATGACCCACTGCTGTGCCAGGAAGCCGCCGACGCCATTCGCGCCGCTGCTCGCCAACAAGGTTTCGATGAACGTCAGGTCTTCGCCGCCGACGCCAGTTTCGACTGGGGTACGCTGCTGCAGGCGGGTGCGAGCATGTCGCTGTTCGCCGAAAAACGTCTTCTGGAACTGCGCCTGCCCTCCGGCAAACCTGGTGACAAAGGCGCCGCCGCGCTCATCGAGTACTGCTCGCGCCCGGCCGAAGACACGCTGCTGCTGATCAGCCTGCCCAAGCTTGATGGCAGTGCGCAGAAAACCAAGTGGGGCAAGGCGCTGGTCGAAGGTCCGCAAACCCAGTTCGTGCAGATCTGGCCCGTGGACACCAACCAGTTGCCGAGCTGGATTCGTCAACGACTGTCCCAGGCTGGGCTTTCCGCCAGCCAGGACGCCGTCGAACTGATCGCCGCTCGGGTCGAAGGCAACTTGCTGGCTGCCGCCCAGGAAATCGAAAAGCTCAAGCTGATGGCCGAAGGTGGCCAGATCACCGTCGAAACCGTGCAAGCGGCGGTGGCCGACAGCGCGCGCTTCGACGTCTTCGGCTTGACCGACGCGATCCTCAACGGCGAAGCCGCTCATGCCCTGCGCATGCTCGAAGGACTGCGCGGCGAAGGCGTCGAACCTCCGGTGATTCTCTGGGCGCTGGCCCGTGAACTGCGCCTGTTGGCCAACCTGTCGCTGCAATACAGCCAGGGTGTGCCGCTGGACAAAGCCTTCAGCCAGGCCCGACCGCCGGTCTGGGACAAGCGCAAACCGCTGATGAGCAAGGCACTGCAACGCTACTCGGCGCAACGCTGGGCGCAATTGCTGCTTGAAGCACAGCGCATCGACGCACAGATCAAAGGCCAGGCGGCAGGTTCACCGTGGATGAGTTTGAGCCGGTTGACGTTGTTGATGGCCGGGCAGAGATTGTCGTTGCCTGCAGAGTAAGGCTTTCGACCGCATAACGGCCCTTCGCGGGCAAGCCTCGCTCCTACAGGTAATGTGGCGTTCACATACCAAAATCCGACACAAAACCTGTAGGAGCGAGGCTTGCCCGCGAAGGCGTCCGAAAGGTCCTACGCAACATGGGTCTAGACAGTCCCCTCACTTGAGTAGATGATTTGCCCCGCAAAATCCACTCACTTGCGAGAGATCATCATGAGCAAAAAGCCATCCAAGCATGGCCCCAACAAGGCCAAATCCATCATCGCCCAGCCACTGTTCCGCAGCCGTCAGGAACGAGCCGGCAAGGGCAAAGGCAGCTACCGCCGCGAAGCCTTCCAGTCTAATAGCTGGGAGGCTTCTTACTTTCTGGCGGCCTGAAAGGCAAGCCATCGCTCAACATGTTAAGGTCTGCACCTGATTCGTATCCTCTGGACCTGTGCATGCCCCTTTGTCTTTCCCGTCGTTGGCACCTTCGCCAATTGATAGCTGCCTCCAGCCTCGTTCTGCTTGTCGCCTGCGCGGAAAAACCCACCGCCGCCGACGCCCAGCCGCTTCAGACCCGCACCGTTGCCACGGCCCCTGCGGTCATTCCGCCGGTGGTTCCGACCGGTGAGAATCTCGACATACAGCCAACCCAGACCTTTGCCGAATGGCAGGCGGGTTTTCGTAAAGACGCCCTCGCCGCCGGCATTCGCGCCGACCTGTTCGACCGTGCCTTTGCCAATGTCAGCCTGGACGCCAGCGTGATCCGTGCCGACCGCAGCCAGCCGGAATTTACTCGCCCGGTGTGGGAATACCTCGATGGCGCGCTGTCGCCGCTGCGGGTGCGCAAAGGTCAGGCACTGGTCAGCCAGTACGCCGATATCCTGCAAAGCATCGAACAGCGCTATGGCGTCGACCGTCAGGCACTGGTCGCGGTGTGGGGCATGGAGAGTAACTTCGGTCAGTTCCAGGGCAACAAGTCAGTGATCAACTCCCTGGCTACCCTGGCCTATGAAGGTCGACGCCCAGGCTTTGCCCATGCGCAACTGATCGCTGCCCTGCAAATCCTGCAACAGGGCGATATTGAACCCGAGAAAATGCTCGGCTCCTGGGCTGGCGCCATGGGCCAGACCCAGTTCATCCCGACCACCTACAACACCCACGCCGTAGACTTCGACGGCGACGGCCGCCGTGACATCTGGAACAGCGCCGCTGATGCACTGGCCTCGACCGCGCACTACCTGCAAAGCTCTGGCTGGCAGAAAGGCCAGCCGTGGGGCTTCGAAGTACAACTGCCGAGCAGCTTCAATTACGTCCTGGCCGATGGCGCGATTCGCAAGAGCGTCGCCGAGTGGCAGCAACTGGGGGTCTCCCTGCCCAATGGTGGCCAGGTTCCGGCCGGTTCCGAACACCTGTCGGCCGCCCTGCTCCTGCCAGCAGGCTATCGCGGCCCGGCATTCCTGATCTTCGATAACTTCCGCGCAATCCTCAAGTACAACAACTCTTCGTCCTACGCCTTGGGCGTGAGCCTGTTGTCCGAGCGTTTCAATGGCGGTGGCCTGATCAACGGTCTATGGCCAAAAGATGACTTGCCGCTGAGCCGTACCGAGCGAATCGAGCTGCAAACCCTGCTGAGCGCCCGGAACTATGACGCTGGCAACCCCGACGGCATCATCGGCGCCAATACCCGTAAAGCCATCCGCAGCGCACAGCAGTCGTTTGGCTGGCCGGCGGATGGGTATCCGACGCACAAGTTGCTCGAAGGTTTGCGTAACCGCTAAAAACAAAAGATCGCAGCCTTTGGCAGCTCCTACGCCGATCTCTGTAGGAGCTCCCGAAGGCTGCGATCTTTTTTTGCTGACTCGTAGCTACTTGATCACCACATCCTGCTCCAACACCAACGTCTTGCTCCCCGCATCCAGCCTGACTAACGCGCCCATGGGCAACGTCAGGTTCGGGTCGCAATGCCCGCTACGCCACCCGGCCAGCACGGGTATGCGCAACGGCGCGAAGGTCTGCTTGAGCAAGCTCTCCAGCGCGATCGTGTCCACACCCGCCACATCTCCCACCAGAACCCCGCGCAACTTGTGCAGCGTGCCGGCCAGACGCAAATGGGTCAGCAGCCGATCAATGCGATACAGCGGCTCGTTGATGTCTTCGATGAACAGGATGGCGCCCTCGGCATCGATCTCGTAAGGCGTGCCCATGGTCGCGGCGATCATCGACAGATTGCCCCCCAGCAAGCGCCCGTGAGCAATGCCTGGCGAGACGGTCGTCAACGGATAGGCCACCGGGTGCGCCAGTACGCTGTCCGCCGTCACCTGCCCGCGCAACATGTTGAAAAACGAGGACTCGGTGGGTTTCTGCTTGTCACCCAGCAGGTCGGCATTGAGCATCGGGCCGTGAAACGTCACGAAACCCGCATAACGGCTGATAGCCAGATGCAGTGCAGTGATGTCGCTATAGCCGATGAACGGTTTGGCATTGTTGCGTAGTAACTCGAAATCGATACGATCGAGCAACCGCGGCGTACCGTAACCGCCCCGCAAACAGATGATGGCGTCGACCTCGCTGTCGGCAAATGCCGCGTGCAAGTCATTGAGCCGCACATCGTCGCTGCCGGCCAGGTAGCCGTCTTTCTCGTAAACGCCGGGGAACACTCGCAGCGAATAGCCGCGAGCGCGCATCCAGGCAATCGCTTTATCGGTATCCAGGGCAGCGGGGCCGGCAGGCGCAATGACGCCGATCAGCCCTTCAGGCGGCAAGGCCGGAACAGGGACGTGAGGACAAAGGGTGTGGGTCGGTCGAGCAGTCATCCATGATTCTCCCTGTGTGAATGCTTCAGCACACAGTAGTCAGGAACGGGAATAAACAAAAGAGGGTCGGTCGCACCACGGCTTGCAGGAAAAGACTGCAGAGGATGTGGGCACCGCCAATGAAAACGCCCGCAAGGACTAACCTTGCGGGCGTGTTCTTTTCTCAGCGCGGAATCAGGACGACATCAACTCGGCCTTGACCAGCTTCGCCTGCTCGTCGGCGTGGTACGAGGAGCGTACCAGCGGGCCGGAAGCGACGTTCTTGAAGCCCATCTTGTAACCTTCCTCGGCAAACCAGGCGAAGGTGTCCGGGTGCACGAAGCGCTGGACCGGCAAGTGGCTGCGGGACGGTTGCAGGTACTGGCCCAGGGTCAGCATGTCGATGTCGTGTTCGCGCATGCGCTTCATGACTTCGATGACTTCTTCGTCGGTCTCGCCCAGGCCCAGCATCAGGCCGGACTTGGTCGGAATGTGCGGCATCATCTGCTTGAAGCGTTGCAGCAGGGTCAGCGACCACTGGTAATCCGACCCCGGACGCGCAGCCTTGTACAGGCGCGGCACGGTTTCCAGGTTGTGGTTGAACACATCCGGCGGCTCGGCGGCGGTGATTTCCAGCGCGATGTCCATGCGGCCACGGTAGTCCGGAACCAAAGTTTCGAGCTGTACGTTCGGCGACAGTTTGCGGATTTCGCGGATGCAGTCGGCAAAGTGCTGGGCACCGCCGTCACGCAGGTCATCGCGGTCTACCGAGGTGATGACCACGTATTTCAGTTTCAGGTCGGCGATGGCGATGGCCAGGCTTTCCGGCTCGTTCACGTCCAGTGGCTTCGGACGGCCGTGGCCAACGTCGCAGAACGGGCAGCGACGGGTGCAGATGTCACCCATGATCATGAAAGTCGCGGTGCCGCCGGAGAAGCACTCGCCCAGGTTCGGGCAGGATGCTTCTTCGCAAACGCTATGCAGCTTGTGTTTGCGCAGCAGGGCCTTGATGCGGTCGACCTCCGGGGAAACCGGGATGCGCACGCGAATCCAGTCGGGTTTCTTCGGCAGTTCGGTGGTCGGGATGATCTTCACCGGGATGCGTGCAACCTTCTCGGCGCCGCGCAGCTTGACGCCGGCTTCAACCTTGGCACGCGGGGCCGGACGCTCGGTGACATCGAGCGTCGGGATCATGGTTTGCACTGCATCAGTAGTCATATCAATCGATTCCGCCCGTTAGGGTCGTCTGCTCAGCATAGTCGAGGTGTTTGACGAGCTGCGCGCGCAGCCGGGCACTTACCTCGGCAAATTCAATCGGTCCTGCGTGATCACGGAGCTGGGTCATCGCCAGCCCGGCATAGCCGCAGGGATTAATCCGTCGAAACGGTTCCAGGTTCATATCCACGTTCAGGGCCAGGCCATGAAAGGAACAACCGTGGCGGATCCGCAGACCCAGGGACGCGATTTTCGCGCCATCGACATAGACACCCGGTGCATCCGGCTTGGCGGATGCGGTCACGCCGTAACTGGCCAGCAACTCGATCAGGCACTGCTCCATGCGGCTGACCAGGTCACGCACACCGAAACCCAGCTTGCGCACATCCAGCAACAGGTAGGCCACCAATTGGCCCGGACCGTGGTAAGTCACCTGACCACCGCGATCGACCTGCACCACCGGAATATCGCCTGGCAGCAACAGGTGCTCAGCCTTGCCGGCCTGGCCCTGGGTGAACACCGGCGGGTGCTCGACCAGCCAGATCTCGTCGGCGGCATCGCTGCCGCGTTCGTTGGTGAAGCGCTGCATGGCATGCCAGACTGGCTCGTAAGCCATCTGGCCGAGTTCGCGAAAGCCCAGCGTGCCAGGCATCACAGCACCATGTGCACGAAGCCGGTAGCCCGCAGTTCGCTGTTGATGTTGTACAGCTGGTCCTGGTCGGTGGCGACGATGTGCAACTGAATCGTGGTGTACTTGCCGTTGGTGCTTTGGCGCTCGTCGACACGCTCATCGTTGATGGTCGCGTGTTTCTTGACGATGTCGATGATCTTGTCTTTGTTACCGACGCCCGTATCGCTGATCACCTTAACCGGATAATCAACCTGGGGAAATTCGATCTTTGGCGCCTTTACTTCAGTATCGGTCATGGCGTAACGGCCTCGTAAGCGTAAGCCGTGGCGACAGCAAGGCCCCACGCCGGATCAGCGCGGGGTCATGCAGGTGCACACTATCAGTTGAACAAGCCGTAGAAGAATAGACGGATGCTATCCCACATGCGGCGGAAGATACCACCCTCGTCGACCGCGTCCAGAGCGATCAGGTCGGCGCTGTGCACCACTTTGTCGTCCAGTTTCACTTCGACTTTACCGATCACGTCGCCCTTGGCGATGGGTGCAACCAGTTGCGGGTTCATGGTCATGCTGGCAGCAAGCTTTTTCAGCTGGCCTTTAGGCAAGGTCATGGTCAGGTCTTCAGCCAGGCCGGCCTTGACTTGATTGGTGGTGCCTTTCCAGACAGGTGCCTGAGCCAGCTCGGCGCCTTTCTGATAGAAGGTCTGGGTTTCGAAGAAGCGGAAACCGTAAGTCAACAGCTTCTGGGTTTCGGCAGCACGAGCCACTTCGCTGCTGGTGCCGAACACCACGGCGATCAGGCGCATGCCATCACGTACGGCCGAAGACACCATGCAGTAGCCGGCTTCGTCGGTGTGACCGGTTTTCAGACCGTCGACAGTCTTGTCGCGCCACAGCAGCAGGTTGCGGTTAGGCTGCTTGATGCCGTTCCAGAAGAACTCTTTCTGCGAGTAGATCGCGTAGTGAGCCGGGTCTTCGTGGATGATCGCGCGAGCCAGCACGGCCATGTCGTGAGCCGACGAGTAGTGCTCCGGGTTCGGCAGGCCGGTCGGGTTCATGAAGTGGGTATTGCTCATGCCCAGATCAGCAACGGTTTTGTTCATCAGGTCGGCGAACGCGTCTTCGCTGCCGGCGATGTGCTCGGAGAGCGCAACACTGGCGTCGTTGCCCGACTGAATGATGATGCCGTGCAGCAGATCGCTGACGGTGACTTGCGAGCCGACCTTGATGAACATCCGCGAACCGCCGGTACGCCAGGCGTTCTCGCTGACGGTCACCGGATCGTTTTCGCCGATCTGGCCACGACGGATTTCCAGGGTCGCGATGTACGCGGTCATCAGCTTGGTCAGGCTGGCCGGCGGCAGACGCTGGTCACCGTTGTTCTCTACCAGCACGTTGCCGCTGCTGGCGTCCATGAGTACATAGGCTTTGGCGGCCAGTTGCGGTGGCGACGGCATCATCTCGACCGCGAAAGCCGCGGGTGAGAGAAGCAGCGGGACTAGCAGGCACAGGCGTTTGGCAAAGGTGGTGATGTTCATCCGTCTCTCGAAATCGCTAATGGAAACTGCCCTAGGGCAAAACTAATCAGACAACTTTTTAATAAGCTGTCACGTGTTCAGTTGCTCACTCTGTAACCCTTGCCGGGCTTTTGTTCTTCAACGAGCCAACAACCCGGTTCGCCCCCCAAACCGCAAGCGAACCGTCAATCAAGTACTACGTGTTACTCGGCGCTGACCAGGCTCGGCGAGCCGAGATTGGCCAGCCGCACGCTGTTCTGCACCTGCTGGATTTCACCTGGCGAGCCAATCGGCCCCATGCGCACCCGATGCAGTGTCTGTTGGTTACGCACGATCGAGCTGATGAACACCGGAGCGCTCACCATCCCGCTGAGCTTCGATCTCAGGAGTTCTGCAGCGTCCGGGTTGGCGAACGCGCCCACCTGCAGATACTGGCCAGAGGCTGGTACAGAAGCGTTTTTTTTTGCATCGATCTGCACGGGCACAACGGCCGCGGCGTGTTGCTGCGGCGGTGGCGTCCATTGCTCGACGGTGCCGGTGGAGGCGGTCACGGTCGGCGTGGCATTTTGCGCCACTTGTGGCTCGTTGAGCATCAACGGAGCCGGACGACCTTTCTGCGCCCACCATTCTTGCGGGTCGATGCCTTCGACCTTGACCCGCGCCGTGCCGATTTCAGCGTAGCCGAGCTTCTTGGCGGCCGCGTAGGACAAGTCGATGATCCGGTCCGAATAGAACGGCCCACGGTCATTGACCCGCAGAATCACCGTCTTGTTGTTGTCCAGGTTGGTCACCCGAACGTAACTTGGCAGTGGCAAGGTCTTGTGGGCTGCGCTCATGCCATACAGGTCATACACCTCGCCGTTGGCGGTGTTCTGGCCATGGAACTTGGTGCCGTACCAGGACGCCGTGCCCGAAGCGACGTAACGCTTGGACTCTTGCAGCGGGAAGTAGGTTTTGCCCAGCACGGTGTACGGGTTGGCTTTATAAGGACCGCTGTGCAGGGTCGGCGTGGCATCCGGGATGCGCGATACGTCGACGTCCCACCAGGGTGCGCCATCCTTGTGAGCCCGGTTGATGTCCAGGCCGGGGGCCGAACGAACGGCGGTAGAGGACTTCTGAGTCGGCGAGCGGCTGGTCGAACAACTGGCGACCAACACCGCCAACGCGGCGAATGCCATGAGCTTCAGGGGTTTATTCATAGGCAATGCCCGCATTACTTGACGCCCCGTGCTTGTACCAGCTGTTCAGACAGTTGATGTACAGCCATGGCGTACATCACGCTGCGGTTATAACGCGTGATCGCGTAAAAATTCGTCAGGCCCATCCAGTATTCGGGGCCATTGTCACCTTCCAGGCGGAAAGCCGTGACCGGCATATCATCGCGCAGCGCATCATGACTCGACCAGCCCAGCGCCCGCAACTCCCCGACGGTTTTCGTCGGTTCGATGCCGTCGGTCAGCCCGTCGTCCACCTGATCGCCGCGCACATCGGCGCGGCTGACCACAGATTCGCCGGCGAGCCAGCCGTGTTGCTTGAAATAACTGGCGACGCTGCCGATGGCATCATCCGGGTTGGTCCAGATATTAATGTGGCCATCACCGTCGAAATCCACGGCATAGGCGCGAAAACTGCTCGGCATGAACTGCGGCAACCCCATGGCCCCGGCGTAGGAGCCTTTGAGGGTCAGCGGGTCGACCTGCTCTTCACGAGCCAGCAGCAGGAATTCGCGTAATTCCTTGCGGAAGAAATCGGCACGGGGAGGATAGTCGAAACCCAGGGTCGACAAGGCGTCGATCACCCGATAATTACCGGTATTGCGACCAAAAAAGGTCTCGACGCCGATGATCGAGACGATCACCTGCGCCGGCACGCCGTATTCCTGCTCGGCGCGAGCCAGCACTGCTTCGTGCTGACGCCAGAAGTCCACGCCACGGGCGATGCGCGCGTCGGTGATGAACATCGGGCGATATTCTTTCCACTGCTTGACGCGTTCGGCGGGTTTGGAGATGGCGTCCAGAATCGACTGTTTGCGCTCGGCTTCGCGGAACACGCCCATCAGCTGTTCACCGGCAAAGCCGTAGTCACGGGTCATTTCACCAACGAACTCGGCCACCTGGGGTGAACCTTCGTAATCGCCGGCCAATGCTTCCTGCACGGAACCAAGGATGCTCACCAGGCCGACCCACGGTGCGTATCGAGTCGCCCAGCCACGCATTACTTGCATTGAAATCTTCACCTTATTCAAACCTGTGCGATCCACTTACGATGGGTATGGATCGACATCAAAACCCCAAACGCTGACAGCAGCGTCACCAGCGAAGTTCCTCCGTAGCTAATGAACGGCAACGGCACCCCCACCACCGGCAACAGGCCACTGACCATACCGATGTTGACGAAAACGTAAACAAAAAACGTCATGGTCAGGCTGCCCGCGAGCAATTTGCCAAACAACGTCTGAGCCTGGGCGGTAATCACCAGCCCGCGACCGATCAACAGCAGGTAAATCAGCAACAGCGCGCAGATGCCTACAAGGCCGAATTCTTCGCCCAGGACCGCAATAATGAAGTCAGTGTGGCTTTCCGGCAGGAAGTCCAGGTGCGACTGGGTGCCGAGCAACCAGCCTTTGCCGAACACGCCGCCGGAACCGATAGCCGCTTTCGACTGAATGATGTTCCAGCCGGTGCCCAGCGGATCGCTCTCGGGGTCGAGGAAGGTCAGGATTCGCTGCTTTTGATAGTCGTGCATGATGAAGAACCACATAGCCACGGCCACCGGCACGGCGGCGGCGATCACGCTGAGGATCCAGCGCCAGCGCAGGCCGCCCATGAACAGCACGAACGCGCCCCCGGCGAGGATCAGCAACGAAGTGCCGAGGTCGGGCTGACGCACGATCAGAATGAACGGGACACCGATCAGCACCAGACTGATCCCCACGTGCTTGAGCTGTGGCGGCAGCGAGCGCTTGGCCAGGTACCAGGCGATGGTCGCCGGCATCAGGATCTTCATGAATTCCGAAGGCTGGAAGCGGATCACCCCGGGGATATTGATCCAGCGGGTGGCCCCCATGGCGTTGTGGCCCATGACGTCCACCACCACCAGCAAGATCACGCCGACCACATAACCGAGCGGCACCCAGCGGGCCATGAAGCGCGGTTCGAACTGGGCGATGACGATCATCGATACCAGGCCGATGCCGAAGGAAGTGGCTTGCTTGGCCAACAGATCCCAGCTCTTGCCGCTGGCCGAATACAGCACGAACAGGCTGCCGGCGGCGAGGGTCAGCAGCAGGATCAGCAACGGGCCGTCGATGTGCAGCCGTTGCAACAGCGTCGCACGGCGACGCATCACATCCTCGCTGGAGAGCATGCGATCGAAATTATTCTTCACGGGCCGTAGCCTCCGCACTGATAGGGCTGGCGTATTCGGCTTTCAGTCGGCCGTCCTGGTCCAGGAGCCAGGCGTCCATCACTTGACGCACCACTGGCGCGGCGACGCCGGAGCCGGACTCGCCGTTTTCGACCATCACCGACACCACGATTTTCGGGTTGTCGGCCGGTGCGAAACCAACGAACAAGGCGTGATCGCGGTGGCGCTCCTGCACCTTGGAGCGGTCGTACTTCTCGCCCTGCTTGATCGCGACCACCTGGGCCGTACCACTTTTGCCGGCGATCCGGTATTGCGCGCCGATCGATGCCTTGCGCGCCGTACCCCGGGCACCGTGCATCACTTGCTGCATGCCGTGGTTGACCTTGGTCCAGTCCGACGGGTCGCGCAGGATAATGTCCGGCATCGGATTTTCATCCTTCGGCTTCTCACCCTCGATGGTCTTGGCCAGATGCGGACGATTCCAGACACCCTTGTTGGCCACCAGCGCCGTGGCCTGCGCCAGTTGCAACGGAGTGGACTGCATGTAGCCTTGCCCGATCCCCAGAATCAGCGTCTCGCCCGGGAACCAGGCCTGACGACGGGTCACGCGCTTCCATTCCCGTGTCGGCATCAGCCCCGGCGACTCTTCGAACATGTCCAGGGAAACCTTCTGGCCAATGCCGAATTTGCTCAGATAGGACGACAACCGATCAATCCCCAGCTTGTGCGCCAGGTCATAGAAGTAGGTGTCGTTGGAACGCATGATCGCCGTGTCGAGATCGACGAAGCCGTCACCGGTACGGTTCCAGTTGCGGTACTTGTGATCGTAGTTGGGCAGCATGTAGTAACCCGGGTCGAACACCCTGGTCGACGCCGTGACCACGCCCGCATCCAGGCCGGCAATCGCCACCGCCGGCTTGATGGTCGAACCCGGCGGGTACAGACCGCGCAGCACGCGGTTGAACAGTGGCCGGTCGATGGAGTCACGCAGCTCGGAGTAGGCCTTGAAACTGATGCCGGTGACGAACAGGTTCGGGTCGAAACTCGGCTGGCTGACCATCGCCAGCACTTCGCCGGTCGCCGGATCCAGCGCCACGACCGCACCACGGCGACCGCCGAGTGCAGCTTCGGCGGCTTCCTGCAATTTGATGTCCAGGCTCAGGACGATGTCCTTGCCGGAAATCGGTTCGGTACGCTTGAGTACCCGCAGCACGCGGCCACGGGCGTTGGTCTCGACTTCTTCGTAACCGACCTGACCGTGCAATTCGGGCTCGTAGAAGCGCTCGATGCCGGTTTTGCCAATCTGATGGGTGCCGCTGTAACTCACCGGGTCCAGAGTCTTGAGCTCTTTCTCGTTGATCCGCCCCATATATCCCACCGAGTGCGCAAAGTGCGCGCCCTGCGGATAGTGACGAACCAGCTGCGCGACCACTTCCACGCCCGGCAGACGGAACTGGTTCACCGCGATGCGGGCGATCTGCTCTTCGGTCAGCTCGAACAGGATCGGCACCGGCTCGAACGGCCGACGCCCCTGACGCATGCGTTTCTCGAAGATCACCCGGTCCTCGGGCGTCAGCTCCAGCACCTCGACGATCACGTCGAGCACTTGCTGCCAGTCGCCGGAGCGTTCGCGGGTCATGCTCAGGCTGAAGCTGGGCCGGTTGTCGGCCACCACCACGCCATTGCGGTCGAAGATCAGCCCGCGAGTTGGCGGAATCGGCTGCACATGGACGCGGTTGTTCTCCGACAGGGTCGAGTGGTACTCGTACTGGATCACCTGAAGGAAATACAGCCGCGCGATCAGCACGCCAATCAGCGTCACTACCGCAATAGCCCCGAACACGACGCGGCCACGCACCAGACGGGCGTCTTTTTCGTGGTCCTTGATGCGGATCGGCTGGGACATGAGGGCAGAACTACTTGTGGTAAGGGTGGCCGGACAACACTGTCCAGGCACGATACAGCTGTTCGCCGATCAGAATCCGCACCAGTGGGTGCGGCAACGTCAACGGCGACAACGACCAACGTTGATCCGCCCGGGCACAGACTTCCGGCGCCAGCCCCTCGGGGCCGCCGACCATGAAATTCACCGTGCGCGAGTCCAGCCGCCAGCGATCGAGTTCGACCGCCAGTTGCTCGGTGCTCCAGGGCTTGCCGTGGACTTCGAGGGTGACAACACGCTCGTTCGGCCCGACCTTGGCCAGCATGGCTTCGCCTTCCTGACGGATAAAGCGCGCCACGTCAGCGTTCTTGCCGCGGGTGTTGAGCGGAATTTCCACCAGTTCCAGCGCCAGCTCGGAAGGAAGACGCTTGGCATATTCATGCCAGCCTTCTTCCACCCACTTGGGCATGCGTGAACCGACGGCGATCAGTCGCAGTCGCACAGCGTTCCCTTATTGCTGGTCTTTGTTGAGCTTGGTGAAATGCTCATGGGTGTTCTCAGGGCTGTGGTGTGCAGCGCTGGCAGAACGGCTTTGCTCGGCGCCGGCCCACAGGCGTTCCAGGTCATAGAACTGGCGCGCCGAGGCAGTCATCATGTGCACGATGACGTCGTCCATATCCAGCAGTACCCAGTCGCTGTCGCCCTTGCCTTCTTCACCCAGCGGCTTGACGCCTTGGGCTTTGACAGCTTCGCGGACCTTGTCCAGCATCGCGCCGATCTGGCGGTTGGACGTACCGGTGGCGATGATCATGTAGTCAGTGATGCTCTGCTTTTCACGAACGTCGATCACCTGAATGTCCTGGGCCTTGACGTCTTCCAGGGCCGCTACGGCAACCTTGACCAGCTCTTCGCCGGCCAGTGGTGCGCCAGTTGGTGCTTCTACTGGCAGCGGTGCGCTCTTGAATGTGCCCTTGCGCTTTACTTTGCTTACGTCTTTGTCAGTCATATAAAACTCGTTTTGCTCGTATGTTCGGGCGCTTCGATACACGCATTCACGTGCCTTGAAGCGCGCCCTTTTTCAGTTCGACGCACGGTAAAGTCCGTGCGCATCGATGTAGGCCAGGACCGCGTCGGGCACCAGGAAACGTACCGACTTACCGCTGGCCAGCAGTTGACGGATCTGGGTGGCGGATACCGCGAGCGGTGTCTGCCAGACGAATGCAATCTGTCCGCTCGGCCCTTTGAGGGCCAGCGGGTCGTTCACCGAACGTGCTGCCAGCAGGTTGCGCAAGGCATCCGGCGGTTCGCTGTCGGCATCCGGGCGTTGCAGCACCAGGATGTGGCAATGCTGGAGCAACTCTTCCCAGCGGTGCCAAGTGGGCAGGCCGCAAAATGCGTCCCAGCCCAAAAGTAGAAAAACCTGGTCTGAAGCGGCAAGTTCGGCGCGCATCAGTTCCAGGGTGTCGATGGTGTAGGACGGCTTGTCCCGCTGCAATTCGCGGGCATCCACCACCAACGGTGCCACACCGGCCACCGCGCACTTGACCATCGCCAGACGGTCCTTCGCCGACACCTGCGGCTTGTCCCGATGGGGGGGCCTGGCACTGGGTGTCAGACGCAACTCATCGAGCACCAGCGATTCGGCGACTTCCAGCGCACCGCGCAAATGGCCGATGTGCACCGGGTCGAAGGTCCCGCCCAGTACGCCAATGCGTCGAGGCCGGGGCTCGCTGGCGGTCACTGGGGCTGACGGGTCGAGGTCGCCCAAGTCAGAGCGACTCCTGGCCGCGCAACTGACCGTCACCGACCACGATGTACTTCTCGCAGGTCAGTCCTTCGAGGCCCACCGGGCCGCGGGCGTGCAGCTTATCAGTAGAAATGCCAATCTCGGCACCCAATCCGTATTCGAAGCCATCGGCGAAGCAGGTCGGGGTGTTGATCATCACCGAGGACGAATCGACTTCAGCCACGAAACGCCGGGTGTCGGCCAGGTTTTCGCTGACGATCGAATCGGTGTGATGGGAGCCGTACTGGTTGATGTGTTCGATGGCCTGATCCAACCCGTCGACCACGCGGATCGAGAGAATCGGCGCCAGGTATTCGGTAGTCCAGTCTTCTTCAGTGGCCGCGACCGCCTCGATGATCGCCCGGGTGCGCTCACAACCACGCAGTTCGACGCCTTTTTCGCGGAACCGGGCAGCCATCGCCGGCAGAAACTCTTTGGCGACGGCTTGATCGACCAACAGGGTTTCCATCGCGCCACAGATGCCATAACGGTAAGTCTTGGCGTTGAACGCAATGCGTTGGGCTTTCGGCAGATCGGCGTGGGCACTGACGTAGACGTGACAGATGCCGTCCAGGTGCTTGATGACGGGCACACGGGCATCGCGGCTAACCCGTTCGATCAGGCCACGGCCGCCACGGGGCACGATGACGTCGACGTATTCGGGCATGGTGATCAGCGCGCCGACGGCGGCACGGTCGGTGGTTTCGACTACTTGCACCACCGCAGCCGGCAGATCAGCCTCGGCCAGGCCGCGCTGGATGCAGGCGGCAATGGCACGGTTGGAGTGAATCGCTTCGGAGCCACCACGCAGGATGGTCGCGTTGCCGGACTTCAGGCACAGGCTGGCAGCATCGATGGTCACGTTCGGCCGCGACTCGTAGATGATCCCGATCACACCCAATGGCACGCGCATCTTGCCGACCTGAATGCCCGACGGCCGATGACTCATGTCACGGATTGCGCCGACCGGGTCCGGCAGGGCCGCCACCTGACGCAAACCGACGATCATGCCGTCGATGCGCGCCGGGGTCAGCGCCAGGCGTTCCAGCAGGGCCGGCTCAAGACCATTGGCACGGCCAGCGGCCAAATCCAGTTCATTGGCTGCGGTCAGCTCGGCGCGGGAAGCGTCCAGCGCATTGGCAGCCGCCTGCAAGGCGCGGTTTTTCTGCGCGGTGCTGGCACGGCCGATCACGCGGGAAGCTTCGCGGGCGGCGCGACCCAAACGGGTCATATAGTCAAGAACGGACTCAGTCATGGTCTGCTGTGGTCTTGGTAAAGAGGAAAGCGGCAGATTATAGCTGTCGCGTCTCGGGACTAACAGCGGTGACGGGCGGATGGTCGAAATGGAGGGCAATTTGCCGACGTTCAGCCGTGATTAAGCCGCTTATTGTTATCATCACGACTCAATCAGCCCTGATAAACGCTGTTCATCATGACTAACCTGACTGTCCGTGCGTCCGATATGCGCCCACCCAAGGCGCTGCCGGATGCGTTTTTCGACCGCGATGCCCAAACCCTGGCCCGGGATTTACTGGGCAAAATCATCCGTCATCGGGTCGGCGACCTGTGGCTCAGCGCCCGGATCATTGAAACCGAAGCCTATTACTGCGAAGAAAAAGGTAGCCACGCCTCCCTGGGTTACACAGAAAAGCGTAAGGCTTTGTTTCTGGATGGCGGCCACATCTATATGTACTACGCCCGCGGCGGCGACTCCCTGAATTTCAGCGCCCAAGGTCCGGGCAATGCGGTGCTGATCAAATCCGCCTATCCATGGGTCGATGAGCTGAGCGGGCCAGCCAGCCTGGCGCAGATGCTGCTGAACAATCCCGACGCTCAGGGCCGCCCTCGCCCCTCGCAAAAGCTGTGCGCCGGGCAGACCTTACTGTGCAAGGCGCTGGGGCTGAAGGTGCCGGTCTGGGACGCCAAGCGCTTTGACCATGAGGTGCTGCTGGTGGAAGACATCGGGCCTGCGCCCGGCCACATCATCCAGACCACCCGCCTGGGCATCCCCCAGGGGCGCGACGAACATTTGATGTACCGTTTCGTCGACGCGGCCTACGCCGCCTATTGCACTCGGAACCCGCTGCGACGCGGGCAAGTCGAAGGTCGCGATTATTTTTTGCTGTGAACACAATCGCCTGTAGGAACTGACGAAGGCTGCGATCTTTTGATTTTTCTTTTGATCTTGCTGCCTGCGCCGAAGATCAAAAGATCGTCCGAACGCGGCCCGAGCCTTCGGCAGCGCCTACACAGGTTCAATCAATACGATGGAGTTGTTTTTATGGGCCCATGGCTCGATAGCGTGACCGGTTGGCTGACGGTCAACCCGCAATGGCTGGCCGTGGCCGTGTTCGTAGTGGCGTGTGTGGAATGCCTGGCGATTGCCGGGCTGATCGTACCCGGTACGGTGTTGTTGTTTGCCGTGGCTGCGTTGGCCGGCAGTGGCGCGCTATCGCTGGGTGAAACATTGCTGCTGGGTTTCCTCGGCGGCGTGCTGGGCGACATTGTTTCGTATTTTTTGGGGCGACATTTCCACCAGAACATCCGGCGCCTGCCTGGGTTGCGCCATCATCCGGAATGGATCGCCGGGGCCGAGGCGTATTTCCAGCGTTATGGCATTGCCAGCCTGTTGGTCGGGCGCTTTATCGGCCCGTTGCGGCCAATGCTGCCGATGGTCGCCGGAATGTTCGACATGCCCTTCCCGCGCTTTGCCGCCGTCAGCCTGTTGGCCGCTGCGGGCTGGAGCGTTGCGTATCTGCTGCCCGGCTGGGCCACTGGGGCGGCGATCCGTCTGCCATTACCAGAAGGTTTCTGGGCCGAAGCCGGGATCGTCGCCGGCAGCATTGCGGTGATGGTCGGCCTGAGCGCGACCAGCAGCTTGCGTCGCCACCGCCGGGCGACGGTCTGGATCAGTAGCATGAGTCTGCTAATCCTGATCGGCCTGTTCATCGGCTATCCGCACCTGACCGCCCTCGACCAAGGGTTGATGACTCTGGTGCAGGAGCACCGCAACCCGATGCTCGATGAAGTGGCGGTGGTGTTCACGCTGATTGGCGAATTCCGCAACATGTTTATGTTTAGCGCCCTGCTGACAGCCTTGCTGTTGCTGACGCGACAATGGCGGCACGCGATCTTTGCCGGCGGCACGTTGCTTTTCACCGCGCTGGGCAACACTGCAACCAAGCACTTTTTCGCCCGCATTCGCCCGGAAGTGCTGAGCGATCCACTGACCAGCTACAGCATGCCCAGCGGCCACGCCTCGGGCTCGTTCGCGCTGTTTCTGACGCTCGCGGTGCTGGCTGGCCGCGGGCAACCACCGCGGATGCGCCTGACCTGGTTGTTGCTGGGTTGTTTGCCGGCGCTGACGATTGCCTTGTCGCGGGTGTACCTGGGAGCGCATTGGCCAACCGATGTGCTGGCCGGCGCGATGCTGGCGGCGTGCGTGTGTGCGGCGAGCCTGTGGCTGACGCAACGCCAGGCGCCGCTCAACACCATGCCACCCAAGGTCTGGTGGCTGGTGTTGCCGTCGTTGGTGGCGCTGTTCGGATTTTTTGTGTTGAGGCATTTGCCGCATGCGCTGTTGAGGTATGCGTATTAAGTTCACGCTTATTTAAGTAGACGCCATCAGTCACCGAGACTGATGGCATACTTTCACCTCATCAGCTCAACTGGCTTATCAACGATCCTGATAACAAAGTTGGCAGGATCATTGTTAAACGCATCATGTTTTGTGCGATTAGGATCTGCACTCTTAAAATGTACCTTTCCCTTCTCATCAGCAAGATATAACGGCCGACCACTCACCTCACTCACAAGCTGAACATAAGCAGGGCCAACCTCAAGATCAGTAAACCCCACCCTTTCCACCCCATGCTTACGCATAGAAAACTCAAAACTTTCCGGACCGTTACCTACATAGAGATGATGCGACCCAGGGTTAACTTTTAAACAACTTCCGCCATAAGCTCCCCGCAGAACCGCTACAATTTTGTACGCGCCAGCTTCAGGAACAAATTTGAACAACAAGGGCTTATCATCCTCATGATCGGCCAGCGTCAAAATACTTGCACTGTCATTACTCGCCAACGCCACTTCGACATCCAGGCGCTCGCGCTTGGTAATTCGTGGATCACGCAGCCGAAGCTTCAGACGTTGCTGGTTAAGCACCAGCGGTTTCCCGTTGACGTAAAGATTAGCGGTAAATGCATTACTTTGATGTTCAAGAGACATAGCTCACCTCATCGTGCTTGGCACTTTATATTTTCCCCGGCAATACAGGCACAAAAACGCCTGTTGCCGAACGCCTCATCACAAAAATATTAGATCGCCGCCGGGGCCTCTGTAACGTCGGCAGCAGCACCGACGACCGGAAGCTTTACGCGCTTGCGCTTGCGTCGCTCGACAATCATCGCGTCCGCATAGTAGCCAGCGGCGTCAACGATATTGACCGTATTGGATTCGGTGCCTGCGTGTTTCAAAATATAACGTGCGGCAATATCATCCCAAAACGCCCACTCATCTTCATAAACAGTCATGACCACATCCTTATAGTTAAAACCTATCCACCTCATGTGAACACCTTCCAAACTACTGACCAACCACAAACAAGGCAATAGTGGAAAATCATACAACTTAATACACCCACTTAAACAACTCACCCGGAAAACTGAAAAAACCTGAATCAAACCGATGATAAAACTATATATATGTACCTCCTCAACCTCCCACCAATAGCTACATTGCCAGTCAACGGCACTTCCAATAGTCAATCAGTGCCCCTATCAACAACCGAAAGAACGGACTCTTTACATGCCAGATACTTCAATAGTCAGGCGCGACACTTCGCCGCCTCCTGTTCATGTGAGCGATATGGACCCAACGCCGACGCTCGATACTCCAGAACCCGATACGCAGTCGGTACACAATCGACGGCAGCGCCTGGTCTTTCAAGACGCACAATTTGGCGAAGTGCAAATCGGCGATTTGACCGTCAGCAGGGTAGAACTCTATGAACTGGGGGCACGACTTAATGGACGGCACATCAGTGCCGACGACGTCCAGACATCGACGCCCGATCAGGCTTTCCTTGATGCACTGAGCCTTGACCCGGACAGAGTGCAGAGCCGCGTACTGCTTAACGAGCGACTGCCAGACCTACTGTTCGAATTGGCCACCCTGCGCTCGGTCAGTATGGAGTCCCTGCTAACGTCAATTTCCGACAGCTCACCGCAGCCGCTGCACAAACTAGGCAGCCTGCTGGATTCGGCTCAGAAAATGACGCTCTCGCCCCCGGAAATCCCCGACAACCTGCCAGACTGGGTCGACAAACTTAAAAGCCGCAGCATGACCAGCGTCGGCGTCGGAATGCAGGCTTACGGTATTTACAGCGGCATTATGGGCGCCGCCGACGCACTCAAAAAAGGTGACACCCCAGACGTGCTGATCAATTTGGGGGGCATTGCAAGCGAAGGCGCTTCACTGATCGTCGAGCGCGGAGTGGAGAAGGCCGGACGCGCCATGCTGCAAAATGGCGCCGCTGTGTTCAACGGTTTCCAGGCGACCACTGCTGGTAAGTGGCTGGCGCGTAGCGCGGGACTGATCGCCAGTGCGCTGACACTGCCGTTCGATCTCTACAGTGCCATCAAATCCTTCAACGAAGCGTCCACTGCCAAGGGCAAAGCCGCTCAGGATCTCTACTTCAACGGTGCACTTAGCCTGGCCAGCGCCGGCTTGAGCATTGCCCTGGGGGTGGCTGCACTGGCTGGCTTCACTTCCGCAGGGCCTCTGGGCATTGCCGCAGGCGCCCTGCTGATCATGGGCGCGAGAATCTACAGCGCCGTACGACAAGTGGACGACATTGACGACTTCATCGACCTGACCATTCATGAACGGTGGCGGTCGGGCTGGTTCGCGTTCACCGGGCAGACGCTGGATACCGACATCATGGAGCGCTACCTGATCGCGCGGACCAATGACAGCTACGGCAAGCAACTGGCGTTAGCCGCCCGCAGCTGGCTGGATGGCGAACTGAAAGACAGCATCGACACGGTGGTGCTCGGGAAGTATCAGGTCGTTTTACAGCCGGTCAGGCACTGGAAGCTTGACTGGGATGCCGCCGCTGGCGAGAGCGGGTACGTCGACGCCAAAGAACCGGTCGTGCAGGAGACGGACGATGTGTATGACGCCAGTCAAGGCATCCACAACATACCCGGGGCCATTATGGGCACCACCACCGAAAACAAGGCGATTCTCTGGCAACTGGGGGGTGGCGATGATCGCGTCTGCGGGGTCAGGCCCAAACCCAACTATTTCAGTTATGGCGCAGGCAGCAAAGTTCTGGTCGGTGGAGACAAGGACGATCACTTCCTGTTTCAGGGTGCGGCAAAACTGCTCGAAACCTCCACCGACACGGCCAGTATTTTATCTGGCGGTGCTGGCAACGATACATTGCAGCTACTGGGTGAAATCGCCCCAGACACACTCCACGCCGGCTTCAACATTGACCTGGATGCCGGCATCGCAAGCCTGCGCTCGAATCCCGACCTGGACGTCGCCACCCTGGATTCGATCGAGAATGTCGAAACCCTGGCTGGGGCCAGCAGTCATGTCATCGGTAATGCTCAACCCAACCGTATCATTCTGCGTGGCACCGATGAGCGGGCCGATGGCGGCGCCGGAAATGATCAGTTACTTGCGCAAGGCTTTAATGCCACCCTTGACGGCGGTCCTGGTGCAGATCGCTATTTCATCGCTGACAACAGCGGTGCCACCACTCTCCTCGACGATGGTCTGGATGACAGCCTTATAGAAATGGATTGGCCGTTCGAGCGCATTAAATCCTGGCGTATCGAAGGCACCTCGCTGGTCATTGTCGTGCTGTGCGGTGTCGACGGAGAGCTGCCGGAAATCAGCCTGACTATCCGCAACGTCTATCAATCGCATGAGGGGAAACGTGAGCTGAAGAATGACAAGCTCCTGTTCATCACGCAGGACGGTTATTCACTCAAACCCGACTTGCTTCAAACACTGCCAGGGCTTGCGAGCCACACCGTCAACGTCATCATTGTGGCGGTCGGCCAACAAAAACCGCGACCGAGCCTGTTCAAAGGTGGCGAATACGTCCTTCCTGCCCAAGCCGACCTCAGCTGTTTCATCTGCCGCCATCAGCCATCGACCCTATTGAATGTCGAGCGGACAGAAAACAACCGTATCGTCACCACCCTTCATGTGGACTACGACAGCAGCGAGATCGAAGCTGTGCAGGTTGACTACACCGTCACTTCAACCCGCCAGGGCAACTTTGACTATCTGCATTACAGCAATATCAATCTGACGGTGCGCTTTAACGATCAAAAACAGCTGACCCTCAAGCATCTGGCGCGCAATCGCGCATCGACGGGAACCCACGTCGGGGGCAGCCTGATAGCGGCCGGGATCGAACTCAATCGCCAACTCCTGCTGATCATGCGTGACGGCAAGTCCTTTCGGATGCGCCCCCCCACTCACTCATACCTTGATGATCATCGCCAACCGGGAGACAAACTGATCGAAGCCAGTCTCTCGCCGATGGAACGCACCGGCCACTACATGCTCTCAGCGCCGGCGAAACATCCGGCCATCGTGCTCAAACCACAGGCGCAACGCGTGGATATTGAAGCGGTCCTCCAAACAGCCATCTATGTGCTGGAGGGCATGGCCGCGACCTACGATATCTACCCCGCAGCAGACAGCCTGATCATACTTTCGACCCCTGCCGCCGCAACCAGGGCGAGCCGTGGCTCCACTTGGACGATTCACACCGAACACCTGAGAACCGCCATCGAATACCCGGACATCAGACTCGATGACGCGCTGCTGCGTATCGGCAACATTCACATCACCGTCCCCCGGCATGATGATCCGGCAACGCCGCTGGAAAACATCCGCGTGCGGTCATCCGTGGGCCATCAATACGATGTCGACCTGGAGTTTGACCTGATTCACCTGGCACAACTCAACGCCCGCTCCTATGCCGGCCCCGCCGCCCTGCTGGGCGACCTGCGACGCCAGCAACGCCTCGACATGCCTATGATCGATCTGGTTCCCATCGAGCATTTATCCCTCAATGACGGCAGATCCGGCGCTTTGTACTACGACGCCAACACGCAGAACCTGGCCGTTGACAGCGACTGGTCACGCCTACTGACCGCTGATGATGTTTTCATCTCGCAAGCCTCTGCCAACACTACAAAAACCTGAGTCAACGAAACCAGCAGCCCTTGAGGGCAGCCCCCAATGCAACCTCTGGAAAGGAATCCAGCATGGCGCCCAAGCCTCCAACACCTGCAATACCAACACCCAGAGCACCGGAACTGCCGGCGCTGAACATCCCGCCACTGCCACGGGACAGCCAATCAACGTTGACCCGACCCCATGAGCCGGGCACAACCTCGCAAACGTTACCAGCAGGTACACTGCATCCAGTCGACCGAGGGGCCGGGGTACCGCCTCCGACGCCGATTGCAGGACCGTCGACTCACGTCCGTGACAGCAGCGCCAACCCTTCCTCCGATCTGAGCGATGTCGACCCGTGGAAACATTATCGCCTGCCGTCTCAGGCTCGAAGCGCACTGCCCGCCCCCGACGCTGAAGGCTTGCGTATTGCCAGACTCCATTACGTCGACCTCGACAATGGCATCACCGTTCGGGTGGGCTGGGACGAAAACACCCAGGCATACCGGGCAAAACGGCGCGACGATCTAACACCCTCCGGGCCAATCCTGTACCTCAATGACGATCGCAAGACATGGAGGACAAGACAGTCGCAAAGCTCAACAAGTGCCGCAGGCTCGACGTCCCCCCCAGTGGAGAAACGCCCGCGCCTGGACCAAGCACAGCACTCGCAGCCTGATGCCGCGCCCACCTACATCAACACCGACCACTATGTTTGGAACGAAAACGCCAACAATCACCACGGTTATGTGGTCATGCACCGTAAAAGGGGGCTGGACGATACTGTCGGCCCACCATCCTGTATGGCGTTCAGGGACGACAATGGTTTGTTTGTCGGCGTTGAACCCGCGACGATTCGAATCAACCAGCCCGCAAGGCTATTGCCGGCGTGGACCGATCGCGACCTCTGGGATTTTTACGGCATTCACGGTAATGACATCGAGCGATTCCGCACCGAAGCAGCCACTACAGGCAAGAAACCCCGGTGGGCCAAGCCTCGTGCGCAAAGACTGGAAAACGTCTACCTGTATGACGAGCTGCGCCGCTGGCTGGGTCCGAATGAGCCCCGCGAGACATACGTCAAAACCCTGGAGGGCTACACGCCGCAACGACTGGCAACAATGCTCGACAAGGTTAATCTGTACTGGAAAACCAACCGTCCGCCAATCGACGCAAATAGCGCGCAAGGCAGCGGCGTGCCTACGCCCGTGCCACGTCCCGTGGTTACACAACCGGCCGGGGCGAATCCGAGCGCTCCCGTCTTCGGTGATCACGCTCACTACACTTGGGACATAAACAACAAAACCCGACAAGGTTATGTTGTGATGCACCGCAACCAAGGCCTGGATGACAGTTACGGCCCGGTGACCCAATTGGCCTTCCACGATGACAAGCGCCTGATCAACGTCCAAGCACCCGGGTACAACATTGATCGACACTCGCCGTTACGGCCATTCTGGAGCGACTATGTCATCTGGAATCTGTACAGGATCGAGGGTAGGGATATCGAGCGGTTCCGCCAGGAAGTCGCGCTCACCGGCATGCCGCCACAATGGGTCAAGCCTCGCGAATATCCGTCGCTCAGAGAGCAGTTGATTGATCACCTGCGACTGTGGACCAGCAGCCCGCATAGACCTGTTGAGTTGCAAGCCGACTTTATCGCCAAACTGCGGCCTTATAATCTTTCCACTCGACAGCTTTCACAACTCTGCACTGAACTGACGGCGACGGGACAGTTTCCGAACCGCCTTAATAATGACCTGCCGATGTGGGTAGAAGCTCACAGACAAACGACGCTGAACGAGACTGACATCCAGCGATTCGAGCCGTTTATTGCTGAGTTCCAAACTGAAATCCTGAGCCTGAGAAATCAGGGCCATGCCCCCAGCTCTTTGAAGGATCACCTGACGCCCACGTTTTTCAATAGCCTGCTAAGCCATGTCGGTTATCGTCGCAACCGGCATAATTGCCTGGCCAGATCCGACATTCCGGCCATGTTCAGAGCGGATGACCGCACCCCGTTCGAGTTCGCCAGAGATAATGTCATGCTTTCCCGGGGGGCACTTGGGGAAGGTACCACCGAGCAGATCGCCGTGAGTGCGACCTTCAGTCTCAAGGATGCCGTGAACTATGCAAGGGAGGTCGACCCTGAAGCGCTCGCCTACGACAGCCAATTCGACACACACGCCGGAAAACAGGCTGACGACGTTGACGACGTTGACGACGACCCATTGGCCATTTTCCAACCGGTTCTGGGCGAATACATCTCGAAGCGACGCTCCCAGGGCTTTTCGTTCTACTACCTGTTCGATACGCGCTATATCGAAGTCGTCCCGGCACGGGAAAACTATGCCTTCAACAAGGATGCCCTCGACAAACCGCTGCCCGGAAGCAAAACCTGGTTTCCCGATGATGATCTGGAGGGGCACATTTCGGTATCCAGCCGTGGTTTCAGCGCGGATCGGATCTGGCTGGTGAATTCAAACCTGACCCGTGCAGCCAAGGTCACGGATATTCATACGCAGTCTATTGAAGACAGCGGTGACGGGACAGACAGCCATGCTGACGCCATTGAAGAACGCACGTGGGCCGGACAGCTGAACAGAGATGAATATGACGCCCTGATCGACCAGGTGGCGAACTCAGGTAAACCCGTTCTTGATTTCCCTGCCAACCAGGATGTCTTCTCCAACGACATTGTCTTTACGACTGGCAGCGTCAGCCCGAACGCTGTCTGACCTTGCACTGACGTCAGGCAAACAACTCCCCCTGCAACTCATCGAGCAGCGCCTGGATCGCATCCAGCCGCTGCTGCGGATCGTCGAGTTGCAGCAGGTCGATCTTGTCTTCTTCGGAGAACGGCAACAGATAAGCAAGCTGATTGGCCAGCGACTGCTGACCCGCCGCTTCGGTGCCCATGTTCAGCGCCTCGACCATCGGGTGCTCGGCCAGGGCCTTGAGCAACGCCACCAGATCGGCGTCTTCATCCTGCAACGGTTGCTCCGGCTCCTCGTCCAGCCACTCGACTTCGGCGACGATGAGTTGATCGCGCTGCACTTCGGTACTCAGCACATGGAAACGCTGCCCGCCCTGCACCCGGATGCCTAGCAGGCCGTTGTCCTGCTGCTGGAAATCAGTGATCCGTGCTTCGCAACCGACCATGGCAAAGCCTTCGGGTGCGGCGCCGACTTCGCTGCCTTCGAGGATGCACACCACACCGAAACCGCCGCCCTGCTTCATGCAGCGGCCGATCATGTCCAGGTAGCGCGCCTCGAATATCTGCAAATCGAGGTTGCAGCCGGGAAACAGCACTGTATTCAGCGGGAAAAGCGGCAGACTCATAGACATTTCCTTACACCACCATCGACACCGCCAACGGCAGGAACACCGCCGTGGCCACGCCCATCAGACTCATCGCCAGCGCCGCGAAGGCGCCGCACTCTTCACTTTCCTGCAAGGCCACCGAGGTGCCGACCGCATGGGCGGTCATGCCCAGGGCCATGCCGCGGGCCTCTGGACTGTGGACCCCGAGACGGGTCAAAAGACTCGGCCCGAAGATCGCCCCGATCACCCCGGTAATCAACACGAACACCGCCGCCAGCGCCGCGACGCCACCAATCTGCTCCGCCACCAGCATGGCAATCGGCGAGGTAACCGACTTGGGGGCCATGGTCATCAGGATCATGTGTTCGGCGCCGAACCACCAACCCAGCAGCACACCCATGCCCGTGGCGACCACACCGCCTATCACCAGCGTAGTAAATATCGGCCAGAACAACTGTCGAATCCGCCGCAGGTTGAGGTACAGCGGCACCGCCAGCGCAACGGTGGCCGGCCCGAGCAAGATACTGAGGATCTCGGTGCTCTTGCGGTACTCAACGTAGCTCAGGCCGCAACTGACCAGCACGCCAATGACCAGCAACATGGAGACCAGCACCGGTTGCAGAAATATCCAGCGGGTTTTCTCGAACGCCGCCAGCACCAATTGATACGCGCCCAGCGTAATGCCGATACCGAACAGTGGATGATGAATCACCGACGCCCAGGCGCCGTGCCAGTCGAACATCATTGGCTGTCCTCGGGATGGGCATGGCGCTTGATCATGCGCTGCATCAGCACCCCGGCGAAGGCCATCGACAGCACCAGCGACAACACCAGCGCACCGGTGATCGCCCAGAAATCCGCGGCAATGTCAGTGGCGTAGACCATCACGCCCACGGCCGGCGGCACCAGCAGCAACGGCAGGTAACGCAGCAGGCTGCTGGCCGCAAGGTTCAGCGGTTCGCCGACTTGACCGCAGCTAATCAGATACCCCAGCAGCAACAGCAGGCCAATAATCGGCCCCGGCAGCACCGGCAATATCAAATGATTGAGGGCAGTGCCGAGCAATTGAAACAGCACCAGCCAGGTCAGGCCACGTAACAACATCCATCTTCTCCCGCACTCTCCCCCACCAAGAAGGGGCCGGACATTATAAGCACGCTATGAGTCGGCATTCGCCAAAAGCATGGTCAGTTGACCGGAGCAATTTGTCATGTTGATCTAAAGTGGTTTGCAGGGAGGTCAAGTCCCCCACTCGAAAAACTATAAATCCGATGAACCCAAGGAGAGTCTCAATGCCCTATGTTCCAGTTGCAGAGCTCAAAGATTATGTCGGCAAGGAACTCGGACGTTCCCAATGGCTCACCATCGACCAGGAACGCATCAACCTGTTCGCAGAAGCCACAGGCGATTATCAGTTCATCCATGTCGACCCGGTCAAAGCCGCGCAAACGCCTTTTGGCAGCACCATCGCCCATGGTTTCCTGTCGTTGTCGCTGATCCCCAAACTGATGGAAGACATCCTCATCCTGCCCGAAGGCGCGAAGATGGTGGTCAACTATGGCCTGGACAGCGTGCGTTTCATCCAGCCTGTGAAGGTTAACTCCAGGGTTCGACTCAAGGTCGACATGAACGACGTCACCGAGAAGAAACCCGGCCAATGGCTGCTCAAGGCCACCGCCACGCTGGAAATCGAAGGGTCGGACAAACCGGCGTATATCGCCGAGCCACTGTCTCTCTGCTTCGTCTGACACATGCCTGATTGCGAAACAGCTCACGCTGTTTCGCGCTGTGTCTGTGCCGTGTCTCTATAAATGCGACACATAGCTGCGGCATACTCCGTCGCCTAATTGCCCGGATCCCGCTATGCGCTCACTTGCACTCCTTGCTCTGACCCTGTTGCTCACCGCCTGCGGCGATGGCAAATCGCTGTTGCCCCCCGACGCCCGCCTGCCGGACGGCGGACGCTATCGCGGTGATCTGGTCAACGGTTTGCTGCAAGGCGAGGGCCGCATCGATTACCCGAACGGCAGCTGGTACGCCGGCCAGTTCGACAAAGGCCAATGGCATGGCCAGGGCGAATGGCACGGCAGCAACGGCGAGGTCTATCGCGGGCAATTCCAGCTGGGGCTGTTCGACGGCCAGGGCACGCTGACCACCACCGGCAGCAGCTACACCGGCGGCTTCAAGGCCGGTCGACGGGACGGTGAAGGCACCCTCAAAGAAAACGCCATGACCTACCGCGGCGAATTCAAGGCCGACCAATATTCAGGGCTCGGTCGTCTGGAACTTGAAGACGGCAGCCAGTACCAGGGTCAGTTCTCCCACGGCAAACCCAACGGCGAAGGCCAGCGTAGCGATGCCAGCGGCAATCAGTTCACCGGGCATTTCGTCGACGGCCAGCTGGAAGGCAACGGTACTTTCAACAGCGCCGATGGCGATATCTACGTCGGCGGATTCAAGAACAATCAACTGCATGGCAAAGGCCGCTACGAAAACGCCGATGGCGATGTCTGGATCGGTCAGTTCAAGGAAGGCGTACTGAACGGCAAGGGCGAGTTGATCGGCGCCGACGGCAGTCACTACATCGGTCAGTTCAGCGACTGGCGCTTCACCGGCCAAGGCCGCTTGAACCTGGCTGATGGCAGTTTCTATATCGGCCAGTTCGACGGCGACAACTATCAGGGCAAAGGCACGTTGGTGCTGACCGATGGCACGGTGCTGAGCGGCACCTGGATCAATAGTCAGCGCGTGCGCGACGCCGACGGCAAGCTGCTGCCCGACACCCTGGAACTCGGCTTGCTGGCCCAGGGCCGCTTGCTCGACGAAGCACTGGCCAACGTGCCGGCCTCGACTCCGGCGGTCGAACTGTACACCTTGACCCTGGGCGGCGACGGCAAGCAGAGCGTGTTCCTGCGTGAGTCCGACTATGTCGCCAACATGCTCGCCAGCCGTTTCGGCGCTTTCGGCCAGATTCGCCTGGTCAACCATCGCGACCACCTCGGCGACCGGCCGATGGCCACCCGGGAAAACCTGCGCCGCGCCGCCCAGACCCTGGCCGAGCGCAGTGGCCCGGAGGACTTGCTGTTCATTTACCTGACCAGCCATGGCTCCAGTGAACACGAGCTGGTACTCGACCAGCCACGCATGGAACTGGCCGACCTGCCGGCCGACGAACTCGCCGCCGTCCTCGCGCCCCTGAAGAAGCGCGACAAGATTATCGTGATTTCGTCCTGTTATTCCGGCGGCTTCATCCCTGCCCTCAAGGACGAACACACCCTGATCATGACCGCCTCGCGCGCCGACCGGGTGTCCTTCGGGTGTTCGGAAGAAGCCAACTTCACTTATTTCGGCGACGCACTGTTCGCCCAGGCGCTGAACCAGACCGATGATCTGGAGCAAGCCTTCAAACGGGCCAGTGCCACCGTGGCCGAACGTGAGCTGGCCGACAACTTCGAAGCCTCCGAGCCACAGATCTGGGCACCGAAAGCCGTACTCGCCCACTGGCAATTATTACGTAAGCAGCAGGCACGAAAGGCACTGCAAAGTGTCTCTATCAGCAAGGATGAAAAGAGCAACTAAGCTGAACAGTATCAAGGGGGATTTTTTATGTACTTGACGCCTCAGCATGTATTGCTTGCCGGAGCTACCGGGTTAACCGGTGAACATTTGCTTGACCGTCTGCTCAATGAGCCAACGATTGCACGCGTCTTGGCACCCTCACGCCGGCCACTGGCCGAGCATCCTCACTTGGAAAACCCGGTCGGTGACCCGACGGTGTTTCTGCCGCAATTGAACGGCCGCGTCGACGTCGCCTACTGCTGCCTCGGCACTACGATCAAGCAGGCCGGCTCCGAGCAAGCGTTTCGCGCGGTGGACCTGGACATGGTCGTGGCCTTCGCCAAACGTGCACGGGAGATGGGCGCACGCCACTTGATCGTGATCAGTGCCTTGGGGGCCGATCGCAGGTCCTCGATTTTCTACAACCGGGTTAAAGGCGAGATGGAACACGCATTGCGCGCGCAGAACTGGCCGCAGCTGACCATTTGCCGGCCATCGCTGTTGTTGGGCGATCGCGCCGAGCCGCGACTGGCCGAGCGGGTCGCCGGTCCGTTGTCGAAATTGATTCCGGGCAAATACCACGGCATTGAAGCCTGCCAACTGGCCCGCGCCATGTGGCGCCTGGCGCTGGAAGAGCAGGATGGCGTGCGGATTGTCGAGTCGGATGAATTACGCAAGTTAGGTAAGTAAGATCAAAAGATCGTCCGAAGGCTCGGGCCGCGTTCGGACGATCTTTTGCTTTTATAATCCGCCGGTCGCCTGAAACCCAACACCTAAAACCGTCAACAACGACAACGGCAACAGCAGTGTGTCGAGCAACGCACTGGCTGGCAGATCAACACCGGGATAACTCGGCGCCTCCGCGCCAAATCTGTCCATGGCGCAGCACCCGCCGTTCATTGCATACAAATCCAGACGCGTCCCCGAATACACCACCGGCGCCCCGGGTTTGGCGGCATCGAGGGTGCGCGCCGTGGCGCAGCCCGCCAGTTGCACCGCCAACAGAATGATCAGCAGCTTATTCATCACTGCTCAAGTGGTGCTCGCCCCAACGCGGCAGCATGTCTTGCGGAATGTTCAGCAGATTGAGAATTCGCGCCACGACGAAGTCGATCAAGTCATCAATGGTTTGCGGCTGATGATAGAAGCCCGGCGATGCCGGCAGAATCGTCACCCCCATGTTCGACAACTTGAGCATGTGCTCCAGATGAATGCTCGAATACGGCGCCTCGCGCGGTACCAGAATCAGCTGGCGGCGCTCCTTCAACGTCACGTCGGCCGCCCGCTCGATCAAGTTGTTGCAGGCCCCGGTCGCGATAGCCGACAAGGTCCCGGTGGAACACGGCACCACCACCATCGCCGCTGGCGAGCCGGAGCCCGAAGCCACCGGCGACATCCAGTCTTCCTTGCCGTACACCCGAATCTGCCCGGCGGCGGCACCGGTGTATTCAGTGAGGAAGGCCTGCATCATCTGCGGCTTGGACGGCAGCGAGACATCGGTCTCGGTGGCCATCACCAGTTGCGCGGCCTTGGAAATCAGGAAGTGCACCTCGCGGTCTTCACGCACCAGGCAGTCGAGCAGGCGCAAGCCGTACTGGGCGCCCGAAGCGCCGGTCATCGCCAGCGTGATGCGTTCCGGACCATTGTTCATTGCAGCGCCTCGGCCAGTTTGCCGTGCAGGCCGCCGAAGCCGCCGTTGCTCATGATCACCACGTGAGTGCCGGGCTGGGCCTGGCTCTTCACGCGCTCGATGATGCCTTCCAGCGAATCGCTGACAATCGACGGCACCGTGCACAACGCCGCCGTGGCGCCCAGGTCCCAGCCGAGGTTGGCCGGCGAATACCAGATCACCTGATCGGCATCGACCACGCTTTCCGGCAAGCCATCACGGTGAGCACCGAGCTTCATGGAGTTGGAGCGCGGTTCGATGATCGCGATCAACGGCGCATCGCCAATGCGCTTGCGCAAACCGTCAAGGGTGGTGGCAATGGCGGTCGGGTGGTGGGCGAAGTCGTCGTAAATGGTGATGCCACGGACTTCCGCAACTTTTTCCATCCGACGCTTCACGCTTTTGAACGCGCTCAGTGCCGCGATGCCCATCGACGGCACGACACCGACGTGACGCGCGGCAGCCAGGGTGGCCAAGGCGTTGGCGACGTTGTGCTGACCGGTCATGTCCCACTCGACCACGCCTTGAGCGACGCCTTCGAACATCACTTCGAACTTCGAGCCATCCTCACTGAGCAGTTTGACCTGCCATTGACCGCCGGCGCCGGTGGTTTGCACCGGGGTCCAGCAGCCCATCTCGATCACGCGCTGCAAGGCCGGTTCAGTGGTCGGATGGATCACCAGGCCTTCGCTCGGAATGGTCCGCACCAAATGGTGGAACTGCCGCTCGATTGCCGGCAGGTCGGGGAAGATGTCGGCGTGATCGAACTCCAGATTGTTCAGGATCGCCGTGCGCGGGCGGTAGTGAACGAACTTGGAGCGTTTGTCGAAAAACGCGCTGTCGTATTCGTCGGCTTCAATCACGAAGAACGGCGTATCGCCCAGACGCGCCGACACTGAGAAATTCTGCGGCACGCCGCCGATCAGGAAACCCGGGCTCATGCCCGCATGCTCCAACACCCAGGCGAGCATGCTGCTGGTGGTGGTTTTGCCATGCGTGCCGGCAACTGCCAGCACCCAGCGGCCTTGCAATACGTGATCCGCCAGCCATTGCGGGCCGGAGACATACGGCAGGCCTTTGTTCAGCACGTACTCGACGGCCGGGTTGCCGCGGGACATGGCATTGCCGATCACCACCAGGTCCGGGGCCGGATCGAGCTGCGCCGGGTCGTAACCCTGGGTCAACTCAATGCCCTGGGCTTGCAGCTGAGTACTCATCGGTGGATAGACGTTGGCATCGGAGCCGGTCACGCGATGGCCCAGCTCTTTGGCCAGAACCGCCATCGAACCCATGAAAGTGCCGCAAATACCAAGAATATGAATGTGCATAGTCGACCTCGTAAAACATGGCCGCAGGTTAGCGTAGGGAGGGGAAAATCGCACTCTTTAGCTGTAACCACGCTCGTTCCCACGCTCTGCGTGGGAATGCAGCAAGGGACGCTCTGCGTCCCAAAAGCGGACGCAGAGCGTCCGGGGAGGCATTCCCACGCAGAGCGTGGGAACGATCAGTCAAAAACGGTTATCGGGCGATGCCGTGTTTACGCAGCTTCCGGTAGAGGGTATTGCGGCTCACGCCCAGCTGCTCGGCGGTGTGAGTCATATGCCAGCGCTGCTGTTCCAGTGCGTTGAGCAACGCCAACCGCTCGGCATCGTCCAGTGGAAACTCGGACGGTTCTTCAATCGTCGCCACCGTCACCGGCCGTGCTTGACGAATCATCGCCGGCAAATCTTCCAGCCCGATCCGACCGCCGTCACACAACGCCGCCAGGGTCCGCAGCACATTGCGCAACTGCCGCACGTTCCCCGGCCAGGCAAAATCCAGCAAGGCCTGTCGCGCCGCTGCATCAATCAATACCGTCTCCCCGCCCGCCTCTTCGGCCAGCAGAAAGTCGAGCAACTGTGATTTGTCCGTACGCTCGCGCAACGCCGGCAATGCGACTTCCAGCCCATTGAGCCGGTAATACAAATCCTCGCGGAAACTGCCGTCTTGCACCCTTTCGAGCAGGTTACGGTGAGTGGCGCTGATGATCCGCACATTGACCGATTCCGGCTCGCCGCCAATCGGCACCACCTGACGGTCTTCCAGCACCCTTAATAGCCGGGTTTGCATGCTCAGCGGCATGTCACCGATTTCATCCAGGAATAAAGTGCCGCCATCGGCCTGCTGCAACTTGCCGCGCATGCCTTCCTTGCGGGCACCGGTGAAACTGCCGCCGCGATAGCCGAACAACTCGCTTTCGATCAGGCTTTCGGGGATCGCCGCGCAATTGAGGGCGACGAACGATTTTTCCGCCCGTTGACTGGCCTGATGCACGGCCTTGGCGAAAGCCTCCTTGCCACAGCCGGTTTCACCGTTGATCAGCAAGGGCACGTCTCGTTCGAACACCCGCAAGGCCTTGCGGAAGTCTTCCTGCAATGCGGCATCACCCAGGCAAATACCCGACAGCCGTGGACGCTCGGCCACTGCCGGGCTTTGCACCACGGGTGCAGGAATGCTGCGCGGCTGCCCGCGCAACACAGCAAACAGCCGTCGCCCGTCGCGGGTGCGCAACGGCCAACTGGCGCTGGCATTGGCGCTCGCGCGGCCGAGCAATTCATCCAGCGAGCAATCGAAGAACGCTTCCACCGGTTGGCCCAACAGCCCGCCGCGAATATGCCCCAGCAAATTCAGTGCACTCTGATTGACCGCACAGATCCGCCCTTCCCCGTCGAACGCCAGCAACCCTTCGCTGAACAACCCGACGGATTCGGCCTGCAAGTGAAAACGCAGCAGCCATTGATTGTCGAAGTAACGCAGGAAATAACAGCTCTCGATCATCTTCGCCGACAGGTTGACCAGGGCCATGGTGTGAAACTGGCTCTGCCGCGAAACCTCGTGACGCGCCGAAGACACGTCGAGCACCGCCAACAGCTCACCATGAGGATCGAACACCGGGCTTGCCGAGCAAGTCAGGCCGGTATGACGGCCACGAAAATGTTCGTCCTGGTGAATAGTCAGGGACTGGCGCTCCACCAGGCAGGTGCCGATGCCGTTGGTGCCTTCGCAAGCTTCGCTCCAGTCGGCGCCCAGCCAAAGGCCGGCGCGCTCGAAAATCTTTCGTTCGGCGGGCGCGGTGACGCAGTTGAGGATCACCCCACGGGCGTCGGTCAGCAACACGGCATGGCCGGCGCCGGAGAGTTGCTGGTGGAGGCTGGTCATTTCGTTGCCGGCAATCTGCAGCACTTGCTGCAAGCGTTCGCGGCTTTCCAGGATGCGGCCATGTTCCAGCACCGTCGGCGCCATGGTCAGGGCCGGGTCGAGGTGATAGTCCTCAAGGCAACGCAGCCAGGAGCGGGCAATGGACGGATCGCTGCCGGGACCGTGCAGGTGGGATTTACCCTGGGTCACGGTCAACACTTGCTGGGCATGGCGACTCAAATGGTTGTCGTGCATTTCTTATTATTCTCCCCGAGAGGTTTACACCGCCCCCGTAGGAGCTGCCGAAGGCTGCGATCGTTTGATCTTGAAAAAAGCAAAATCAAAAGATCGCAGCCTTCGGCAG